>WGMZ01000037.1 GCA_016124735.1 Bacteroidota bacterium
AAAAAGAGAAAACCTTGCAAGATATCTGGCGGAATACTGCTATAAAGTTAACAGGAGATATTTTGGCCTTAATATCTTTGAAAGGCTAGTAAACATAAGTGTTTTGCCTAGTTTAGTGGTAAGTTAAAGGACAGTCATGAATAACTAAATACTCTGGACACATTAAAACCAAAACGCAAGGCTCCGCTTCCAATACTTCGGTCGTTAGCAGGAATAAACTGCACTTCATTCAAGGTAAATGAATTCACCACAAACAGCTGGAACACATGACCTCCCGTCTCGATGTCAACCCCAACACCCAGATGATCATAGAAGTTGCTCTGATCTTGCGCATAATGTCCAATACCCTTGGCATATTCCGCGGTAATGGCCAGTCTTTTGGTCACTTTCATTCGCCCTGACAGACCAATAGCAAACATGGTGTTTTTATCTGCATAATATTGAACCAGGTTGCGGTGGATATGCATCAAATCAACTTGCAGAGACAGAGATGAATTAAATTTACGGGCTATCAATAGATGATTCACATAACTCAGCCTGTTGCTAAACAAATCATAGCGTTTATCCAGGTTCTTTTCGTGAGTCACATTCATTTTTCCTTCGTAAGTAACGCTAATCGGCATTTTGTTGTTGGTGGTTTGTCTTAACAAACGGTACTTCACGTTTCCTGTTACAAGTTTTTGAATATTGGTGCGGGCAATGCCAAAAGAAAACCTATCGCTCAAGCTGTAATCAAGGCTCAGGTTCAACGCCACCGGACCATCGAGTCCGTATAGATTTTGCGCTCTCGAGCCTTTTGTAAATGCGTCTCCAAAACGGTGCGCAATTCGAAATTCCAGGGTATTCTTCCCCATTACCTCCACGGTGGGAAGATTGATTAATCGGGTGCCTTTGAATGTGGCAGTTGTGTAAACAACTTTATTCGAGTCTTGCTTCTCTATCATATTCAGTAAATCATCTTCTTCTTGTGAAAAGGATGGAATCGCGGCAAATGAAAGAATAATCAGCGTTAAGATCTTTTTCATGCTATTGGGTTTTGCCCTGGTTCATCCAGGCAATAAATTGATGGATTTCACACGCAGTAACCTGAGGGCCTCCCGGTGGCATTTTTTTACTGGATGGATAGCCGCTCGGCCAGGCAAGAGAAGGCATAATTACATCAGCATTCGCTGATACATCATTGTAATTATCCAGAACAATTCCACTCGTAGCAACTTGAGCGCTGTGGCAATCCAGGCACCCGTGTTTCGTAAAAATCGGCGCAATGTTTACAGAATATGTCATGTCGGTTGTATCGCAACCTGAGGGACTCGGGGCTATGACTTCCACGCTGTTATTTGTACAAGAGCTCAAAAATAACAGTCCCCATGTCAAACTAATACCAAAAAATAATTTCATTACACAATGTTAATATTGGATTGTTTCTAAATCGTTGTTAATACATATACGACACCACATGATATATAGTTCATTGCTTCGGATTAATAATTTTCTTGAAAAATTCTTGTCAATCTCTATGCCGACAATCTTTAACTTGCGACACAATGAGCAAATCGCTCGATAGAATCAAAAATCCCATTTCGGATGAGTTGCGTGTTTTCGAAGGAAAGTTTCGCGATTCAATGAAGTCTTCCGTTTCCCTGCTTGACACTATCATGTCGTATATTGTAAAGCGAAAAGGAAAACAAATGAGACCCATGTTCGTTTTGTTTTCCTCCAAGCTCTTCGGCGAAATCACGGAAAAAAGTTACCGCGGAGCGGCTTTGGTGGAATTGCTGCATACAGCAACACTCGTGCACGACGATGTGGTTGATGATTCATATAAACGGAGAGGTTTTTTCAGTATCAATGCGCTTTGGAAAAATAAAATCGCGGTGTTGGTTGGCGATTATTTATTGTCCAAAGGCCTATTACTCTCTCTGGAAAATGATGATTTCTATGAGTTAAAACTCCTCTCTCATTCCGTGAGGCAGATGAGCGAGGGCGAATTGCTCCAGATTGAAAAAACACGGGGCTTAAATTTTTCGGAAGACATCTATTTTGAAATCATCCAAAAAAAGACCGCTTCTCTGATTGCTTCTTGTTGTGCTATCGGCGCTTCTTCCTCTGGCAAGGCCAGCCTGGAACAAATTGAACAAATGAGGAAATTCGGGGAGCTGGTTGGAATTGCCTTCCAAATTAAAGACGACCTTTTCGATTTTGGGAATGATGACATTGGCAAACCCACCGGGATTGACATTCGGGAAAAGAAACTGACTTTACCCTTAATTTACGCTTTGAATCAAGCCGATAGTTCCACCCGCAAAAAAATGGTGCGTATCATCCGTAAAGAAAATACCAATGACCAAAAGGTGGCAGAAGTCATCGCGTTCGTAAGAGATAGCGGAGGCATTCGCTATTCCAAAGAACAAATGAACCGCTATTGCTCGGAAGCATTAAGCATTTTGGCCACAATGCCCGAAAATGACTGCCGCGAAAGTTTGAAAGACCTCGTCGATTTTGTAATTGCCCGCAAAAAGTAGTTCAGTCCTGCTTGGGCTTTTTCTCCTTTTTTTCTTTGGCTTCAGCTTCGTGGTGTGCACTTATTTGAAACCCAAGTGGCTGTTTGGTGGTGTGAAAACCCGACGAATAACTGGCAATAGCCTGTTGTTCCACGGAAATTAAACCTACCAAATCAAAGGGCGGAACCATCAAATCAAAGTTCAGGCAAAACAGGGTGGCTTCTTCGATGATATTGTTGATGTATTTTTCATTCATCACCAAATGTTCGAAGTCATTGTATAAAAATCCCAGCGGCCTCCTGCCATCAATAAAGAAATGCCCGTCTTTGTTCACAAAAAGCCTTGCTACCAGGACTCCCTGATCCTGATAACGCTGGTATTTCAGCGAATCGGATAAGAAATTATAAATCTGTATGAGTCCGCAGAATTCTCTTGTCTTGTCTTCCCGCACATAGCGCATTTTGTGAATGAAATGTGAGGAATCGAAATCAAATACATTCGTATGCATCATCATCACCAGGGTATCTCCGGCAAACTGCATATGCGCCTCAAATTTGCCTTCCTCCCGATATTCAATTTCGAGTTTGTCGTTGAAGCCATTGACCTGGTCTTTCAGGTTATATTCATAACCACGTAAAACTTTTTTGAATTCATTCAAAACCTTCAGAGTCTGTTCATATGCCTCTTGTTTTGCGCTCGATTTTGTTTCCAGCAATTCAACGATCTCCTGGATTTTTGTTTTAGCCATAAATCGAAATTAATACGCGCGGGCGAAAAGTACACGACGTGAAGACGGATTCCCTGTAAGAATGCATTTACCGGCCTCCTCTTTCGCATCCAATGGAATGCAGCGAATAGTCGCTTTCGTTAATTCCTTAATCTTCTCTTCTGTTTCAGATGTTCCGTCCCAATGGGCACTGACAAATCCTGCTCTCCCGTCTAAAATCTTCTGGAACTCCTCAAAGCTATCGGCTCGGGTGATGGACTCATCTCTAAAATCCAAAGCTTTTTGATAAATGTTTTCCTGGATTGCGACCAGCAAATGTTCTACTTTATTCGCGAGATCTGCCAACTCCAGCACTTCTTTTTCTTTGGTATCTCTTCGCGCAACTTCGACGGTTCCATTCTCCAGGTCGCGCGGGCCCATTGCAATACGCACGGGCACACCTTTCAATTCATATTCGGCAAATTTCCATCCGGGTTTATGCGTGTCTCTGTTGTCATATTTCACGGATATACCTTTGCCCTCGAGTGCCTTTTTTATTTCTCCGGCTTTTTCAGTCAGAGCATTGAGTTGCTCCTCGTTTTTATAAATTGGAACTATCACCACCTGAATTGGCGCCAATTTCGGAGGAAGAACCAATCCCTCGTCGTCACTATGGGCCATAATCAATGCGCCCATTAATCGGGTTGACACACCCCAGGAAGTCGCCCATACGTATTCCAACTTTCCTTCTTTACTTGTGAACTTAACGTCAAAAGCTTTGGCAAAATTCTGTCCGAGAAAATGGCTTGTACCCATTTGCAACGCCTTCCCGTCTTGCATCATGCCTTCAATACAATAGGTGTCAATTGCCCCGGCAAAGCGTTCGTTTTCAGATTTAACCCCACGGATGACTGGAACAGCCATTACTTTTTCTGCAAAATCCGCATAGACTTCAAGCATTTGCTTTGTTTCAGCAACAGCTTCCTCTGCGGTGGCATGCGCCGTGTGCCCTTCCTGCCAAAGAAATTCTGCAGTTCTGAGAAACAAACGGGTACGCATTTCCCAACGCATCACATTGGCCCACTGGTTCAATAAAATGGGCAAGTCCCTATACGATTGAATCCAGTTTTTATAGGTGTTCCATATAATGGTTTCAGAAGTTGGTCGAATAATCAATTCTTCCTCAAGACGTGCTTCAGGGTCCACAACCACTTCACTTCCATCTTCTGAGTTTTTCAAACGGTAATGTGTAACCACAGCACATTCTTTGGCAAACCCTTCCACGTGTTTGGCTTCCTTACTTAAAAAGGATTTCGGAATCAAAAGTGGAAAATATGCGTTGCTGTGCCCGGTTTCTTTGAATCGCCGATCCAGCTCCTGCTGCATTTTCTCCCAAATAGCATATCCATACGGTTTGATAACCATACAACCACGAACCGCACTATGCTCTGCGAGATCTGCGTTCTTAACCAGGTTATTGTACCATTCTGAATAGTCTTCGCTCCGTTTTACCTTCTTATTTTCCATCGGGAAATGTGTTTCACTTTGAATGCGCAAAAATAGCCAAGATGGATGAAGAATGAAGAGAACATAAAAAAAGGGGCTACCAGCCCCTTCATACATAGGTACATTGCCCATAATTAATCATAAAAGCGATAGGTATAGCTGTCGGAGCACTGGATGCCCTTTTTAGACCATTCCATCGTAGCTCCGCAGGATTCTCCGTAAATACTGCTGTAGCCGAGATCTACCACCACATACATATACGTTTTAGAACTCATGGTGCATTTGTAATAACCGTCCACATATACATCGACACAGTAACTCGACCAGTTTTCCAGTTTCAGATCACAGGTTGTTGTTCCCCTTGTTTTAACTTTTTCGTCTACTTTGTCCTCCGTTGGTTTTTTGCTTTTAATGTTTGGATTTTCACCCCGCGAAGGAGCGATTTTTTGCGCTTTAAGTTCCACGACCTGGTCGGGACTTACCACTTGCGCCTGTGAAAAGGTTCCCATTCCAAGCACAAAGGCGAATAAAAAGATTGCTTTTTTCATTTTGAATTGATTTTAATAGTTATAACGGTTCTTGTTATTTGATTTTGAATAATAGCGTTGTGATATGCGCCAGATCGCTGGGCACCTGGACCTCTTCGGTTTCATCTTCCAGGCCTCTGCTGTTTTCCAGATAGCTCTTCTGCACCAATTTTTCCAAAGGATTATTTGACGGGGAAGCTTCTCCGCGACTTAATACCACATTTCTTAAATCCAATGGTTCCAGACTTGATATCAACTTAAACGTTTCTGTACCATAAGGAGGGGTGATGGTATATATCCTATCTATTTCAAGGGTTTCTCCCGGGCGTATTTTAAATTCCGCCGAAGGCTCATTTTTTCTTGGAATTACAACCGCTACCTCATTATCTGAGGTGATATCTATAAGCGTAAAATAAGCCACATCATTACCTGTATTTTTTATTTGAATTTTAAAATGGTCTCCGCTGTCCAATTCTATCATACCATTGACCATTTTGCTTCCGATGCTGTCCCTGCCCTTTTCCACAAGCCGTGTTTTCTTATATCTGCCTTCCCCGGTAGTTTGCCATTCCACTTCGGTAATAGGAATCAGGTGTATCTCCAGACTTATTTCCGGGTTTTGGGTATTCAACTCACGTAGAAATTGAGCCTGAGTGTACTGCAGCAGGGTTCTAACAACTTTGCTGGAAACAAGTTCCGTATTTGCCAAAATTGATTCGGTCATAATAACCTCATTGTTATTGGTCACTACTTCCAGCATCTCTGCTCCACGTGTTTTCTGAGCACTTTTTGCAATTACTATTTGAGCCGCACGGTTTGTCACTTCAATAATGTTTTGATAGGGCTGTATATTCTTTTGAAGAGAATAAAGTAAACTGCTATCATCTACCACTTGCAAATCCACACGTATTTTCAATCCCTCATAGTTTTGAGAAATCAGGTATACAAAGCCCTTTCTTATGACTTCAGGATCTAATTCTTTTTCCCACAAAACATCACAATTAATCAGATTTGCATTGGCTATCAATCCCCGAGAGAGTGGTTCGGATTTAGAAATATCTTCTATTCCCGCAGGGTACAATGCCACCTTCGATTTATTGTACAGTCCTGATAAAGTTCCGGCATTAAGAATACTCGTTTTCCCATCAATAACCTGGCTGTTTAAAAAGTAGGCAGGTTTATTGACCCCATGTCCTCCAAAAATTACCTGGTTTACGGCCCCTTCTATTCTTGGTGTTTGTCTGGGAGCAAGTACGCTCATCTCAATCCTCACCTGGTCAAATACTTCCTGATAAGTAGAAGACTTGGAAACGTTCAGTAAAATCTTACTTAGAGCAAAACTGAGAGAGCCAACCGAATTTCCTTGTTCATCGTAAGTTTCGTAATTAAGTTGATCTGCACTGGCTCCACTAAAAAGGACCATAGGTGCCAGGTCCTGTTCCCCACTCCCCCTTGATTTTACTTCAGTGTCATAGGTTGTCGAGTCTCTACCTTGTTTGCCTTTCCAGTCTGGCGGTCCCATAAAAATATCCGTACCTCTTGCCGGGGCCATTCCCGCACCACGGGTTGCAGTACCTGAATGGCACGCATCAAATATGACTGTCAAACTGCCGCTACTTCCCAATTTTAAACGAAGCTCTCCCAATAATAATTCGAGTTCATCATCACTCAAATGACGTTCACCCTCGTATTCATTTTTAACAAATTTTATAGGCGCATCAAATGGAACGATTGTTTCATCTCTCCCATCCAGCTCGTCGCCGCTTAAATCGCGCATTTGTTGTCCATGGCCGGAATAATGAAACACGATGATATCCCCCTGATTTGCATCTCGGGTCAATTTTTTTAATCCTTCTATGATTCCCTTTTTAGTGGCAAGACTGTCTCTGAGTATCAAAATATTTTCATCTTCAAAAAGATGATGATGTAGTGCATTCACAATTAAGGGCACGTCTTTATCCGAGGAAATTTTAGGCCATCCACCCGAACGAGGATAGTCACCAACAGCGACGATCAAGCCTTTTTTCTCAGCTCCTGCATAAGATTGCAGGCAACATAAAACAGCTAGTAAGAGAATAAAATTTTTCATCATCCGTCTGCATTTGATCTTTAATCCCTTTCAAATTTTAAAGGTAAATCAAATGAAAACGACAGCTATACCGAATGTTCGGTATTTTAAGTGCTTATATTTCTAGTCCTTAGATCGGAATTGAGAAAGAAAACGAACGTCGTTGTCGAAAAATGTTCTGAGATCTTTTACATCGTATTTCAACATGGCTATTCTTTCCACGCCAATGCCAAAAGCATAACCTGAATAGGTGGTAGAATCGATTCCACAGGCATCCAGAACAGCCGGATCTACCATTCCGCAACCCATTACTTCTAACCAGCCGGTGTACTTGCAGACATTGCATCCTTTTCCATTGCATAGGAAGCAAGTAACATCCATTTCAGCACTCGGCTCGGTGAAAGGAAAATAAGAAGGACGTAACCGAATTCGTGCATCTTTTCCAAAAAATTCATGGGCGAAATAAAGCAGCAATTGCTTCATATCGGCCATGCTCACATCTTTATCAATGTACAAGCCTTCCACCTGATGGAAGAAACAATTAGCCCGTGCAGAAACCGCTTCATTTCTATACACTCTGCCCGGAGCAATAATACGAATGGGGAGTTCGCCTTTTTCCATCGATCTCACCTGTACACTGGAGGTATGGGTTCGGAGTGCAAAATCTTCGTCAATAAAGAAAGTATCCTGCATGTCTCGCGCAGGATGATCTTCGGGAAAGTTTAATGCAGAGAAATTGTGCCAATCATCTTCCATCTCAGGACCATTCTCCACAACAAATCCAGCACGTATAAAAATTTCCTGCATCTCATCCAGAACAATTTGAAGAGGATGCCTGGAACCCGCAGGAAGATTTCTGAGTGGTAAGCTGGGATCCGTCTGATCTCCTGAATCGCTTTCCTTAGTTGCCCCGATATTTTCTTTCAGTGCATTGAACTTTGTTTCTGCTAAGCTCTTAAGTTGATTGATTTTTGCACCGTACTTTTTCTTTTCTTCCGGAGCGACCTGACGGAACATTTCAAAAAGCTCGCTGATTTTCCCTTTTCTGGATAACAATTCCAAGCGAAAATTTTCCAATTCCTTTTCATTGGTTATTGAGCTGTTCTCGATAACTGATTCTACTTCTTTTATCAGCGATTCCATCGGTACAAATCTAGACCAATTCAAAGAAAAGACCAGAGTGGCGTTAGCCACAAAACCAATTATTATTAAATTTTAAATAAAAGGTATTCTTATTAATAGATGCCTGTGAATTTGTAGAAAACATTTGGCAATGCCTACTTGATTTTTTTGTTATTATGAAATTGTTAACAATCGTAATGGTTCGTTTATCCTTGATTAATGCGGTTTTTCGTTTCTTTTATTCACAGCTGTGAATTGGAATCCACATGCATTTGGTATAAAATTCACTTTCTGGATTTGCGTTGGTTTCATGTAGAAAGAGTGGGTGTTTATACACTGCTGTTAACATGGAAAATCAGATGCTTTCCATTCGAATCATTTGTACACATCATTACCGCATTTTCCACAGCTTAATCCTCTTTGTTGTTAAGAAGGAAATCTCCGATGGTCCAGCCTCCGCGAATAGTGAGCTTTGTGGGATTTACATAGACTTTAGAAACGTTTCGTTTAAAAGGAATTAACTGATCCGGCTGTTTGAGTGAATCAATTTTAATGAGTCGTACATTGTATGTGCCAGGGGTAATATTCGAAAAATAACACGAATCTTCAGTTGAATAGATGAAATATTCTGGTTCTTTACTTAGGTCTTTAAGAAGCTCTATTCTGTATAATTGCTTGGCTGAATTTGAATACAATACCGCAGCATTTCCAAAAGCATTGCTTGTACTGGTTTTAAAATGAATAGTATCGGAATGGGATAATTGTCTGTCGAAAAATACGACAGCGGAGTCGGGAAAAATTAGTGTATAGTCTGTTTCATGCTCCAGGTCGGCACGGATGCCAATTGAATAAGAAAGCATGGTGATTTTGAGAGAAGACACAGGAATGCTATCATTTTTGAATAATTGGATGAATCCTGGACGATAGGTTAAAAGACTGTTTATGGATTGAATAAAGAAAGTGTCGTTAGGAGCCAGAGTATTGGTTCTGTTTGGATTGAGTTGAGTACTGTTCGCTTTGATTGGAAACTGAACGGTAATGGTATCAGTTATGGAATCTTTATTCATTAAATAATATGTGGCCAATGTATCGGATGATTCTTTGATGAAATCTTGGATAAGAAGGGTATCGCTGTGAATGAATTTGGTAAAAAGCCTTTGCGTTTTATCTTTTGACTTTGTTTTAGATTGAATAGAGAAGAAGTAAGAGTTGGGTATTTTGACAGGTAGAATAAATGTGTTTTCAGAAATACCTTGCGGTGAAGAATAAATCAGTGGCCTGTTCAGAATATTTTGGCCCGTTCGGATTTTTACAGAATCATTTGGTCTTTGTTTATGGTCGAGATAACCCATGTCTTCGCCTAAATCAGGAATATTATTATTGTTGATGTCTTTAAAGGCATAAATGGTATACAGGCTATCCGGGATCGATGGAATTTTGAAGGATCCATTCTCCAGGGTTTTGGTGATATACAAGGGAAAAAGTACCGAATCAGGGTAATCCAAAATATTGGGATGAAATAGTGCTACAGTAAATGCTTTTTGTGGTTCATTGGTGTAATTATTCAAGACCAATCCACTGAATGATAGGGTATCTATTTGATTTCCAGTAGAAAAGGAAAACTGAAGAGCGGGTAATACGTTTTTTTCGTTGATATCCTGAATGCCATCAAACAATTGAACCGTGTAAGTGGCATTTGTTTGAAGTGGTGCCTTGAATTTGATTCTGAGATTATGTTTAATAATATCAATGTCCGGTGCTTTTACAGGAGGCGGACTAATCAAAATTGCATTCGGATCTTTTATTTCAAAGTATTCATCAAAATGGATTAGAATTTCTGAACCCTGAAAATTGGTTGTATTGCTGTCTGGCTCAATTAGAGTCGCTAAGGGAGGGGTTTCGTCTTTTTCTCCACCCTGTGGGTGCTCAACAACTGCACAAGACACGAGAAGAAGTAAGAAAGGGAGGATTTTAGTCATCGTCCGAAATGTACAAGTAAAACAGAAATATCAGCGGGTGAAACACCACTTATTCTGCTGGCTTGACCCAGGGTAGCAGGTTTTAGTTTACTCAGTTTCTCTCTTGATTCTTTGCTCAAGGATGGAAGAGATTGGTAATTGAATTCTGAATGCAGTCGGATATGTTCGAGTTTTTGCATCTTATCGGCCATTTCCTTTTCTTTCTCAATATACCCATCATATTTCATAAGAATTTCGGCTTGTAATTTGGCATCTTCTCTGGTTCCGGTAAGAATGGGGTCAGCGCTTGGTAGGCCCTGAAAATCATGGATATGCAATTGAGGTCGGCTGATAAGCTGAAAGAGCTTATAGTTTTGAGGAATAGTAGGAGTTTCTTTCGACTCAAGCATAGTATTTACTTCCATAGGAGTAATGGATGTTTTATGAAAGGCATCGATGATGGTTTGGGTTTGTTTAATTTTTTCCTGAACATTTTTCAAGCGTAGATCGGAGGCCAAACCAATGCGGTGACTTTTTTCAGTAAGACGTATATCCGCGTTATCCTGGCGCAGGAGAATGCGGTATTCCGCGCGTGAGGTGAACATTCGGTAGGGTTCTTCGGTACCTTTGTTTATCAAGTCATCGATCAATACGCCGATATAACCTTCTGAGCGGTCGATAATAAAAGGTTCCTTTTCATTAATTTTAAGATGAGCGTTAATTCCTGCCATAATCCCCTGAGCTGCAGCCTCTTCATAACCAGTGGTTCCGTTTATTTGTCCGGCGAAGTACAGATTTTCAATTAGATGCGTTTCAAGTGTGGTTTTAAGCTGCGTAGGCTGAAAGAAATCGTATTCAATGGCATATCCTGGTCGGAACATTTTGGCATTTTCAAATCCGGGAATTTGTCGAAGAGCTTTTTGTTGAATGGCTTCAGGAAGGGAAGTAGAAAAGCCATTCACATATACTTCAACGGTATTCCATCCTTCGGGCTCAACGAATATTTGGTGACGCTCACGTTCAGCAAAGCGATTGATTTTATCTTCGATGGATGGACAATATCGTGGACCGAGTCCTTGTATTCGTCCGGTATACATTGGTGAATCGTCAAAACCCTCTTTTAGGGTTTCGTGCACCTTAGAATTGGTATAAGTGATGTAACAGCTTCTTTGTTTAGAGAGAGCTTGAGTATCCGTGTAGGAAAATTTATCCGGTTTTTCATCTCCTTTTTGTTCTTCCATTGCTTCCCAGTTCAAGGAACGCCCGTCGACCCTGGGGGGTGTTCCTGTCTTCATTCGTCCACTTTCGAATCCAAGAGAAACAAGTTGTTCGGTTATTCCAAAACTGGCAGCTTCTCCCATGCGCCCACCACCAAGTTGTTTTTGTCCAATATGTATGATTCCATTTAAGAAAGTTCCATTGGTAAGGATTACAGATTTAGAATAGAATTCTATTCCAATACCCGTTTTGACTCCATAAACCCTTTGATCTTTCACCAGAATTTCTTTGACCATATCCTGCCAGAAGTCCAGATTGTCGGTTTGTTCCAGGGCCAATCTCCACTCACTGGAGAACAACCATCGATCGCTTTGAGCACGGGGACTCCACATGGCAGGACCTTTAGACCGATTCAACATACGAAATTGAATCATGGTTTTGTCTGTGATGATTCCGGAATAACCGCCTAAAGCATCTATTTCTCTGACTATTTGACCCTTAGCAACTCCTCCCATAGCTGGATTACATGACATTTGAGCAATTGTGCCCATATTCATGGTAATAAGCAACACTTTGGAGCCTAAATTAGCCGCTGCTGCTGCTGCTTCGCACCCTGCGTGGCCTGCCCCAACTACGATAAGGTCATATTCTTGTCTATTCATGTTTCACGTGGAACATTTGATCGTAGATTTGAAGAGCCTTGTTTTCTTCAATACGCATCTGAGTTTGTTCCTCCTCTTTTTTATCGTTAAACCCGATAAGATGAAGCACACCGTGTGCCATAACACGCCGAAGTTCTACATCTGTTGGAACTGCAAATTTAATCGCATTTTCTTTGACCCGGTCGATGCTGATGAATAAATCACCATGAATGGTATTTCCCAGGTTATAATTGAATGTTATAATATCGGTATACGTATCGTGGTTCAATACCGATTGATTCATTTCCAGCAATTCTTCATCCGTTCGGAGGATGATGTTTACAGCTCCTGGTATTTTTACATGAAGAAGAATTAATTCCTGCAGCCATTTTTTCAGCTGCCTTTTTTGTTTCACGTGGAACTTACTGTTCTCTTCGTGGATATAAATAGACATGGGTATTAGTAGAGTACGGTGAAATTTCCGGAGTATTGTGCTCTCTTTCCTGTGAGGAAGTAAACATCTGCAAGGTAAATAAAAACCGTTGTTTGGTATGCGTTACCATTTGGGTCTAAACCATTCCAGCCATCGCTGAGTTTACCAGAATGAACTAATTGACCGTTTCGTCCGTATATTTTGAGGGTGCTTTGATCTGAATCAATGGATAAACCCACAGCACGGAAAGTATTGTTTATGCCTCTTACGGAGATTGCGTTTGGAAAATAGATACTTGGTGATTGAATGAAGCATTTAGGATTGCTGTAGATGGTTTCTGAAAAACCGTAACTATTGGGGTTGTTTTCTTTGCTCAGGATTTGAAAACAGCGAATATTTAGATTTTCTTGGGTTATATGTTTGGAATAAAAGCTATCGCTCACGTTGTTTTCTAAAATGTTCCACGTGGAATACTTGCTTAAATTATCGCCAAGATGAATTTCAACAATGTCAATTCCTCCATCGAGATAATTGGGTTGGGTCCATTCGATGCTGTAATTGTCTGTTGATGTTTCAATCCCGGAAAGCACCACATTATAAGCCTCATTGCTGCGGTAATGTCTTCCACATCGATCAATCAATTCGTGAGCAAATTTGTAAGTTAACGTGTCGCTTGGTATTAAAACACGAAGAGGATATGGGTTATTATTAATGTCATCTTTCCAATAATATATTTGGTTGGTCTCTGTTTGTTGGTACACATAGATGCTATCAAAATTAACCGGATTATCGTATGTGCCATGTAATTCTACGGTATTGGGAGCTACCCAGCTTACGGCAGACAAATAATTTTTACTAATCTGAAAGGAATCCAGAGCTTGAAATTGAATGGGGATACTGCGTGAGCTTGCTCCATTATCGAGTCCGGCGCGGACAAAAACCTCGACTTTTTGGCCGCTTTTGATTCGTATTGAATAGGTGTTTTGACTACCTTGCAAAGTGGTGTCAATAAAATAATCCGCGCCATCAATACTCAGATATATTTGAAAATACGTGTTTCCATGTCCAATGTATGGGGTCCATGAAAGATCAATATCTCTTCCGCAGTTCTTTGATTTTCCCTGAATAAATGGAGCTGCATGGGGTTGGGAGATAACAGATTGATTATTGCAGGAGTCAAACGCGGTTAAGGTATAAAAATGTTGTCCGGTGAATGGGTCCAGATGAGTGTCGAGGTAGGAGGTTCCTTGGTATACACTGTCAAATTTGAAGTTGTTGTTATTTGTGTTTTCGTGTTCCCACAGATAATATCCGAATAAGTCAACGGCGTTATTTGGCGACCACGACAAGAAATAGCCATTGCTTACAGGATCATAACTAACAGAATCATATTCTGAACTATTTGGTTGGGTCAGATCAATATATAAGGTATCGCTTTTAAATTCACTGTTATCACACAAATACCGATATATAAGTTGGTAGCTCCATTTTTCTGTTAGTACAGCGGCTCCTGCATGCACAAAAGAATTTTGTGCGGCATTGGTTATAGTACCAATACTACTGAAAGCTGTAAAGTCGTTGGGCCTGGCGAAAACCTCAATTTCCTGAAACTTGGAACAAGGATCGGCACTAATATCCCAGAAAAGAATGATATCGGTATTATTCGATTTAATGCAAACCCGTTTAAAATTGGGTTGTGCAGTTAATTGTTCTGCCCCAATCAATATGAGAATACACCCAAGAATAAGGTGTTTAGTTCTTACCGAAATCTCCGACAATAACGACATTTAAATTATTGGTGTTCAGATAAATGCTTGCAATGGAATAAAGTTCTTCCTTAGTTATGTTTTTAACCTGGCGAACATAATTATGAAAATAGGATTCCTTCAATTCATATTCCATGATTGTTTTATAACGATCAACGCGGGCCAGGCTTCCGTCAAAACTTCGTTGGATATTACCCAGCATATAGTTTTTAACAGTGGTGAGCTCTTCTTCCCGAATTGTTTCTGTAAATAAACGTGTCATTTCATGCATTATTTCATGCATGCAGTCGAGTTTTGCTTCGTTTTTAACATCGGAACGAATAATTAATAATGAAGAATCATGCAAATGCAGTGTGTTAGATCCGATTCCGTATGTATAACCTTTGTCTTCCCGAATGTTCTTCATAAGCCTTGAACCAAAATAGCCCCCAAATAAGGTGATCAGTACTGACCATGCGGGATAGTCGGGATGCTTTCTTGTAGGAGCAGGCATGCCCGCATAAATGCTTGCCTGAACAGCGTCGTTGTGCTGATGATGAATAGAGAACACCTCTTTTTTTAATAAAGACAGCGTTTCTGGCAAATTGGTTGTTTCTCTGGTGTTATTTCCAAATAAATTTATAGATTCAGTGTTTATCGGGGAGTTCACCAAAATGAAATCAAGGGAAGGCAATAGGCGATTTTCATAATAGCCCTGGACCTGATCAACGGATAACTTTAAATAATCCTCTTGAGTCATATAACGCCCATACGGATGTTCCAATCCAAAGTATGTACTATTGAATATTCGCTTCGATAAAAAGGCGGTTTTTTGTTCGTTTACCTTTAAAGTCTCGATCGATTTACGGCGGTACAATTCAAATTCATCATTTGGAATGCGCACATTTTCAAGCACTTCGTGTAAAAACGACAAGATTGGATCGACATTGTTTTGAATACAAAAGACATGTAAAGAAACAAACAGGAACCCGGATTCTATATCTACATAAGCTCCGTAGAAGTCTAATTTCTCCTGAATTTCATAGGCGCTAAATAAATCCGTGCCGCTCAATAACAGTTTGCTCAAAGCAGAAACCAGCCCTTTTTCGGTTGAATACAAGCTGCCACAACGAAAGAAAAATGAGACACGAACGAGCTCTTCATGTTCCTTAGAAAAGAACACGTGCACTCCATTTTTGAGTGTAATATTATCAAATGAAAAGGGAGGAAGTGTTTCGGGAAGCCTTGTTGCGGGCGCAATACTTCTATTGATCATACTTTTGCCTGGTAGATAAGGGTGGAGGATTGATTTCTATTGAATAACTTAATCGCTGTGTTCTGAATAGATTCCGGGGATGTTCCCTGGTAGGAAGACACTTCGTAATTGATTTGATCAGTATTTCCCAGATGAGTGAAAAGAGCCAGATTCATGGCTTTATTTAAAACCTCTAATTCGTTATAATTCAGAACTGTAAGCTTCTTATTGACGACTTTTTCCCACTCTCTTTGTGAAATACTTTCTCTTTTTAATTCTTCCAGAACTTTCCAAATGGCTAGTTCCGCATCTTCTACTTTTGTTTCTGGAAATATTCTTCCACTGATAACAAACAAACCTGGGTCCAAACTATCGGTTGAATAGGCGGCAATGTCTGCAAATAAGCGATTCTCTTTTACCAAACGCTGGTGAAGACGAGAGGAATCGGAAGACCCTAATATGTCTGATAATAAATCAACGGAGTAATAAGATGAGTCTTTGCGGGGAGGACAATGGAATCCGATACTGATCGAGGTCATGGGCACATCACGTGATATTTCCAGGCGCCTCGCCTCTGTTTGTGCGGGCTCTTGCGGATAAATATTAAGATTCACAAGTCCAGCGGGAATATCTCCAAACCACCGGTTAACCAGCGTCTTACATGTTTCCAAACTGACACTTCCTCCGATAACCAGAATGGCATTGCTAGGATTGTAATATTGAGAATAAAACGTATCCAAATCCGTGAGTTGCACCTTTTCAATATGGGCCAGCTCCTTGCCGATGGTTGCCCAATTGTAAGGGTGAACTTTATAGCATAGTGGACGAAATTCAAGCCACATATCTCCATAAGGCTGATTTAAATAGCGTTGTTTGAACTCTTCCATTACCACACCTTGCTGAACCTGCAATGTCTTAGGCGTCAGGTTCAATTGAAACATTCGGTCAGATTCGAGCCAGAGCGCTGTTTCAAGATTGACAGCCGGGAGGGTGACATAGTAATTTGTTATATCATTACTGGTAAAGGCATTGTTTTCTCCGGAAGCCTGTTGCAAAGGCTCATCATAGGAGGGGGCGTTTTTTGATCCACCAAACATCAGATGTTCGAAAAGATGTGCCATTCCCGTTAGTTCGGGGTTTTCATCCCGGGCACCGACATTGTATAAAATATTAACAACGGCCAGGGGTGTTTTTCCGTCAAAATGATGAATTACACGAAGACCGTTTTTGAGTTGAAATGAATCGAAAGATATCATGTTGCGAAAATACAATTCCCCAGAGGCTTTTGCTCCCGAATAAAAAATGCTGCGCATCGCTTGCATTGTCGTAATTTTGCACCGTGAATAAACGGATGAATGGCGGGAATAAACCCGAGCGCCGAGGAAAGAGCTCAGGATATTCTAATAAAAAAGATGACCGAAGGGATTCGGACAGAAAGCGCCCAATGAAAGATGGTTTCAGTAAAAGTCGGAATAATTCTGATGAGGGTGGGCCATACAGCGGCCCAAAAAGGAAACCAGCATACAGAGGAGAGGGGAAAGACAAACCTTTTGAATCCGGAGATAAAAGAAGATCTGAACGGTCTTTTAAGTCATCTGACAGAAGAGAAGGCGGCAAATCGTATAAGCCATCCGACAGAAAGCCTCGTTACGATTCGAAAGACGGAGAAAGCGAAGGAAGAAGGAATTTTAAATCATCTGACAGAAGAGAAGGCGGTAAATCCTTTAAATCCTCAGATGGAAAACCTCGCTACCAATCAAAGGACAGAGAGAACGATAGCAAAAGAAACTTCAAGTCATCTGACAGAAGAGAAGGGGGTAAATCCTTTAAGTCCTCAGATGGAAAACCGCGGCACCAGTTAAGAGACAGAGAGAACGATGGGAGAAGGAATAGCGGAAGAAACGAAAGAAACAACTCTGAAGGAAGATTCAAATCCAAAGGCTCTTCAGACAAAACAGAGAACCGCAGGTATAGGGACGAAAGCAAGGAGGAGCGGAAACGTCCGAGAACGAAAAAATTAAATGAAAAGGACCAGGAGCTATTAGGCGATTGGCGCAAAGAGAGACCAGTTTCCGAACTGCATAGAAAATCGGATAAGAGTCATGAGATTAAGACAATTACCGAAGAGGTACGACTTAATAAATACCTGTCTAATTCTGGCTTATGTTCAAGAAGAGATGCAGACGAGTTTATACTCAACGGGGCTGTAACGGTCAATGGAATCGAAGTAAAAGAACTTGGCGTCAGAGTGAAGCCTGGTGATGAGATCCGTTTTAAAGGAAGACTTATTCTTCCCGAAAAGCCGGTTTATATCCTGATGAATAAACCAAAAGATTGCATCACAAGCGCCGTAGATCCGGAGGGCAGACGAACCGTTTTGGATATAATTGGCGATCATGTTCCACAGCGGATTTTCCCCGTGGGCAGGCTGGACAGGAATACCACCGGAGTATTGCTTCTTACAAACGACGGAGACCTTTCTCAAAAGTTGACTCATCCCTCTTTTGGAGTGCATAAAATCTACAAGGCCGAATTAAATAAAGCCATGACCAAAGCAGATTTGGATAAACTATCTGAAGGGGTTGAGTTGGAAGATGGTTTTATAAAGCCTGACGAGATAGCTTATGTGGATGAATCGCGGAGAATCATTGGTGTGGAAATTCACTCAGGCAAAAACCATATTGTTCATAGGATGTTCAATTCTTTGGGTTACTTGGTTGACAAGCTTGATCGTGTTACGTTTGCAGGTCTGAGTAAAGACGGATTGAAGCGAGGCGACATCCGTCATCTGACCGAAAAAGAGCTGTTGACCCTTCGGAAAGAATCCGGAAAGAAGAAGTAGTCAAACTTGTTGCGCTTCAAGGGCAGAAGCATAAATTGCTTCGTAGCGAATCAGGATTTTATCAATATCGAATTCATGGGCTTGTTTCAATGCATTGGCTTTGAATTCCGCTAGAATATTTTCATCTTTCAGAATGTACAGGGCATTTTTCGCCATGTCTTCCACATCGCCAATTGCTGAATTAAAACCGGTTACGCCATGAATATTTAATTCAGGCATACCACCACTATTCGTAGAAATAACAGGTACCTGGCAAGCCATTGCTTCCAAAGCAGCTAATCCGAAACTTTCGGAATCAGAGGGGAGCATGAATAAATCGCAAACAGAAAGAATTTCTTCTACCATTTCCTGTTTGCCTAAAAAGGTTACCCGGTCGCAAATGTTAAGTTCCCGGCAGAGTTTTTCGATATTCATGCGCTCGGGACCATCCCCGATTAGCAGCAATTTGGCGGGCATTTTTTCCTGCACCAGATTGAATACTTTGATTACATCATCTACACGCTTAACCTTTCTGAAGTTTGAAGTGTGAACCAGAATGCGTTCTCCCAAAGGGGCAATTGCTTTTTTGAAATGTTCTTTAGGCTTTTTGCTAAAGCGCTTGAAATCAATAAAATTCGGAACCACATGAATTTCTTTCTCCACGTGGAAGAATTCGTAGGTCTTATCTTTCAGGCTTTGGGAAACACTTGTTACCGCGTCTGATTCATTGATGGAGTATGACACTACGGGTTCGTAGGTTGCGTCTTTTCCTACCAGGGTTATATCTGTTCCGTGTAAGGTGGTAACCACCGAAATATGTTTCCCCTGTTTGGCTAAAATTTGTTTGGCCATGATGGCAGCTGAGGCGTGAGGAATGGCATAGTGTACATGCAGTATGTCCAAATTGGCAAAAAGAACAATGTCCACCAACTTGCTGGCTAAGGCGGTTTCATAGGGGGGATAGTCAAAGAGCGGGTAATTGCTCACCGACACTTCGTGGTAAAAAACGTTTTCCAAAAAAGATTCCAGTCGGGCGGGTCTGGAGTACGAGATAAAATGCACCTGGTGGCCCTTTTCTGCCAATGCTTTTCCTAATTCCGTTGCAACTACTCCGCTTCCTCCGAAAGTAGGATAACAAACAATTCCTATATTGAACATATTCAAGCTTAAACTTAACGCTTTTTAAAATAGTTTTGTTCCATGGAAAATATTTTATCCGACGACTTCTTTATGAAGCAGGCTTTGCGCTTGGCAAAGCAGGCTTTTGATGAAGATGAAATTCCGGTTGGCGCTATTGTCGTTTGCGAAAACCAGATTATCGGAAAAGGATACAACCAAACAGAACGATTAAATGATGTCACCGCACATGCAGAAATGTTGGCCTTAACTGCCGCCTTTTCAGCACTGAACTCCAAATACCTCAAAGAGTGTACCCTCTATGTAACTTTGGAACCCTGCGTCATGTGTGCCGGAGCTTTGTTTTGGTCGCAGATTGATAGAGTTGTCTTTGGTGCTTCGGACAAAAAGCGTGGTTATCAGCATTTTAATGCGGAGATCCTTCATCCGAAAACGGAAATTGTTGGCGGCATTTTGGCAGAAGAATCAGAACAATTAATGAAGACATTTTTTCAGGCGAAACGCGTTTGAAAGACAAAGCCAGGAATGGCAAATAGATTAGTATTAATAAAGGAGAGAAGAAACAATTGAACTTTCACGATTTTGATTTTAAAGAACGCTTACTCGATGGCTTGGATGCGATGGGGTTTGAGAAAGCAACCCCGATACAGGAACAAGCGATTCCTATAATTCTGGAAGGGCATGATTTAATCGCCTGTGCGCAAACCGGAACGGGTAAAACTGCCGCCTATTTACTGCCACTTTTGAATCAATTGACGGGATCGGAAAGCGATCAGGTAAAAGCAATTATTATTGCACCCACCCGGGAGCTGGCCCAACAGATTGATCAACAGGTAGAAGGATTTGGTTATTTCCTGGGCGTAAGTTGTATCCCGGTGTTTGGTGGAGGAGATGGCTCTGCCTATGACCAGCAGCGGAAGGCTTTTGAAACGGGGGCAGATATTGTCATTGCAACCCCCGGAAGGCTTATTTCGCATCTTGTTACCGGCAATTTGAAATTGGATGGCGTGGAATACCTGGTGCTGGATGAAGCCGACCGGATGCTCGACATGGGTTTTTACGAAGACATCATCCGCATCATTCAAAAACTGCCCAAGAAAAGACAAAATCTATTGTTCTCAGCTACAATGCCTCCGCGAATTCGGGAGTTAGCCAACAAAATCCTCCACGAGCCGAGAGAGATAAGCATTGCCATTTCCAAACCTGCCGCCAATATAGTTCAGCAGTGCTATCTGGCCTATGATGCCCAGAAAACAGCGTTGCTGCAAAAAATATTGAACACCTCTGATTTTCAGAGTGCCATCATCTTTACATCGACCAAAGACAAGGCGAAATCACTGGAAAGGGAGATGCAAAAATCGGGGATTGAAGCACGGGCAATCCACTCGGATTTGGAGCAGGCGCAACGCGAGGAGGTAATGCTGGCATTCCGAAATAAAAAATTGAAATACCTGATTGGGACCGATATTGTTTCTCGTGGAATAGATGTGGATGGAATTGAGTTGGTGGTTAATTACGATGTTCCACCCGACCCGGAAGACTATATCCACCGAATCGGCCGGACGGCGCGCGCTGAAAGAAATGGTATAGCCATCACATTTATTTCTGACAAAGACGGATTTAAGTTCAATCGAATTGAAGCCTTGATTGAAAGGGAATTGCCCAAATTCCAAGTGCCTCCATCTTTGGGTGAGTCGCCGGAATATAAAAGCAGACCGGCACACAATGGACCGAGAAAAAATTTCAGAAGAAAGCCAGGAAGGAGATAAACTTATTCCTTTCTCTTTTTTCGGATGATATATTCGGGCCTGTTCCGAACCTCATCAAAAATATTCCCCAGGTATTCCCCAAGAACGCCAATGGTAATAAGCTGAACCGCACCAAAGAGGATCATGGTTAGGATTGTCGATGCCCAACCGGGAACTTCTGTGAGTTCTCCGCTGAACTTTTCGTAAATGACTTTGACAGAGAGTATCAAACCAATTATCAAGGCTAATACACCAAGATTGACGGCCAGTTTCAGGGGCTTTTTGGAGAAATAAAACATTCCGGTGGAAGCAAGTCCAATCAATTTCCGAATGCTGTATTTCGTTTCGCCTTCTGCTCTTCCCGGTCGGTTGTAATAAAAAGGAACCTGGGTAAAACCCATCCAGGCAATAATGCCACGAACATATTTGTTTTTCTCGCCGAATCTCTTGTAAGCGTCGATTACATCCCTGTCTATCAAGCGAAAATCTCCCGAGTCCAGGGGTAAATTCACATCCGACAAATAATTCACCATTCGGTAAAAGTAGTGATATCCCATTTTTTTGAAGAAGCTTACGCCTTCGCGATTCTGACGGACGCAATACACCACATTGCAGGAAGAGTTGAAATAAGTCTGAATGATGTCAGGAAACAATTCCGGTGGGTCCTGAAGGTCTGCGTCGATGATGATGGCGAAGTCGCCGCTGCACTCGTTGATTCCTGCCGATACTGCAGGTTGGTGACCAAAGTTTCTGCTGAATGAAAGCAATTGAACCTGTGCGTTTTGTGCTGATTTTTCCAGAATGATTTCGGCGGTGCGATCGCGGCTACCATCATCAATAAACAAAACTTCGTATGTATACCCGTTTGATTCCAGAACACCGATCAGGCGCTCGTAAGTCAGGCCGATTACGGCTTCTTCATTGTAACATGGAACAATGATGGAAAGCTTGAACTGTTCGGGACTAATTTTCATTTGGTTTTTTCGAGAACAATGGCGCCAAAGCGCTGATCTTTGGAAATAAACTGATTGACTACCTGATAATTACCTTGATTTATCTGAATAATGGAGTTAATCGCTTTTTGAAAGTCGTGATCTTGCAGGTATTGTTCCAGAACCTGTTCCGCAGGGGCTGGGAAATCTTTTCGAAGCGAGTAATGCGAATCAATAATGAGCAAAGTTCCTACAGGAGCGTCGGCAATTTTTGCGCTATCCAGGCTCTGCATATTTTCCGGAAGATGGCCTGCCTGTTTGTCGTAATAATAAGGAACAACCGTATGGTTGGTAAATAGCATGGCGTCGTCCTTCTTTTGCTTGACGATCCATTTCACCATGTTTTGAATGGCGATATCTTCCGGACTTGGTTTTTTGGGCTGCACGGGGAGCAATCCGGAAATCAGTGCAAGAATGGAATAGATGACAATACGTGTTTGCAGGCTCAGTTTCACGAACAGCAAAGCCACAGTGATTAACCCAAAAAAGAACAAACTATAATCCTGTTCTTCTGTCAAAACTACGCCGTTATGTTTATAGCTGGCAAAAGCCGCGTAGGAAAGCAAGGCAACACCAAGAACAATCAGGTGAAACATGGGCTTTGACCGGAACTCGTCCCATTTGGCCAGGCCAAGTGTGGCCATGACAGCGAGAACCGGACCGATGCCATTCATATACCTCAGGTTTGGAGAAGCTCCCAATGCAAGGGCATCCCAGTTGAATAAACTATGAATGAGCAAATAGATTACAGCAGGAAGAATCAGAAACCAGGGGTTTTTATCAAAATGCGATTTGCTCTCCTTTTTAAAAGCGGATTCGGCGGCCAAGGATGTAAACAGAACAGCCAAAAGGGTCGTAACAGCGCCCCAAACCACAAAACTCATTCTCCAAAAATGGAAAAACCCGTGGCGGGCAAACTGTTCGCTGTATAAATCACTGGTGGCTTTACTTGAATTTATCAGGTACAGGGGATCTCCGGTTTCAATGGCGCCCCAGATATCGTATAACACAGGAAAGGACCCCATCATAAAAGCGGCAAGCCATCTTTTTTGAGTCAGAAGATAAATTCCGTAGGGTATGGCAATCAGGAAAAATTCTTGCCGGACCAGCGTGCTGAAAGAAAGCAGGAGGCCAGCCCATAGCCATTTCTCTTTATAATGAAAATAGAGCGCCGCAATAAGCACCAACCCGGAAAAGCTATCGGCATAATTTCGAAAAGCAATTTCAATCCACATCGGCTCTGTGGCTAAAAGAATGGCGGCCAGCAAGGCGTATTTTTTATCGAATACCGCTGCAGTTTTATAGGCCAGCCAGGAGGCAAGTCCGGCAAAGAGACAATTGAGTATTAATAAAAACCGGGTTCCCAAAAGTGCCGGAATAGCATATACAAGCTTGTATCCGGTTTTAGGCCAGTTGCCGAGGATAGCCGCCGGGTTGTCCCAGAACTCATACATGTTCATGAGATGGGCAATTTCGTCGTGCTGATAATATCCGGTTGATTTGAAAGAATAGAAATAATAGGCTAGGGCAGCCAGGCCACTTATGACCAGCGCCGTTTTGTCTTGAGACTTTTCTGAAAACGCAACAGAGCTTGTCGCTGGTTTTTTCTTATTCATAACGATCCTTTTGAATGGCGGTCATCAATGAAGCACCGATCGGAGGATTCGAAAATAACCACTTCTCTGTTTTTAACAAGGAGTAAAATAGACTGTTAAGCAATGCATTGGGTGGTTGCAAGCCTTTTTCAACCACGGCTTTGATGTCTCCTTTGTTCCGAACGAGTTTTTTTCTGGCGATTAATGCGGGCAGCAAGGCCATAGCCCAATACCGATGCCCAAGTACTTTAGCGGGCAATGATTTAAACGCCTCATCCATCATCTTTTTATTGTAACGGCGCACGTGTCCTACTACTTCATCGTAGTCGCTTTTGTATTGGTTTAATGCAGGCACGTTGATGAATAGTATTCCTCTGGGTTTAAGATGAAAGAGAATGGATTCCAAAAACGCTTTGGAGTCTGGGATATGTTCCAATACATCAAACAAGATGATGGCGTCGTATAAATCACGAAAACGTTCGTTTCGTTCATGAATATTGTACAGGAAGGTTTTCCCTTTTAAACCTTCGTTCAGTTTTAGGGCAGCTTCGTTGATATCGCATCCATCTACAGTCCACCCGACGGTGTTTTCGAGTTGCTTTCTCACCAAACCGTTGCCGCAACCAATTTCCATCACATGCAAGTTTTCATTCAGAGAAAGGTATCTGGGGGCAAAGCGCATGAAGGCGTCCATCCGGGATTTGAACCAAAAATGTTTTTCATTGGCAATGGCATACCAGTCGAACGGAAAATCGTCGGGGGAAACAACAGATAAAATCTCCATTTTTCAAACAATATGAGTTGTCGAAGGTTTCAAATGTAGGGCATTTTATGCGTCGGTTAAAATGCCTAAATTTGAGCGTCGAAAAATTAAAATCATATTATTATGTCATTTGAATTGCCACAATTACCCTATGCATTTAATGCTTTAGAACCACATATCGATGCGCGCACCATGGAAATACACCATGGTAAACATCACGCAGCATACGTCAACAATTTAAACGCAGCCATTGAAGGAACTGGAGCGGCGGGAAAGTCGCTTGAAGACATCATGGCGAATATTTCCAGCTATCCTACTGCGGTAAGAAACAACGGAGGGGGTCATTATAACCACACCTTATTCTGGACTGTAATGTCTCCAAACGGAGGAGGCATGCCAGGTGGAGCTTTGGCCGATGCCATTAACCGTGACTTAGGCGGATTTGATTCATTCAAGGAAAGCTTCAGTAAAGCAGCGGCAACCCGATTTGGTTCTGGCTGGGCGTGGTTATGCTTAGAGAACGGAAAATTGAAAGTTTGTTCAACGCCTAATCAGGATAATCCATTAATGGACGTTGTAAACGACTGCAACGGAACTCCAATTCTTGGCCTGGATGTTTGGGAACATGCATATTACCTGAACTACCAGAATCGTCGTCCCGATTATATTTCATCCTTCTTTAATGTGATTAATTGGGATGAAGTAGGCCGTCGGTACCAGGCAGCTTTGTAAGGCTTAAAATATTAATATGGAAGGTCGGATTTATCCGGCCTTTTTTTGTTTTAGGCAACCGCGGAATAAAATCATCGTCCAAAGGTTACAAAACCTGAAGACGATGAAAAAGATCATTTTTTGTGCGATGATTACGTTGATTGCCCATTCGCTATGGGCATCTCACCGCACCCAGGGGATAGAGTTGTTTTATTCGAAAAGTGGAGCGAATAGCTATACGATTTATGTTCGATACGTGCGGGTTTGCGACGGACCCCTTTATTCTTTCGACATTTATGCTCAGGGCAATGGTGCAACAATCGTATCTCCTGCAAACACGGTCAACCTGATTTCTACCAAACGATTGAATCCATGTCAGAGCATTCCGTGCAATGGCACGGGGAACTATGAGGAGAGACTCTATGAATATTCCCTTGATTTGAGCGGCACAAACGACTGTAATTGGAAGGTTTGGGTTCAGCCCGCGTACCGGGACAACAGCCAGAACTATTATGTAGAAATAAATTTCAATCGCTGCAAGGATGCGAGCGGGGGGCATTTTGTGGAGAGCCCTAAATTTCTATTCCCATACAATCAGGATATAGAATCCAATTATAAGGTTCAACCGGATGATGCCGGGGACTCGGTTAGTTATAGTTTGGTAGCAGGAGAAATTGCCGGAAATACGAGTATGACATATACCGGATATTTTTCTCCACAAAAGCCATTAACATTTTTGGGGTATCCCAATGGAAGTCTTCAATTTCCGGCAGGTTTTCATATGGATACAGACGGATTTCTCCGCTTCAGACCAACCATCCTGAACGAAAAGAAAACCATTGTTGTTCAGGCGACACTTTGGAAAAAAAACAATGGAATCTGGGAGATGACCGGGACTCTAAAGCGTGATTTAGAAGTTATTGTTGTGTCGCAACAAATGGATCAGGCGCCCCTTATTCTGGGATTATCCAATTCGTCAGATACCTGTCAGGTAGCCTATTGTGCCGGCGATTCTGCTGCTATTTCATGGCAATCCTATGATGCAGATGGAGATTCAACTTATATCGAGGTCTTACAGGCAGATTCGGCAATTAGCTGGAATACGACCTATCCGCTTGGCCCTTATGCCTGCTTAAAAGTATTTGTAAAAAGTGATTTGGCTGACACGGCCTCTATTGAACAAAAATTCTTTTGGATTAAGCTTACAGACAGAGGATGCCCCTATCCAAAATCCACCTATTACTTTGT
Source organism: Bacteroidota bacterium (assembly GCA_016124735.1). Taxonomy (GTDB): domain Bacteria; phylum Bacteroidota; class Bacteroidia; order UBA8524; family UBA8524; genus UBA8524. Next base: position 26,696 of record WGMZ01000037.1, read on the forward strand.
TAGCTTTTCCCCTAATAAACCGGTGAGGAGCAGGCAGATATTGGCGCAAAGTTGCTGGGATGTTTCGGTGGCAACCAACGTTTTGCAGACCGGTAATGGTTCCGAGAAAACAAGCTGGTATTTTTTTGATGACACCTATCATCTGCAACAGGATGGAACGGGAATCTTTTCAAAAACCATCGATTCAAATAAATATACCTTGCTATCGAATCACGGGTATTTCGGGGGTTGCCATACCGATACGCTATTCAAAATTCGGGGACTGACCAATTTCAAATTTGAACTGTTGGGAACTGATAGTATGTGTCCGGGCGATTCGGTCCTTTGGACATTGCAGGACCATGGCAGCAGAGACATAGATTCAATTTATTGGTCGAATTTGGACTTCCCGCAAAACCCGCAAATTTATCTATCAGGAAATCAGGCCCTGTTGAAACCCCAGGCAGACAGCCGAATTCAGGTGTTGATTCGGGATTCTTCAAGATGTTCGCTATCGATTGAAAAAACATTACGCATCAATCATTTACCGTCCTATTCCTTTTCTGATTCGGCATATACCTGTGCAGGAGATAGTGTGTCCGTCGGGCCTTCAGTCTTTACCAATGCAGATACTGCATTTTGGTATGATACTACTACTCTGTTTCCGAAAATGGAGGCGAGCAAAGGCTGGAAGCAATTTTATACAAGCAATATTTCAGGATGTTCAAGAAAGGACAGTGTTTGGTTGGGAGTCTATCCAAAACCGAAAATTACTAACGCTACATTCACCAATGTTTGCCAGGGAGATTCGTTTTTCCCTGATGTGACGGGAGGCAACCCACCGTATCTTGTGTACTTTAATCAAAACCTTGCTTCAAATCCAATTCCTGTTGACAGGAGTCGGCCTGTGTTTATCAGAGTAAAGGATCAGCATTGTGCAGACAGCCAGATGACGTACCTCAATGTGCCGTCGAAACCCGTGTTGAGTGGCTTGCCGGATGGGCAAATGATTTGTCCGGATGATTCATTTAGGGTAGAGCTTGGATTGGTTCCAGCAGGCGCAAATGTGTATTGGCAGGATTCAACCCATGGCAATGAAAAGTATTTATTTCCCGGAAGCTATTCAATTCTATTGGTAGATTCTAATTCGTGTCATTTTGACTATTCATTTGCCCTGTATAAAAGCATAGTGGATACCTCTGGATTTACATACAAGGCCGTAAGTGGAGGAATAGAATTTATACCGATTGTTGCTTCAGGGTTTCATCTTTGGGCTTTTGGGGATGGATCTACATCTTCACTCGCGCAACCGGTTCATTTGTATTCTGGTCCTGGAAATTATCTGGTAAATCACAGGGAGTATAATTTGGATTCAACCTGCTTTGCAGAAACGGCATTGAACATTCTGGTTTTGGATGTTCCAGCGGCCCTTCGTCAGAATATACGCGTATATCCGAATCCATTCGTCGAAAGTTTGACGCTTGAATACGAGCAAATACAAGAAGTAAAAATGTATTCCATCAATGGGCGGGAAATGCCCGTCGCAGTATTAATGATTCCAGGCAAGGCGGTCATAAAAAACACAAGTAGCCTGGCTTCAGGAGAATATTTGCTACAAATAACAGGCCCGAAAGAGTCAATTATAATCAGAGTCCGCAAGGAGTAGTCAAGCGATTTTTATAGTATTGAGACATAAACAAAACAGCAGGTAAAGCGAATGGGAAGGCCGCAATTAGCAGCCTTCTTTTCATTTACCTGGTCTAATATTTACATTTGTTTCAACCGAATCACTATGAAAAGAGCTATTTACTTGTCTTTACTGGCATTGCTGTTTGTAGGCGCTTGTAAAAAAGAACAGCCTTTTTCCCGATTTAGCAGCGATGTGCTTTTGCCTTTGGCGCATGCTGAATTAAATTTGAAGAATCTTCTACGGGACAGCACACTGGTGCCAGATCCAAATGGAGCACTTCGATTGGTGAATGCGTATGATCTCTATAGGGCAAACATTCAAGATCTTTTTATGGTGCCCGATTCGGAAAATGTAAACACGCTTTCCTTGAATACACTGGAGCTGGCCGATCAATCTCAAGCACAGGCCGTTCCTCTTTTTCTTGTGTTTCCGGCAGCCAGCAGTCTGGATGGACAAACAGTTCCAATTCCGGCGCAGTCTATCAGCGGAGTCGGGGCAATTGACATTGATGGCTCGAATTTCTTCCAGGAGGCCACTTTTAGATCGGGAACTTTGGAGGTAAAAATCGACAATGGCTATCCCGTAGAAATCTCCAAACTAATTTTTCAATTGTCGAATAAGGTCGATGGATCCATTATCCAAACGGATACATTTACGAACATCCTGCCGGGAGCGAGTCAAACCAAGGTAGTTGACCTGTCGGGTAAAACCTTATATGCGGCCATGCAGGCAACACCCATATTGTTTGAAACAGCCGCCTCCAATGGACCCGTGAAAATCAATCAATTTGCTATTACAACCATTACTTTTTCTGTAAAAGACATGAAACCGGAGAGCGCAATTGCCCGCTTTCCGGCACAAACCGTATTATCTTCGGATGATGTGATTGTGTACGACCTTGGTGAGGTTCAATTGAAGCGAATGACGGTCAAGGAAGGAACTGCCCGTTTTCGGGTGGTGAGTACCATAGAAGAAGACATGAAAATCGAGTACTCCATTCCGTACGCTACTCTGAATGGACAAGCATTTCATAAGTTTTTTACGGTGCCTGCAGCTCCTCCGGGAGGAGTATCGAATTTTAAGATTGAATATGATTTAAAAGACTATGATATCGATACCCGGGGTAAAAACCCTACGGTGACAGACACCGTGAACACACTTTACAATGTCTTGAAGGTTTCCATTGATTCATCGGGAATTGAAAGGCAAATTTCTCTGAACGACAGCGTATTTCTGTATGCCGGCCTGGTTGACATGAAGCCATCCTATGCCGAAGGATATTTTGGGAATCAGGTGTTCGAAGGAGGTCCGGAAACGGTTGACCTGGATCTACTGGGGCCGATACAGGGAAACCTGGACTTTGAAGATCTGAATGTAAATATTGTGCTGGAAAATGGCTTGGGCATTCCGGGAGAAGCAGCAATCAAACAACTGACTTCGCGAAACACATATAAGGGAAATGCTATAGCATTGAGCGGAGCAGTGGTGAACAATGTGCATAGTATTGCGCCAGCTGCGAAGGCGCCATTTGTGCCTTCAATCACTGTGTTAAATCTGAACACAAGTAATTCCAATATCAAGCCTTTTATAGAACAGCTCCCGAATAAGCTCGATTATGATTTCAGCATTACAACGAGTCCGAACGGCAACATCAATAATTTCAAGGATTTTGTAACGGACCAGTCTGAATTGGCGGTGCGCCTTGAAGTGGATATGCCTGTGAGCCTTAAAGCAGACGGTTTGACTTTGAGCGATACCTTTAATTTCAATTTAGAAGGAGTCAATAATTTCGACAGAATTCTTTCCGGAAAGTTAAATGTGGTAGTAGACAACGGATTTCCTTTGGAAATGGAGTTGCAGGTATTTTTATTGGATGGAAATGGGCTGATGCTGGATTCGCTCGTTGGTACAAACCAAAACCTCATTCAGGCAGGCAAGGCAGATGTGAATAACCGGGTGGTTCAATCGCTGCGGTCTGTGGTGGTGGCCAATGTGCCTGCTGAAAAAATGTCCATTCTCAAGGAAGCAAGGAAAGTGATGGTGAGGGCAAGACTCAATACACCAAAATCAAATACGAATTACTGGAAGCTCTATAGTGATTATACGCTGAATATTAGTTTGACCGGAGACTTTATCTATGACCAAAGTTATTAAGACACTCTGCCTTGTGCTATTCCCTATGGGGGTGCTGGGCCAACAAGACAGTTTGTGGAATTTATTCCCTGAATTCTACGCACATCCGTTTCGCACGGTGAAGGCGCAATCTATGATAAATGCAGAGGCAAGCAATGTCCTGGATGCAAGTACGGCAAACAATGCGTTGCTTTGGCGCTTATCCAGGCAGGCGGACCTGAACAACGCGCTGATCAATGAAAATGCTTCCCGAGTTCAAAGTAAAAACCTGCTGGGTGTCGACAACGAATATGCATTATCCTGGTATAATTTGAACAGCGGTTTTTGCAAAAGGGACAGCTTGCATTATTTCGTTCGTTATGGATTGATTGATCGTGGTGGAGCGAGTTATAGCGGTGACTTTTTTAAGCTTTTGGGTCTCGGAAATAAAGCATTTGAAGGCGACACCGCTTTTGCAGGGGGATTGGATTTTCGTAGGTCTCGTTTTGACTATCTTGATTTTGGTTTGATTAAGTTTTTCCCGAACCGGTCAAACCTGAGTGTTTCCGTGGGTGTAACAAGAGGATTGAGGTTTTTGGATGTACAGGCACCGCGCCTTCAGGTTTATACGGCTCCTTATGGTACTTCGACCGACTGGGATATCAATGTGAATGCTAAACTCACTCCGGGGAATAAACAGACCCTCCAATATGTCAATGGAATGGGAGCACAGGTCTCTGCAGATTTTAAAGGCTTGCTTGGTCCCGATGGTGCTTATGCAATGGGAGTTCACAACCTGGGATTCATGCAATGGTCGGGCGCGCAGTATACCAAAGATACTTCGTTTACATACAATGGCTGGTCCATCCCTTCATTGAACAGTTTAAACAAGCCGAATTCCGGCCAGAACGCATTCGATAGCATTTCTTCTCAGTTCTGGCCTGATTCTTCCTCATTTAAGAAGGTTCAATGGCTTCCCGCATATCTTTATGCTTCTTATACTATGAAGCTTTTCGGAAAACAATCTTTAGAGTTTCGCTTCGATAAGGTGATCAACACGCCAATGTTGCCTCGGGTAAGTGTGGCGTATACCTATTTCTTTGGAAAAATGTATGGTTCTACCAGGCTTAGCACGGGGGGTTATTCAAGACTGGCAGTTACCCAGTCTTTTGGTTTGAGGATCAGGAATCATTGCATTCGCGTCCAACTTTATGGCATACAAGCCTGGCCAATGCCACACAAATCGGCGGGAATTGGGGGAGGTATCGGTTATACCTACATTCTTAATCGGAAGCTTTAGCAATGCGGGCTCCGGCCGATTGCTCCATTTTCTTGTTTTTGGGGTTGCCTGAATAGTAAATTTCTGCTCCTCCGTTGGCTTCTGCCTTCAAATTGTCTGATGCAAAAAGAGTGACATGGGAGGCGCCGTTCGCTTCTACTTTGACGTCATCTGCTATAAGTTTTTTGACATCGCAGTTGCCTGAACCGTTTATTTCGGCTTTTAGTTGATGGGTCTTTCCCTGCAGTGATATCTGATTCACTCCATTCGACTCCAGACTGATATTTTCTGCAATTAGTTCGCCTTCCATTTTTACAGCGCCAATCAGGTTCATTTTAAACGTGCTTAGTTGATGGAAATTGATGGATACTTTGCTGTCTCCAACGACTTCCAAATCCTGAAGTGCCGGCATACCAATATAAAGCGCTCCTTTAGATTGACCGGAGGATAGAGGATGGATGTACACCCGAAGATTATTACCTGACTCTTCGAATTGAGGGGTATAGTTTGCTCCCGATTCTGTATAGATTTTGTAAGATTCGTTCTCGAAAAGGATCAATTCGGGAATCCCTTCCAGGCTTAAACTATTAAAGTTGTTATAAAAAAAGTTCTCGGCAGCAGGCCCATTGTCCGGTTTGGTGTTTTCTGTATTGAGTCCTTTTCGCGTCATAACAAAGGAGTTTCCTTCCAGAGCGCTGTTGTGAATATAATTGTCGGTATTGATGTTGTCGAGGAATATGGCCGTGTTTGAACCAAAAACAATCACTTTTCCTATGGGGACATACAGAGTGTATTCTATAAATTGATTCTTCCAGACTTCATGATCGTCAACGGAATAGTATGGATTAAAAACGAGGTGATTTCCATTCAATTCAACGGAATGGCTGATTTTACTTGCCAGCTCAGCCGCCTGTTCATGGTTTTTCCCATTCGAGTGCCTTTGTTCTTTCAGCATAAATTCGTTTCCATCCGAAGGAACAATGGATAATTTGACAGGACGCATGAGCTGTCCGTTTTCTTTCGCATAAATTCCACGAATACCTCTGCTTCTGCCGAATTCCAAAGTATATTCTTTCTGATTGTAGACTGTTGTGTTGGCCGATTCAATGAACAAGGTGTCGGAATGGCCCATTGCCATTTCGTCGCTGAGCACCGCATGTTCAGACCAGGAGGAGCTCAACTGAAAGACCATAATCACGGTAAACACAATGGAGAATAACCAAATGATGGACAGTGAACGCCCAATCCAGGGAGAGGTGTTTCGGAGCCCGAGCAACAAGCGGACGCCTAAATACAAGGCGCCAATCACGGGAATAAGAAACATAGAGGCGAGGCTAATGGAGTAAAAGAAATATTCTGCCTGGCTTTCGAAGAGATTTTGGAAAAATGGAAAAAATGGGGTTCTCCAGAGATCAATTAAAAAACCAAAATAGGCAAAGCCCAAAACGATGATGCCTATTAAAACGACGATGACCAACGCTAAACCAAAAAGCCTTGAAAATGCCTGTACGCCTTTTCGGGCGGCCCCTCCAATTGCATTCCTGGCAGACTTCGCCGCCCTTTTGGTATGACTTGCGATGTCTGAGTCGTCAAATTCCTGTTTGAATCGATCAAATTCTTCCCGGATGGTTTTTTCTATGTTGTCGATAGTCACTTTTTTCCCCTTCATCTCAAGTCTTTCAGAAGCGGTAACCGCTTCTGGAATGAGAACCCACAACAGAATGTAGAGAAGGAGTCCGGTGCCAAAGGTGAAAAACGCGAACAGGAAGGCAATGCGAATCCATAGGGGGTCGATGTCGAAATAGGCGCCCAAACCGGAACAAACACCACCTAACCACTTGCCTTCGTTGTCGCGGTATAGTTTTCTCTTCCCGACGGCAGATTGACTTTCGCCGGCGGTCTGCTCAGCAGAAGCCTCGTCATCAAATTGGGCTGGGTCTCCCATTTGAGAAACAATTTCTTTCACGCGGTTAAGATCGACGGATCCGTTGAGTCCGGGGTTCCGGGTAAGCATTTCGGCAATCCGGGTTTCAATATCGGAGAGGATTTCATCCATACCGTCCTGATCTGAAAAGTGACGTTTTAGTTTTTTTATATAGGCGTCGAGGTAGTCAAATGCGTCTTCTTCGATTTGAAAAATGACGCCGCGAATGTTAATGCTGATTATGCGGTTCATGATTATTTCTTTTTGCCTATGGCCAGGTTGACAGCTTGATTCAACTCGAACCATGTGGTATGTAATTCTTCTAAAAATGTTTTTCCAGACAGAGTAATGGAATAATATTTTCTTGGAGGTCCCTGGGTGCTTTCTTCCCAGCGGTATTGCAGCAAACCGGCATTTTTCAGACGGGTCAGAATCGGGTAAAGTGTTCCCTCTACCACAATCAATTTCGACTCTTTCAGTTTTTCTATGATGTCTGAAGCATAAATTTCTTCCTGCGCAATGATTCCGAGAATGCAATATTCCAGGATGCCTTTTCTCATTTGTGATTGAGTGTTCTCTACCTTCACAATGCAAAGATATATCCATTGGAAGGTAATATGCAATACATAGTAGTAAAAAAATAATTGTGGATTACAACCTTTGGTGCGATACAATCGTATTGTGTTTGAGTTTTGTTATTAAAGTACGACAGGGTAGTGCTAATATCCTTCTCACTTTGATTGGTTTGGTAATAGATTAGCCGGTGGATTTTTCTGCCGGCTTATTTGTTTTATTAGAAATTCAATTTAACTTTGAAATACAAAGCACTTTTTAAAATGATAAATCCGCAGGAAGATCTTAAGGAAATTCGTCAGATGATGGAAAGAAGCAGCCGCTTTCTTTCATTGTCTGGTTCGTCTGGAATTGCCATTGGTTTTTTAGCTCTGGTTTTTGCCGGTTACATGGCGAGCGAAGGAGTCATGTCGTTTACGGACCAAAGGAATTTCAATATATTAACACCAGAATGGGAATTGTTTGTCAATCTCTCTTTTTTCCTCTTTTGTATCTCTGTTTTAGTGAGCATGGGATTGACACTGCGACGTACCTTGAAAAAAGGGCTCAAGGTTTGGAATCACAGCACAAAGAATATTTTGGGAGCATTGGGATTACCCATGATGGTTGGAGCCATGATAATTCTTCAAAATTTCAATCAACTTCAGGCGGATGCTTTTTTTCCAACCACCCTCTTATGCTACGGGCTCGGATTGTTTTTTGCAAGCCGATATACCTATGATGAGCTTCGAATCATGGGGCTTGCAATTTTGGTGTTGGGAACTTTAGCGGTATTGTACCCGAATGCTGGATTTTTGTTTTGGACCATTGGCTTTGGAGCCTTGCATGCGGTATACGGAGCAATCATGTATTTTCGCTACGAAAGATGAAATATATTCTCGAAGGACTGGAAAAAGCATTTGAAAGCAGGGCGCGTTTGGGAATTATGTCGGTCCTCATGGTGAATGATTGGGTTGAATTTACCGAGATGAAAGAAGCGCTGGGAATGAGTGACGGCAATGTGGCCAGCCATATCCAAGCTTTGGAAAAGCTCGGGTACGTTCATGTAAGAAAAGAATTTCGCGGAAAAAAACCCGTGACTTCATACGCGGCCACACTGCCCGGAAAAAAAACATTTGAAAATCATCTGGACGCCCTGGAAAAATTGATTAATACGAAAGACTAAATTTTTTTACCATGAGGCTTTGTATTTCAAAGTACTTTGAAAATCTTAAAATAAGAGAACAACTGTTTATGTTTCTCACCTTGAATGTCTATTTCCCGTATTGTAAAACCGTTTACAAGGGGAAAGGGAAACAACTGCATTTTCAGGAGCTGTTGCGTTTTCCGTCTGGAAGTCTGGGTCGGCATACTGCCGAGTTTCTTCAAAAAAACCAGCTGGAACTGATGAATGGATACGAAGCACATGACATGAAACATGTATTGTTTGGTATTCCCGCCAGCATGGAAGGCGAAGTGCGGATGCAGTATTTCGAATTTGGAAACGGTAACCGAAGTCTTCCTGTGATAACCGTCATGTTTTTTGGTACCCTGTTCATGCCCGAGAGGCTCTGTTATTTCATTCAGGAATACAAACGGGGGAGTTTGGCTGGAAATCTTCGGCATATTGACCTTAAGCAATATGCTCATTTATCAATAAACCAACTAAGAAACCAATGGACTATCCGTTAAAAGGGAATTATTCCCGCTACCGCAATTATCTTGTCAAATTTCAAGTACTGGCGAGTGCAATGGTGTGTTTACCAATGTTTCTGAGCATTTTTATCGCCGGACTGGGTATTCCACATTTCTTTTTTGTGGTCATGAATGCACTCCTTGGAAAGAAGACCTCATCTGTTGGGAAAAAGATTTTCCATGCCATTCAATTCTGTTATTACCTCCTTCTTTTTGTAATCCTTATCCATCTTATTCCGGAAATAATAGAACCCTGGAAACATCAGGATAGTATCGATAATCTGATTCAAATTCAAATGATCCTTCTGCCTTTTGTTCTGCTTGCGCAACTGGTTTTTATTTCCCCCGAGTGGTTCTACCACAACCTTAAACCTCATGAAGTATTGGAGCAGACAGATCGGACTCGCAGGAATAAAGGGCAGAATACCTCAACAATTTAATCGCTTTAATTATATGAAATCACATAATGTTAATTGGATTCTTTTGGTAGTTTATTCCATTGCCATGGCCGCTTTGGAAGCGGCGGTGGTGGTTTATCTGCGCGCGCTGTTTTATGGCGAAACGGTGGACTTGTTTCCGCTTCAGCCTTTATCAAAGCAATTGCTTTGGGTTGAACTAATCCGTGAGCTTGCTACAGTAGTAATGCTTGTAAGCGTGGGATGGATGTTGGGAAAAAACACCTGGTCGCGTCTCGGATATTTTCTCGCCGCTTTTGGAATTTGGGACATCTTCTATTATGTGTTTCTTTTCCTTTTTATCCAGTGGCCGCAATCCATTCTCAGCTGGGATGTTTTGTTTTTAATTCCCGTCCCCTGGTTTGGTCCTGTATTGGCTCCTTGTCTGATTTCATTGCTTCTGATTGTGCTGGGATGGATCATAAGTGTACAGGAAGAAAAAGGGAATCAACTAGCTGTTCGTAAAGGGGAAGCAGCGTTGATGCTTCTTGGATGTGTCTTTATGTTGGCGGCCTTTATGCAGGATAGTTTGCAATTAATTGAAGACGGGAAGCTTGATGCAGGAGAATCAGCACTTATGCGGCAGATGGCGGAATTTGTTCCCAAAAGATTCAATTGGGGCGTGTATACCGCGGGACTGGGAATGTTGGGTGCAGGTATTTTTATTTATTCCCGGAGATTGAAGTCAAGTCATCTGATTTTATATTAAATTAAGAAGTGAGGTGACTTGTACCTTTTGACTGTCTTTTTCGTTATTTAAGTACGATGTGGCGTTTTGGATTGATAGCTTTCCTTGTGATAATTTCCTGCTCAGGCAGGGTAGATGAAGAAGCTATTGCCCGCAGGTTGGACCGGAACAATGAGCTGCTCGAAAAGCAAATCAATCTGCTTGACCGGAATTTTGTGTTGAGCACGGCACGGCTGAAGAACAATGCGGCCCGGGATCTTTTTGAGGAAAGCGAGAATTGGACACAGGAGTTAGAGTTAGAACTCGACAAGTATCAAAATACGGATCAAATTGCCCGTTCATTTTCTAAAACAGTCAATCGGTTTAACGATTCCATGAAAAATTATTCCGGCCTATTGATCGATTGGTCGCCGGATATGGTGTATACAGATGATGCGGTATTGCTTCGAAGCTGGAAAAGAAATAACCTGCTTTTACTAAAATTGGCAATTCTGGATAAATGCATGGAGCTGTATGAAGTGAAAACAAGAGCTGCTTCTGAGTCGCTGGTGCCGGTAGTTTATTCGGCACAGTTCTACCAGGTCCAAAAAGGCAAGAACGCCATGTTTGATGTGGCATTCAAAAGCAAAAAACCGGAATTGGTGGAAATCAGCATTCAAAAAGCCATGCTGAATAACAGGAAAATCAATCTGAATAATATTGAGATTGATCGCTATACTCAGCGCTTTATCCTTTTCAATCTGGAGAAAGGAAATTATTTGATTGAAGGAGAACTCATCTTAATCAACGAAAGAGGTGAAAAAGAAAACTATCCCTTCAAACAGGAATTTTACGTAGATTAAATCAAACCTTTTGGCTCTTCATTTCCCGAAGATGCATCAACATGTCGTCTGTCATGCCTTGCAAATCATACTCGGGTTTCCATCCCCAATCCATACGCGCTTTTCCGTCATCAATACTTTTCGGCCAGGAATCGGCAATGTGTTGACGGTAGTCCGGAGCATAGCTGATTTCAAAACCCGGAATATCATGTCGGATCGAAGCGGCGATCTGTTCCGGGGTGAAGCTCATGCCCGCAACATTATAACTGCTACGAATTTGAATTTGCTCGGCCGGGGCTTCCATGAGACTGATGGTTGCACGAAGAGCGTCCGGCATGTAAAGCATAGGCAGCTCTGTTTCCGAAGAGAGGAAACACTCATATTTCCCGTGCTCCAAAGCCTGATGGTAAATGTCTACCGCATAATCTGTGGTTCCTCCACCTGGAGCCGATTTATACCCAATAAGTCCGGGGTAGCGAATACTTCTAACATCCACACCGTGTTTTTCAAAATAATATTCGCAATAGCGTTCGCCCGCCAGCTTGGTGATTCCATAAATTGTATTTGGGTCCATCACGCAGTGCTGAGGTGTTTGAACCCGTGGAGTATTCGGACCGAATACGGCAATGCTGCTGGGCCAATAGACCTTGGCGAGATTTCTTTCTTTGGCCGCATCAAGTACATGAAACAAGCCATCCATGTTGAGCGTCCAACCCAGTTTTGGATTTTTTTCAGCAGTGGCGGATAGCAAAGCAGCCAGATGATAAATCTGCGTGGGCTTGTATTGATCCAAAATCTCTGTGAAGCGATTTTTATCTAAAATGTCGAGTACTTCAGATGGTCCGGATTCTGCCACCGAGCCGCTCAAGGGGCGCACATCGCTGGCAATCACATTAGCATCTCCATAAATTCCGCGAAGGCTCTCACAAAGTTCCGTTCCGAGCTGTCCGCCGGAACCGATGATTAAAATGCGTTCTGTACTCATACGGGTGCGAAATTAGTGTTTTTCTGAAGCAATGATTTCAATGTATCGCTTCAAAATCTCTGCGGCCATTTTTTCCCGGCTAAAACTCTCCACATCCAGGCGGGCTTGTTTTATCCAGGCGCATTTTTCATCCTCCTTATTCAAAGCCAATTCCACTCCGTCGGCTAGAAGCCTTGGGTTTTTAACTTCGGCCAGAAAGCCATTTTTTAGATGATGTACAATTTCGGGAATTCCTCCTGCATTTGTCGATACTACGGGAACTCCCGCCGCGAATGCATCCAGGATACTGGTGCCAAGGCCTTCTGTTTCCGAGGTGAAAAGAAAAATATCCAACTCAGGCAGTATTTCCGGAATGTCGTGTCGAAAACCAGTGAAGGTCAGAAAGGAATCGACTCCTTTGCTTTTGGCATATTCCTTTAATTCTGTCGATTGTTTTCCATCTCCAATGGCCAGAAAATGGGCTCTGACTCCTCGCCTGTTTAGTTCTTCGACCGTGTCGATAAAGGTGAAATAATCTTTTTGCTGTGTAAGTGCAGCCACGTTTCCAATCAAAGGCAATGTATCTTCAAAATGGAATTTGTTACGAAGCTTGCGGCCTGGTGTGTGCTGAAACCGTCGAATGTCAATTCCATCGTATATCACATCCAGAATTTCCTTTCTTTTAATGGACGGAATCATGATTTCACGGATGGCTTCCGACACACAAAGAATCTTTTTTATTTGTGGATGATTGTATTTGTAGCGACTCAGCCATGAATCAGAAATGGGAAAGTCTACCCTTCGGTGAAGCACTATGCTACAAGAATTATGAAACAAGTCAATGCTTAAAAGCGCGAGGGTATGTCCGCCGGAACCATGGGGATGCAAAATTTGGATATTTTCTTCTTTGCAGCTTTTGGCCAGGTTTCTGGCAAAAACCACATCCAGAGAAAGTCGTTTTCGGAAAGCCCGGTAACGGATACCGTGTTCTCTGCAATATTTTTCCGTAGCAGATCCGCTTACACAAAAAATAATTTGGTAAACACCCAGTTTATCGAGGTCTTCGTACAGCCAAATTGCCTGCTGTTCTCCTCCGCGCCAGGTTTTGGGCGATATAACGTGGCCAATGCGGAGTTCCTGATTCATAGTTCGTAAAGCTCCAGAATTTCATCAATCTGTGCAAAATCCCGGATGCCGGGAGCGCTTTCATCTCCGCCGATAAGTTGAATCGCGGCCGGAGCATTCTTTACCCAGTTTTTTTCAATCTCGTCAAGGCTTAGGCGGCTGAAGTCGATAATTTCCATCGAGGGTTTGACGGAATTTTCCGGTAGGCAAACCTGAAGGCCGTTGTAGTCGGTTAAATTTTCTCCAATTACCTGAAAGCCGGCATCTTTCCATGCGGCAGCAGCTTCTGGAGAATCCACTTGAACCGTGTCGATCATCAAAACCTCCAGGGCGGCCATCAGTAATTCCGGCATTTGCGATCCAATTTCGGCCACAATAGTCGGACCGGATAACCAATCTATAATTTCTTTTGCCTTTAGCGGTTCAATATATCTCGGGTGACCAGGAATGAGACAAAAGCCTACCCAATCGGCATAGGCCGCGGCGGCATAACGTGCGTCTGTCAGATTTGTAATGGAGCCAAATTTTATTTTACATCGATGGAACATGCTGCAATTTGCGACCTGATTCTTTATTTTGAAAACAGATGGCGAAAAATGAATCTGGATTTTTTGAATTGGTGCATGAAGTGGCGAAGCTTATTCCTTATGGAAGAGTCACTACTTATGGCGCTATAGCCCGTTATTTAGGAACGGGAAAATCAGCGCGAATGGTCGGTTGGGCCATGAATGCAAGCCATGCAAACCCGGAAATACCGGCTCATCGCGTAGTGAATAGCTCCGGACTCTTAACAGGAAAAGCGCATTTTGAAACGCCGGATCGGATGCAAGAATTATTGAACGACGAAGGGGTATTGGTTAAAGACAATCAGGTTCAAGACTTTAAAGAACTTTTTTGGGATCCATCGAAAGAATTGAGCCTTTGAAAGAAAAGCAGGATATTTCGGGCAAATTATTCCAATGGAAAACAAGCTGATCACAGAATTCAACACGTATCGCGAGAAAATGAATGCTCATATTCTGGATGCTGACAATCTGGTCTTGAAACGGCTTTTCAATTTAGATACGCGCACATACGAAGAAGGCGCATTGCCCTCTCGAACCAAAGAAATGCTCGGACTAGTGGCTTCCATGGTGCTGCGATGCGATGACTGTGTTAAATATCATCTTGGTAAATGCCACGAACTAGGCATCAGTAATGAAGAAATTTTTGAAGTATTTGCGGTGGCAAATATTGTCGGTGGCACCATTGTTATTCCGCATACGCGTCGCGCAGCAGAGTATTGGGAGGCTCTGAATACCGAAGCATGAAAAGATTCCGCTATCTGCTATTATTAATCCCTGGAATATACTTTTCCTGGATTGCGGCAATTTCTACCCGATTGGCGGGAGGAGAAGATGGAGTTATGCATCACCTCTTTGCACGTTATGTTCCCGATCATCAGGAAAACCTGTTGGATCATTGGGCCAAGCCGCTGTATGTTTTACTGAGCGCGCCATTTGCCCAATTTGGAATGTATGGCTCCTTGCTTTTTAATGTGCTACTGGCGGTGCTGACTATGTATTTCCTTTGGAAAACAGCGGAAAACCTGGGTTTGGAATCCCCCTGGTTGGCTCCGGCCATGTTATTCAGCTCCACCATTTATTTTTACTGTATTCCATCGGCCGTCACGGAAATTCTGTTTGGTTTTCTGCTGAGTGCGGCCTTTCTGGCTTCGAGCAGAAAAAACTACTCTCTGGCAGCAGCGCTCATCAGTTTTCTTCCGTTTGTAAGAAGCGAAGGAAATGGAATCATATTTATCTTTTTGCTTGGGCTTCTATTCATGAAGAAGTGGAAAGCAATTCCCTGGCTGGCTCTGGGAACCCTGATATACAGCATTGTCGGCTCTTTTTATTTTGATGATCTCTTTTGGGTTTGGAACAACAATCCCTACCATGATGCAAGCGATATTTATCATAACGGAACCTGGTATCATTACATTGAAAAAACGACAGCCATTTGGGGCATTCCCCTCTATTTGCTCTGGGTAATTGGTTCGGCTTTTATGCTCTTTCATGCAATCAGACTTGTGGTTGGTAAAGAGAAAACATCAGAAAAGACATGGTTCTGGCTATTCTTTGTTTTTGGTTCTTTCTACGTCTATCTGGCAGGGCACTCCCTTGTTTGGGCCTTGGGGAAGAGCGCCTCTCTCGGACTGATCCGGGTAATGGCGGCAGTAATGCCGGCTTGCGCTTTGATTGGAATGTATGCGATGGATAAAATCTTGTATGCAATCAACCCGAATCTGGAAAAGGTAAAATTGGGAATGGCTCTCATACTTTTCTTTGTTCTGGTGAAGTCGCCCATCGAGTTGAACCATCCGCCGTATGCCGGTGATTTGGAAAAAGAGGAAATACAAAAGGTAGGCGCCTGGTTCAGAAGCTCTCCTTATTTCCCGCTGAAAGCGCCACTGTACTATTTTGCTCCGAGCATGGCAGAAGAGTTTCGAATAGACCCTTTTGATCAGAATAGAAGAAAAAACCTTGCGGATTATCATAGCCAGGACGAAATGCCTCAGGGTACCATTGTGGTTTGGGATGGACATTTCGGACCGAATGAGTGCCATCTTCCAATAGACACCTTATTAAATAACACGGATTTAGAGGTGATTCATCATCAGGTTCCGGAAAAAGAAATGAAAGCGTTGAACGGGTATCCCTATGAAATCTATCTCTTCAGGAAAAAATAGTTAACTAGCTTTGCAAGCTGCCATGAGCAATAAAAAATTAAACACGTACCTGGGATGGCTCAGTTTTCTGATTGCTGCGGCCACCTACGCACTTACAGCAGAAAGAACAGCCAGTTTTTGGGACTGTGGCGAGTTCATCTCGGCATCGTATCATTTACAGGTAGTTCACCCACCGGGAGCGCCTTTATTTTTAATGTTGGGAAACCTGTTTTCTCATTTCGCATCCGATCCGTCGCATGTGGCCTTTTGGGTCAATATGCTTTCGGTCATTACCAGCGGACTTTGCGTTATGTTTACTTTTTGGACCATCACCCATTTTGCCAATAAGCTCATGGCAAATTCTTCGTACGATGAAAAAGTAAAGCGCATACTGGTTTATGGCGCAGGCATGACTGGAGCTTTGGCACTCACTTTTTCTGACACCTTCTGGTTTTCAGCGGTAGAGGCAGAAGTTTATGCCTCGTCTTCCTTTTTTACGGCATTAACGTTTTGGTGCATCTTAAAATGGGAGCATATCTGCGATCAACCGGGCGCAAACCGCTGGCTCATATTTATTGCATACCTGATTGGTTTGGGAATTGGCGTACACCTACTGAATTTGCTCGTTATTCCTGCAATTGTATATGTGGTTTACTTCAAGAAATTTCAATTTGAGAAGAAGACCTTTTTCTACGCTACAGGCATTGCACTGGCCATCCTTGGATTCATCCAGGTCGGAGTTATTCCCGGAATTCCAACACTTGCCGCCAAATTCGATCTGTATTTTGTAGATGATTTAGGAATGGGTTTTGGTTCAGGTGTCATCTTCTTCAGCGTACTTCTGTTAGTCGCAATTGTAGCTGGTATCTGGTGGAGCCAGGTTAAAAAGAAAGCCATCCTGAACACTTCTTTGCTTGCTTTCGCCTTTATTCTGATTGGTTATTCGTCTTATTCCATGGTCGTGATTCGTTCCCTGGCCAATCCTCCGATAGACATGAATAACCCGGAGGATCCTTTTAACCTTGTTTCTTACCTTAACCGGGAACAATATGGAGACCGGCCCTTATTAAAGGGTCCTTATTTTAACGCAAAACTGGAGAATTTTGAACGGGGAAAACAAGAATGGCGAAAAGGCGACAAAGAATACGAGGATGCCGGTTATCAGATTGATTATGTCTGGGATCCGAAATATGTTACCATTTTCCCGAGAATGGGTGACATGCAAAAGGCGAGTAGCCCTCAGGGCTATGCTTATTGGGCCGACGTGAATAAAGATAAGGTGCCTACAATGGCTCAAAACCTTAAGTTCTTTTTCAAATACCAGTTGGGACACATGTATTGGCGCTATTTCCTCTGGAACTTTGCCGGCCGCCAAAATGTGATGCAGGGGGATGGCGACCCCATTAATGGCAATTGGATTTCGGGAATACCCTTTGTTGATGCAATTCGCTTAGGACCTCAGTCCAACTTACCTGAAAACTGGAAAACTGACCCGTCGAGAAATACTTATTTTATGCTGCCTTTGATTCTGGGCATTATGGGATTGCTTTACCAGCTGAGCAAAAATAAAAGCGATTTTTTTGTGGTAACTATGTTGTTCCTTTTTACGGGAATTCTTATTGCAGTATACTTGAATGCACCACCCTATGAACCTCGCGAAAGGGATTATACTCTGGTGGGCTCTTTTCAGATTTTTTGTATTTGGATTGGATTGGGGGTAATCCAGTTTGCCGAATGGATCCGGAAATACCTGAAACAAAACCAGGCGGCAATCATCTCTGTGGCCTTATCCATATTGTTGGTGCCTGTTCTGATGGCTGCGCAAAACTGGGATGATCACGACCGCTCCGGAAGACAAATGGTGGTGGAATATGCTCGCGACTATCTGGAAAGTTGTGATTCGAATGCCGTGCTGTTTACCAATGGTGACAACGACACCTATCCATTATGGTTTGTGCAGAATGTAGAAGGCTTCCGCACCGATGTGCGTGTTGTCAACCTGCAGCTTTTGAATTTCGATTGGTATGTGGAGGCCCTCACCAAGCAGGTTATGGGCTCTGCTCCTTTCAAGTTGAGTGTAAGCAAGGATAAATATGCCAAGGGCTTGCGCGAACAAGTTTCCTTTTACGACAATCCGGAATTGCCTGCCAATTCGCAGGAATATTACCCATTTGAACAGGTGCTCAAGTTTATTACAGATGATGAAAATCCGAAAGCAAAACGCCCTTGGTATTTTGGGCAGCAGGTCAATTATGTACCGGTAAGGAACATGAAAATTATTGTGGACACCAAGGAGGCGGTAGAAAGCCACACAGTGCCGGAGGAAGATATTCCTTATATGGTAGATGAAATGCGTTTCTCCGTACAGGCAAGTTCTTTGCTAAAGGCCGACTGGGTCTTGTTGGATCTTATTCAGCAAAACAATTTCAAGCGTCCCATTTATTTTGCCTCCAACTCAGTGAATTCGAACCACCTCGGATTGGGTGATTATTTCCGCCTGGACGGGCTCGTTTACCGCCTTGTTCCGGTGAATAAACCCAGGAACCCGAGTTTCCCAATCAATTCGAATTCGGGAATTTTCTACGACAGACTCGTGAACAGATTTGAACTGGGCGGTGTCAATAATCCATCCTCATTATTGGATGAGCAATCCATACGAATGTGCCGCACATTCAGAAATTATTACGGTATTCTGGCTATGCAGCTGGCACTTGAAGGACGAAACGACTCATGCATGACCGTAATCAATAAAGTGGAAGAAGGGATTCCTTCTGAGCGGATTCCTTATGAATTCTCTCAAATGGTGGTTCCTTTGGCCAACGCATGTTATATGTCCGGACATCCGGAAGAGGGAGACAAGATTCTCGAAAAATTCATCCGGGAACAAAAGGAACTATTCGAATACTTTAGCCAATATAGCGGAAGGAGTCGACGAAGAGTGGCGAGTAAATTAACAGCAGCTTCCGATAACCTTAGTCAGGTTTACAGCACCGCCATGCAAAATGGCCGTACTGAGTTGGCGGGGGAAGTATCTGATTTTGCACCACAAACACCAAAATAATGAGTCAGCAGCAATTAATCTATGGGATTCATCCGGTTCAGGAAGCGCTGACTTCAGACGCCGTTATTGACCGGGTATTCGTGGAAAAAGGGAAGACGGGACTGGATGAAATAAGAAAGCAGTGCCAGGAGCAGGAAATACCGGTATTGGTAGTGCCTTCCTTTAAGATGGACCGATTGACAAGAAAAAATCATCAAGGCGTTGTGGCAATCGTTTCGCCGGTAGAGTTTGCTTTATTGGATGAAGTGGTGACACGTGTTTTTGAAAAGGGAGAAGTCCCGTTGGTTTTGGTATTAGATGGGGTAACCGACGTCAGAAATTTTGGCGCCATTGCGCGGACGGCAGAATGCGCCGGGGTGCATGCGTTGGTTATTCCTCAGCGAAACGCGGCCTCGATTAATGAGGATGCGATTAAAACCTCATCCGGCGCATTAATGCGTATTCCGGTTTGCCGGGAAAAATCTCTTCGGCGAAGCATGGAGGACCTCCAGAATTTTGGATTGAAAATAGTTGCTGTCACGGAAAAAGGGACCGATTCGCTGTTCGATACAGAGATGGATGGGCCTCTGGCTCTCATTATGGGCGCGGAAGACACCGGGGTCAGCAATGAGCTGATTCGTATGTCAGATTCTTTGGCGAAAATTCCGATGGATGGCGTGACCTCTTCTCTCAATGTTTCCGTTGCTTGCGGGGTGGCTTTGTTCGAGTCTGTTCGGCAGCGATCATTGAAGTAGCTGAAGAAAATACCTCAATTCATGGGCTATTTGTCTGGCACTTCCCAAATAAGCGGTTACCGCATTTCTTGTGGCATCGTATTTACCTGGATCCGCAAAGGGTAATAGGGTTCTTGACAAGGCAGCCGGGACGAAGGGGCAACTTTTATCTGAATCCGAACAAACCAAAACAGCATGGTATGCCGATGGCAGGATGTTGTCGGAAATGGATTTGGAAAACAAAGGGATGGCGCTTTTATCATCGGCAAAAGAACATGTGACCCCATTCTCCCTGTTTATATTGAATCCTATTGCTTCAAGTGCTGTCAAGGTGTTTTGATGAACGATGGTTTTTTCCGCTCCGGCCGAATAAAAACGGATCCCTTCTACACCCAATTGATTGGCAAGGGCTGAGGCGAGACATTCACTCATTATACTGCGTCTTGCATTATGAGTACAGATGAAGACCAGGTTGGGATGGCTGGTGTCTCTCTGGAATGCATGAGCAAGCGCTTGCCATTGTTTTAACCGGCTATCCGGGACTTTATCTGCCGGCCGGTGCTTGATAAAATGGAGGATGTCGGGTTGCATCTCTAACAACAGCCGCTACCGGGAGTGCAGCACGCTACGTCTTCTTTGGTGAGATCCTGAAGCACTATTTTTTTCTTAACACCGGGCTTTTCCGCATAAACAGTAATGCTAAAAATTCCATGTTCCCGTTTTGCAAATGCTTCAATCTCCTCCTTACTGAGGTAGTTCTCAAGTATGTCGTCAGGAAGGAGAACCGGCTTTTCTTTTTGTATGGTAATGTTTTGAAACCCGGCCTCGCGAAGGGCATTTAGATAGTCTGTTTTTTGCATAGCGCCGCTGATACAGCCGGCATACATTTCTGCATCTTTTTGCAGTGCCTGAGGAAGTTCGCCTACCAAAACAATATCACTGATGCTAAAATGCCCACCAGGCTTGAGGGTTCTGAAAATTTCTGCAATTACCCGGCGTTTGTCTGGCACCAGATTCAGGACACAATTGCTCACAATTACATCGGCAACCTCATCATTTACCGGAATATTTTCCAGGTCACCTTCACGGAATTCGACATTATTGAATCCCATCTTCTCTGCGTTTGCTCTGGCCTTTTGAATCATGGACGGGGTAAAATCAATTCCGATTACTTTACCACCTGAACCGGTTTCATGTCTTGCAATAAAAGCATCGTTCCCTGCTCCTGATCCCAGATCAATCACGGTATCTCCGGCTTGAATTTTTGCGAATTCCGTTGGTAATCCGCACCCAAGCCCCAGGTCTGCTTCTGCCAGGTAACCTTCCATACCCCCGTAGTTCTCTGTCATTATATTGTAAACCTTGCCGGAAACAGGGCCGGCTCCACAGCAAGAGGCGGCGTTTACTGTTTTACTTTGAGTGGCAATCTCCCCGTACTTTTCCTGTACAAGAGATTTTAGTTCCTTGTTTGTTTTCATTTAGCAACAATTTGAAAGTGGATATGCGTCGAATAGAGCATTCATCAGCCCGCGTATCTCATTCCATTTTTCCGGATTGATACAATAACACATGCTTACTCCTTCAATGTTTCCCTGGATAATTTGAAGGTCTTTGAGCTCGCGAAGATGCTGAGAGATCGTGGCTTGAGCCAGTCCCAACTCCTGAACGAGATCGCTGTTAATACAGGTTTTGCTTTGAATCATATGCTGTATGATTGCGATACGCGCGGGGTGGGCTAAGGCCTTAGCCACGGAAGCCAGTTCGTTTTGCTCGCTGGTGAACAGTTCTTTTTTTGTTATACCCATAAATACATTGCAATATTACGATATATAATTGATTTAAAAAAGGCCGAACGATAAAGCCCGGCCATTTATGAATCTGAAGGATATTACTGCTTCTGCAAGTAGCATATCTGGTATTATATAAAGATGACGTAAAGGTTAAGTCTCTATTTCTATCATGGCATTTATGGAAAGAACCATTATTTATTTAAACCGATAAGCTCTTAACATAGCCATAACATAAACTTAACAAAGCTCTAATTTTTGACTTTGTAGCTCGGTCTAATTTTGCCGCGGCTTAAAAGCACATTATGTTAAGAGTTAAAATAGTAGTTATCTGTTTCTTGGCTTTCGGGTTTCAGGCGGCATTCGGACAAACCGGGAAGGTCTCGGGAAAGGTCATTGATGCTAATACCGGCGAGGAATTGATTGGTGCCAGTGTGTATTTGAAAAGCAAACCAACCATCGGTGTTACTACAGACCTCGATGGCCGTTTTCTAATTGAAAATGCGCCGGTGGGAAAAGACACTTTGGTGGTAAGCTACATTTCTTATTTGGAATACAAACAAGCCATTACCATTACAGCAGGTAAAACACTGGAAATAGCAGTGGCCCTGTCTGATAACATCAAAGAATTGGGCGATGTGATTATTCAGGCGGAACGGAACCAGGGAACCATGAACAGCTTGTACATCGAACAAAAGAAAAGCGCGTTCAGTGGAAACGGCATCACAGCAGACGCAATTAAGAAGACACCCGACAATAACTCTGGGGATGCCCTAAAGCGTGTTTCCGGCGCTACCATTCAGGGAGGAAAATTTGCGATTATTCGCGGTTTGAACGAGCGGTATAACCTGGCAATGATCAATGGCTCTCCTCTGCCAAGTACAGAGCCGGAAAAGAGAGCCTTTTCTCTGGACTTGGTTCCTGCCAATATGCTCGAGCAATTGGTGGTAGTTAAATCAGCGACTCCCGAATACCCTGGAGATTGGTCGGGCGGTGTTATCCTGATAAAAACCAAAGAAGTACCAGAAGATCCTTTCTTCAATATAAGCGTCGGTGGTGGTTACAATTCCCTGACTACCTTCAAGCCTTATATGATGACGGAGAAAATGAAAGGAGACTGGATTGGAATGGGAAATAAAACCCGTGCTCTTCCAAATGACTTCCCTACTACAGATCAAATCTTCCACTTTAAAAACACAGATAAAGGTCAACTGGCTACTTCTGCTAAGCTCCTGCCGAATAATTTTGGGTTTAATAAGGTGAGCGCACTTCCGAATGGAAAGTTGAACTTGTCTGGTGGAAGAAACTTTAAAATAGGCAAAAATGATCGGTTAGGGGTTGTTTTCTCAGGAATCTATTCCAATTCACGCAGCTACAGACCGGTTGACAGAAACTGGTGGACAACCGATGGAATCCGCGCATTGGGTTACCATGACTCTACTTATTCCAACGATGTTCGTTTGGGAGGTTTGCTTAACCTTACTTATAAAATTGGCCAGAAGTCTAAAATCAGCTTCAAGAATATCTACAACCATAATGCTCAGGATTTATTTACACTGCGTCATGGCAAAAGAGATGCGGAAGGAAACTACCTTCAGTCTTATTCCTACCAATACACTTATAACCGGGTTCTTTATTCTCAGGTGAGTGGAGAACATGTATTCCGTGTTCCGGATGGAAAGAAGGAAAAACGTCCGAAGATTGATTTTGCATCCAGCACCCTGTCCTGGCAGGCAGGTTATGGAACAACGGAACGCGACATGCCGGATTATCGTAACATTGAGTATGTAAGGCAAGATTCAGCTAGCCCATTCCGATTGAAAATAATTCCTCAGAACGGATCAGAAGATGTGAGCCGCTTGTTTTTGAGACTGCAGGAAGATACCAAGGGCGCATCTTTCAAATGGGAAACTCCCTACGAGTTTAGTCCGATGTGGAAGGGAACCATTAAGGTCGGATTCAACCACCAATTCCGGAATCGCTATTTCCATGGACGTTTCATCTCCTATTCACGCCCATCGGTTCGATTTGATTACAATATATTGCAACTTCCGGTTGATCAGGTGTTTAGTGAGTCCTCTTTCTTCTACAGCAAAACAGGCCAGAATGGTTTGCTGGTAGATGAGATTACGCGTCCTTACCACAGCTATTTTGCACAAAGCAATTTGAATGCTGGATTCATTCAACTTGAAACACGTTATGGGCTAAAACATCGATTGATTTACGGAGCAAGATATGAGAGCTACCGCCAGGTACTTCAATCCAAAGATCAAAAAGGAAATGATGTGAGAATTGATACCACCTGGAATAACCTGTTGCCATCTTTTAACTATATCTACGAGGCTTCCGAGAAAACGCAATTCAGAGCATCCTATTTCCGCTCTGTATCCAGACCTGATTTCCGCGAATTGGCACCGTTTGCATTTATCGATTTCCAAACCTTCTCGATTCTGAAAGGTAATCCGAACTTGCAGGTGACAACCGTCGATAACGCGGAAATTCGTTACGATATCTACGCAAAACCGGGAGAGGTGTACTCTTTCTCTTTGTTTTACAAGAGATTTAAAAACCCAATCGAACTTTTGTTGGATAACTCAATTACCATTGGCGCAATTGGGCGTACCTATACAAACCTGCCTTATGCAAACAGCTATGGTTTTGA
Source organism: Bacteroidota bacterium (assembly GCA_016124735.1). Taxonomy (GTDB): domain Bacteria; phylum Bacteroidota; class Bacteroidia; order UBA8524; family UBA8524; genus UBA8524. The sequence continues at coordinate 50,910 of WGMZ01000037.1, forward strand.
ATTTGACTTCCGAAAAAGCCTCGACTTCATTGACAGTATGACCGGAACTAAAGGGTTTGGACAATTTACCCTGAACGGGAACTTCAGTTATATTAAGAGTGTCATTGATTTGCAAGGCAATCCAAATACATTCAACCCCAAACGCCCAATGCAAGGCCAGTCTCCATATATCCTGAATTTTGGTGTACAGTGGGAAAGCAAGAATAGTAAATGGATGGCTTCTGGAATGGTTAATCGTTACGGAGAGCGTATTTATAACGTGGGCACTTCAACGTTACCAGACATCTATGAGAAAGCTCGGACGGTGATAGATATGCAAATTAGTCGCAAACTGGCGAAGGATCGATTAGAGCTTAAGGCATCCATTCAGGACCTGCTGGCGCAGAAATTAATTTTCTTCTTCGACTACGACAGCAACAAAAAATACAACGCGGAAAAAGACTGGATTGTTTACCAATACAAAATGCCGCGTACGGTTGGATTTAGCGTAAGTTATAAGTTCTAATTCAGGCCTTTAGAAAATATAAAGCCTACGTAAGTGGGCTTTTTTTATTAAATGGAACTTTACATTCACATAACGTTCTCATAATAAGCAATGGGGTCCTTTGTGCCAAATCTGAGAACAATGAAAAGATTAGTACTTATGGGTATCGCTGCCATGTTTGCAGTTTCGACATTTGCCCAAACAAAACCGAAAGTCGACTTTACTGGCGACATTACTTCTGACATGACTTTTTCTCGTGACACCATGTATGAACTGCATGGATTGGTTTACGTGAAAAACAACGCAACTCTGACCATTGAGTCCGGAACAGTTGTATTAGGAGGCTTAGCCCCTGACAACTCGAATGCAACGGCGCTTGTAGTCTATACCGACGGTAAAATCAATGCTGTTGGTACTCCAACTCAACCGATTATCTTTACTTCTGCAAAAAAACCAGGTGAACGTGAATACGGCGACTGGGGTGGAGTTGTATTGATGGGTAAAGCACCAATTAACAAAGTAGATCCTTTGTATGAAAATGGTGTAATCCCAGGAACATTTGGAGGAAATGAACCTGCTCACAGCAGCGGTACAATGAAATATTGCCGCATCGAGTTCGCTGGATATCCTTTTGAAGCGAACCGTGAATTGAACTCTTTGACACTTTGTGCTATCGGTTCAGGAACCACTATCAACCACATTCAGTGCTCTTTTAACAACGACGATGCATACGAGTGGTTCGGAGGAACAGTAAACATGGATCACCTGATCGCATACCGCACAAATGATGATGACTATGACGTAGACAATGGCTTCTCCGGACACGTACAATTCGGAGTATCCCTTTCTGATACGGCTGTTGCTGACGTTTCTACCAAAAATGGTTTTGAGGTTGATAACGACGCAAACGGTTCTACCGATGTGCCTATCACTGCTGCTGTTTTCTCTAACATGACCATCATCGGTGCTTACTACGATAAAAACTTTGTTGACCAAACAGGTAACCACGGACGTGGAGCCCATATTCGTCGTAATTGCGCGATCAATATTTTCAATACAGTATGGATTGGCTGGAAAGAAGGCAACCGTATGGACGGAGACAATACTATGAGCAATTATGCGAATGGTATTGGTTTCTTGCAACACAATATGATTTCAGGTTGTATTACTGATCTGAATGTTGCTAACGGTGCTGACCTGACTCAATTCACCAACTTTATCAATGACCCGGCTCAAGACTATCGCTTCCAATCAAACACAACAGATGCGATGTTGATGAATCCATACAGTTATTCTGCTCCTGACTGGACTCCAAAAGCAGGATCTCCATTGTTGAATGGTGCAAATTTCAGCAACTCTAAATTGGCTAGTTTTACTCAAACTACTTACATCGGAGCTTTTGATCAAGGGGATAACTGGGCTGAAGGCTGGACCGAGTTCGACCCTAAAAATGCAGTGTACGATCAAGTTTTAGGTCTTGACAATATCGATTTTGTAAAAAACATTAACGTTTATCCTAACCCTACCACTCAAAAATTGAGCATCGAGTTTGATCTTGCTACAAATTCTGATGTTACCGTGCAGGTATTGGATCTTTCTGGAAAAGTAGTAGCTACTCCTTTGGCTCAAACCGAATTGTTCGGTGGTGCACAGAGCGTATCTGCTGATTTGGGCGGATTGAACAACGGTGTATACTTCGTAGTGGTTAAAACTTCAAATGGAGTTCAAACTGCTAAAGTTGTATTGAACCGCTAAGATTAACTCTTAACAAACGAAAACCCCTGGCCTTAATTGGACAGGGGTTTTTTATTGGAATTTTATAAGGGTATATCAGCTCTCTATTGCTGCCACCCCTGGAAGAGTTTTCCCTTCGAAGTATTCAAGAAGAGCGCCACCTCCGGTTGAAACATAACTTACCTGATCCTGGTAGTTAAACTTGGCGATGGCTGCCGCTGAATCCCCGCCGCCAATCAAGGAAAAAGCTCCGTTTTCTTTGGTAGCTTCTGCCACGGCCTCTGCCACAGTTTTGGTTCCGTTTTCGAATTTGCTCATCTCAAAAACGCCCATAGGTCCGTTCCATAAAATGGTTTTGGATTTTAAAAGGACCGATTTGAATTCTTGAGATGCCTCCGGTCCGATATCGAGTCCCATCCATCCGGAAGAAATTTGATCGCTGGAGGTGATCTCTGTATTTGCGTCATTGCTAAAGGCATCGGCAACAACACTGTCTTTCGGCAACAAAAGTTTGACCCCTTTCGCTTCTGCCTTTTTAAGTAATTCTTGTGTCAAGGTAACGCGGTCATCTTCACAAAGTGAATTTCCAATAGTTCCCCCCATTCCTTTCATGAAGGTATAGGCCATTCCTCCTCCAACAATAATGTTGTCGGCAATATTTAAGAGGTTCTCCAGGATGAGTAGTTTATCTGAAACTTTCGCTCCGCCGACAATTGCGGTGAATGGTCGTTCAGCATTCTTCATGATCATTTCTGCATTGGCAACTTCTCTGGCCATCACGTAGCCAAAGCATTTGGCATGCGGAAAAAACTGCGCAATCACAGCAGTTGAAGCATGCGCTCGGTGTGCAGTTCCAAAGGCATCGTTCACGTAAATGTCGCCAAGACTGGAAAGTTTTTCGGCAAATGAAGCATCACCTTTCTCTTCTTCTTTGTAAAAACGCAGGTTTTCAAGAAGTAAAATTTCACCAGGCTTCAAGGAAGCTGACTTCACATAGGCATCTTCTCCAATGCAGTCTTTTGCAAAATAAACAGGCACACCAGTCAATGTTTTAAGATGATCCACGAGATGACTCAGTGAATACTTGTCTTCCGGACCATCTTTCGGACGGCCCAAATGCGACATTAAAACACAAGATCCGCCATCACTGAGAATCTTTTTCAAAGTGGGCAGGGTGGCACGCATGCGTGCATCGTCGGTAATTGCCAGTGTTTGTTTGTCCAGAGGAACATTGAAGTCCACCCGGATCAAAGCACGTTTTCCGGCAAAGGAAAAACTGTCGATGGTTTTCATGCCGCGAAAATAATTCTTTGATGGGAAAGACATTGTCGCTAAAATCAGAAATTCAATTGTTTCCCTTTCAACTCTGCGTTGGGTATTTGAACAAAGATGGAGGCACAACTTGCGGGTATATTATTGTCTGAAGATACTTCCGGTCCAAAGTTAGAATGGATTGTTGAAGCTTCTTCCTAGTTGAATGGCTTTCATAACAGAACTTAATTTAGCCATAACATAAAGTTAACGAAAGTCTAATTTTTGACTTTGCGCCTGAGTCTAATTTTGCCGCGGCTTAATAGGCAGATTTATGTTGAAACTAAAGCATCTCCTGAGTATTCTTTTATTGATGTCAGGAGTAGTGGCATCGGCTCAATCGACTGGAAAAATAGAAGGAATTGTTGTCGATTCCGTCAGCCAGGAGACACTGATTGGAGCAACGGTGGTTATTAAAAATGTGACTCCGTTAATCGGGACAACCACGGACATTGACGGCAATTTCTCCATTGATAAACTTAAGCCAGGGAAATATACACTCGAAATTTCCTATGTCTCCTACCAAAAACTAGTTGTAACCGATGTAATCGTTAAAGCGGGTAAATCGACGAATCTGCGTATCCAGATGAACGAAGCATTGCACGGATTGCAGGAATATGTGGTTGTTGCGCAGCATGTCACAAATGACGTTACAGTGGTTAAGGAAATTCAGGAAAGTGACAATGTAGTATCCGGAATCTCGAATGAACAAATAACCAAGAGCCAGGATCGGACAGCCGCAGAAGTAGTGCGAAGAATTTCTGGAGTAACAATCATGGATGGCAGATTTATCTTAATCCGTGGATTGAACGACAGGTACAATTCGGTTTGGCTGAATGGTGCTACGGCACCAAGCTCTGAGACCGATAGAAAGTCATTCTCCTTCGATATTCTCCCCAGTTCATTAATTGATCGGGTGATGATTTACAAAACCCCTTCTCCAGAATTGCCTGGGGATTTTGCGGGAGGTTTGGTAAAAATCTATACCCGCAATAATCTTCCAAGTGGCAAATTGAATGTAACCTTAGGTGCCGGATATCGCCCGGGCTCTTCCTTTCAAACGACAACGGGAGAATTTGGAAAAACCGACTGGCTGGGTTTTGATGATGGGCATAGGGCACTACCGAACATCCCGCATATTTATTCCAGTTTGTCAGACCAATCCAAAAATCAATTGGCGGACCAATTTCGTAATAACTGGGCCCTAACAAATCGCAACACTTTAATGGATAAACGCTTGGCAGTGTCCTACGCGGATCATTTTACTTTGTTTAACAAGCGGGTATCCTCAATTACTGCAATCAATTATTCCAATTTAAATACCATTTATAACATCACCCGGAAAGTGTTTGATGTAAAGGGACAAAAGGCGGACAGTTTAAGTGACAAGCAGTTTACTAACCAAATTAGAGCGGGGATTATTCAGAATTTCCAAATCGACCTGAACATTCGTAACAAAATCACTTTTACCAACCTCTTAAATCAAAACGGAAGTAACCAGTTTACACTGAGAAAGACCTATGACAATAATGGTGTAGCCCGGGAAAACAACTATTCCATAGCGTATCAGCAAAGAAGCGTATACAATTCGCAGCTGGCTGGCGCACATACTACAAAAGATGAGAAAACAAAGATTGATTGGTTGGTAGGCTATTCTCATTCCAGAAAAAATACACCTGATTTGCGAAGGGCAGCGTATTCTGTGAATAAGACCAAGGATGATTCTACCTATTATTCCATTATGACTCCGGCTCCAGGACAGGTTGATATTATTCGTGCCGGAAGATTATACCAGGATTTGAATGAAAATACCTTTACGGCTAATTTCAATATTGATCGGGAAGTACATGTCTCTAAATATGTGTTTCATGTCAAAGCAGGCACTTATCAGGAGTACAAAAGCCGGTCTTTTCTTGCCCGTGCTTTTGGTTATTCTCCTTATAGCCTGGCTGCCTACAATCAAAAGCTGCAATACCTTCCTCTCGACAAGGTATTTAGTTCCGAATATGTCGGTAATTCAAAAGGGTTTCAGATGTTGGAGGATATAAATACCACATATAAGTACAATGCGACCAATATGCTCAACGCCTATTATTTGATGGGTAGGCTGCCCATTGGGAAGAAGATAAAAATTGTCGGGGGAGTGCGTTATGAGCATAATAATCAAGGCATCTCTACCATGCTGAACAGTACCAATATTGACACAAACGTGGTGACGAACTTTATTTTGCCATCCATAAATGCCTCCTATAACTTTACGGATAAGACCGTGCTGCGTCTGGCTTACGGCAAATCATTGAATCGTCCTGAATTCAGAGAATGGGCTCCATTTTATTATTACAATTTCGATTTTAACGTGCTCAACTATGGTTCGATGTACCTGAATCCAAGTAACCCGTTGAAAGTGGCTACAATTCAGAACTTTGATTGTCGTATTGAAAATTATTCCAGCAATGGCGAAATGTTGAGCTTTGGCTTGTTTTACAAAAAGTTTACGAATCCAATCGAATCAGTAGTCATTCCAACCACAAACCTGGCCTATTCCTTTGCAAATGCTCCAGGGGCATACAGTTATGGGTTGGAAGTCGATGTTAGAAAGAACCTGTCGTTTTTAGATACTATGCTGGGCTCTAAGGTATTTAGCAATCTCAGTGTTATTGCCAACGCTACCCTGATCAAGAGTAAAGTGCTTTTGGGCAATAATATTGTTACCTGGAACCCAACCAGAGCATTGCAAGGGCAATCTCCATATGCTTTCAATGTAGGTATGTTCTATAAGAGTGATTCAGCAGGTTTATCCTTGTCTGTTTTATACAATATTGTAGGACCGCGTATTGCATATGTAGGTAGCGATCAATATCCTGACGTAATCGAAATGCCAAGAGGTATTCTCGATGTGAATCTTACCAAATGTAACACTCCCCAATATTAAACCACTGGGATAGCAAAGCTAAGTTAATATTAGAGAGAGATATTCATAATTTCAGGCTACTTTTTTATTGAATGATTCAAAGAATCGGATATCTGGTTTTTGTTTGGTTGTATGAT
>WGMZ01000032.1 GCA_016124735.1 Bacteroidota bacterium
AAGAGAAAACCTTGCAAGATATCTGGCGGAATACTGCTATAAAGTTAACAGGAGATATTTTGGCCTTAATATCTTTGAAAGGCTAGTAAACATAAGTGTTTTGCCTAGTTTAGTGGTAAGTTAAAGGACAGTCATGTATTTTTTTATATTTGACTAATACTGCTTTACATAGGAGCACGGTGTTGGCACCAGTACTTTTAAAATTCTTTAATAATTATTTCAATTCTCGTATTCTGATATCGTGCAATCCACTGTGATTTTATCTCAATCTTCTCAATTTCTTCTTCTGATACAATTTGTCTTTTATTGCCATATCCAACAGCCACAATTTGCTCTGGATTTATGCCCTTGCTTACAAGTATAGCCTTAGTACTATCAGCTTTTAGTTGACTCCAGTCATCATTGCTTGTCATTTTCTTACCCAAATCGAGGTGAGAAGAAATTTCAATTTTTAATTTGGGGTGGTCTTTCAGGAAAGTTACCAATGTATCATATATCAGACGGTTCTCCATGAAGTCATAACATGGCGCAACGGAGCATGGTCCATCAAGGTCATATCTTAAATTGATTATTCTGCTGCTACCAATTTGAAATGTTGTGTCAGACCATAAAAATGTTTGTTGGGCCAAAACATTTTGTCCTATGCAGAAAAAGATTAGAAAGATAAAAATGCTTTTGAAAATCATCTTCGGAGGTATTGGTGCCAACGTTCTGTGTATGGGGCGTTGCTGACCGCAGGGAGGCTATGACCTATACACCTTGTTAGCTACTGTAGCCCGATTAGCACTGCCGTTTCTTTTTGCTATTTGTTTTCTTTTTTTCGTTTCACTTTTCCGGTGCGAGGGGAAGAAGAGATTTTTATTTGATTTTCAATTCTTTTAATCTGTGCGTTGGCTTTGCTCTTTGCCACCGCAGGGACGAGGATGGCAATGTGCAAATAGCGTTGGCTTAATTTCTTATTTCTTTAATTAAATTCGATAATCTGGCCTCCTTTAATTCTTTATTTTTCAATTCACATTGCCACACTACAATTACCTTCCAACCCAAATCAGATAGTTTTGAATAATTATTCTTATCTCGCTCTATAGTGTTTCCGATTTTTGTTTCCCAAAATTCCTTCTTGGTTGATGGAAGTTTGCCTGCTTTGCAATTATGTCCGTGCCAAAAGCAGCCATTGACAAATATTACTGATTTATATTTCGACAGAACAATATCTGGCTTACCGGGTAGTTCTCTTACATTTTTCAGATATCGAAATCCATGAGAGAAAAGAAACTTACGAACCAAAATTTCAGGTTTAGTTTCTTTACTGGATATCTTAGACATAATCCGGGACCTTTTGGATTTTGAGTAAATGTCAGGCACGGTTTATTATGTTTAAAATGTTATTCTTGATAGATTGAAAATCAGGACTTTCACTATTCAACCACCGTTGTAAAAATTGCTTGTGAACGCTTGAAATAGCTTCCGCATTACTTCCTCCCTGAACCAAGTCGGAAACGAAGGCAAATTTTTGTTTTGTTGCCTGAATGGTTGTCAGGTCTGCCAGCTTCTGTGTCATGATGGTATTATCCGGAATGACTCCTTTGATCAGCGATTCTGCCAGTTCATCGTTCCAAATAATGTCTTCCGGGATTTGCTTCGGAAGGTAAAAGACGTTGGACAAATAGTAGTCCAGAAACGATTTCAGCAACTCAAGTTGTTGGAACTGATTCCCTCCGCCCTGACCGCCATCAACGGAAAACTTAATTTCTTCCCCGGTTTGTTCCCGAATCTTTGTTTTTAGACTTTCGACTGTCAAGTCGGCTGTTGGAATGGTTTGCCAGTCAAGGTGCGGATTTCCCGGTTGCTGATCCCCGTCAAAAAACACGAAGTCCTGTGAATTTTGTTCCCGGCAAAAGACGGTGATAAACTCTTTTTTGATCACCGTTTCTCCACCGGGGTTGAACTTTACATTAAATAGGTTTTCCGTTTCCTCACCCATTTTACTCAATACCCCGGAAACAATTTCCTGTGCCAGCACATCTTCCACAATAATGTTCTTTCGGTTATCAACCGGAAATTCGATGTGAAAAAACGCTTCTTCGGGCGTAAGGTTTTCCTTTACCAAAAATCTTCCGTTTCCGGGGTTCTGATAGAACACCTTTATCGCTTCCTTCGGAAGTCCTTTTACAATGGAAGGTGAATGACTGGTTAACACCACTTGATGCTTTTTGCTCTTGATTTGGTTGAGTAGGAATAATTTAAGTCTGGTCTGCGCTCCGGGGTGTAATGATACCTCCGGCTCGTCCAATAATATCAATGAATAGCTTTCCGCAGCTAATACTTCCCTAACCAACCTCACCACGGCCATTTCACCGCTTCCTGCAACAGCCTCTGAGTATTTGGCAAAATTAGTTTGAAACAGCACGGAATAACCTTCGTTTCTGAACAGCTCATGTAAAACCGAAAGTCCGCTTACATATTGTCTTCCTAAAACAAAGGAAATCCATTGGAGCTCATTAGCCGATAGTGTCTCTAAAGGATCATTTAATGCTCTGGTTTTGGAGTTAATTATGGGCTTCTCACCTGTGAATATTTTGTTCAGAGAAGATGATCTCCCTCTTAGGTATTCTTGTTTATTTCTTGCTCTGCTAAATTTCAGATTACCGAAATAGAAATATTTATCAAAGGCACTTAACTCTGAACGAAAATCAAGGTAAACTACGTTTTTGACAATTGGGCTATCGCGTTCGTTCCGATTCCTTCTTGTCCTCATTCCTGCCCATGCCAAGGGCCTGCTGGTTTCCCAATAATTCGGGTCGTTTTGCCTCTTGATTCTCGCTTTAATCACCTCTTTGGTTTGGTTGCCTTCTTGGAATGAGTACCAAAAGGAATGTCGCTTACGCTGTTTATCATAATAGTTTACAGGATCGACTTTGGTATCGAACCAAAATTTATATGGAGTGTATCTGTCAGGTGCTCCATAGAGGGCATGTAAACAAGAACTCTTGCCACATCCGTTTTGACCGATAAACACGGTTAGGGGGAAATCAAAGCTGATATGTGTGTCTATCTCAACGTTCCTATAAAAAGGGAATTGAATGAAATCAATGTATCGCTGGAATTGTCCAGACGTTTTAATTGCATTAATGGTCGATATGAGTTGCGCTAATTCTTGATCCACTTTACGGTTGTATTAAGTGGCCCACCTTCTTAACCATTCCGATTCATCCAAGCCGACTCTCGAAATCTTTGCGGCAAAATTGTTGACTTCCCGTTGAGCGTGTGCTTCTTTCAAGTCTGCCAGCCACTGGAAACGCTCCCCATGGTTTGACTCGAAGTAGTACTTGCCTTCGGATTCGTTGGCTAACACTACCTGATGTTCCGCATTAGGTTCGAATTTGATGGTACGTAACTCAAATGCTTCTTTTATGATCCTTAGTTTAATAAACTCATTTTCCTCGACCACAAAATGAAATTTGGAGTTGCCTTCCACCTTCTCAAGAGGCAGAAAGAGAAACTTTCTTAAGGCATTCACCCGAACACTGTCGCATCTTGCCTGAATACACAGGTAGTAACATTCTTCCTGTCCCTCGCCACCATCCAAAGGTTCTTGTTTTATCAATGTGCCCAGCGTGAGTCTGGGAGCCGTTGACGGTTGTTTTAGATTGCTTTTATGATGTGTGAGAATGGAGAACTTACTATCAATGCTATCAGCTTCATGCGCTTCTCTCACGTGGGTCGATCCTTCTTTATGCAGTTCCTTTTCCTTTTTTTCAAATTTCTCAACCTGCTTCTCCGTGAGTTCTCCATATTCTTCAGCAACCCATCTGCTTTTGCAGGCTTCTACGAATCCGTTTTCGGCCCATTCCTGAACAAAAGCAGCATCAACAGTCAGGTTTTTATTTGATACGGAGATAACCTGATTTGTAAATGTCCGGGTACTAATCCATTCGTTAATTCGGTCAAGTGAAGCCGCTTCACCTGTTTTGTTGTAGTGTAATAACGCTTCTATCGAATGCGTTAGCATTTCAATAAGTTGTTCCTTGGCATCTTCAGGGTTCGGCAGGAGTAAGCGATGGGCGAGAAAAGAAGCATCCAGCTCTTTTTCATAGAGTTTGATCAATCGGAATGTATTGGCTCTTACAGCCGTGAGCGATTGCAAAACAAAATTGGTGAGCAACCCCGATGTCATGTCGGTAAACTGCGTTAGGATGAAATCTGGAAGGTCTTCGTATGAAACGATTTTGTTTTTGAGCTCGGGATTGTGCTTGTACTGATCTTCACCGGCTTGTTTTGCTAACACGAGAACCCGAATGTTTTCGGTAAAAACGGTGCAGTCTCCCCTTTCAACATTTTCAATGTGTTGTCCTTGTAGATTTTCGTAAATGGCATCTGTGATACTAGGTAAATCTGTTTCCCCGGTGTAAATCAGGATGAGTTTCAAACTGCCCTTGCCTGTAAGCGGATCGGAGAGAATTTCGCGGATAATTTTGAGGGTATGCGGCCCACGCGGATCAATTTCCTCCGCGTCTTCTTCACCGTTATCATCTCCCGCATCTTCCTCTGCTATTTCAATTCTCCAATCCAGTACGGTTACATCCGCTTTTTTGGCAAGCAGGGCTAGGTTGTCAATGTCTTCCGGGGTTTCGGGGCGATATACCGCACATACTTTTTGACTGTTGGCAAATGCATGCGTGATCTGAACTGCATTGAACTCATGTTCATTGGTTTCTTTTTCATCAATAAAAGCCCGGTCGTCAATAAAAACTACGCTTTGCAGGAAATCGTTGGCAATGGCTTTTGAGGTGTCGAAAAATGCATCACTCATTTTCTTCGGGATTGATTGGCTCGATTTTGAAGGTAACCGTAGTGCCTTCGCGAGGTGTGTCCAGAGATATATTATAATTTTCAGCATTCAGTACTTCCCGGCTAATATGAAGCCCCATACCGCTACCTAGTGTCGATCCTTTTTGCTTCCGACTGAATCCAAGTTCAAAAATTCGTTGTTTGTCTCTTGCCTGAATTTCCGGGCCATTGTTTGAAATGTAAATAGCGGTTTCATCGGCATGGAGGCGAATGATCTTTTCTTCGGGGTTACCTTGATTGAGCCAATGAATGGCATTGTCAACCACATTCACAAACACTGGGTAAAAGGTTGAACGGAAGCCATGCAGTTTTTTCTTACTGTACGCTTTTGTATGCTTGAACTGAATGTTGTGGCGTTCCAGGCGAGGCTTGAAAAGGTCGAGCAAGAAGGTCTTGATTTCCAATGCTCCGATATCTTCCCGATTTCTGTAAAGCCTTCGGTTGAGCGGGGTGAACAGATTTAAATAGCCGTCCAAGTGTTCAAAGTTGATTTTAAGGTTTTGGTAAACTCCGTCAAGGTTTTCATTGACATCAGCCCAAGCTCTAAGGTCTTTAATGCTGCCCCTGATGGATTTTACGGTGCTGTTAAACTCGTGATGAATAACTCCGACTGCCAGACCAAGCTGGCTTAACTCGATGTCGGCATGAATCCTTTCTTTGAGTTCATCCAGTTCTTCGGCCATGGCGTCCGTTATCTGGTCGCTGGTGATGATTTCATTGTCCAGCCCCTTGTCCCAATAGATGGCTTGCAGTTGTTTGATTACGCGTTCCAAAGTGCCCGTAACTCTCTCCTTGCCTTGGATGATGTCGGCTTCCATTGCTTTCCGCTCCTGAACCAAGTCAAAGTCTTCGGAGGAATCAACGGACAGGTTTTTAAATCGGTCTTTGACTTCCCGGATTTGGTTATCCAGATCGATCATAAGTTCGTTGGCCAATTCCTTGACTTTGGCCGTAATTTCGGAAACAGCATTTCTCGCTTCTTTTTCCTTTCCCGATGCAGCCTTTTTGGCTTCGGACGAGATAAAGTCAACGGCCTGTTCCAGACGCTTTCGTTTGCTGATCTCGATGTTTAGACGTGTGGTGTAGTCTTCTACGTAATCGTCAATTTGGCTGATGGCCTGCTGAAAGATGCCTGATTCCATCTGTTGCAGTTCATCAGAATAGGCTTCGTAATCCTTGCGAGTTTCCCGGGATATGGTAAAGCCTTTGGGTTGAGGGACTCTTATTTTTTGTTTGTAGGCTTCAATTTGCTTTCGGGCTTCCAATTCACGGTCAATCAAAGTCTGGCTGGCTTCCTCTGGATCCTCAATGGAGGCAATCGCAGCAAATTGCCTTTCCTGTTCTTGCAATAGCTCATCTAATTCGTTTTTGAACTGGTTGTTGCCAAGACCGTCAAAGAACGTATTAAGCGATTGTTGGAACTTTTCTTTTCTGACCTTCGCCTGTTGGTCTCTGCGTTCCAGTGCTTTATAGTAGGCCTCGCGTTCCGCTCTTTTTTGTGTCCAAAACTCAGTTTTCGGTCCGCTGCCGCTTCCTTCTCTAAAAAAGTCAGCTGCAAGCTGAACAAAGAAGTTCTTTAAGATGTCCTGTAGTTGTCGATAGGCTTTGTTTTCTATGAAACCTTCGCGACCGGCCTTTTCTTTGAGTTTATAGTTTTCTTCTCTGGAAATATCTACTACTCCAAACATCCTACGATAGGAGAAGAAGTAAAAGGAAGCACTTTTTGTCCGGTTGCGCTCAATATCAATAAAATCATAATCCGAATTTCCATAAGGAAGCATTCGGATGTTATCCCGGTAAATGTAAAGTCCTCCGAACTTATCGCTTTTAGCTAGAATTCGGGCATGATTTTCCGGGTCTATTACAGATTGTTTGAGCCTACCTTGTATGTAAGCGAAGTTGATTTTGAACGGGCCGCACTCTGTCTGTTTGTAGGTATTCCCTCCCCAATTTATTTTGTGTTCGTAGGTTTTCTCATTATAGATTTTAATCATCCCGGAAAACTGACCGAACTCGTCAAATGTTCCTTGAAAATGATGATCGGCCAATTCGAAATCTTCGGGAGTAAAGAATTGCTCTTTGTCCAAAATGTCAAAGTATCTGCCATCATCACTACGATGATCCCTAAAAGACAGGTCGATTAATGGTTCGGGATGGCCGGGGGTCATGGTGTTGGTGAACCCCACCAGCATCTTTTCTATTTTGGTGGCATCCTGACTGTCTCTATCCCCGTCAATATCATGGTTCAGGGTTTCATCAACGGGAGAGATGTAAAAATGTGTTCCGCAACCATTTTCGAGATGGAAGTTTCCTATAAGACTGCTGTTAATCTCTTTTGGGGAAACATTGAAGCCGTTTACTGTTTCTGTAATCCGTTCGGCATCGGCTGATATAATGTCATCGGACTCGACCAATTTTTTGAGTGAATTGGTGATCTCCTTTTTCATTTGATCAATTTCCGATCCGGTAGGCAAATAGTCAAACTCCCGAATGGGCACAATGACATCATCCAAATCAAGTCCGGGTAGTTCAAATATGCTCCAGTTTATGAGTGCGGCAACAACTTTGTGGTCTTCGCCCGGCCGTTTTGCTTTGGTCAAAATGAGCACCTGGCTGCCAATGGATGCGATGGCCAAACGACCGATTCCTTTTTCGCCCATAACGGGTCGCTCGGGCTTATTGGGGTCTTTTGGTGGAGCTGGTATTTTTCTGTTTGAAAACTTACTCTCCGTTCCAAGGGTTAACCAGCGTGATTCGAAATCATTTCTGGTCATGCCAAGTCCATTGTCTCGTAGGATCAGGAGTTGATTTTTGCGGAAATAGTCTATTTCAACATTGTCGGCATAGGCATCGTGAGCGTTCTTAAACAGTTCGTTTATCGCAGTAGGAATCCCGGCTATCTGTTGCCTGCCCAGTAAGTCTAACGCCCTTGCTCTTGCTCTGAATTTTGCCATATATTCCAATGTTCTTGTATAGATAGACCAATAGCTTCCGCCAGCTTCGGGGGTACGGCATTGCCTATCATGGTTGCAATAGCTCCCTTGTTGGTAGAATAGAAGTTGTAATCTAACGGGAATGATTGTAGAGTAGCTCCTTCACGCAGCGAAATGCCACGATCCTGGTCTGGATGTGAATACCTTCCGGTACTGGTGTAAATGAAGCGTGTTGTTATTGTTGGTGATGGTTTATTCCATGCCATGCGACCATAAACATCGTGATGACCGTCATGGCTCTTGTAACATTCCAATTGTAGCTTTTCATTGTTTGCCCATGCTTTACGTGAACCTCCGTTTTTCGGAGTGTTTTTCACTCGCTGCATATTGAGGTCGGACAAACGTGCCGCACTGTGTATAAATTCGGTTTTATCTTCGGTACCTGCACTGATCTGCGGAAATTGTTCATAGTTCCCAATGGCTTCCTTGACAGTAACAAGGCTTTCCTTTCCAAGCATTTGTTTTGGCAGGGCAATGCTATCGGTAAGGCGGCTTGCCACCAATACAAACCGTCTTCTGTTTTGGGGTACACCAAAGTATTTGGCATTTAGCACGTTTTGATCGAAAACATACCCTTCTTGCTGCAGTGCTTTTTTAAAACGGTGTAGAGGGCTTCCGATTTTGGTTTCAAGCCCTGGAACGTTTTCAATGAACACAAACCCGGGACGATAAAATAATACGAACTCCTTGAAATCATCTAACAATAGTCGACTCTCTTTGGATTTTGTTTTGTCAGATTTTAGGTTGGAATAGTATTGGCATGGGCTGCACCCGACAAAAATGAGGCTATCATCATCCTTTGCAACAGGAAGCAACTCGCCCAATTTTTCCGGGAACAGATTAGAAACATCTTCGTTTAAAAATTTCGCCCCGTTATTTGCTTCATATGTTTTTTTGAACTTTGGGTCAATATCCAACCCACCCAGCACTTTAATACCGATTTTGCTGAATCCGCAACTTACTCCTCCCGCACCGCAGAAGAAGTCCACAGCTTTGAGAGGTATTTGGCTTGATATGTCTTTAATGCTTTCCAATTAAACTATTTTGTTGAAATAAGCAGTTCTCTAATATCTACATCCAATGCCTCTGCAATCTCCAATAATGTTTCCAATGAAGGTTGCATATCATTAGTACACCACCTTGAAACTGTAGTCCTGTTTTTATCTACTTTTTCTGAAAGCCACTTGTTCGTTCTGTCTTGTTCAGCAAGGACTACACGGATTCTGTTTATTTGCTTTTTAGAGGTCATTTGAATCGTTTTACACTATACAAGTAGCAATTAAGACAAATTTAGTTGATTTTAATTTTTCAATTTTGTTCTGATTAAACTATATTTGTTTCGTAAAACGATTCATAATTTACTTAATAAGTGATTTAAGATACTTTTAAAGAATCTATTATAATTTTAAACTTTTATCAAATGAGCAGAAGATATACCAAAGCCGATTTAGAGCAAATCGTTTCCGTTCAACTGGAAAATCTAAATGCCATGCATGACCTTTTGAGTATCATGAAGCATCAAAATGAACTATTGAATAGTGCCAACAAGAAATTGAAAGATGAAATCACAGATTTTAAACAGAAGTTATATCCAACTCGAAAACGAAATTCAAATTCTTAAATCTGCGGGGTGGGAGGCAAGCTCTTTGTGGCTGTCCCGCAGGGCAGACGCAATGTGCTTGACGTGTGCTGGCAAAATCAAATAAAAATCTCTTGTGCGGCGGGGGAATTACCTCTGTCCTTTCTTAGGGCTATTGTGGCTAACGGCTGCGTGTATGAAACGTTTGGCATTTCGAAGCGATTTTCTATCAAGTTATAACTACTTTTGATACGAGCTAAAACGCTCAATAAACCACTGATTGCCAAATGTTTTATACACGTTGTTAGTAGCCGTTTTTTATTAATTCATTTATATGTTTGTCAATTTCTAAAAGCCTGTCCATTGCATTAAGTATTTCAGTTTTTTCTTCTTTCTGTTCAGTCACGTCAAAGTTAGAAGATTTTGTTTTTAGTTTCTCTATGGTTGTTGCAAACTTTTCAATTGTCAATGAGTTTAGTTGATTTATCTTGTGAGTTATGTTGTCAAAAAGTGAGTTGTTTAAGTTAAGATAATTTGTCGGTCTGCTAGTCTGAATAATCATTGGAACGTGGTCGCTGTGTTCTAACCATTCGTTTGGTTTGCCAAGTTGAATGTCAAAACCAGCATTGAAAAAGTCAGCCGAAGCAAAACAATAGTCAATGTGATAAGGTTTTTCAACTTTGCGATACATATGAAAGGTGTGTTCTTCTTCTTGTCCGTGAGCAACTCTGTTCTGTTCGTGATACATACTAAGAATGTTGTTGTTTCTAAAAATTTCTACAACGTCTGTGTGATTTCCTAAACGTTCTTTCTCGTCCCAAATTTGGTTGCTGTTAAAGTCGCCAATAAAAATTGAACTTAGATTTAAAAGTCTTGAGTAATAGCGAAGTGCTAACCAAACTTGTGCAATGTATCGGGCTTCTGGATTTACTTTGTTGTCCATTGCCCAAACTGAGAATTCCGCTCCAAACTGACCCCTCATTCCGTTTCAAATTGACCCCCTATTCCGGGGAACTGACCCCCTGAAATTTTGAGTCTGATTCCGGCAAACTGACCCCTTTTGATTGGTTGCGTATTCCGGGATATTGACCCC
>WGMZ01000021.1 GCA_016124735.1 Bacteroidota bacterium
ATCTAGCCGTAGCTCCTTTCTCCATCTCCATCAAAACTTGTTGTTTGAATGATTCACTATATCGAATCACCACTCCTTGTTTTCTTTTCATGTTGATCAGTTTTTATACTGTCAACTTTTTTCAGGACGATACAGTTTGTCTTGTCCTGGACTCTTGATTCTTGTCTCTTTTCAATAGCAAAAACGTACAACTTAAAACTTCTTCTTGCATTAACTAAAACTTTAGTTATGTTTGAACTAAGAATTTAGTTCATGAAAGATTTAACCAAGGCAGAAGAACAGGTAATGATGTTTCTCTGGGAAAGAGGCGAGGCCTTTGTGAAGGAGTTGCTCGAAGATTTTCCGGAGCCCAAGCCGGCGTATAATACGGTGTCGACCATCGTCAGGATTTTGGAATCCAAAGGTTTTGTGGGGTATACAGCTAAGGGGAAATCACACCGCTATCATCCACTTATCCAAAAAGAAGAATACATGAAACACGCGGTCGGAGGCTTATTGCAGAACTATTTCAACGGTTCCTTAAGTGGTTTCGTTTCCTTCTTTAGTAGGCAGGGAAAACTGAAAGCAAATGAGCTCGATGAATTATTAAAATTGATTGAAGAACAAAAAAAGAAGGCATGAGTTTCTGGACAGGTTTACTATGGGTATGTCTGTGTCAACTGGGATTGACCGGATTGTATTTTCTCTTTAAAAAGCGTTTGGGTCTGCCCGCATGGAACCGCTTTCTCCTTTTGGCCATCGCCCTATTGCCCATGTTGGTATGGATTCCATTGCCGATTGAAAACGTATCAGGTTTTAGCACTATCTCCATCCAATTGCCGGAAATAAGCCTTGCAGAGAATCCATCGAATGCGATTCATCTTGGTTGGGAAATACTTTTTCTTCCTGGTTTTGTGATGCTGCTATATTCTGTTTTTAAGATTCTTCGTTTCGTCCAAAAGGGAAGCTTTGAGAGAAAGTTGGATTCGGGAATACGTATCTTCCATCATCCGGATATTAAAGCCGCATGTTCCTTCTTTTCACGTATTTATTTGCCAGAATTCGTAGATGAGACAGACAGAAACTGGATGCTGACACATGAAGAAGTGCATGTTCGGCGTGCACATAGTTTGGATCGTCTGATTTTCGGAATTCTCCGCGGATTTTTTTGGTTCAATCCGGTCATCTATCAGTTGGATCGGGAACTGATACTGAATCACGAGTATGAGGCCGATCAGGAAGTGCTGAAGACAAACGACAATAAAACAAGGTATCAGCAGATCATGCTGGCCCATGCTATGGGTGTTCCCAGCCACTTACTGCATTGTTTTTCATCCTATAAACAAATTAAAAACAGAATACACTTTATGAACACACACACAATCAAGCGCGGTGCGTATTTCCTTTTCGTTCCGCTTGTAGGTTTGGTTCTCACCTGGACCGCCTGCAATCAATCGCAAAGAGAACAGGCGCAGGAAGAAGCCGGAGAGGTTTTTAATGCCGGACAAGTCGATCAATTACCCGAAATGAAAGGGGGTATGGAAGCGCTCATGAATTACATGCAAAGTGAAATTCATTACCCGGAAAGCATGAAGGCTCAAGGGACAGAAGCCAGGGTGATGGTCAGTTTTGTAGTCGATACCGATGGAAGCATCACCCAGGTGGAAGCCATGCGCACCGAAGGAATCAATCGGGCTTTTATCGACGAAGCCGTGAGAGCGGTAAGTTCCATGCCCAACTGGCAGCCGGGAATGAACGGCAGAACACCGGTGAAGGTTCAGATGGTGTTGCCGATAAGTTTTAGGTTATAGAGTAGTTAGAGTTTTTAGAGTAGTTAGAGTAGTTAGAGATTTTAGACTTTTTGGAACCTTTAGACGGCCTAGACTTTTTGGATTGCTTTAGAAGCGTAAAACATTGAACGTTATTCAAATATTGACAGATACATAACATTGCTGATCAATCTTCGCTTTCAACTGCGGTATTTTTGAGAGGTGAAGTTGCACAATTTTAGAAAACTGGAAATTTATCAGCGAAGCCAAACTTTAGCAGTAAATATTCTTCTCGAAACTAAAGGGAAGAGACCATATAAAGTATTTGATCAATTAGTTGGAAGCGCGTTATCTGTTCCAAGTAATATAGCAGAGGGTTCGGTGAGAGGATCGCAAAAGGAATTTATAAGGTTTCTTAACTATTCCTGGGGATCCCTGACAGAATTGATTACCCAGCTGGAAATTATTCTGAAATCTCAATTGATTGATCAAGAATTGGGAAATTTACTTTTGACTGAGTCTTTAAAGATTGAGCAAATGCTTGAAAGCTTTATCCGCGTGCAATTGAACAATATGAACTTTAATTCTTCTCGGTAGTCTAAAAGGTCCAAAAAGTCTAATTTATCTCAACAGTCTATCTCCACTCCAACTTCAACGCATATCTGCCCATTTCCTTGCCGTCGGCATCGATTCCCATAAAAAACAGGTAAACGGGTTCTTTCATCTTAGTAACAGGAAGGGTTTTTCCATCTTCTCTTTTGGTGAACTTTTCTATATCGAGATAACCGGTATAAAATCCATCTCCTTTTTCTACCCGGTTGAATGTATGCATTTCTATTCCGTCATCTGATTTCGAATCAGTTAGATAAGAATAATAACCCTTGGCCAAAATGAGATCCTTGTCGCTGTTTTGAGCTTCTGTTTTCATGGTCTTCATTGAAATAAACTCAAATTCAGGCACGGTTTTGTCGCCAGGAAGTTCAAAGAGGGAAGGATCTGTACTGGCATTCAAATAGACCCCGTTCAATCCATATACCTTGACGCGCAAGGTAAAGGGCATCTTTTGCAACTCAATTATGTTGTTGTCGGGATCCACATAATCATCGTCCTGCATCACTTCCACTTCGAATCGGGGTTTCACCATTGACGGACTAAAACTGCTGTGGATCAAGAAACTACTCAAGAGAAGAATGAAAATATTAGATTTCATGTGAATACTATTAGGGGTTAATAACGGTTCTGAATGGTGACTTTTCTTTCGCGGTAAGCCATCAATCCGATCATCATCAAAAGGGAAGTTGCGAGAATGGTAAAGAACAAGATCCCCTCGTCGAAATTGGCAATCTTGTATTCTTCAGGAATACTATAGAACAGCGTGATGGTAATCAATCCGCGGGGTGCAATCAATACTTCCGGGAAAAGTCTTGATTTGAGAAAAATACTCAGGTTAATGAGCCGCATTAGGATGAAGATCAATACCACGATACACCCGGCTACAATGATTTTTTCGTTGGCAATAAGACTTAAATCCATCGAAAAGCCGAATACCATGAAAAAGAGGGTCCTTACCACAAAAGAGAACTCGAGTGTAATCACTTTAAATTCCCGCAGTACATCATTTGTTTTTTCCCAGGTGTATTTGAGCCAATTCCCGAATTTATTCTCAAAGAAGAGTTTCGAATTGTTCAGAATCAACCCAAAGAAGAAGATCAGCAGTAAACTGCTCAAATGCATCAATTTGCCTACGGAATAAAAAAGGGTGATCATCGCCAGCAGAAAAAGGAATTTTACCTTCAGTGAAATGCGGTCCATAAAAATAAAGAGTAGAACGGCACCCACGATGGATACGATAATGGTCAGGCCTATTTCAGTAATGGGTTTGTACCAGGTAATGGTTTCATTCGGGTGACTAAATGCCACCAGGTTGAAAATCATGATTCCAATGATATCTGAAAACACCGATTCGTAAATCATGAATTCTTTTTTGTCCAGAGGAAGGGTTTCCACACTCGGAATAACGATTGCCGAGCTGATCACCGAAAGCGACAATCCATACAGAAAGGCGGAACGGTAGTCGGAATCGGTAAAGTACTGGATGAGATAGGTAATTGTAAATGAAGAAAGGAGTAGCAACAATACCGAGACGAACAATGCCATCAGTATCATACGCTGTTTTTCTTTTTCCAGATGAAGGTCAAATGTACCTTCCAATACAATTAGAATCAGCCCGACGGTTCCCAGAATCTGCAAAAAGCTCATTGGGATATTCCAACCGATATGCGAATATTCCAGTCCGTATTTTAAGGATATTCCCGTCCCAATCAATAAGAGAACCGAAGGAATTTTAGTGTTTTTAGAGATCAGATTGAACACATAGGACAAAATGATCAGAGAACAGACGATGATAATACTGAGATAGTCGTTAGGCATAGCTGGAATTCCAAAAATACCGAAAAGCACCATATTGTGGTGAGGGATGTCCGGAATTTATAAAAAGAAAAAAATTATGTAGGAATGAAACTTTTTACCCTCTTTGCGACACTATATCTCTGAACAAGCGGTAAAATACCCTAATTGACGACTGAAGTAAAAGATGAATTCCTGGATCACTACCGATCCTCTCACCAGGCCTTTGAAAGATTTTGCAGGGCGCTGTGCCGGGATCGTGAGGCGGCGCGCGAGCTGATCCAGGAGTCTTTGCTTCAGGCTCTTGAAGGATACCACCGTTTGGAGAACAAAGAAAAATTTTCTTCCTGGATGATGGGCATTGCCATTCGGGTAAAGAAAAGCCAGGACCGGAAATTTAAAAACTGGTTTTTAAAGGAGGATTTACCGGAGCAAAGTGTTGATATGCATACGGACGCGGATGCAGGATTGTCGATGCTTCGGAAATTATGCCACAAGCTGAATGTTTCGGAGAAGGAAGCCTTTCTTTTGTTCGAACTGTCGGATTTTTCGCTGGAAGCCATTGCGGAGATTCAGGCAGCCAATGTCAATACCGTCAAAACGCGTCTTCGTCGGGCGCGCGAGAAATTGCAAAAATGGCTGGAAAAAGAATACCGTCAACAGGACCCGCTTGTCAATTGGTCCGCTTCAACCTTAAATATGGAGGCCAAAGAAAATGGATAGCAAGAAAAAAACATCGCTTGATGATTTGCTGAACCAGGTTCGGCAAGGAACTCCCGTTATGGAGGAGCAGGAGGCCATGGATTTTATTCGCAATACAGGGAGTTTACCGCTGCCTAAACGTGTAAAAATTAAACCCATTATTATGACAAGTATTGTTCTGACCATAGGTCTGTTTGCCGGTATCTGGATGATGCCTGCTCACGTCAAAGACGCAAAAGAAATGCGCGAAGTAACGGAAGGAAATGAAATAAGTGGAGTAACAGAAGATAGCGAATTAACAGAAGGAAATGAAGTAAACCGGTTAAATGAAGGAAACCTTACTTCTGGGAAACGCGAAACAAGTGATGGAGATAAGGAAAGCATATTTGAGCATACTTACGCTCCTGTGGACACACCTACAGTCGACTCGATCGGGCTAAGAAGAGAAACCTTTTCAATGCTGATTGATAAAGATGAGAAAGAAGTGGATGGAGATTCGGTACGTATAAAAATGGTCACTGAATCCAGAACTTCAGATTCTCCTTACCGAAATTTTACCTGCAACATGCCGGAAGGTGCTTTGAAGTTGGAAGCATCGGAGCTAAAACCTTTGGGTATCATCTTAAAGGGAAACAATCTGTTGTATCAAATGGACCATACCGCAGAAGGGAAAATACAGATTTCCTTCAACGGAATTGGTAATGTAAATGATACCCGAATAATTGGTTCCAATACTTCGAAGCAGAACCAGTATCTTCTTCCTTTGGCGGTTCAAAGTTGCAAAGGAGAGTGGATTTATCTGCGTGGTTCAGAACCTACTTTGGATGAAATTTCAAAAGGATTGGCCATTCAAATTGATCTGGAAGACGGAAACCTTATTTTTTGGTACGAAAGAAGTGAAGCCTTATTGAAATTGCTTCCGCTTATCATTCAAAATGCACTTCTCGAAAACCCGAATTTATATTCTATTGCAGCGGAAGACCGAACAATTGGCGGAACGGGAAAGGCTGTCAATGACGCATTAGAAAGCCATGGCCCATTGGTGGAATTGCAGGTAGAACCAAGTGAAAACCTAATTGATTTGGGAGGCCGGATCAGCGAGTTAGGAATTCACAAAAATGAAAAAGGGATTGAACTAAAAAGAGGAGGGATTTCCTACCTGAGAACAAAAAATCAAATGCAAATAGAGTCGGAGCGCCATTTTTCTGAAGATGATTTTAGAAAAGTAAAAAATACCATGAATTTATTGCCCATGTACATTACAGATGCTCATTTCTATCAAAATCATCCCATACAATTGGGAACTGTATTGCCTGTATTGAATGAGGAAGGGAATAAATTGGATCTACAGGGAAAGTTTCTCTTTGACAAATGGGCATTGGTTCCTGTGGCAGTTGGATACCCCGATATGGATACAGTTATATTTTGGTATGCTTACAACGATGCTTTAAAAAATATTTTAACTCCAGCCGAAAGGAATAAGATTGAGAACAGAATTTCAATGGTAAATACTGATATGCGGTATGTTGGAGCTAAAGCGCAATTTGTTAACGTGGATCTTCTGTTTAAGGACGAAAAGGCTAGTGCTGAGGCACTAAATGCCATTGAACCGGCGAAAGAGGTGTTGAATAAGTTAGGGGTTCGCGTTTTGGAGGATGGAAAAATAGAAGTGAGGTATCTCTATGATGAAGACCACAAGTTGATGGTAAATGAATTCTCCAAATCGCAGTCAACTATTATAGAATACAAAAATGAGTTTCATTTGGATAGTGCAACGAAGACCGGCTTGATTATTTCTAAACGGAACCTGGTGAGCATCACGGATGATTTAGGTGGGCAACCCCGCCTCACCCGCTGGCAGGAAGGAGGAATCAAATTGAATGAATTGATTCCGGTGCGTGTGAGAAGCGGTCAAATCTATTCCCTGGATGATAAAATCAATCAGCGTTGGCGCCCGGATATCATTATATGGTACGAGGCGACGCCGGAAATTCTTTCCATTCTTGAGTCGGAAGGCGATTCAGCAGAGATAGGGGAGGTAACTTCAACCGAAGTTAAGCCAACCGAAGTAGCAAAACCCGAATGCCGTTACACAGAAATTTGCCGCAATAAGCCCGGTGTTTTCAACAGCCATTCCGTTTATCCTAACCCGGCTTCCGGCTACAGTAATTTTGCATGGACAGCCACAGAAACAGCCGCATACAGTATTACCTTGTATGCGCTAAACGGACAGAAAGTTCGAAGTTTTGAAAACCTGAATGCTGTGATTGGGAAGAATTCATACCAGATGGATATTTCCAGTCTGCCTCCCGGGGTGTATATGCTTATCCTTCGCTCAGCAAAAGGAGATGAAATTCATGAGCGTTTGGTAGTGAAGGAATAGTAAGACCATGGATTTGTTTGATTTGGAAAAAATAGAAAGCGCTCTGGCCTTCCGGGCCGGGCGCTAATTTCCAGTTCCCGGAACGATACCTGTGCCCCGTCTTTCGTACTCTCTACTTTGTACTTAAGTACTTCTAATGCACCCGGTCGCCGCGCCACTCAAGGTTTTTCAAAATATCGGCTTCGCCATCAAGGATTTCATTCCAGCGGGCTTTTACTTCATCTGCCGGGAAATACTTCTTGGCGAGGTCAATGAACATGCGGTAGTGTCCCGCTTCGGAAACCATAAACTCATGGTAGAATTCGCGCAAATCTTCATCGCTACAATGGAGCGAAAGCAAACGGAAGCGCTCGCAACTGCGGGCTTCTATCATGGCACAGATGAGCAAATCATCCAACAAAGCTTCTTCTTTGTGGAGTCCTTTTCTTTTGAGTTTTAAGAGGAGATTGACATACTGGTCTTTGCGTTGTTTGCCCAGATTCAATCCGCGCTTTTTCAGCTCCTTTAAAACTTTACGAAAATGCCCCCATTCTTCTGCAACCAAGGGAGTCATTTCCTCGACGAGGTCTTGTTTTTCCGAATGGTGGATGATCAGCGAAATACCACTGGTAGCCGCTTTCTGTTCACAGAATGCGTGGTCGGTAAGAATTTCTTCCAGTGATTTTTCCGCAATATTGACCCAGCGGGGGTCGGTGGCCAGTTTCAATCCAAGCATGACGCAAAGATAAGCAGCGGCCCCTTAATAGGTTGCCAGACCGGTAATTTTAGCCTCAGGAAAATGCTTCTTCAAAACTTCTTTTCCGTTCAAAAAGCTCAAATCAACTAAAAAGGAAAACCCTACAACCTGAGCACCAACCTTTTTGCAAAGATGGGCCGCTGCTTCTGCGGTTCCCCCTGTAGCCAAAAGATCGTCGTGGACCACAACACGGGCACCTGCTTCTAAGGCGTCTTCATGCATTTCAATCGTGGCTTCGCCGTATTCGAGGGCATAACTTATTTGCGCAGTTTTGGCCGGTAGTTTCCCAGCCTTACGCACCAAAACAAAAGGTTTTCGCATTCGGGTAGCCAAAGCAAGGCCAAATAAAAATCCTCTGCTTTCTATTCCAACAATTGCATCTACTTCGTTAGGTTCAAAATGAGAGGAAAATTCTTCCAGAATTCGGGTACAGAGTTCAGGGTTTTTGAAAACGGGGGTAATGTCTTTGAAGTTAATTCCCGGTTTTGGGAAATCAGGTATATTCCTGATGGCGGATTTAATATCGTTTTCCAACTGCTGCATCCAACAAATCTAGCAAACTCTTTGAATCCCCTTATTTGAAGTATAAATTCGTACATACTACTGGTTATTTATTTTGATTCTATGCGGTACACCATCCTTCTTTTTCTGATCGTATCCTTTATCTCTTGCAAAAAAGACAAGCCGAGTACGCCCGAACCAACGCAGGATTACAGCGTAAGCTATAAAAAACCCGGAGATGATCTGGCTACCTGCATGACCGATGGGGATGGCGACATGAGTTTTATTCTGATCAAAACCAGCAAAGGCTTTTATCTCGATAAAATATGGAAAGATGGAAAGTCTCTCGGACGCTATAGCGTTCCCTTTAATGGGGGAGATTTTGTTCCGGAAGGAATCCTGAATAAGGATTTAAACATTATCGCCTATGGTTCCCTTGATGGCCAGCCAGCCTGGACCGATTTCCTTTCTCCTCCTCATGTGCTCAAGCAGAAGCAGGGACGTATTTTTGATATGCAAATTGTGCATGACAGCATCTGGTTTTGTGGTGAAATTGTGAATGGATCCAGCAAAGACATGTTGCTCGGACATATCAACTCCGGGACATTTGAGTTAAGAGATACAGTCAGTTTTGGAACTTCTGAAAATGATGGAGCCGTCGATTTGTGCCGCGGACCGGATCATAGTCTTTTGATGTTGGCTTATACCTATGGCGGTCCATCTGGTGATAGAGATATCTTTCTGTACCAATACGATTCAAATGGGAAGCAAATGCGCTTCAGGCAATGGGGTGGAAGTGGATACGACCAGCCTGAAATGCTTTTGTATGCGTACAATAAGATTTTTGTTTGCGGACATACGACCAGTTTTGGTGACCCGATGCACGATGCCTATATCGCCTGCCTGAAAGAGGATGATTTGAGTATGGATTGGGAAAAAGCGGTGAATCTTGATGGACACGAGGGAGCTGATTTCATTGTTGATGCCTTCAATAAGCGGCTGGCATTGGGAAGTTATGCGCAGATGAATCCAATCCATGGGGGGTATGGCCTGCTAATGGATACCGATGGCAATGTTATTTGGCAGCAGAAATTCATGGATTTCGAACGATTTTATCAAGTGCGCACGTTCGATGATCATCTGATGTATTTAGGACAAAAAAAGAACGACGATCTCGATGTCGCCGTTCAGTTACATTTTTACTAGACCATATTTGAGATTGATGGTAAAAATAAGGCGGCGGACAATCGTCCGCCGCCTAAATATATTTGATAAGAAAAACAATCAGATTTAGTGTCCATCTTCTATGGTCTATCGTCCATGGTCAATGGACAATTTACGCAGTTACCAGGCCCTGAGCTCCCAGGAAGCGCTCTGCATCCAGCGCAGCCATACAGCCGGTACCGGCTGCTGTAACAGCCTGACGGTACACCTTATCCTGCGCATCTCCGCAAGCAAAAACTCCTTCCACATTGGTGCGGGATGAGCCCGGGATGGTTTGGATATAACCTTGTTCGTCGAGATTGATATAGTCTTTAAAAATCCAGGTGTTCGGTGTATGGCCGATGGCCACAAAAAAGCCCTGAACCGGCAAGGTTTTGGTCTCGCCGTTTTCGTTGTTCTTGATGCGGACACCTTCTACCACTGTATCTCCCAGCACTTCATCTGTTTCTGAGTTGAAATGGATTTCAATATTTGGAGTATTCTCGACGCGATGTTGCATGGCTTTGGATGCTTTGAAATGGTCCTTGCGCACTATCATATGTACTTTCGAGCAAATCTTTGCCAAATACGAAGCTTCTTCGCAAGCGGTGTCTCCGGCACCTACAATGGCCACTTCTTTTCCGCGGTAAAAGAATCCATCACAAACAGCGCAGGCAGAAACTCCACCGCCATTTGATTTGAATTTTTCTTCAGAAGGAAGTCCTAACCATTTGGCAGAAGCCCCGGTGGCAATAATGACAGTTTCTGCAATAATGTCTTTGTTTTCGTCAATTGTTACCCGAAAAGGTCTTTTGGAAAAGTCTACCGAGGTTGCGAGTCCAAAGCGTATATCAGCTCCCAAACGGGTAGCCTGCTCTTTAAACATATTCATCATCTCAGGACCTTCCACACCATTCGGAAATCCCGGATAGTTTTCTACTTCAGTTGTGATGGTTAATTGTCCGCCTGGTTGCAAACCTTCGTACATAACCGGTTTCATATCTGCACGGGCTGCATAGATGGCAGCGGTGTATCCGGCAGGACCTGATCCAATAATCAGGCATTCAACATGTTCTTTTTGCTCAGTCATTCTGTTGGTAATCTATATAATCCACGAATTTGTCGTTTTCAGCGGAGAAATCTGACACATTTTATAAACAAAAAGGGAACCACATTGATGGTTCTTCTTTCTTCATGAAGTGAACATATTTCTGTTCACAAGCGACTTTAATCACATTGTTGCCATCCATATTGACTTCCGGAGCATTGAAAACTTTTCGGCGGATAAAAAAATGCAGGGAAGTGAATTGCACTCCGAAAGGAATGGGAAAGAGTTCGTCGGGAATAAAAATGAGGTGATACCAGTCATCTTTCCATCAAATCATCTGCAAATTCCGTCCTTGAATTTCACCAGCAGTCGGCTATTGTATGTATAAAAATTTCATGCGTATCCGATTTTTTCTTTCTCAATGATCCGCTATGCATTTCTCCGCTATCCCTTACGTGCGGGATATCCGCTCCTTCAGGCAGCGGGGGCCTCATCTCCGGAAGCCAGGCGCAATAGCCGACCGTTAAGAAAAAACAGAGAGCGGGGAAGCTTATTTTGGCCTTGATTTTTTGGTTCATTTGGAATTTATGCTGAGTGAAGTCGAAGCATCAAGACAAAATGAACATACAATAAGAAAGATATTGGGTTATCCTTATCGCATCGAATTGGTAATAAAGCGTCTATTTATCATACTCAGCAGAAATTAGTGTTCACTTGCGTAATCTAAATAATTGAAAATCATATTCTTTTTTTGTTCTGAACGAATCGAAAGAGTTGCGCCGGTTTGTGACTGACTCCGGTTTGACGTTCGTCCAGGGGGCGGATATGATCCATTTTTTTCACCGCTTTTCTAAAATTTCTTTTATCCAGAGGACGATCAAGAATTGCTTCGTAAAGGCGTTGAAGTTGGCTCAGGGTGAATTTTTTTGGAAGTAAATCGCTCCCAATTCGATCATAAGAGATTTCTTCTCTTAAACAGGCGAGGGCTTTTTCCAGAATTAAGTTGTGGTCGAAGGCCAATTCAGGTATTTCATTTATGTCGTACCAGCTGGAAGAAGCGGCAAATGAACCAGCTCCCGGCTGATATTCTTCCATCTTGACCAAACTATAATAGGCGATGGAGATAACGCGGGCATCGGGTTTGGTGCGGTAGGTTTCCAGCCAATCCCGATCTTTTTCGCTACTGGCACGGTGCGGGTCTCCAAAAGCATAAAACTGACGTAAAAATAGACCCTTGAGACAAGTCAATTCCTCCAAAACACGACCTGCAGCCTGATCCAGCCCTTCGTCTTCATACACCAAATCTCCTGGCAATGCAAAACGACGCTTGACTTCTTTCCCAGGATGCTTTTGTTCAATAAGCAAGACTTTCAATTTGTTTTCATCAAAACCAAAAATGACACAGTCGACTGAGACGTGTGGGTTGATATTGGAAGATGGCTTCATTTGCTTCGTCTTATCGGATTTAAATCTTGGTGAATATATAATTAGTTATTGTATGAAATACACTGTTTTAAGCTGTTTGTTATCAGTTTTTTATGTTTATGTTAATGAAATTACTTCGCTGACATCGACGGATTCGTCGGGGAAATTAATAATATTGACTTTAAATCTTTGAATTATGATTTTACTTGTGGATAGTGGCTCGACAAAAAGTGAATGGCTGCTGGTGACTAAAAGCGGGGAATATGTAAACATTTACAATACAATCGGATTTAATCCGGTTTTCCAAAGCTCGGATTTTATAGAAAATGAAATCAAAGAAAATGGTGGTCTGATGGGTATTGCGGATAGTGTGGATCAGGTGTTCTACTATGGCGCCGGTTGTTCCGGTGAATCATATCAAAAGGTTGTATTCACTGCATTGACCCGTATTTTTCGCAAGGCGAAGATCAATGTGGATCACGACATCATGGCTGCTGCTTATGCTTCGTATGAGGGAACACCCTGTATCTGCTGCATTCTGGGTACCGGATCCAATTCGGCCTATTTCGACGGAAGGGAAGTATATTCTGTAAATGCTGGTTTAGGTTATATCCTTGGAGACGAAGGCAGCGGCAGTTATTTTGGTAAAAAACTGCTGGCTGCATTTTTATACAAGCAATTGCCCGATGCGGTTCTGTCTGAACTGGAAGCGGAATTTCATCTCGACCGGGCCGGAATAATCAAAATGGTATATCAAGAACCGCGTGCCAATGTATATCTGGCAAGTTTCACTCGTTTTATTGCCAAACACCGGGATTTGCCTGTATTTGAGCAAATGCTGTACGAAGGGATGCGTGAGTTTCTGCACATTCACGTGTGTTGTTTTCCGGAGTATAAAGAAGTGAAAACACATTTTGTTGGATCCATTGCATTCTACTTCAGTGATTCTATTCGCCGCGCTGCAGCGGATCTTGGCATAGAAGTCGGACAAATCATGAAGTCGCCAATCCATCGTATGTTGGATTATCATATTCAATATTTTTTCCAAAATGCGTGAGTTGAATGCCAGTATATTCGGTTTGGACGGCTTGC
Source organism: Bacteroidota bacterium (assembly GCA_016124735.1). Lineage (GTDB taxonomy): Bacteria > Bacteroidota > Bacteroidia > UBA8524 > UBA8524 > UBA8524. The sequence continues at coordinate 13,245 of WGMZ01000021.1, forward strand.
TGGCGGGAAAAACAGCAGGGGGATTTCGTGATTGGTTACCTGCTACTGTGTGCTAATTTTGAAGAACATTATTCAGTGGAAAGCCTTTCCGGCAACATCTTAACTTTGAAAAAGAGCACAAAAGCTATATGAGAAAACTGTTACCACTGATTCCACTTTTGAGCCTTTTCGGTGCTTGCTCGGTGAAACCAAGTCCGGCAACAGGCGATTGGATGCCATTGCGACTGAATCCGGATTCAACAATGCTGTACCTGGAGGATTACTTCATGGACGCTTCCTTGATTAAATCTGTTAAGACGCCGGAAGGATTGACAGCAAATATCGACTCTTCCGGGAAGCAGCTCTGGCTGAAGGGGAATCCAGAGCGAGATATCTCGCTGTTAAAAATGATTGTTCCCGGATATGAATTAAGTCTGGTGGTAAAGAAATCGCTGAAAGTAAAGGCCCGGCTCGAATACCCGGATCCGAAGAAAGCCCATCAAATAATTTTTGTTGCTGGCGATTTCAATGGATGGACTCCCTCCAGCGACAGCATGTATTTTGATCCGACCAAGGGCTCCTGGATATTGGAAAAATATCTGAATCCCGGAGAACATTCCTATCGCTTACATTTTGATGATCTGGAGCAATTGGATGGAAAAAATCCGGAGCAAAAAGAAAATGGACTGGGAGGGGTTAATTCCGTTTGGTCCGCGGGGGAAATGGAAAAGGCGGCACAGATTCGGCTTCAGTTCGATGGAAAGACTATTTTTTCTGCCTCAACAGAGCGTCCGGAAGACTGGATTGTACTTTATAACAATCAGGTGATCCTGGAAAAAGATAGCTCTAATCGCATCAATTTGACCTCAGATGAGGTATTCGGAGACGGATTGCTTCATATTTATGCTGGAAATCAGGAAGCCCTGGTTCCAGTGAAAAAGGGTCATTTTGTTATAGATGGATTCGAGATGACCCGACAAGACCGTCATAGAATGATCATGTATTTCGTGATGCTCGATCGGTTTTTTAATGGAAAGCCGGATAATGACCCCCGGCCACTCGACTCTGTCATATACCGCGCACAGTTTCTTGGTGGCGACATCAATGGACTGGGAGCCTGGTTGGCCGATGGATATTTCGAAGACCTGAATGTGAACTCCATCTGCATTTCACCGATTTCATCTAATCCGAAGGGGGCCTGGGGCCTCTGGGATAGAGGTGGGATGCGGACACGATTTTCTGCCTACCACGGATATTGGCCAATTTCATTTTCAGGAATTGATCCACGCTTCGGAAGCGAACTGGATTTAAGAGAACTGATACGTTTGGCACACCGCGAAGACAAGAATATAATTCTTGACTTTGTAGCTCATCATGTACATATTGAACACCCGCTTTATAAAGACCATCCAGACTGGGTAACCCCGATTCATCTTCCGGATGGAAGCTTGAATACAGAACGATGGGATGAATTCCGCTTTACAACCTGGGTCGATGCGTTCCTTCCGACTCTGGATATGAGTCGCCCGGAAGTATGCGATGCCACGACAGATTCGGCCATGTACTGGTTTCACACCTTTGATCTGGATGGCTTACATCACGATGCTACCCAATATGTACCTAATAAATACTGGCGAATGCTAACCCGGAAAATGAGGACTGAAGTAGGAAGAACTGGCGAAAAAAGTATATTCCAAATCGGTGAAAGCCATGGCTCTGCTGAACTTATTGACTCTTATCTTGGAAGCGGGTTGATGGACGCGCAAATTGATTTCAATCTTTATGATGCTGCCCTGCGTTGTTTTGCATTCGATAAATCAGCGAAAGAAAATGCCAGTTCCTATGAAAATTTAGCCAGGACACTCAGAGAAAGCATACGCAACTATGGTCCGCATCATCTGATGGGAAATATTTCCGGAAATAAGGATAAGCCGCGTTTCGTTTCGCTGGCTGATGGATCGGTAAGGCCAGACGAGGATACCCGGCTGGCTGGATATTCGCGAAAAATACGGCACCGAAATTCCAAAGCTTTTCGGCAATTGGCAATGATGATGGCCTTCAATTACATGATACCGGGAATTCCAGTTGTGTATTATGGAGATGAAATAGGCATGCCAGGAGCCAATGATCCGGATAACAGACGCATGATGCGTTTTGATTCACTCAGCCCCGATGAATTGAAATTGCGCAGCACGGTGAGTGAATTGGGAAAAATCCGCAGCTCATCAATGGCATTAATGTATGGAAGCACGGAAGTAGAGAATTATCGCAATTACCTCTGTGTGCAGAGAAAATATGGCAATGAAACAATCCTTGCGTATTGGTCCAAATCGGGCGCGGAAGTGCCTCTGCCGGAAGGAAGCAAATGGGAATTGATTTCTGGAAATGGACACATTGAATCCGGCCGCGCAATCATTGATCCGCTGTCTTATATCATCCTGAAACAAAATTGAAATGCAATACTTCTGGCTTCTTTTCATCCGTTTATTGGACTTTCCCTGCAACAGCAAGACCGCAAGCGAACAGCAATGTGTATGAAGTGAATGCGAGGCAATTCAGGTATGTGAGTGGTTTTTGCCAAGATTGAAGAAAATAGGAATCGATATTGTTCGGTTGATTCCAACCAAGCCATGGGCGAACAGAACCCTAAATGAAGTCTGGGAAGCTATAATTCAGAAAAGACTTAAAGCCATAATTCCGGGATTAAGGACTGAAGATGACTTTCAGCAGGGTGTGATTGAAGTCCATTCATTGATGGAATGTCTGTTTTTCACAGTGATTTTGGCCTTGTTTATATATGTTAAAAAGGTCATTGAAGGGGTCGTCTCCATTCTGGTATAGAACAGATTTATTACCATTCGAAAATAACTACTTCGTGTTGCTCCAAACCGAACACCGCATTGCGGTTCAAGGATACTTTATAAAGGCTTAGTTTAGGTTCTGATTCTCCGATGGCCCGATATAACTCCGGGAATTGAGAAAGTACAATTTCTGTACGCGCGGAATTGGTATTCACCAACACCGCAACTCCATGACCGTTTTTCTCGCGCATGTAGACGTATGCCCCACCTTGGGGTGTAAACTGAATAAAACGGGCATCTGTATCGAAGGCGGGATGGCTTTTTCGCAAATGAGCCAATGTGCGAATCACATAATAAGTACCTGAATCATGGTACTTATCGGGTGATTTCTCTCCCGGCCAGCCTCCTTTCCATTCAGGGTGTTTATCGTTGTCGTTACCTGTGGCGGCCATCAATTGCTCCGTTCCATAGTATAAACAGGGAATTCCTCTTGTACTCAACAAGACACTCAAGGCACTCTGTAGTTTGAGTGTATCCCTCCCAAAAACACCAAATGTTCTCGGTAAATCGTGCTTGTCTAGAAAGGTGATCAATTCACGGGCATTGCTGTATTGGTAATCCTGGGCCAGGGTATAATAAATCTCAGCGAGACCTGTATTCCATCCTGGTTCCAAATTGAAAGCATGTTGTATGGACCTGCACAATTGAAAATCGGTGAGGGAGGGAAGTCCGCCGTCCTCTGTATTCATTTTGTCGCCAAACCAAATTTGAATGCCTTCTCCATAATCCCAAATTTCTCCAAAAACAAAGAGCTCGGGAAATTCCCGATGGACCTGCTCATACCATTCCTTTATAAAACTGGCGCCGGGGTAGGCGTAAGTGTCAATGCACAGAGCGTCGATTTTATAGCGTTCCACCCACCAAAGCGTATTTTGGATCAGAAATTTCCGTAGATGGATATTGCTTGTATTTAAATCCGGCATATGCTGATTGAACCAGTCCTGGTTAAATATCCTTTTTTGTTCGGGCGAGGCGTAGGGGTCCATCAGTATAGGAGCACGGAAATTGCTCCGGGTGAAGCTTGGCCACCAATGGAACCATGCCGAATCGATCAGGTCTCTGAAGAGAAAATTTCGATCGCCAATATGGTTGAAAACCATTTCTTTAACCAATTTCATCTTCCGTTGGTGCATTTCGTCAATCAGGTTTTCGTAATCATGAGTGTCTCCCAAACGAGGGTCGATTCCGTAATGATTGGTTATGGCGAAGCCATGGTACGATTCGAGCGGTTCATCATTTTCAAATACCGGATCAAGCCAAAGGGCCGTGACACCTAACTCTTTCAGGTAATCCAGTTGATTTTGTATGCCTTTCAAATCGCCGCCGTGCCGGCCATATGCTGGATCCCTTGAATTACTTTTCTCCTGCATGCCGTTGGGATAATCGTTGGTAGGGTCGCCATTGGAAAAGCGATCGGACTTAATCAGATACAAGAGATCATGTTCGTCCAACGCAGATCCAATAGACGATTCCAATGACAATAGTGAATAGGAGAATTCTTTCCTTTGACCATTCAGATGATAATTCATTTTAAAATGAAAGGCCTTATTAATCTCTCCAAGATTCAGATAGATGAGAAGATAATTTTGGTTTTGCAAAGAGACAATGGAATCGATTTTTATTCTTGTTTCACCCGAACTCCAATCACTACTTTTTCCAATTTCCGGATAATGAATGAGCAACTGAAGCTGACTGTTTTTCATTCCGGAAAACCAATTGGGAGGATAGATAGATTGTGCATTCAAGCTAAATCCGGAGCAGATTAAGAGAAAGAAGAGTGCTTTTTTCATCTTGAAGAACAATGTGTTAAACCAATCAAAATCAATAAAATGTACTGCGTATAGTGAAGAGTTTTACCTCTTTACTTAGTGTATAATTTACAGTTGTTTGCAAATTTGAAAAGACAATCAAAGCAAAATACAATCAGAAAACGTTACTGATCAATCTTTACCGCACTTCTTGATGGGGCTATATGCCAATGCATGGTACGCTATTAAAGTCCTGCAATGTTGAGAAAATGTAAATCGAAACTTTTCGGTTTCTCTGGGTTCCACAGAAATAATCGTAGCTGCTTTCAACGATTGAAAAAGCCCCGGTTGCCTGGGCCATGGGGCTTTTATCTAACGAACATGGAACTTAATTGTTTTCTTTCTTCAGAATCTTCAGGGTTTGCCACTGGACTCCATCTCCAACCCGAAGAAAATAGATTCCGGGGGCCAGCTCTTTCATTGGAATCGAGGCAGGGGATACGGATGAGATCTCTCCCAGCAGGTATTCTTTTCCTGTTGCATCGTACAGATGAATCAATGCAGGCTTAAAAAACTCCCATTTCAACCATATATCACCACTGGTTGGATTCGGATATGCGATGATCTTTGGAGATGGATCAATCCGTTGAACAGAATTTGGATTCCCCGGTACTTCCTGACACATGATGAAGGAATAGCTTGTACCCATCACTTCAATGGTGTCGTAATCATTGTGTTTTATCACATCTTCAATCTTCTTGATTGTAACGGTATCTCCATTGCGAGCGGTATCTCCTGAGACTGTATAATTGATCAAGCCGTAAACTGAACTATCCGATCCATCCTGAATTTTCGTTTCAATATTGGCTTTCGAATCAATCATGTAATTGCGAAAGAGATTTAGGTTATTGCTGCTGAAATTGGACAGAATATTTCCATTACCGAACCAGGTATTAAAATGCATGGATATCGATTTAAAGCTGGTGCCGTTCTCCGGTGTAAATTGTTTTGTTTGATTGACCACCTTTAAAGTTAGTGGATTGCTGATGAAAACATTCCTTTGGATTTCAAATGTCTGATTCAGTCCATTGCTTATTTCGGCGGGGAAGTGCACACATAAATTATTTGCGATGAATAGATTGCATTCCATGAGTCCGAAACGGTTTCCTTCCTCTATGAGAATTGCCGTGCCATTGGTTTCAAATGAATTCTCGCTTATGGTGCAAAGTGTCTGAGAAAGGGTTCTGTTCTCATTGCGGCCACGCAATCGCAGGCCAATGCTATTTTGTTTTACAGATGTATTCTGAATGGACAAGCTGTGTCCATAAAACCCAATTCCATTATTAAGCAAGCTGGAAGAATCGATGCGCACATATGCGGCATCCCAAATGGCTGTATCATTATTTTGGATCACGCAAGAATAGAAATGCCCACTCACTTCTTTCATAGCGAGATGATTGTTTTCAATGGTGGAATAATTGGCATTGATTATACCCGGTGAAAAATTGGAATCAACACCTGTTAAGCTTGCCGAAATACCAACTCTGTTATTGGCAATAAGGGATAAGGTCAACATAATTGAAGCTCCTCTGATTCCCGTTTTTATTCCGACAATATTATTCTCGATGGTTGAATTGTAAAATGTAATATCCAGAGTAGTTGGTGAAAAAGGTAGTGGAATTTGACTCGTATTGAGGCCGGTTTCAGCATCATTCAAAATGCCATAGTTGAAATGAATTCTTGCAGATTGACTTTCCATAAAAACCCCTTTCCAAAGGACATGTTTCCCATTCCCAATTTCCTTTCCTTTCAGGACTACCGGTAAGTTCTGAGAGCCATTTATTTCTAAAATTCCACCGACATAGATACCATAGGGGCCTTCAAAAAATATATTTGTTCCCTCTTCAATCTCTAAAGAATATTCTATCGGGACCGTTACATTTCCCTGAATCCAATAGGGACCATTTGCTTTGGTCCAAATCGTTGCTGAATCAGACAAAGTAATTTCCTGAATAATTGTATCGGCTTTGACCGCTGAAAATGTACCCTGGAGAAATAGTGCCAAAGCAAAGATTAGTTTCAATTTCATTTCGCTCCTCCTTTCTTTTGCAAACAAAACATCATTCCCAAACGGAAGCTGAGGTATTGGTGTCTTTCACTAAATAATGCACCCGAATAAATTTTACCAGGCTGGTACTGATAACGTGTCTGAATATAGATGGACGACCGATTATTCAGCAAATAAGATGCGCCAAAGCCAAACTTGAGCTGGTAATTCAACCTGCGGATGCTTTGATTCGTTTCATGGAAATAAGTTTCCCGGCTTTTGAACTGAACATTCGAGTTAAGGTAGTTCAGGGAAGTGCCAAACATCCAGCTCCATTCAAACCCTTGTCCGAGGCTTTGCACTTTTCCAATCTCTAGCGGAATACTGAGCCAACTGTATCGAAGAGAATAGTTTCCCCCTTTTTGGTCGTAGTTGATCATGGTCCCGGTATTTAAATTGCGGTCAACCCATTCGAGGGTGTCAATTTTGCCATAATACGAATAAGAACCACTTAGTGTATAGGCTGAATATGCAAAGCCCGTGCGAATGAGCCAATTTTTATTGCTGCGGTATTGATATCCAAGTTGAAGAATTCCACCCATTGCGGACCGATTGTTTTTTTCAAAATTAATATCTCCCCGTATCGCGAAATCTCTCACCGATGGAATCAAGGTGCCTGCTTCGAAATAAACATATTGATGACAGGACTTAAAAATGCTGGAATCTTTCTTAGGCGCCTTGATTTTTGGTATTTCGGGAGAATTCGGAGACCAGGAAGCGAGATGGATGGGAATTGTCGGAAACTCAACCGCTTCAATAGTCCGATTGTTTTGGTTTTCTAAGGGCTCAGAACCTTCTGGAGCTGGCCCGGATTCATCATTCAGATTTTTTTGGCTTCCATTTGGATTGGTTTTTTTATTCACGGCATCAGAACTCCCGGAGAAAGGAGCAGGAGAGGGGAAGAGTAATTCCTCTCCTGTTCTTGAATTGCCCGGTGTTGGTTTCTGGGTTTGAGATAAACCGGAAGCCTGATTATTTACTTTATCGGTAGGGAATGGATTGGAAGGATTGGAAGGATTGGAAGGATTGGATGGGTTCCCATCGATTTCAATATTTTTTTCATCCGCTCCAGATGTAGCAGACTCCTGAACATTCGGCACCTGAATTTCCGATTGTCCATTGTGAGAGGATACAGGATTCGTTGTTTCAGACCTTGAACTTACTTCTTGTCGGGCACCTTCGTGATCCATCAGAGAGAACACAATACAAATAGTCGCAATAAGGGCAACTGAAGCCACCCCAAATAAGGACCAGAACCTCCAATTTGGTTTTTTCAGGCCCAACTGTATCTGATTCCATACGGAATCATCCGGTTCGGCTTTCAGGTCTTTTAAGCCATCCCGGAACAGTTTTTCCAATTCATCTAACTCTCTCTCCTTCATTTTGTTATATCCTTTTGTTCCCTATGGGCCAGCCAATCGGCCAGCCGTTTTTTTGCTTTCATTAGCTGTGTTTTTGATGTGCTGGCACTGATATCAAGCTGTTCTGCAATTTCGTCGTGTGTATATCCTTCAATAACATATAAGTTGAAAACAGATCGGTACCCCGCGGGAAGTTTTTGTACCAATTGGAGCAAATCTTTCTCCTGTAGCTGCAAGTCGGCAGGTAGTCTGTAATCTTCCCAATCCGTATGTTCTTCTGGTAACTCGTTTCTTCGGTACTCCCATTTTCTGTTAAAGCTAATCGCGGTATTTATTACTATCCGAGTCATCCAACCTTCAAAAGAACCGCTCCCCGAATACGCATTGCACTTGTTCAAAATACTGATGAATGCCTCTTGAAGGATGTCTTGGGCGTGTTCGCGAGAGCCAGCATAGCGCAGGGCAATCCCCAGCAGCTTGGATTTATAGCGCTGGTATAGCTCAGACTGTGCTGATTTCTTTCCTTTTTTGCAGGCGTCTATCAGTTCTTTCGGCGTATCCAATTGGGCAGGTTCTGATTCTATGTCGTTCAATCGTGAGATTTAGTTGTCTGAGCCGCTATTTTACCATATTTATGAGCCTCAGACCTAATTGTTTCCGTAATTTAATTTACGTCATTGCAGTAAATCAATCGAAATGATGAAAGGTAAATTATCCAATAGGTTGATTTAAAAGAATCGACACTTCCTCATCCTGACGACAGGGGTTCAGCGCTCTATAAAACTTATACCCAACTCATCCAACTGCTTCAAAGCAGGTAGGTAGAGTTCCGGATGAACCGGAATACAAACTCCTTTTTGAGAAAATTTTTCATTCAGAATCGCTTCTGCACAGATAGCCGCTGGCAGTCCAACCGTTTTAGCCATGGCCGTGTAGCGTGCATCTTCACCTTCCAATGCCATGCTGCTTTCAATATGTCTTATTTCTCCGTTCAGTTTATATTTGATACGGTGAATCATCACAATTAAGTCCCGGTCGGCATCCTCCAATTTCCATTTTTCTTCTAAGATGGCCTGAAGGATTTCTGCAGGGCTTCCTTTCAACTTCGGCAGTGCATAATCAGAAGAAAGAAGACCCAGGAAACGAAACTTTTCTTCCAATTCCAGGTTCCACCCCAATGCAGGAATTTGAGCAAGCTTTTCTTCAACATGAAGCGATGGGTGCCAGGGTAGAAAAGAGTTTAAAAACTGGCGCCCGCTGCATCCGGGGGGAAGATCCATAAGATAGGAATCGTCTGTCAGGCCCAACTGCACCATTACGTTCCAGCCCGAGCAATAACCGGGTCGGCGGAGGGTGCCACGCAACAAAGTCTGTATTCCCTGTAATTGATACCAATCCTTGTAAAGCAGGGAGTCTCTGTTGGGATAGCCTTCAAAATCACCATAAGATGGATGAGAAAAAGTCTGAGTTCTTTGAAACAACTGTGGATAGGATACAAAATGCAATTCGGAATTGTCGATATACCTGGCCGAAGAGCCGTAGCCTGCCAACACAACATTCCGAGGATTCCAACTTAACTTATAATTCCAGGGGTTTGTATCATTCTCGGGAGCTACCAATCCTCCGGTAAATGATTCAAAGCCGAGTATTTCTCCTCCTTGGTTATGGATCTCGTGAATTAACTTCATAGCCGACATATGATCTATCCCTGGATCCAGGCCGGCCTCATTCAGGAAGCACAATCCCTTCTTCAATACTTCCGGATGAAGTTTTTTCATTGCTTCATCTGTATAAGAAGCCGTCACAAGATTTTTGCCCGCTTCCAGGCACATCTCTGCGACCTGTATATGTAGAAAAGGAGGGAGAAGTGAAATCACGATGTCGGCTTTTTGAATCAAAGCCATGCAACTTGATTTGTTTTCAATCCCGAACGCGTGGCAAATCAGAGCTTTGCTCTGATGGTGGATGCGCAACTGATCTGCAACCGGATCGCATACATGCAGGGTATAAGAATTTTCGGGTGCTTTTTCTAAAAAGTATCGAATCAGGTAACTTGCCGATTTACCAGCACCGAAAAGTAGTATGTTCGCCATAAGGCAAAGCTATTCTTTCGTTAGAAGACGCGCAATGGGAAGGATGATTTTAAAGGAATCGGAGATTGAAATAATGGATTGGGAGGAATTGATCCCTGCGGAATTTCAACTTATTCTGGCAGTACGAAAATCGGCAAAATCAGCATTTGCACTCGTTTCCGATTTTATGGTTGGAGCCGCATTGGAGCACGGAAACAGATTGATATGAACCGGCAATAATCAGGAAAATCAAGCCTTACCAAGCGGATTGTGTGCCGAAAGAGTGGTGCTTTATTTTGCGGGGGCAATTATCCGGATACGACGCCCATCCGGCTGGCTGTTTCCGCATCTTTTCGTGATTTCGATAGTGTCAATCAACCCATAATCCTCTGTGGTTCGTGCCTTCAGGCCCTGAAGGAATACGAGTCGCGTTTTGGACAAGAGCTGGAAATACTTATGGATGGAGCTCAGGAAGTATGGAAGGTAAAAGGGCTATATAAATTACTTCCTTTTGCGTTTAATGGATTAGAGATGAAACCTTAGGAAATCTTCGGATGGGGAGAATTGGCAGCTTATCATTCAATTATCAAAACCCAACATCGACATCAATCTCAACCTCAATCTTTTTTTTCATGCACCCTTTGCGCTATTACAAAATCATATTATCTTTGCAGTCCTTTTAACAAGAATAGTCATGTCGAGAGTGTGCGATTTAACTGGCAAGAAAGCGATGGTAGGGCATCACGTAAGTTTTTCAAACAAGAAAACCTTGCGTAGGTTCAACCCGAACTTGCACGTGAAGAAATTTTATATCCCAGAGGAAGACCGTTGGATAGTGCTGAAAGTTTCCACTTCAGCTATGAGAACCATTAACAAGAAAGGTATTTATGCCTGCTTGAAAGAATGGGAAAAAACAGGTCGTATTTAATAGAAAGAAAAGAAGATGGCCAAAAAAGGTAACCGAGTACAGGTAATTTTGGAATGCACTGAACATAAAGAATCAGGCATGCCAGGCGTATCCCGCTATATTACCACCAAAAATAAAAAGAACACCACCGAGCGTTTGGAACTGAAAAAGTACAATCCGGTGTTGAAGAAATATACCATTCACAAAGAAATTAAATAACCATGGCTAAGAAGGTAGTAGCAACGCTGAGAAAAGAGGGTGCAGGAAAAGAATGGACCCGTATTATTAAAGCTGTAAAATCTCCTAAAACCGGAGCATACACTTTCAAGGAAGAAATGCTTCCTGCCGAATTGGCTAAGGATGCGTTCAAAGCTTAATTTGGCGTAATAAAAAGTTTAGAGCTTCCTGTCTGGCAGGGAGCTTTTTTTGTTTTTAACCGTTTTGAAAAATGGGATTGTTTGAGAAAATATTCTCCAGAGAGAAAAAGGAGAAACTAGATCAGGGGCTCGAAAAGACCAAGAGTAGCCTGTTGGGGAAAATTGGGAAAGCCCTGGCAGGTAAATCCAGTATAGACGAGGGCTTTCTGGATGATCTGGAAGAAATTCTCGTGACCTCAGACGTGGGAATCGAAACGACCCTAAAAATTATCGAGCGGATCGAAAACAGGGTTCAACGGGATAAATACCTGACAGAATCTGAATTGAACACGATGCTGCGGGAGGAAATAGCCGACCTACTTCCCGATCAGGACGATACATTAAGTCGTGATTTTCATCTTCCGAATGGAACCAAACCTTATGTAATTATGGTGGTGGGCGTGAATGGTGTGGGAAAAACCACCACCATTGGAAAATTAGCTCATCAATTCAAAGCCAAGGGACATAAAGTGGTGTTGGGAGCTGCGGACACCTTTCGGGCCGCGGCAGTGGAACAGCTTAAAATATGGGGGCAGCGAACCGGAGTGGAAGTAGTTGAAAAAGGCATGAATGCCGATCCGGCTTCGGTTGCATTCGAAGCGGTGAAGGCAGCTTGTGAAAAAGAGGCAGACGTATGCATTATAGACACCGCAGGCAGACTGCATAACAAAGTCAACCTGATGAATGAGCTAAGTAAGATAAAACGGGTCATGCAAAAAGTAGTTCCGGGTGCGCCTCATGAAGTTTTGCTGGTATTGGATGCGTCTACGGGTCAAAATGCTTTTGAACAAGCCCGGCAATTTACTGCGGCAACCGAAGTGAATGCTCTGGCGCTTACCAAACTTGATGGAACCGCCAAAGGCGGCGTGGTAATTGGTGTTTCGGAACAATTTAAAACACCGGTTCGCTATATAGGAGTGGGAGAAGGAATGGAAGACCTGCAGGTTTTCAATAAATACGAATTCATCGATTCCTTGTTTAGTAATTAAAGCATTGTGAAGGTAAGGACACGCAAACAGGACAAAATCAATATTATTACCATGGGCTGCTCCAAAAACCTTGTGGACAGCGAGGTTTTGATGTCTCAACTTAAAGCCAATGAATTGGAAGTAAGTCATGAGTCGGAGAAAGACGATGCCAATGTTGTCATTATAAATACCTGTGGGTTTATCGACAATGCAAAGAAGGAATCCATTGATACCATTCTCGACTATGTAGACCGCAAGGAAAAGGGAATGGTAGACCGTGTCTATGTAACTGGTTGTCTCTCTCATCGCTACCAGGAAGACCTGGAAGCAGAAATTCCTGAAGTGGATGCGTGGTTTGGCACACTGGAGTTGCCTCGTTTGTTGAATACCCTGGGCGCAGATTATAAACATGAATTAATCGGCGAACGGCTGGTAACCACACCGTCGCATTACGCCTATATGAAAATTTCTGAGGGGTGTGACCGGCCTTGCTCTTTTTGTGCGATTCCTCTTATGAGAGGAAAACACGTATCCAAGCCCATTGAGCAATTGAAGAAGGAAGCTGAACACCTTGTGAAAAACGGAACCAAGGAGATTTTGCTGATTGCTCAGGATTCGACCTATTACGGTCTCGACTTATACGGGGAAAGAAAATTGGCAGATTTGCTCCGTGTGCTCTCTGATGTAGAAGGGCTGGATTGGATAAGGCTTCATTATGCCTATCCGTCGCAGTTTCCAATGGATGCACTGGATGTCATTGCTGAAAGAAAAAATATCTGCAGCTACCTGGATATTCCCCTGCAACATATCAGCGACAAAATGTTGAAAGCCATGCGTCGCGGAGTCACCCGAAGAAGAACCCAGCAAGTGGTGGATACCATTCGTGAAAAAGTCCCGGGCATTGCATTAAGAACCACCATGTTGGTAGGGCATCCGGGGGAAACAGTAGACGATTTTGAAGAACTCAAGGATTTTATCCGTAAGAATAAATTTGAGCGACTTGGGGTGTTTACCTATTCCCATGAAGACAATACTCATTCAGGGTCGTTGGTGGATGACGTACCTGAAGAAGTTAAGGAACAAAGGGCCGCGGAGCTGATGGAACTGCAGGAACAGATTTCCTTTGATTTGAATCAGGAAAAAGTGGGGAAGACCTACCGCGTATTATTCGATCGGGTAGAAGGAAGTCATTTTGTTGGACGTACCGAATTTGATTCTCCAGAAGTTGATAATGAAGTACTTGTTGGCAAAAAGGAGAATTTTGTTCGACTCGGAGACTTTGCCAATGTAAAAATAAAACATGCTACAGCATTTGACCTTTATGGTGATGTTGTAATTTAGCGGCATGCCGCTTCAACCCATTGATCCGGAAAAGAGTGGATTGTATTCTTCCCTCGTACTGGACTATCTAAATCGAAAAGACAGCTTAAGACAGTTTATTTCGAATTGGCCGGATAAATCTGGCTTTAAAAACCAAATAGACCGGAGAGCAAATCAACTCCCCGATAGGACAGTTTTGGTGCAGGCATTGCGTCGTCAATACGCATCTCTGGAACTGGGATCTCAGGTAGAAGCCAATCTGAAAAGACTTGAAGCCGACAATTCTTATACTTTAACAACAGGACAGCAAATTCATATTTTCCTGGGACCCATGTATGTGTACTGGAAGATCGTGAGTACAATAGCCCTTTGCCAAAAGCTAAAGAAGGATTTTCCAGATCAGGAATTTATCCCTGTCTTTTGGATGGCTACTGAGGATCATGATTTTGCCGAAATCAATCACCTGGAATTATTCAATCGAAATTTTGAATGGGAAAGTCCCTCCGACAGGGCGATGCCGGTAGGAGCCTTAAGCACATTGGGGTTGCCGGAGCTTACGGATGAAGTCAATGAATTATTTCATCGTCAGGAATCCTTTCAACCCTTTGCAGCATTGTTTAAGGAGGCCTATTCGCGGTATGAGAATTTTGCCGCAGCAACCCGGTATTTGGTGCATTCGCTATTCAGGGAATTTGGCTTGCTTATCATTGATCCGATGGATGAGGAGTTGAAAAAACAGTTTGACTCCATTCTTCGTGATGAGCTGGTGCATGGTTTTGCACAACAGGCTGTAGAAAAGACCAGCGAAGAATTGGGCAAAATGTACAGTCTTCAGGTACATCCCCGGGAAATTAATCTGTTTTATACCGGGTTGAACGGAAGGGAACGGGTGGAGAATTCGAGTGGAATGATTCAAACGATTAGCGGGGAGAAAATCGGAAGACTTGAGGAAATACATAGCTGGCTTCCGAATAAACGAAGAGATTTTTCCACAAATGTGGTATTACGTCCGGTATACCAAGAAACGATTTTGCCTAACCTCGCTTATATCGGTGGCCCGGGAGAATTAGCCTATTGGTTGCAGCTAAAAGAAGTTTTTGAGGCGTATCAGGTTCCTTTTCCCATACTTGAAAACAGAAAATCAATTTTTTTATTAGGTAAAAAATCTGTTCAAAATTGGGAGAAATCAGGATTGCCCTGGGATGCCTTGTTTGAGGAGGAATCGACTTTACGCAAAATGCTGCTGGAAGCGAGCAATGACGGACTGGTTAGTCTTGCTGAGGACCTGGAAGAATTGCATCGCTTAAAAGATAAAATTATTGGAAAATCTGCGTCAATTCAACCGTCAAGTGCCAAGCCACTAGCGAATATTTTTAATCAAACCGAAAAAATTATTAAAAAAATTGACAAGGAAATTTTTACCTTGCAAGAAGCAGGACAGTTGAAAAATCTGGAAAAACTGATAAAAGTGAGGTCGGTTCTCAAAGAAAGAGGTTTCAATCAGGAACGAAATCACGGAGTCATTCAGTATATCTCAGAGTTGAAAACTGACAAAATAATTGGAGATATAAACAAGAATTACGAGGACATCGGTCCGGTTGCATTGCTACTGGAAGCCGAATAGAAAACCAAATTTTAAACTAACAACCGATTAATCCCATATGAAAAAACTTTTAGTTTTAGGACTGGCATTTGCAATTGCAATACCTGCCATGGCACAAAAGAAGAAATCCACCACGCCGAATAAAGATGCGAAGCGTTGGATGGTTGGAGCACAGGTTGGGGGGACTACCCTCATTGGAGATGCTCAGAAATTAGGATTTAGTTATGCAGCGGGTGTTCGCGCTCAATATTCTTTTTCACATACCATAGGCTTTAGAGTTATGGGGAATTATGGTCAGCTGAAAGGATCAGAAAAACCGGATGGCCGTCCATACAGCTCATACAGCTTTACCAATAATTTTTGGGAAGCTCAGGGACAGGTGGTTATCACCATTGGCAATATTTCTTACTTGAGAAAAGCCAGAAAATGGAATTATTATGCGGCAGGTGGCGTTGGCTTTTTTGGCAGCAATGCAAAAAGTAAGTACATATTGAAATCAGACCTTACGGGAACTGAGAGATCTCAAACGTATAATCAGGTAACTCAGATGTATACGGCCTCTTTTGGAACCCGTTACAACATGAACAGCAATATTGCAATAGGCCTTGAATACCAAATGCGTTTTGTGGGATCTGATTTACTGGACGTTCTACAATACCCTTCGTTTGGCAATAAGGCAAACGATATGGTGAACATGTTGCAGGTAACCATTGATTTCAAATTGGGCAAAAAAGGTAAAAAACATGTGGATTGGATAAATCCTGTTGAGGCCATTTATGAAGACATCGCAAAAGTTGAGAAAAAAGTGGATCAACTTAGTGGTGACCAGGATGGCGACGGAGTATCTGATTATTTTGATAAAGACAATACCACTCCGCAAGGGGCTATGGTTTATGGAAACGGACAAGCTGTGGATACCGATGGTGATGGAGTTCCGGATGTGAAAGACCAGGAGCCAAATTCTCCCAAAGGAGCTGTTGTTGACGAAAACGGTAAAGCAGCGGATGACGACCACGATGGCGTTCCAAATGTGCTCGACCTTTCACCGAATACTGATACATCTTACATGGTAAACCACCAGGGTATACCAATAATGACCAAAGACCTCGCACGCAAACTTGCTCCTAAGGGCGGACTGGGTGCGGGAAGTGTGGGCTATATGCCTGCCATTCTTTTCGAAACAGGAAGTACCCAGATCAAACCTATCCATTACATCGATCTGCAAAACATTGCAGAGGCGATTAAACGGACTCAAGGGGTTCAATTCCTGATTATCGGTAACGCAGATTACCGTGGATCAGAAAAATTGAATGAGAAATTGGCTCTGGAGCGTGCGCAAGCCGTGAAGAATGTATTGATAGAAAGCTTTGGAGTGGATCCATCGAGAATTGAGATTCAATCCAATGGCGAAAAAGTGCCTATCGCTAAAGGCACCGATCCAATGTCGCTGCAAGCGAACCGTCGTGTGCAGTTCTTCATTGTAGAATAAAAGAAAGAGAATTAAAAGGAAACCCCGGGACATTGTTTCGGGGTTTTTTTATGCATCAGGGCAATTGCCGGGAAAGAAGTTCCCATAGGGCAATGCCACCGGAAACCGCCACATTAAATGAGTGCTTTGTGCCATATTGAGGAATTTCTAATACGGCATCACAACGATCGATTACTTCCTGATTTACTCCATCCACTTCATTTCCCAGAATCAGGGCTAAAGCTTTCTCAACGGATTTGAATTCGCGTATGTCAATGCTTTGCGTTGTTTGTTCCAAAGCCAGAATTTTATACCCTTCTTTTTTTAGATTTTCCACACAGGTGATCACCGAATCGGCAGCTTCCCATGCCACTGTTTCTTCTGCCCCTAAAGCTGTTTTCCGGATCTCTTTATGAGGAGGTTTCCCCGTGATACCGCAGAGATAAAGCTTTTCTACACGAAAGGCGTCGGCAGATCTGAACAGGGATCCAACATTGCTCATACTGCGGATATCATCCAATACCAACACCATGGGGGTTTTTTGTGCATTTTTGAATGCTTCCGGACTGAGTCGGTTTAACTCGATATTCTTTAATTTGCGTGGCATACCTCGTGGCTAAAAAAACTACTGAAACACCCTTGATGCGCCAGTACGCGCAAATTAAAGCAAAATACCCGGGAGCTTTACTGCTTTTCCGGGTAGGCGATTTCTATGAAACCTTTGGAGAAGACGCAGTGGCAGCCTCAAAGATTCTTGGAATTGTACTTACAAAACGAGGCAATGGTTCTGCCACAGAGATAGAACTGGCAGGATTCCCGCACCATTCTCTGGATACCTACCTTCCTAAATTGGTGCGTGCTGGTCAGCGGGTGGCCATTTGCGATCAGCTGGAAGATCCCAAGATGACCAAAGGGATCGTTAAACGGGGCGTTACTGAACTTGTTACACCAGGGGTTTCCTATAACGACAAAGTGCTGGATGCAAGAAAGAATAATTTCCTTTGTGCCTTGCATCATGAGAAAGGGCGCTTCGGTCTGGCCTTTTTGGATATTTCAACCGGAGAATTTTTTGTAGCGGAAGGATTGGCTGACGCTGCAGACAAACTCCTGCAAAGTTTGTCGCCCACAGAAGTTTTAATCAATAAAAAGTTTCGCAGCGAATTCTCTCAGATATTTGGAGAAGGATGGTATTCCTATGGCCTGGATGAATGGGTTTTTGGAGGAGAGTATGCCACAGAGAAATTGACGCAGCATTTTCAAACCAGCTCGCTGAAAGGTTTTGGAATTGATGATCTGCCACTGGGAACCATTGCCGCAGGTGCATGTCTTCACTATCTCGAGGCCACTCATCATGATGCCATTAGTCATATTACGGGGCTATCGCGTTTGGATCAGGGGAAATACGTTTGGCTGGATCGCTTCACCATCCGAAATCTGGAACTGTTGCATACGGCACAGGAGGGAGGAACCAGCTTACTCGATGTGCTTGATAGAAATACCACACCCATGGGTTCGCGCCTTTTACGCAAATGGATATTGATGCCGCTGCGGGAGAAAGAAGCCATTGACAAACGCCTGAATATGGTAGAGGCGCTAAAGCAGGATGAAGAATTGGCCCGTAATCTGGAATCCCGCCTCAATGAAATCGGCGACATGGAACGTCTCGTTTCGAAAATTGCATTGAACCGGGTTAATCCTCGAGAATTGCTCCAATTGCGCAAAGCATTGCAGGCTTTGGGGCCGATCCAGATGATGTTGCAGAAACAGGATAATTTCTCCTTGAAGGCGCTGGCGGAGCAACTGAACCCCTGCGCTGGACTTCTTGAAAAGCTGGAAAAAGAGCTGAACGACGAAGCACCGATTAGCCCAGGCAAGGGAGAGGTAATTAAAAAAGGCGTCAATGCGGATTTGGATGAGCTGCGTGCCATTGCACTCAATAGCAAGGATGTCCTGGCATCTATCCAGAAGCGGGAAAGCGAACGAACCGGAATTACTTCACTGAAAATTGCCTTCAATAATGTATTTGGCTATTATCTGGAGGTAACCAATGTACACAAGGACAAGGTTCCTGTAGAATGGATTCGCAAGCAGACCTTGGTGAATGCGGAGCGCTATATCACCGAAGAACTGAAGACCTATGAAGAAAAAATCATGGGTGCAGAAGACAAGATATCTGCATTGGAGTCCAGGCTCTATCAGGAGCTTCTCAGTTTTGCCTCTGATTTTATTGCTGCTTTGCAACTAAATGCGCAATTACTCGCACAAATCGATTGTCTGCATACATTCTCTCGCATTGCAAGAGAATATCGGTATCAAAAGCCGGAAATTACAGAAGACCATGAGTTAAGTTTACTTGAATGCCGGCATCCGGTAATTGAAAGAAAGCTGAAACCAGGAGAAAATTATATTCCGAACGACCTGTACCTGAACAATTCAAGTCAGCAATTGATCATTCTCACGGGGCCCAATATGTCTGGTAAATCAGCCATCTTAAGACAAACTGCACTGGCCGTGATAATGGCCCAAATGGGTTGTTTTGTTCCGGCGAATAAAGCGGTCATTGGTTTGGTGGATAAAGTCTTTACAAGGGTGGGGGCTTCCGATAACCTTTCGGGTGGCGAGTCTACTTTCATGGTGGAGATGATGGAAACGGCATCGATCCTGAATAACCTGAGCGACCGCAGTCTGATTTTATTGGATGAAATTGGACGCGGTACCAGCACCTACGACGGCGTTTCACTGGCCTGGTCGATTTCTGAATACATTGCGCTGCACGAACAAAGGCCCAAAACCATGTTTGCCACCCATTACCATGAATTGAACGAACTGGAAAGCAAAATGGATGGAGTCGTGAATTATCATGTGGCAGTGAAAGAAACGGATGGAAATGTGCTCTTTCTCCGCAAAATGAAGCCGGGAGGAAGTGAACATAGTTTCGGTATTCATGTAGCACGCATGGCAGGTGTACCTGCAAAAGTGCTGACCCGGGCAGAATCCATTCTACAAAGGCTGGAAGCAGATCGCTCCGAGATCAGCGGTAGAAAAACCCTGAAGAAAGTGGCCGATACCATTCAATTGCAAATGTTTCAGATGGAAGACACCAAACTCAAAGAAGTCATACAGCACCTGCAAACCATGGACGTCAACGCGCTTACCCCGATTGAGGCTTTGATGAAGCTGAATGAGGTGAAGCAGATGTTGGAGTAGTGTAGGGTTGGTTTAGGGTTTATGGTTTAAGGGAGAACCAATGGAAAATGAATTTACTTCAGGTCATTGAGCATGGTTGCGGAGTTTGTCGAAGCCTCAGCGAGATGAATCATAGGTAGAGTGCCAATGGAAAGTCCTGATTGAGTTCGGTCTTGAGTACAGAGTTGGAGAAAATAGACCCCGCAGGGGTCGCCCACCCTTAAGTTAAAATCAACCGTTTAACACAACCCCGTAGGGGTTACCCAATGGAGTACTGAGTACAAAGACTCTTTCCCTTTGACTTTTCGTCCTACGTCATTCGTCCTTCGTCTCTTGTACTCAGTGCTCTTGTACTTTTTTTCTATCTTGACGTCCCATGTTCCGGAGAAAAGTCAAAACCCACTTCCATCCATTTAGCTATAAAAAATGGTTCAGCTATGTATGGCCCTTTAGCACCCATGCACATTCTGAATACAGCGGCAAATTGGAAATCAATTGGATTGATGGGCGGAAACGTCTGGACAGCGAGAATGCCAATTATTCTTACGGGTCCCTGCAGCGTATATTGGAAACAGGTTTGGAAACCTTAAACCTGTCGGCTGTTCAATCTGTCTTATTGCTAGGTTTGGGT
This sequence comes from Bacteroidota bacterium, assembly GCA_016124735.1. GTDB lineage: Bacteria > Bacteroidota > Bacteroidia > UBA8524 > UBA8524 > UBA8524. The sequence goes on from WGMZ01000021.1 coordinate 33,872, forward strand.
GGCGGAAGTGTCATTGGTTCTTTGCGCTTTCGTTATGGTTATCAGGGACCGATTCTGGCCGTGGATATTGATCCGGAAATCATCCGCATTGCCAAAGAGGAGTTTCATATTCTGGAATCTGAAAGTCTAAGTATCCGGCAAAGTGACGCACTGGAGTTCGTGAAACAATGCGATCAAAAATTTGATTTGATCATTGTTGATTTGTTCATTGACCGCCATGTTCCGGAAGTTTTCTTAGAAAAGCAATTTCATGAAGCGATTCTCTCCTGTTTGGATGAGAAAGCAAACTTGCTAATGAATTTGGGAATTGGACTGGATTCTGAAAAAGTCCCGCCAGCTATTCTAAAGACCTATACCAAAGAAAACAGATATCAGCTCAAGCTCTTGCACGGGGTGGAAGGGACGAATACGCTTTTGTTGGTTTATGGTTTATAGTTTCTCATCAATTTCAAAAGCTGTGGGTTGGAAAGGACTTCTACTATCAGGAATTTAAAGACTATAATGAATCTCGATAAATCGATGACCTTTCATCAATTGTAAAACCATGGAATTGTATTGAAATAAGGATGCCGATTCATCGCGACATATTCTGATGAATAATTTTATATGCGTATCCATTTGTCTCCCGCAAAACCTTTTGCTAAAGGATTCTTAATCCATTTATCCTTCTTTCTATTTCCTTTTTTTTAGAAAAAAAGGAAGAAAAA
>WGMZ01000053.1 GCA_016124735.1 Bacteroidota bacterium
AGCATTGAATATGAAGAGTTGGATACGGAAAATCCGCTCTTTTGCCCTTTTTTGGCTTCAAAAAATACTCGAAAAAATTACCGAAGTACTCCAATCTCCGGTTCAAATGAGCTTGAATTGCGGTTCATAAGGAACGACTAGTTTATGGATTAGTGAAATTTTGGAATTAAAAAAGCCGGCTCTCGCCGGCTTTTCCCTTATGGAACCACGAACCTCACTCCACTCCCATTGTTCTCAGCCATCTCAAATGCGAAAGCACCCCTCTCCAATACGTTGTCTGGTTCGGATTCCAACCGCTTTCACGGAGAAGTTGATATAATACCCGACTGAGTCGAGGGTAATGAAGATGATGAATGTGCGGAAACAAATGGTGAGCGATGTGATTGTTGAAACCACCAAGAATAAAGTTAGCCCAGAAACTGAATGGATGCATGTCGTTCGACGACTTGATCTGATTCATCATCCACGAACTTTGAATCTTTCCGGTCGTGTCGGTTTCCGGATAATCCATGCCTTCCACATGATGAGTCATGAAGAAGGTGAACAGCAGAAAAGTGGATTGAGCGGCATGGACCAACAGAAATGCCAGGAAAATTAATTCCGGACTTTGTCCGGAATAAATAAGTGGCAAAAACAAAGTAATACTGAGGTAAGCCAGTTTTTGAAGAACAAATGACGCAGTATAACTGATTGCCTTTAATCCGTCTAATTCTTTTAGCGTAGCAATTAAAATCACCGGGTCTTTGATGAAAATCCAATATAAAGAATAAGTCGTGTAGGCCAATGGTGCATACAGATGCTGAAAACGATGGTATCCCTTTTTCTCACTTCCCGGTGTGACCCGAATCAACTTGGTTATTTGAAGATCACTATCGTATTCCTGAACATTGGGCGCCAGATGATGCGAGTGAATATGCCGATGCTTCCACGACTCAGCATGCGCCCCAACCCAGGTATAAATTACCGTATATAGGGCTTGATTAATCCCTTTCTTTTGAAAGATGGCATCATGGGAGAGATCATGAGAGAAATTGATAGCGAACAAAATCAAGCTCATCCCATATGCCACAAAAGTCAAAGTGAATACTGCCGGATTCTGAATACAATATAGCTGGTGATAGAAATAGCAAGTAGCACCGAGATATAAAAACAATTTTAGCAGCAGTATCAGATGAAAGCGAAAATCTTTTTTAAATCCCATCTTATTAATTTCTCGATGGATGCGACGCAACAACTCATTGTCTTCTGCAACCTGAATATGTTTACTTTTCATATAATTGGTTTTAGATAGAAGACCATTGGATTTTTCCCGTACCGCGAATTGGCCCTGATTCCGCCGGTTGAGAGTCGCCCATTTTTTTTAGGTATCTGAAATGAGACTTCAGACTTTGCCCATAAGACACTTCTTTGTATTCAATTTCAAATCTCCGACAGGTTTCCCGAAATATGGGAAGGATATCCAAATAATGAACATGCGAAATATGTGGGAGTAGATGATGCAGGGCATGAAGATTAAACCCTCCCAAAAGGAAATTACATGCATGACTCTTCGTCTCATAATCCACAGAAGTCAGCATTTGCATCATGGGCCAACTCATCTCTACTTCATGCTGCTCATTGATTACTGGATGAATCACTTCATCCGAAACATGACTTACTCCCAAAGCTCCAACAAACACGAGAGATACAAATGCATGATTCAATAAAAATGCACCCAGAACCCATGCAGGTCCAAAGGGAAGTATAAATACCGGAATACCCACCATGTAGGTTAGATATAGCACCTTGAACAAGACGAGTTTAATTGCCTCAAATGGCGGAAGAGTGATATGGATGGTTCTGCTGCTAACGCGAAACAGAAGGAGCAAGTCTCGAAATAAAAACCAATTCAGTGAATAAAAGAGATATAAGACCGGAGCATAAATATATTGATAGCGATGGAACCAGCGTAGCTTTTGATTGGGCATCATCCTGAAAAGCGGATGATGCAACACATCGATATCACTCCCTTCAATATTGGTAAAACTGTGATGGGATTCATTGTGATTTCTTCCCCACACATAGGCATTATTTCCTTGTAGATTAAAACTCAAGGAGAAAAGTACTTTATTCCAGAAAGGGCTGCTCACCGCCACCCCATGAGCCGCATCATGACTCACATTAAAGGCAATTAGCAGCACTGCCAGACCCATTAGGAGATAAATCAACAGAAATATATATGGGTTGGAAGAAAATAACATGGCAGTGTACAGCAAGCCAAAAGCACCGAAATAAATCAGCATTTTATGACGCATTTTTTTACCGCCATGCTTCTCAACTCCCTTTTCCTTAAAATGAAGATTGATTCTTTGATTTAGTTCCCGATAGAACAAGGTTCCTTTATCGCGGACAAATTTCACTCTGTTCATGATGTATCTTTTTAGTGATACAAAGCTGGCCGGAGATTACGAGGAGAAATAACGGATATCCGCAAGTGACCCAACTATTTTTACGGATTTCCGCAACTGAATGGCTGGATTTCTGCGTTCATTTGCAATATTTGCAAATAGCCCTTAGATTTCAGTACCAAATTTCCCTGACTTCATAACCGATAAAATAACCTGATTTGGACCGTTCTGAACAAATAGCCTTTTTCAATCGCCTTAAGGAGGCCATGCCCAACGACAGCCTGGCTCAGGAGCTAAGCGAGATTCTTAAACTCAGTTTGGACTCGATCTATCGTCGCTTCCGGGGAGAAAGTGCACTCACCTACGGGGAGCTTCTCCATATTCAAGAAGCCCTAAACCTGAAACAATCCATCCTTTTTCCGACAGAACATATAGAAGAAGTCAATTTCATCTATGCCCGACCTGCCTACGGGAATGACATGAAGATTTTCCTTCAGGAAATTGCCGATCAAATGAGTCTTGCGCATCGGAAGGAAGAGTTGAATGTCAGTTTAGCTTCAGATGACCTTCCTTTTTTCATGCATTTCCTTACACCCGAGTTGTTGAATTTTAAATTGCACGTATTTTCCAATACGCCCATTGTACCGGATAGCCATGAACAGGAAGGTTCATCAGAAATGCAGCAACTTTTTTCAACCATCCTGGTAAGATGGCTGGAGGCATCTTCAGACGAAGTATGGGGGTCTGCTCCACTCGATAGTACTCTGAAGCAGGTTGAATATTGCGTTGCCAATAAGCTCATCAGCAAGAATCATGCGGCTGCCCTATTTCGGGAGATGGATACTTTGATTGAAATTATAAATGAATGGACCCGAACAGGAAAGAAAACAGCGGGTCCCATTGGTGGAGGTCCCATCCGCATCTATCATAGTGAATTGAACGTGGGTGAGATGAATTTGATGCTGCGCTTCGGGGAAGAATACTCGGTTTACAAAAGCAATTATGGCTACGGCTATCTGCGAACCGAGCACCCTCTATTTTGTCAGGAAACCAACAATTGGATACAGGAGATGGAAAACAAAAGCATCCTGATTACAGGAAGCGGAGAAAAATACAGGGTTCGTTATATTGACATGCTTAAAAATTCGGTGCGCCAATCCGCACAAAAAATCGGTTTGGATGTGGCTCTTACCCGCTAGAAAAGCTTATCCCAAAAAATCCATATCCCGATAATCGCAGCAATCAAGGTGCTAATGAGAACGGCTGCAGCAGCCATGTCTTTGGCTTTCCCTATCATCGGATGTTGTTCCGGATGAACCCGGTCAAGGGCTATTTCTAAAGCCGAATTGACCCCTTCTATTCCTAAAACCAACGCGATACATAGCAAAAGAATCATCCATTCAAGGGCTTCCAATTTAAAATACCACGCGGCCATATTCACCGCAACCGCAGCCAACAGATGAAAGCGAAAATGAGGTTGCGTTTCAATTAGAAACCTTATACCCCGAGCAGCATGACCAAAGCTTTTGAATTCTTTGCGAATCATGTTTCGAAGATAGCTTAATTGAACTATGGACCATAGTCGACGGAACTCAGTCAACAGTGAAAGACGAAAAACAAAAGACACAAGACACTAGATTGACGATGGCATTTGGTGCCCTTACCGAATGACAAAACCCTCTCCTTTGAAAAAACAAAAAGTGCTAGTCAGTTCCTGGTCAAGAACCAAACAGTTTAGCGAACGGCAAGCATCTTGAGCGCCGTTACAGCGGCTTCATCGCCTTTGTTGCCGTGTTTGCCACCTGCGCGATCGATTGCCTGCTGCTGGTTGTCTGTCGTAAGAACTCCGAATATACAGGGCTTATTACTGCGCAAGGCCACTTCTTGCATGGCATTGGCAGTAGAGTCGCAGATGAAATCAAAATGGCGGGTTTCGCCCTGAATAACACAACCCAGTCCGATAACCGCGTCAGTCTTTTCCTGCTGTGCCATCCAGGAACAAGCCAATGGCAATTCAAAAGTGCCGGGCACACGACGGATTTCAATATTATTTTCGTGCACGCCTGCCTGAATCAAGGTATCCACACATCCCCGAAGCAAGGCATTGGTAACCTCCGGATTCCATTCAGCAACAGCAATGCCTATAGAAAAAGAAGACCCGTCAGGAACTCCTGACGGATCGTAATCTGATAAATTTTTCAGGCTTGTGGCCATGACTACTTATTTGCCTGGATGGCAGCCAACTCGATGTATTTATCGATATCCATACCCTCGGGAGCCGATCCAAAGTCTGTTTTGATTCTTTTAAACGCTTCCTCTGCTTTTGCATATTCCCCCATCACCGTATATGTAATTCCTGCTTTTTGGAGGAAGAAAGGAGTAATCAACTCGTTTTCAGAGGCATCTGCGGCTGTCATGTACAATTTCACACCGCCCTCGTTATCTCCTTGCTCAACGAGTGCATCGCCCTTCAATCCAATGGCAAACGGACCCAGGATATCATCATCTGAACTAAAATCATTCAAATAATCATATGCCTCTTCAAATTGTCCCAGTCGTAAATAAGAAACGCCAGCCATAAATGCCGCCAGGTTTCCGGCTTTGGTCATGCCATATTCATCCACAATTTCGACGGCGCTTAAATCAGTACCATTTCCATTTACCACCTGGTTGAAGGAATCTTTTTCAAATTGTTGTTGTACGATGAAAAGTGCCTCTTGTGCTTCTTTTTCCTGAGGAGCCACGATGAATTGCTTGAATCCAACATAGCCGCCAATCACCACAATCAATCCGCCAATAACAATGCTAAGCGTCTTTTTGTTCTGATGTACGAAATGCTCGGCACGGCCTAATTCTTCACCTAATTTTTTGTCCAGATCCAGTTCGTCGTTCTGGTGTTTATGTTGCGTCATGGTTGTTTATTCAATAATAAAGGGATAGTCTTCCTGATGGTATACGTGAGCATACAGGTCTTGTGCTGCAGGATAAGGAGAATTCTCTGAAAACTCCACGCTCTCATTGACCCGATTCATGATCTCATCTTCTATCGCATCCAAATCTTTTTCTGTTGCCCATTTTTTGCTCAGGATTTCCTTGCGAACCTGCTCAATCGGGTCTTTGTGTTTGTATTCTTCCACCTCTTCTTTGCTGCGGTATTTAGCAGGATCCGACATAGAATGTCCGCGGTAGCGGTAGGTTCTGATTTCTAAGAAGGTAGGTCCTTCTCCTTTACGAGCGCGATCTGCAGCGGACTCAATGGCTTCATGAACTGCTTCGCAGCTCATTCCGTTTACTTGTGCAGAAGGCATATCGTAGGCAAGTCCTAATTTGTAAAGGTCCTGCAAGTTGGTGGTTCTCTGAACGGAGGTACCCATGGCGTATCCATTGTTCTCCACAATAAATACAACCGGAAGCTTCCATAACATGGCCATGTTAAATGTTTCGTTCAGGGAACCCTGACGAACAGCACCATCACCCATAAAACAAACGCTGATGTTTTTGGTTCCCAGGTATTGCTCGGCGAAAGCGATGCCCGCTCCCAAAGGAATTTGTCCGCCAACGATACCATGTCCGCCATAGAAATTATGTTCCTTGCTGAACAAGTGCATGGAGCCTCCGTTGCCTTTCGAACAACCAGTAACTTTTCCGAACAATTCCGCCATAATCTCATTCGTAGAAATACCGCAACCAAGGGCGTGACCGTGATCTCTGTATGCAGTAATTACTTTGTCATCCGGGGTTATTGCCGACATCATTCCGGCAACAACGGCTTCCTGACCAATATATAAATGACAGAAACCTTTAATCTTTTGCTGACCATAGAGCTGAGCACATTTTTCTTCAAAACGGCGCATCAGCATCATTTGCTCGAACCATCTCAGATAGGTTTCTTTGTTGAACTTTTGTTTTGCCATGGCACTTTATGGGAAGCGCAAAAATAGTTTTTTTTGACTATTCCACAATTGGCTACACTCCTAAATAAACCTTTGCATGCGACTCCGGCAACTCCGATTGGTATCCTTTAAAAATCATCCGAAAGCACGGTATGAATTTCAGGGCGACCTCCTGGCCTTTTGTGGCAGGAATGGCGTGGGAAAAACCAACCTCTTAGATGCCATTCATATCCTGTGCATGTGCAAGAGTTATTTTGTGCACCAGGAGAGTCAGATTATTCATCATGAAGATGACTTTTATTCCGTTTATGGTAAGGTAGAACTTGAAACCGAACATGAAGTTGGCTGCCTCTATAAGCGCGGACAAGGAAAAACGTTTCAGTTCGACAAGGTGCCTTATGAAAGGTTGGCCGACCATATCGGCAAAATGCCTGTAGTCTTTATTGCGCCGGGTGATATCAACCTCATCTACGAAGGCAGCGAAGAACGTCGTCGGTTTATGGACATGATTCTTTCGCAGACAGACAGCACCTACCTGCGCGAGCTCATGAGTTACCAGCGCGCACTGGAACAGAGGAACCGCCAGCTCAAGATTTTTAACGAAAAGGGATTCGTCGACACCCCGCTGCTGGAAAGCCTCAACCAGCAGCTGATTCGTCCGAGTGCATACCTTTTCAGGCAACGAAAAACATTCATCAAAAGTTTTCTTCCAGCATTCAAAAATCACCATAGCATCCTGACTCAGGAAGAAGAGGAAGCAGGATTAAAATACACCTCTGATCTTGAAAATGCTTCGATGGAAGAGTTGCTACAGCAGAATGCTTCTGCCGACCTCGATCTGGGAAGAACCAGTCATGGATTGCATAAAGATGATTTACAGTTCACCCTGCGTAATTTCCCATTGAAGAAATACGGATCACAGGGACAAATAAAGACCTTCCTGATTGCCTTAAAGCTAGCCCAATTCGATTTTCTGGAACAGAAAACGGGAGTCAAACCCTTTTTGCTCCTGGATGATATTTTTGAAAAGCTGGACGAATACCGTGCAGAGCGATTGATTCAAATGGTCGCTCAGGATCACTTCGGACAAATATTCATTACAGACACCCATAAGCAACGTGTGGAAACAATCTTCTCGCAAATAGGAAGAAAAGCAGAGATATTTGTATTGGAATGAGCGACATCAAACCTTTAGGAAAAGTTCTGGAAGACCTGCTTCGCACCTACCGCTTGCAAAGCAAAGTAAACGAGGTGAATCTCATACGGGAATGGGAGAATATTGTCGGGCCACTCATCGCCAAGAAGACGGAAAAAATCATCCTGAAAAACAAGGTGCTTCATATCACCATCAACTCTGCCCCCCTGAAACAAGAGCTCAACTACTCCAAAGACCAAATTCTTGGTTTGGTCGAAGAGCGTTTCGGCAAAGGATATATCATCGGGATTGAGGTGCATTGAATCTGAAAGAGTGCCTTCCGGCCGGCGAGACGCCTGACCGGATTCCCTCAATTGTAATTAAAGTCATTTGGTGTCCCGCCAAATGACTTATTGAGCTCATCTCAATACCACCATATGCCGCAATCAAAATATTCCTATTGTCTCAGGCATAAGCCTCAAGCCTAAATACCACAGGTAATTACACCCAAAACGATAAACCATAAACGATAAACCATAAACCCTATCTTTGCCGCATGCATAAAATCGCTCCTTCTATACTGTCGGCAGACTTCGGAAATCTTCAGCGCGACATTGAAATGATCAATGCCAGTGATGCCGATTGGTTTCACGTAGACGTGATGGATGGTGTATTTGTACCCAATATTTCCTTTGGCTTTCCGGTAATGAAGGCCCTGCAAAAGCATGCACAAAAACCGCTGGATGTGCATTTGATGATTGTACAACCGGAACGTTACTTTCAGGAATTTAAAGATGCGGGTGCGGAAGTTTTGACCATTCACTATGAAGCGAGCACCCACCTTCATCGGAGCATTCATGCCATCAAAGATTTAGGAATGAAAGCCGGCGTAGCATTGAATCCGCATACTCCGGTATCCTTGCTGGAAGATACCTTAGCCGATATTGACCTCGTTATTCTGATGAGTGTGAATCCTGGTTTCGGCGGACAAAAATTCATCCAGAACACCTATAAAAAGGTTCAGCAACTCAAGGCGCTTCGCGAAAAAGTTGGCTCCGATACCTTGATCGAGATTGATGGGGGTGTAAGCACTTCAAATGCAGCCGAATTGGTAAAAACCGGAGCCGATGTGCTGGTAGCCGGTAATGCGGTTTTTGCATCCGGTGATCCAAAAGCGACCATCCAGCAACTAAAACAAAGCTCTTAAACACTATTTTTACCGGCAACTCGTTTGCTAATGGTACCCATGCAGCGTCGCAGCCTATTCCTGCTCTTCTTTATCCTTGGTGTTTTTGGCTTACAAGCACAAACGGCCACGCTATTCGGGACGGTTTTAGATTCGAATACCAATGAGCCATTGGGTTATGCCTATGTAACCGTCGATGGTTATAACAACCAAACGACCACCGACGCAAAGGGCAATTACCAAATTCTGGTGCCACCAAACAGGGAATTAAAAATCTACTATACTTACCTGGGAAAGAATAAGCTTATCATCGTTCAGCCACTTGAACCCGGAGAAAAGAAGCGCATCGATGTCCGGATTCAAACGACTTTCAATACCAAAGAATTTCAAGTCAACGGACGACAAGGAAGAGAAACACCCAATGTGGTTTATATCCGCCCCAAAGAGGCCAAACGGATACCCGGACCGAGTGGAAATATTGAGAACATCATCAAAACATTACCTGGCGTTACCGGGAACAATGAGTTATCCTCCGGGTTCAATGTACGCGGCGGTAATTACGACGAGAACCTCATCTATGTCAATGATATTGAAATTTACCGGCCGCAACTGATTCGCCAGGGACAACAAGAAGGACAAAGCTTTATCAATCCGGATTTGGTAGACAATATCGCCTTTTCTGCAGGCGGCTTTCAGGCAAAATATGGAGATAAAATGTCGTCGGTACTCGACGTAAAATACCGCGAACCCGACAGCTTCGCCGCAGGGGTAAAAGCCAGTTTATTGGGCACCCGCGTCTTTGTTGAAAATAAGATAGGTCCGCGTTTTCGTTACAGCATTGGTTCACGCTACCGAAGCAATGCTTACCTCTTTGGAACACTGGATGTTCAGGGAAATTACAAGCCCCGGTTTATGGACATCCAAACGTATATGTCGTACGACATTACGAGCAAACTGCGCTTGAGCTTTCTGGGTGGCATCATGCAGAACCAATACCGTTTTGTTCCGCAAAGCCAGACCACTTCCTTCGGAACCGTCACAGAGGCACTGCAGCTCACCGTTTACTTCAATGGAGGTGAATTAATGCAGTACACCACCAGTACAAATGCGATGACGCTTCGCTATGCCCGGTCCAAATATTTTACGGTTCGTGTGATTGGCTCCATGATTACGAGCGACGAAAGAGAATTCTATACAGATGAAGGTGCTTACCGCCTGGATGAACTGGATAAAGATTTAGGCTCTTCCACTTTTGGTCAGGCGAAATTCAATCGGGGAGCGGGTTACTTTATCAATCACGCCCGAAACGAGTTGCAGGTAAGAGTATACACTGGAGCAGTAAAAGCCCGCTATACCAAAGATGTCTGGGACATTGATTACGGTGTTCAAATTCGTAATGAGAACATTCACGACCGACTCAACGAATGGGTCTATAACGATTCCGTAGGTTATTCTGTACCCGTCAACCAGGGAGATTCTTTGTTCCTCTATTCGACCATCCGAAGTAAAAACGCCTTGAACTCCGTGCGCTATTCCGGCTATGTGCAGCAGAACTGGAGCTTGAATAAAGACCTGAACATGATACTGAATACCGGAATTCGAGCGCAATACTGGACGCTGAACCAACAAACCATTGTGAGTCCACGTTTCCAATTTTCTTTTGAGCCCAACAAGGCCTGGAATAACCAGGATAGCCTTCCCGACTCGCTTCGGAAAAAAGATGTGCTCTTCAAAGCTTCCTTTGGGGTATACAATCAACCTCCTTTCTACCGCGAGATGCGGGACTTGCAAGGCACGGTCCATACCAAGCTGCAAGCTCAGCAAGCGATTCATTATGTAGTGGGGACCGATTTCTACTTCAAGATGTGGGACCGCGCTTTTAAGTTTACTGGTGAACTCTACTATAAAAAGCTGAATTACCTCGATCCTTACCTCTTCGAGAATGTGCGGATTCGCTATTATGGCACCAATAGCTCTCAGGGTTACGCCACAGGTATTGACACCAGAGTGAATGGCGAATTTGTTAAAGGACTGGAGTCCTGGTTCAGCTTATCGGTAATGCAAACCAAAGAGAAGATTACCTATACCAATGAGGACGGGGTTCAGGTGACAACACCCTATTTGCGGAGACCTACCGATCAGCGCGTGACACTAGGCGTATTTTTTCAGGATGAATTGGCCAAATGGCCCGATTACAAAGTATTCCTGAATTTAATCGTTGGATCAGGAATGCCTTATTTCCTAACCGGACAATACCGTTACACCGATCAATACAAGATTCCACCCTACCGCCGTCTGGATATTGGCTTTTCAAAAAGTTTAATAGATGATGACCACCGTCCGAAGAAAAAACGTTGGCGGATGATTGACGAAGCATACATTACGCTGGACGTATTCAATATTCTTGGCGTTAACAACGTGGCATCTTATCTCTGGGTTCGCGATGTGAGCGGACGTACCTATGCCGTTCCTAATTATCTGACTTCCCGTCGGATAAATTTGAATCTCGTTGTGAAAATTTAACGCGCCATTCGGCTTTTTTCCGCATCCTTTCCAATACCTGATCGGCCAATTCCCGGTAGAGATTCTCTCCTTCCATACTCACAAGCGCCATTCCCAGCAAACTTTCGTTCAAATCAATCCGGTAGAAAATACTTTTAAGAAGAATGGGATTGTTCTCAAGAAGGTATCCAATTCTTTCTGCCAGCTGGTCCCTGACCGGGATTGATTGATTCATCTCCAAATCAAAATTCTGCACCACCAGCTCCGCTGTGGCTTTTTCGAGTTTTTCCTCCATCATCTACAAATTTGAGTATTTCCAGGTGAATGGTTTTCAGGAAACAAATTGAATTTCACAGATGCCTGTTTCAGTGAGTTCTTCAATTGCATAGAAATCAGTTTATCAGATAGATTCTAAATAAGAATCCCTTCTCTACTTGCTCGGAATTGACTGGAGAAAAAGCTAAATTTGCGCTCCCTCGACAACACGAGAATAATACTGATTATGGTTTTTGATTTAGATATGATAAAAGCGGTGTACAGCCGCTTCCCCGAGCGGATCGAAGCCGCCAGAAAAGTGGTGGGTCGCCCGCTAACCTTAGCTGAAAAAATTCTTTACGCCCATTTATGGGATGGAAGTGCCTCTTCGGCCTACGAAAGAGGAAAATCTTATGTGGACTTTGCTCCGGATCGTGTGGCTATGCAAGACGCAACCGCCCAAATGGCTTTGCTTCAATTCATGCAAGCGGGTCGTCCGAAAGTAGCCGTGCCATCCACCGTGCATTGCGATCACTTGATTACTGCACAGGTTGGTGCCGATAAGGACTTGCAAGTGGCAACCACCGAAAGCAAGGAGGTATACGACTTCCTGGCTTCCGTTTCCAATAAATATGGCATCGGCTTCTGGAAACCCGGCGCAGGTATCATTCACCAGGTAGTATTAGAAAACTATGCTTTCCCGGGTGGTATGATGATAGGAACCGACTCCCACACGGTGAATGCCGGCGGATTGGGAATGGTTGCGATTGGCGTGGGTGGTGCAGATGCCTGCGACGTAATGGCCGGATTACCATGGGAACTGAAATTCCCTAAACTGATTGGCGTGAAGCTAACAGGAAAACTGAATGGTTGGGCTTCGGCTAAAGATATCATCTTAAAAGTAGCCGGAATTCTTACCGTGAAAGGAGGAACGGGTGCAATTGTGGAATACTTCGGCGAAGGCGCAACCAGCCTGAGCTGCACCGGAAAAGGCACCATCTGCAATATGGGTGCTGAGATTGGAGCGACAACATCTACCTTCGGCTACGACGAAAGCATGGAGCGATATCTCCGTGCAACAGGACGGGCTGATGTAGCCGATTTGGCAAACGGAATTAAAGCTCATCTGACCGGAGATGCGGAAGTGCACTCCAATCCTGAGCAATATTTCGATCAGGTGATCGAGATTGATTTAAACACCCTGGAACCTCATTTGAACGGACCTTTTACTCCGGATTTGGCTACACCTATTTCTCAGATGAAAGAGGTAGCTGCTAAAAATGGCTGGCCCTTGAAAGTAGAAGTAGGTTTGATTGGCTCCTGCACCAATTCCTCTTACGAGGACATCAGCCGGGCGGTGAGTCTGGCACAACAGGTGGCAGATAAAAATCTGAAAACAAAATCCGAGTTCACCATCACTCCTGGCTCGGAGCAGGTGCGCTTTACCATCGAACGCGACGGATTCCTGGATGTATTTGATAAAATTGGCGCGAAAGTTTTTGCCAATGCCTGCGGACCATGTATAGGTATGTGGAACCGGGTGGGTGCTGAAAAGCAAGAGAAGAACACCATCGTTCATTCTTTCAATCGAAACTTTGCAAAACGTGCGGATGGAAACCCGAATACCTTTGCCTTTGTAGGTTCCCCTGAACTGGTAACAGCAATTGCCATTTCCGGAGATTTGGGCTTTAACCCAATGACAGACACCCTGATTAACGAAAATGGCGAACAGGTAAAACTGGATCCGCCAACCGGACATGAATTGCCAGCCAAAGGGTTTGCAGTGGATGATCCGGGATATCAGGCTCCAGCAGCCGATGGTTCCGGTGTTCAGGTAATCGTGAATCCTGACTCTAAGCGCCTGCAACTGCTCGAGCCTTTTGCTGCCTGGGAAGGGAAAGATCTTACCGGATTGAAACTCCTGATCAAAGCAAAAGGAAAATGTACCACCGATCATATTTCAATGGCAGGTCCATGGTTGAAGTTCCGTGGTCATCTCGATAATATTTCCAATAACCTCCTGATTGGTGCGGTGAATTATTTTAACGACGAAACCAATAAGGTGAAAAGCCAAATTCATGGAGTATATGGTGCAGTGCCGGATGTTCAGCGCGCCTACAAAGCCGCAGGTATCGGAACCATTGTTGTTGGCGACGAGAACTATGGAGAGGGTTCATCCCGTGAACATGCGGCGATGGAACCCCGTCATTTGGGAGTTCGTGCAGTGTTGGTGAAATCTTTTGCTCGCATCCACGAAACTAACCTGAAGAAACAAGGAATGTTGGCGCTCACTTTTGCTAATCCTTCGGATTACGACAAAATTCGTGAAGATGATGATATCGATATCATCGGACTGACTTCCTTCGCACCGGGCGAGCAGTTGAAAGTAGTACTTAATCATACAGATGGTACCATGGAAACCATCCTGGTAAACCATAGCTACAATGAACAGCAAATTGAATGGTTCAAGGCAGGTGCTGCATTGAACATCATTCGTAAGAATACCGGTGCTTAATTTCTAAGCATCAAATTATACGAAAGGCCGCTCTTTGAGTGGCCTTTTTTATTACCGGTCCTCGAGCCAGTCAAAGGGACTCCCTTCAATGTCACCTCGACTAAGCTCAGTGAATTTGAACCCAACTGCTCTGTCCCTCTGGAGAGGGACTCCGTAGCTTTTATCCCAAAATATCCATAGGCAGGGTGTGTTTATTCCCTCAGCCATTAAAATTAGGCAACCCCTCCGGTGTCTGATTCAACGAACCTAACTGCTCTGTCCCTCTCGAGAGGGACTCCATAGCTTTTATCCCAAAATAACTTTAGGTAGGGTGTCGTTGTTTCTTCACCCAACAAAAAAGGCGACCATTGGCCACCTTTAAATGGAAATCCGCAGGGCTTGTGCAGATTTCCACTCTCCCTTAGTGTCGTGTGGGACTATCTTCTATCGCCCAAAATTCTGAGCAACATAATGAAGAGGTTTATAAAGTCTAAGTATAAAGTTAGAGCGCCCATAATGGCGCCTTTGCGCTCGGCTTCGCCTTCGAGGCCAATTCCACTGAGCTGTTTGATTTTTTGCGTGTCATATGCGGTCAATCCTGTGAACACCAGGACGCCAACGTAGGAGATGATCCAGTACAGCGCTTCATTTTGGGCGAACCAATTGACAACAGAGGCGATGATAATTCCGATTAGTGCCATGTACATGATATTGCCCAAAGAGGTCAGATCCTTCTTCGTGAAATATCCGTAGGCGCTCATGGCACCGAAAGTCAAAGAGGTAATAAAAAAGGTGCTGGAGATAGATGCCGATGTATACACCACAAAAAGAATGGACAACGTAAGACCGTTCAACAAAGAGTAGGCTACAAACATGGCGGTTACCGCGGCAGCAGAGAGTTTATTGATTCTTGCAGAGATGATAAACACCAACGCCAGTTCGCCAATCATCAAGCCGAAGAACATTCCCCGGTTCATTACGATGGCTTCCAGCAACTGCTGACTTTGGGCCACATACCAAGCTGTGATGCCGGTAATCAAAAGGGCAATACCCATCCAAGCATATACCTTGGACATAAAACTGGCCTGTTCGGCCTTCACTTCCTCCTGCGTTAAGGAGAATTGATTCAGACTATTCATATTGGAATTAAATCTAGCTTATTACTGGGAAATAATCATCTAAAAGTTTGCCGAAATACAATGACTGCCAAAATATGGCGTTATTGAAGGTGTGAAACTAAAACTTACTTTAATATTCTTGATCTATGGCCTTTCCCTTCAGGCCCAATTAGACAAAAAGGCAGTACGCCAACTCGAAAAAGCAGCACGATTTGTGCCCGCCGGCACTGTGCGCATATCTATGAATGAGTCATCCAGCAGTTCTTCTGGAGATTCCCTTTTTGGCAGTCTGGGCCCGGCAGATACCAATGGTTGGGCCGCCTATTATGTGAATCTGGAAGGGGCATGGCAGGCGCCACCCATTAATTCTCCATTAGGAATTAGGGTTCAACCTAATCCATCTGTTCAAATAAAGATTGAAAATATTCGGATGAGTGCCTCTGAAGTGAGCAACAAAGAGTACCGTCAATTTGTCGAATGGACCCGAATCCATCATCCGGAAAATATTCAGGACGCTCTGGTAGACAGTCAGGCATGGCTTCAGGTAGGAACATATAATGGACCAATCATGCGCTATTACCACAGCCATAATGCATATGATAACTATCCTGCTGTCAATATTAGTCATGAACAGGCCCGGCACTACCTCGCCTGGCTAACGGAGCAATACAACCAAAGTCCAAAACGGAAATATAAAAAAGTGATCTTCCGCCTGCCCACTGAAGCCGAGTGGATGTATGCCTGGTTAGGAGGTTATAATTCGATTCAGGCATCACATCATGAATCCTACCGAAACAAAAACGGACAAATTGTGGCCAATTTCCGAAGGGTAATGGATGGGGAAATGATCAAAATGCAGCATGGTGCTTTCGTAGAATTTTCCGAACCATCATTGAATTATACGAACACCTCAATACGCCAACAAACTTCGCCCGACAGCCTGACAGATACCTTTCGGTATAAACCAAATATTGTACTTAGAATTGGCACCGGCAGTTATTATGGAAATGAGGGAATATACACGACCCCCTCAATTAGCTATTGGCCCAACCCCTATGGCCTTTACAATATGTCGGGCAATGTAGCAGAGTTCGTCCAGACCGAAGGCATCGCTAAAGGCGGCCATTGGAATACCACTGGGTTCTACCTGATGGGGAATTCGAGGGAAACCTATCTCGGCGAAAAATCTGCTTCCCCCACCCGCGGATTCCGTTGGGTCATGGAGGTGATTGAAGAATAAACGGGGGATTTTTTTTACCCCCGGCAAAAACTAAATTTGCAGCGAATTCAAATCACATGCAGGTTACCGTAGAAACCGCCAAAGAACTTGGCATCCTCCCCGAAGAATTTGATAAAATCAAAGAAGTATTAGGACGCACCCCCAACTTCACCGAATTGAGCATCTATTCTGTGATGTGGAGCGAGCATTGTTCCTATAAAAACTCCATTGTTTGGCTCAAAACACTCCCCAAAGACAGCGACCGTATGCTGGCAAAAGCGGGAGAAGAGAATGCCGGACTCGTAGACATTGGCGACGGACTAGCCTGTTGTTTTAAGATTGAATCGCATAACCACCCTTCTGCAATTGAACCCTACCAGGGAGCTGCAACCGGAGTGGGTGGTATCAACCGCGATATCTTCTCGATGGGTGCCCGCCCAATTGCCCAATTGAACTCCCTGCGTTTCGGAAAACTCGAATCAGACCGGACCAAATGGTTGATGCGCGGCGTGGTGAAAGGCATCGGCGACTACGGCAATGCCTTCGGTATCCCAACAGTTGGTGGCGAAGTCTATTTTGAAGATTGCTACCATACCAATAACCTGGTGAATGCCATGTCGGTAGGTATTGTCGAAGTTGGCAAAACGGTTTCTGCCTCTGCAGATGGCCCCGGCAACCCGGTCTATATTTTCGGCGCTGCCACCGGAAAAGATGGAATTCATGGGGCGGCATTCGCTTCCAAAGACATCAGCGAAGATTCGCACGAAGACCTTCCTTCCGTTCAGGTAGGAGACCCTTTCTGGGAAAAACTCATCCTGGAAGCCAGCATGGAAATCATAGCAACCGGAGCAGTTATCGGCATGCAAGACATGGGCGCTGCGGGTATCACATGTTCCACGGCAGAAATGTCGGCTAAAAGCCAAACCGGCATGGAAATCCATTTGGACCGCGTTCCAATGCGCCAACCGGACTTGAAAGACTGGGAAATCCTTCTTTCTGAATCTCAGGAACGCATGCTCGTTATCCTTGAAAAAGGAAGAGAAAAAGAGATTGAAAATATCCTTGAAAAATGGGATTTGACCTTTGCTCAAATTGGAACTGTGACCGATAGCGGTCGTGTTCAATATTATATGCATGGTGAACTTTGCGCCGATATCCCAGCCGAATCATTGGTGCTGGGCGGAGGTGCTCCGGTTTATCACCGCGAATACCGCGAACCAGCCTATTTCAAAGAGATTGAAAAATTCGACGCGAATGCCATCGAAGTTCCTTCCGATTTAAAAGCGGTAGCTAAGAAGATGGTGAAACTCCCAAACATCGCCTCCAAAAGATGGATTTACCGCCAGTACGACAGCATGGTTGGAACCATCAATCAGGGTACCAACCGCCCTTCTGATGCTTCACTGGTAAAAATCAGAGACACCGAACGCTCCATTGCCATGTCGGTGGATTGCAATTCCCGTTTTGTGTATGCCAACCCGGAGGTAGGCTGCGCCATTGCAGTGAGCGAAGCCGCCAGAAACATTGTATGCACCGGTGCCGAACCTGTAGCCGTAACCAACTGTCTTAACTTTGGTAACCCATACAATCCGGAAGTATACTACCAGTTTGTGGGATCCATCAAAGGGATGAAAACAGCCTGCGTGGCATTGAACACTCCGGTAACAGGCGGAAACGTGAGCTTCTACAATCAATCTACCATTGATGGAACAGCCGTTTTTCCAACCCCTACCATTGGAATGGTGGGTATTTTGGAAAAACCAAATCATCAGATGACCCTCAACTTTAAAAATGAAGGCGATGTCATATTGCTGGTCGGACCCGTAACCGACGATATCGCTTCTTCCCAATATCTGGTAAACTGGCATGGTGTTCAAAAATCCCCTGCCCCTTACTTCGATATGGATATCGAAAGAAGGGTTCAACAAGCCATCTTAAAAGCCATTCGAAGTGGGTTGGTTGAATCAGCTCACGACATCTCTGAAGGCGGCTTGCTTGTAAACCTCCTTGAATCCGGATTTACTTTCGGGAAAGGTTTCGAAATCAGTACCCCATCTGGAATTCGCAAAGACGCATTTCTATTTGGAGAAGGACAAAGCCGCGTGGTACTAACCTGCAAAGCTACCTATGCCGAGGCATTAAAAATTCAATTTGAAGAGAAAGGTCTCGACGTGATGGAAATCGGAGCTGTCCAAGGAACAACTGCTATAGTAGACGGTGAGATCTTTGGTGAGATCAACGATTATCGGGAAGATTACGACACATTGATTGAAAAAGCCATGGCTTAATTTTCCGACTGGATAAAGACCCAACCTTTTCGAATGGCCAGATTCACCAGCTGACTGGCGCTTTTGCAATCGCATTTTTGAAGAAGATTTTGGCGATGCTTAAAGACCGTATGCTGGCTGATAAAGAGTTTATCAGCCATTTCGGCGGTGCTAAGTCCTTCGTACAATAGCTGTAAAATTTCTCTTTCACGTTTTGTAATCTGTATTTCATCCGCCTGTTCTCTCTGTTTGCGTTTGTCTACCAGTTCCCGGATAACCTCTGAAAAATAACTGTCGCCCTGATTAACCAACCGAATGGCAGAATGAAGCTCGCTGTGGTTGCTGTTTTTTAAAAGAAATCCATGCACTCCCATATCAATCAGTGGCAATACATATTCAGGGGTCTGATGCATGCTAAGCATAATAATCCGAATATCTGGAAAGCGTCTTAAGACCTCAGCAGCCACAGATTGTCCGTCGCGACCAGGCATACTGATATCCAACAATAAAACATCGGGCTTTATCTTCGGAATCAACTCCAGTAATTCTTCCCCGGAGGAGGCTTGCAGCACCACATCAATGAGAGGGTCTGCCTGAAAAACAGTGGCCATTCCTTCTAACAGCAGGCTGTGGTCGTCTGTAATGGCTATACGAATTTTGCTCATAAGGGTATTTCCATCATAAAGGTAAAACCATGACCGGGAGTCGAATCGACATTCCACGTTCCATTCATCAGGGACACCCGGCTTTCAATATTTCTCATTCCGATTCCTTTGGATGATTGAAGGGTACTCTCATCCATCCCTTTCCCATCATCTTCGTAAGAAAGATAGAAGATTCCATTGCTGCAGTGAATCTGCAAATTGATCTCCCTGGCTCTCGCATGCTTCAATGTATTACTCAGAAGCTCTTGAATGATCCGGTATACCTGCTCATTCAGATGATTGTATAAGGAAGGGTCTGTTTTGTTATCAATAAAATGGATTTTCACGGTGCTTACCTCAGTTATGGCATCAATCAATTCATTGATAGCGCCTTTCAATCCGAACTTTTCCAAAGTTCCCGAACTCAAATCATGGGATATTCTTCTGACTTCATCGTAGGCCTTATCGAGCATTCCCAACATTCCTGTATAGGAGTCACGAAACTGTTCTTCAATATTTTGCAAGCGTCCTTCAAAATGACTGAATTGCAATTTAATGGTGGAAAGGAGGCTACCCAGTCGGTCGTGAAGCTCCCTCGATATACGTTGACGCTCCTCATTTTGTCCTGCCATTTGAGCACTTAAACTGGAAATTTCTTGTTTTCGGAAGAGCTCGTCTATCCGGCTGGATTGTTCCCTGATTTTCGCTTGATCAAGCTTTCGTTTTTGTATGGATAATCTTCTGAATAAAATGAAGGCCAAAATCAAAGTAAGGAGCAGGCTAATAAGGCATATAATCAGAATATAACGTTGTTGGAGCTCCTCCTTTTGCACGGCAATTTCACGTGTCTTCGACTCGTTGGCATATTTCTGCTCCGCCTCAATCAAAGCCTGAACTCCTGCTTCATTTAAAAGGGAATCGTCAAATCGCTTTGCAAGAGACAGATAATGAAATGCATGCAACGTGTCTCCATTATCCAAATAATATTGCTGCATGTCGTGCGCCAACTCAGAAATTAAAAAAGGATTTTCCAATATCATGGCCGAATCGAGCGCCAATTCAAAATGAATCCGTGCCGAAGTTTTTTCCTTCAATCCGGAATAACAGAGTGCTAAATTGTGGAGACATTGCACCGCTCCTTCCGTATCCTTATTTTGATAAAAAAGACTTTTCGCTTTTGTGAACGCTTCAATTGCCTGGATAAATTCCCGCTGATTGAGGTAAATCAAACCAGAAAGATTGTCGGTGTAGCCCACGGGATCCCTGTCATATTTTAACTGCAAGGCCTCCACTTTGTCCAGATAGTAACGCGCCGCCTGAAAACTGTCGTTTTCATAATACAACTGAGCGACGTTGGTGAATGCAGGAATTGCCAAATCAGCATAAAAAGGATCCTTACCACTGAGTTCTTCAGCCAAATTTCCGGTTTCCAAAAAGGAAGACAGTGCTTTTTCCTTTTGACCCAGATAATAATAGACTCCACTTAAATTGTTGTAGGTGCTAACAAGGCCCGCCTTATTACCGGAGACTTCCTGAATTCTTAGGCTTTGAATGAAAACATCCTGTGCCGAATCCAAATAGCCAAGATCCATATAAAGCACACCGATGCGACGCAAAGTATTGGCTTTTGTCTCCGGGTCATTCAATAACTCCGACTGTATGGAAATAGCCCAGAGTCTTTTTAGTTGTTCCGATGGCGGCTGATCCTTCTTCCAGGTATCATAGTCCTTCAGGAGATGTTCCAGGCTCTGGACCTGCCCCTGAATCGCTCCCGCGAACAAGATTAAAACCAAAAAGATCCAGCCTCGAATCATGCAATGAGAAATACTCCTTTTTTCGAATAATCAGAACCTGTTTGCAGAGCACTGGTGCTGATCGCAAATGGCACTGTTGCCATTGGCAAAGAAAGGTTCGAAAGGTTTATGGTCATAGTAGAGCTGCTCGAGGCTGGATTCACCCGAATCTCAAATACAGATTCACCATTTACGGATACCATAGTAGCAGAATTAAAAGCGAAGGAATTGCTCCCTTGTGGATTGAATTTCAACATCAGGCTCCATAGTCCCGGTGTTGTCTCCTTCAAATCAAATTCAATCAAGTCAAACGCATCGTCTTCTGTCTGGTTTAGAATAGGCCCCTTGTCCGGTTTAGGCGGATAGGTGGTAGGTCTAAGTACAATACCTCCTTTTCGAACGGCTCCACTTCCGGAGTCCACATTGATATCAACCATACTTTGTTCACCGAAATACTCAAAATCGACCGTAAATGTTCCTTCGTTTGTGTATGAATTATCCAACCCGGTCTGGTTCCAAAGAACTGATTTATTTAAATCATCGTAATACAATGGAACGGTTTGACCTGGTGAGCCCGAACCAGAATACAGGCTAATATTAAAGATGAAGTCGCTTTGCTTGATTGCTTTAATTCGATTGATTGTTGCCATAATTTCTATTGATAGCCAAAAATAGAGGGCATAAATTACAAAAAGCCTACTTAGAATTCAGTATTTGTTGTCCTTATTCGGATTGCAGAATTATTAACTTTGCCCCATGCTGACAATCGTTCCCGGTGAAGTATCTACTGGAAAATTACACGCTTATATGTTGGCGGCTGTTGCCCCGCGTCCTATTTGTTTTGCTAGTACCGTTGATAAAAACGGACAGGTCAATCTGAGCCCTTTCAGTTTTTTCAATGCCTTCGGCAGTAACCCTACCACTTTAATTTTCTCGCCAGCCCGCCGTGTACGCGACAACACGATCAAGCATACATTGGAGAATGTGTATGAAACAATGGAAGTATGTATAAATGTGGTGAATTACGACATGGTCTGGCAAATGTCATTGGCTTCCACCGAATACGATAAAGGAATAAACGAATTCGAAAAGGGAGGTTTTACTGAACTGCCATCCGATCTGATTCGTCCGCCGCGTGTGAAAGAATCGCCCGTGCAGATTGAATGCAAAGTTCGGGAAGTTATTGAAACCGGACGGGAAGGTGGAGCTGCCAACCTGGTTATTTGTGAAATCCTCAAAATGCATATCAGTGAATCCGTGCTCGATGCGGAACAACATATCGATCCCAATAAAATCAAACTGGTAGCACGAATGGGCGGCGATTGGTATGCTAAAGCCTTTGGAGAGGCACTTTTTGAGATTGAAAAACCTCTCAGAACAAAAGGAATTGGTGTAGATTCTATTCCCGAATCCATCCGATTGAGTACGGTATTAACTGGAAATAACCTGGGACAATTAGGCAATGTGGATGCTTTACCCAGCGAGGAGGAAATACAGCTGTTCATGGAAGAATCGGAGCAATACCATAACCTTAAAACCCGATTTGGTCATCACGACGAATCCCTTGAATACGAACGTCATCTGCTGGCCCAACAGTACTTGAATGACGGGGATACCAGCAGCGCCTGGAAAATTTTATTGGCGCGTTAGATAAAATGAAAAAGCGCGCTCCTTTCGGAAGCACGCCTTTTGCTCGCAAGTATGAAGGATGAAAAGAATTTTATCCGATAGATACTCCCAATGAAAATGGATGCATATCGGGCATGCCACTTCCTGATTTAAACATCGGTGTTACAGTGTAGTTGGCAAACACACCAATGGATCCATACCCCACTTTTACCCGGGCATTTAGGCGGAAAGGATTCATGTAGTAATCGTCGTATGTCACTTTTTTAATCCGGGTATTGTCTTCTGTATATTTCTCTTTCATTTTGGCGCCATAAACAATGGAACCAACGGCTCCGAAGGAGAGGTTCCAGCCTTTGCCTTCTTCTTTTCCAAAATCAAAACCCAGCATAACAGGTATATTCAATTGTGAGGTAATCAAACGGTTGGTGATATAATCCCGTGTTACATAGTTCCCGTTTGTATCAGGCTTGGACATAGGGTTGTAGTTTGCTGTGAAGCGGTATCGGTTTACCTCCACACCTAAACCGGTAACAAAAACAATTTTATTCTTGTAAATCGGTACTCCCAATTCCCAAATATTAAATCCAAAATGCCCGCTTTTACCCATATCGGTGGTAAAACGTTCAGCTCCTGCGGGGGGATTAGTCGTTCCATTTGCAAAAATGAAAGAACTGAAACCCATGTCCAGACCCTGCCAAAAATCCCTTGGCTCCGGTTTCGATGGCTTAATATCCGTTGTTTTATTGCTGTCTATCTTACTATGAAAGATGATTTCAATGCTCCCTGTATTGGTTGGGAAAGTGATGGCCTCCGATTTGTCTTTTACTTTACTGGTATCGCCCCCTTCTTGATCTTGTGCCTGGGCACTCAGTGCAGCAAAGCCGGCTAGCGCCATCAGGAATGTAAATCTTTTAATTGCTGTCATAATCTTAATTGTTGTAGTTGTGGGTAAGACGACCGTCTTACAGAAGAGTTACAGCAAACGAAAAAAAATTAACGGGTGCTGCGGCGGTTAATTTCCACCTGACCTATTTTAATGGTATTGGTAGTTGGGTTGTATTGAAATACCGGAGCTACCTTGGCTAGAGCAATATTTGCCACATCGCGTGGAATTTCATTCTCTGGAACAATCAATTCACCGGCTCCAACCTTTTGTCTCAATTTTTTGTACACCCATTGAACCAGCGTTTGCTCTTCAATTTGCTCGGATGGCACAGGCTCTTCAATACTGGCCACCAGGCGGGGTTTCAATTCCTGCAATTCAGGCTCTTCGGCAGGAGTAAGTTTCAGGTCTAACGCGACAGGAATTCGATTGGTTTGAAACGAATGAACCCGGGTATACCGATAATACTCTCCTGCTTCCTGCCTGTCACTCAACTGACTCTTTATGATTTTATCCGGAGATTTGCTTGATTCCCCCACGATTAAGTGTTCTTGTGTGACGGTGGTTTCTGCTACTTCAGCCTGAATTGGTTTTCCTGGAAGCTCTGCCATTTTGGTGCCCGGCAAAGTCTCTGAATGGAACCATTGGAAAATAGCCATGCCCGCTACCAGGATGGCAGCAGCTGCAACGGACCAACGGCGGTAAAGTATAAATACGCTGCGCTTCTTTAGTGAAGATTTATCGGGAAAGGAAATGCTATCGGATGGATCGAGCTGCGTCAATGCATACAGGCGACGGTCTCGCTGAAGCTCAGGATTTTGAGAAACCCGTTTATTGAAAGCTTCCTGTTGCTCAGGGTCCAAATCTCCTTCCAGTTCAGCAATCAGTAATTCATCGGTGCTGGCATTGTCAATGCTCGGAGCCCTATAAAGATTGTTTTTAAACTCATCATCTAAATGAAATTCCTGAGGAGAAAGAGTCTCTTCATCCATAATACCGGGATGCTGATCGAGAAATGCCACAAACTCCATCTCCAGTTCCTCATCGAGGAAACCGTTGACGAAGTCGTCGATATACATATGGTAATTTTTCTCGTTTATCATCCCAGCACTTCCTTGATCGAACCCAGGTAATTCTTCATGGCCATTCGGGCCCTGTAAATATACACCTTCACCTGTGATTCGTTTAGTTCACATATTCGTCCAATTTCAGCATAATCATATCCCTCATAATCCCGCAACATCAATACCGTTCTCTGAATTTCAGGCAAACGATCCAATGCTCTGTTTATAATTGGCTTGAGTCCGCTGTACTGATGTTGTTCATAACTCAACGTCTCCTCCAATCCTTCTGCCTCGCCTCTGAATTTTTCTCTTCTCCAGAAATCCACCATGATGTTATAGGCACTGGTGAACAAATACGATTTCGCCTTTGCAAATTCAACTCCTTCCTTCTTCAACCAAAGTTTTTCAAAACAATCCTGCACGACATCTCGAGCGTGGTCCTCATCCCGCAAGCTTTTCAAAGCAAAACGGAAGACTCTGTCGCTCAATTCATCTACACATAAATTGTATTCGTTTGCGGTCAAGTCAGGTTCCTTTTATATCCGTTAGACGCCCTTAGTCTATGATAAGTTACAGGTAAATTGAAATATTTTTAAAATAAGCCCTTATTTCGTGTCAGGAATGAAGCATACCATACTTTCCGGATCATCCAGAAAAAACAGCACCACCTTACTTGTTGCAAAAGCCATTCGCCGTGTTCTTCATGAATCAGGAGAAACAGAGATTGAATTGGTTGATTTTGAAGATTACGATATTCCCTTTTTCAATCAGGATATTGACGTGAATCATCTGTCTGCCTTTCAGCAACGTTTGATGCATTCCATGTCGGCAGCCGACTCCATCATACTGGTTACTCCGGAATACAACTGGTTTCCCTCAGCGGAAATCGTTCATTTGGTTCATAGAATGGCCGATACTGAATATAGTTCTATGTGGGACAATAAGGTATTTTCATTTGTTGGTGTTTCCACCGGACGAGGTGGAAGAATGCCAACCGTGCAAATGGGTTATGTGGTCGACAAAATTATCAATGTGATGAATTTTGATTCGGTGACGAACCCCAAAAGTTTTGAAGTGCAATTTGCAAAAAAGGTATTGGATGCTGAGGGAAATAGCCTGGGCAACCACGAGTTTGATCAAGGACTGCGTTCGTTTGTTGATTACCATAACAAACTCTCCAAACGCTGGCTCAAGAATTCATAAAGAACCCTGCTTAGGAGCCTTTCTTCTGTTTTTCTTTTTCCTTCTCCTTCTCCTCTTTTTCTTTTTCTTTTGCTTTTCTCTCTTTTTCCTTCTTCTCTAATTCACGCTGTTTTTCCTTCTCTTTTCGTTCTTCTTCCTTTTGCTTTTTGGCTTCTTCCCGCTTTCTTCGTGCATCTTCAATTTCTTTCTCTCTTTGCTTACGCGCTTCTTCGCGAATTCGCTTTTGTTCAGCACGTTCCTGCTCCCTCAATTCCTTTTCCTTCTCCCGCTTGGCACTTACTGCAGCTTTTGCACTGTCTCTTTCCTGCTTCTCTTTCTGTTTAAGAGCTTCCTCTTCTAATTTCTTTTTTTCCTTTTCTGCATCCAGCCTGGCCTTTTCCTGAGCCAATTCTCTGGCTTCCTGCCGCCTTTCCAGTTCCCGGTCTATTTGCTCGTAATTCGGCGTAACTTCTTTTTCGACTTTCAATTTCTCCAAACGAAGTCCTTCCCCATAAAACCAATCGTCGTTCAGTTCTATCAAAACAAAATGCAGGATGCACGGTTGTTCCTTGGTGACGCATCTTGCCTGAACGTATGCGTATTTATGGCCGTCCTGATTGCTGAGCACCTCATAGACATACTCGATTTTTTCCAGATGAGTCAGAGAAATATGTTCATTTTTCGCAAAGCGCTTCAGGTTCTTCATGGATTTTCTCGTATCGTATTCCAGCTCCTTCTGGCGCAACCCGATTTGATAATTCATTATCTCTACATCAGTGGTATCGTAAGCAGATTTCAAATCATGGTAACCGGGACACAACTCCAGTAGCTTTGAATTGCTTTCCTGAACAACAGCATTCAAAACCGAGTCGCAGAGATAATCCAAATCCTGAGCCTTCCCCACAAAGCTGCTCAAAAGCATAAAAAAGAGTAGAAATTTGTTTCGTCGCATTATTCCCTGTAAAATTAACAAGAATGACACAGGCTCCCAAGTATACCAATGCGTTAATCGACGCGCAAAGTCCATATCTGCTTCAACATGCCCACAACCCGGTCGATTGGGTGGAATGGTCGGATCATGCCTGGGAAAGAGCCAGGATTGAGGACAAAATCGTTCTGGTGAGTATAGGTTATGCATCCTGCCATTGGTGCCACGTAATGGAGCACGAATCATTTGAAAACCCGGATACGGCTGCCATTATGAACGAATATTTTGTATGCATCAAAGTGGATAGGGAAGAGCGACCCGATGTGGACCAGGTCTACATGGATGCGGTTCAACTAATGACCGGCAGGGGTGGCTGGCCATTGAATATGTTTTGCCTGCCAGACGGAAGGCCCATTCATGGCGGAACCTATTTCCCCAACCAACACTGGAATCAGATGCTTTTTCAACTGCACGACTTATATCAGAATCGGCGCGAAGAGGCTCTGGAATACGCAGAAAAACTGCTTCAAGGTATCCGGGGAATGGGCGCAATTCCATTCGAAAATCCAAGTCTGCCGCAAATAGAAGCGCTGAAATCCATCGTGGATACATGGTCTGGTCAGTTTGATTGGAAAAATGGAGGCAATGCGCGCACTCCAAAATTTCCGCTTCCGGTCAACTACTCCTTTCTTTTCCATGCCGGATTGTTATTTCCTGAATCAGAAGGCCTCAAAATGGTCGAGCTCACTCTGGACAAAATGGCCTCCGGTGGCATCTACGATCAATTGGCGGGTGGATTCGCCCGATATTCCGTTGACGCATATTGGAAAGTTCCTCATTTCGAAAAGATGCTGTATGATAATGGACAACTTATCGGACTTTATGCAGAGGCCGCAGCTCTATTCAAAAAAGACCGGTACCGGCAAATTGTGCAGGAAACAATCGCCTTTGCTGAGACCGAATGGAAGAGTAGTGAAGGATTGTATTTTTCATCCTACGATGCCGACAGTGAAGGAAAAGAAGGAACCTATTACACCTGGAAGATGGATGAGCTCCGTCGTATACTCAATGAACAGGAATTCGAATGGTTTACATCCTACTATACCTGTGAGGAAAAAGGCAATTGGGAAGAAGATCTCAATATTATTCATGCCACTCTTTTGCCCGAAGAATTTGCCACTTTGAAAGGTCTGAACCTGAAGCATTTCAATGAGGTTATTGAAGTGGCCAAAAGTAAATTATTAAAGGTTCGCGAAACGCGAATGAAACCTGGGCTGGACGATAAATGCATTCTCAGTTGGAATGCCCTCTATCTGAAAGGTCTGGCCAAAGCAGCCCGTAATCTCAAAGAACAGAATTATTTATCAAGTGCAGTGGGACTGGCCGATGCCATTTTGCATTCTTTTCAATCTTCCGGCCAATGGCACCGTATTGTAAAGGATAAAAAAGCATCCATCCCTGCCTTTTTAGATGATTTATGTTTGCTCGCCGATGCCTTGATTGAATTATACCAGGCCTCCTTCCAGGAAAAATACCTGCATGAAGCCCATCAGCTGATTGAACGGATTCATGAAAATTTTTACGATCAGGAAGACGGCTTGTATTATTATACCTCTCACCATGCAGAGGAATTAATTGTTCGAAAAAAAGACCTGCAAGATGATGTGATACCTTCATCGAATGCAATCATGGCTCTGAATTACCAAAGGCTCTATTATTATTTCGGTATTACAGAATACCGCGAAAGGTATGAGCATATGCTTCTCCAAATCAGTGGCTCCTTTGAGAAATTTGCCGCCTGGTATACCCAATGGGGCGAAATCTATCTCAATGAAGCCTTTGGACTCTATCAACTCTGCGGAACCGGACCGGGTTCAACAGATCAATTGGCTACTGCCACTTTGGAAAACATTCCGAATATCATTGTTGCCGCCTCTGAAACAGAAAGCGACTTACCGATACTCAGATCACGAGTAAAAGAAGAACTTAATTGGTATCTATGTTACAAGGAATCCTGCTTCCCTCCATCCCGGGATTTGAATGAGGTGCTTTCCAATCGGGCATAAAAAAATCCCGGTTCGAAGGAACCAGGATTTATGAAATTTATTTACCCTAATTAGAAATCACCTTTGTCGTTGGCGTCTTTTTTCTTGGTAGAATAATTGAGTTTCAAGGCATTAGCCTTTCTCAATTCCTGTTTTACATCGGTAATGATACCCATTTTCACATCACGGTCTGCTTTGATGGAAATAATCATTTTTCCTTTTTGAGACTCAGGCATGTCTTCCCTTACCGTATTTACAAACAGAATAACATCGTCTTTTGTCTTAAACGCGTCATTCAGTTGAATTCGTGGGGCGGTACCATACTCGCTTTCCAATTGCTTGATAGGAGAACCGATATAGATATACTGTACCAATGATTTTTTGGTCAGTTTCTCCACCTCACTGGCTGCCGGAGTATTATTCTTCACTTTCAGTGTAACTTCACGCATGGTGGTTGCCACCATGAAAAAGAACAACAACATGAAGACAATATCCGGTAGCGAAGCTGTGTTGATACCGGTACTTCCCGAGTTGGTCCGTTTTTTCTTAAACTTTGCCATAATTAGTTCCCTTCTATATTTTCAGGTTCTGCCTCGGAAATTTTCTGTGGGAAATGGTCTTTCACCTCTTCCAGCTGTTGGTCATTCAATTGGTCGTAAGTCCGCCCATACTTTCTTTGCGCATATTCATCGCGCACTTCACGATAGGCCGCCTTTAACTCATTCTGAACAGAGATATACGTTATATAATTTGTACCTCGGTCGTTCTTAAGGGAAACAACAGCTTTTTCTGGATTATCACTCATATTCGGATCACGGCCATCATTCGTGATAAACCTTTTGGTTATATCCCGCAATTGATTGACCCGGGTCACCTCTCCTTCTACCAACAACTGGTTGTTGGAGTTTACCAACACTTCCAAGACATTCCGTTGCTTGATGTTTGGTGGAGGAGTATCCTCGGTTTCCATGGGTGGCAATTTAATTGCAATACCCGTGTCCGAATCCATAGTGGTAGTCACAAGGAAGAAGATGAGCAGCAGGAAGGCGATATCCGCCATCGAACCCGCATTGATTTCCGGTAATGCTCTGCTCTTTCTTGCCATGACTTATTTCATTAAATTTTTAACTTCTGCATAGATGGTTACACCGAGCACCGCTACGATGGCCATATACATCATATTTAAAGCTCCTCCCACCATTTTGGATGCCGAAGGAGAAGTAAATCCTACTCTTTCATAAGAAATCAGGATCTCGTTTCCTGCCACAAGGTATCCAATCAGGAATACCACTACAATCAATCCCACACCAATCAAAGCCCGAATAGCACTTTTAGGATGAGAAATCATTGAAATGATGGGGAAAACGATGGCTGCGCCGGCAGCAATTACACTCAGGATAAAAGTGACTGTAATTCCAAAACCTGCGCCAGTCACCACGCTGCTATCACTCACGTATATCGCGTAAACGATATAGAGGCAAATGAGTGCAACCAGTGCGTATAAGGCTGGTTTAATGAATTTCATAATCAAATAATTACTTAGTCGATGAAACTTTGTTTTTCACCAGAATGTCAACAAGGTCGATAGAAGCTTCTTCCATGTTGTTTACCAGTGTATCCACTTTGTTCACAATGTAGTTGTAGAACAATTGAAGGAAGATCGCAACGATCAAACCAGCAACAGTGGTCAAGAGGGCTACTTTAATACCACCCGCAACAACAGCTGGAGAAATGTCTCCCTGAATTTGGATTTGGTCGAACGCCTGAATCATACCGATTACCGTACCCATAAATCCGAGCATCGGAGCAAGTGCGATAAACAGAGACAACCAAACCATTCCTTTTTCCATTTGTCCCATTTGAACGGAACCATAAGAAACGATTGTTTTCTCAACTACTTCGATTCCTTCATCGGAACGATCCAATCCCTGATAGAAGATAGATGCGATAGGTCCGCGTGTATTGCGGCATACTTCTTTGGCTGCTTCCACACCACCTGTTTTCACCGCTTCTTCAATCTCAAGAACGAATTTGTCTTTATTCACAGAAAATAAGCTCAATGTAATGATACGCTCAATAGCCACGGCCAAACCGAGGATCAAACAAATCAATACCGGAGTCATCCACACAGGATCACCCTCAATGAATTTATTTTTAATCACCTGATTCATGCTTTCGTTTCCGGCATCTTCAGTGACTACTGTCGTTTGTTCAACGACTTCATCCGCAGGTTTTTCTGCTGGAGCAGCTTGTTTCGTTGTGTCATCGGTTGCTGCAGCTTGAGTCGTGTCTTGTGTTGCTGGCTCACCATCTTGAGCGAACGTGTTCACACCTGTGCTCAGAATCAATCCGAGAGCAAGGAACATAGCAAAGAGCTTTTTCATAATAAATGCAATAATGTTAAGGTCTTATTAGGGTTGTGGCAAAAATAGAAAAAATATGTTTATTGCAACCGTACGGTCAGCATTTCACCAAGAAATAACGTAAGATCGGAGAACTGGGTTCGAATGGCGAAAAAAAACTTTGCATACGTCTGTCAATCATGCGGTTATCAATCCGCTAAATGGGCCGGGAAATGTCCGTCCTGCGGAGAATGGAACACCATTGTTGAAGAAGAGCTTAGACAAAAGCCTGTTTCGAAGCGTAAATCGGAGCTTATACCGGCCAAAACTATTCAAAGTTTAGAACAACCGGATTTGATTCGGGTCCTGACTCCCGACCAGGAACTAAATCGGGTGCTTGGCGGAGGAATCGTGCCGGGAAGTGTCATATTGATCGGCGGGGAGCCCGGAATTGGAAAGTCTACCCTGCTCCTTCAACTTTCGGTGCAAATGCAGAGAAAGTTTCTATATGTTTCCGGAGAAGAAAGCGAAAGCCAAATCAAGTTGAGGGCAGACCGCATTGGAATTAAAAATCCGGATTGTTTCGTTGTATCGGCCACCAGCCTGGATGTGGTTCTTGATCATATTGAAGAAAACCAACCGGATGTTCTGATAATCGATTCCGTGCAAACCCTGCAAAGCGAAAACATCGAATCAGCGCCGGGAACAGTTTCTCAAATTCGTGAATGCACTAACGAATTAATTCGAATTGCTAAAAGCAAAAACCTCCCAGTATTTCTTATTGGGCATATAACCAAGGAGGGATTTATAGCCGGCCCCAAGGTTCTTGAGCATATGGTCGACACTGTTTTGCAATTTGAAGGCGACCGCCATCACAATTACCGTTTGCTCCGTGCCAAAAAAAACCGCTTTGGCTCTACCTCAGAAATTGGTATTTATGAGATGATTCAAAGTGGATTGCGCGAAGTAGCCAATCCATCTGAAATTCTCATCTCACAGAAAAATGAAGAACTCAGCGGCATTTGCATTGGCGTGGCTTTGGAGGGCAACCGGGCCTTACTTGTGGAAACACAGGCTCTTGTGAGCACTGCCGTATACGGAACACCCCAAAGAAATGTCAACGGTTTTGATCTGAGAAGATTGAATATGCTTTTGGCCGTATTGGAAAAACGCTGCGGATTCCGACTGGCCCATCAGGATGTTTTTATAAATATAACAGGTGGATTGAAGCTGGAAGATCCGGCGATGGATTTATCGGTTGTCACTGCAATACTTTCTTCTTACGAAGATATCTATGTCCCTTATGCATATGCCTTTGCGGGTGAAATCGGGTTATCCGGCGAGGTGCGGGCAATCAGCAAATTGGAACAGCGCATCCAGGAAGCCGAGAAACTGGGATTTGAGAAAAT
The DNA here is from genome assembly GCA_016124735.1 of Bacteroidota bacterium. GTDB lineage: Bacteria > Bacteroidota > Bacteroidia > UBA8524 > UBA8524 > UBA8524. Next base: position 32,376 of record WGMZ01000053.1, read on the forward strand.
TTTTGTAGCCTCTGGAAGCAAATTACCCAAAGCAAAGAAATCTGGAATCCAAGTGATTGGCGTTAACAAAGTTGAAGAATTATTCACGCATCTCTTTGGCTGAAAATAAGGGGCTTTTTCCCATTGCATAATGCACCCTGAATTCCTATTTTCGCACTCCTATTAAAATATTATCATGTCTTACTTATTTACTTCTGAATCCGTTTCTGAAGGGCATCCAGACAAAGTTGCCGATCAGATTAGCGATGCACTTATAGATCATTTTCTCGCTTATGACTCCAGCTCCAAAGTGGCTTGCGAAACTTTGGTGACTACCGGACAGGTAGTTCTTGCCGGAGAAGTTAAATCGAATGCTTATCTCGACGTGCAGGATATTGCCCGCGGCGTGATCAAAAAAATTGGTTATACCAAAAGCGAGTACATGTTTGAAGCGAATTCCTGTGGAGTTCTTTCTGCTATTCACGAACAATCTCCTGATATCAACCAGGGTGTAGAACGCACCAGTCCTGAAGAGCAGGGTGCGGGCGATCAGGGGATGATGTTTGGTTATGCTACTCGAGAAACCGAAAACTACATGCCGTTGGCCCTGGATCTGGCGCACAAACTACTCGAAGAATTGGCAGCTATCCGGAAAGAAGGAAAGCAAATGACCTATCTCCGTCCGGATGCGAAAAGCCAGGTGACCATCGAATACGATGACGACAACCAGCCCATTCGCATTGACACGATCGTAGTATCAACTCAACACGACGACTTCGACTCAGAAGAAATGATGCTGGATGTGATCAATAATGACATCAAAAAAATCCTGATTCCCCGGGTAAAGTCACAATTAAAAGCAGAGTTGCAAAAACTTTTCAATGACCAGATTACCTACCATATCAATCCAACCGGAAAATTTGTGATTGGCGGACCTCACGGAGATACTGGCCTGACTGGTCGTAAAATTATTGTGGACACCTATGGAGGCAAAGGCGCCCACGGTGGTGGCGCATTCTCAGGAAAAGATCCATCTAAAGTAGACCGTTCTGCCGCATATGCTACGCGACACATCGCCAAAAACCTTGTGGCTGCCGGTATTTGCGATGAAGTACTTGTTCAGGTTTCCTATGCAATCGGAGTAGCAAAACCTTGTGGCATTTATGTCAATACCTATGGAACATCCAAAGTTGACATGCATGATGGAGAGATTGCAAAAAAGGTTGAACAAATCTTTGACATGCGTCCTTATGCCATAGAACAACGTCTGAAATTGCGTAATCCGATGTATTCTGAAACGGCTGCATATGGTCACATGGGACGTGAACCAAAGCATGTAACGAAAGTATTCAATAAAGGTCGTGAGAACGAGAAGACTGTTGAAGTTGAATTGTTCACCTGGGAAAAACTCGATTATGTAGATGATGTAAAATCAGCTTTCGGTATTTAATATCTAACAACTCAAATGATATGAAGCGGAGGAAACTCCGCTTTTTTTATGCCCCGGGTTTCCCCTCAATCTCGTTCACTCTGAATAGAGAATCGAGAACCCTATCCCAGTGGACCTTAAAATCACGGACAATAAAAAAGCCGGCGCATTTGCGCCGGCTTCTTCAATTATTTAATTGGAGATTTATTTATCGTAACAGTGTAACCGTCCCATAGTATTCGTAGGTCTTTCCTGCAAGGGAAGTCACGCGCACCAGGTAAACATACACATCTTGCTGAACGTCTACTCCCTTGTATTTTCCATCCCAACCTTCCTTAATGTCGGTGGAATAATACATGGTTTCACCCCAGCGATTGAAAATTGTAATTTCAAAGTGATCAAATCCATCTGCAATTACATAGAATCTGTCATTCAGGGCTTCACCAAAACCATTCGGTGTAAAGGCATTTGGAATAAACACGGTGATATCGGGATCAATTTGAATATCTGCGTAAGCATATGCCTTACAATTATGCTCGGTATTCACCATTAATGTCACCGGGAACAGGCCAGTATCTGAAGGCAAGGTAACCGGGTATTCGAAGTACGGATTCTGTTCTTTGGAATCTGAATTGTTTCGGTCGCCAAAAGTCCAGTACCAGGAAGTAATCTGACCGCCACCACCTATGGTTGACTTGTCATAGAACTGAACTCCAGGTAATGCCACCGTCGTTTTAAATCGATTCGCACCAATTAAAGCCGTTGGCCTTGGCCACACATTTATATCTACAGGAACTGCGTCATTTTTACAATATCCGAAAGCAGAATCAGAATGGATGGTTACATTGATTGTATAGTTTCCAGGACCTCTGAACGCGTGTTGCAGTTTCGGAATATTCTGTCCTGCGGTATCCTGTCCATCACCAAAGGTCCAATCCAACCAATAACCAGGGGCTGCATCTGTCGTAATTTCCAAATCCGCCACGTTGGTATCACAATCATCAATCGGATCCGTAATTTCCACAGTCGGAATCGGATAGATTTTAATAGACTGTGTCAATCTCGCTGGTTGACAATATCTCGGATTGGTGGTTTCGCCCAGGATGATAAATCCTTCATTATTGATATCTGTGCTGCCCGGGAAGTATTCAGTATTCAACAAATTGGATACTTTTTTACCGCTATTCGCAGATTCAAAATCCCCATCACCCAGGCTCGACCAGGCAAATCCCGGAGCATTCTGAATGCTTACACTCAATTTAAATGAGAGTCCTGCACAGGCTGCCGATGGACTTGTAAAGTCAAGAGTTGGTTTAGCCTGTACTTCTGTCATAAAGCTATCCGCATTCTTACATTGCGAAACGGGGTCTGTGTAATTATAGACCAATCGATGTGAGCCAACACCCGCATCCGCAGCATTGAACTTATTGTTCGAAACTCCATCACCGGACCAAACTGAAGAACCGAAAGCATACGGTAATCCCCTGTCTTTCAAATCTATCACAAGAGTATCCTCACACACACCATTTAAAGGAATCTTGGTAATATTTGGAATACCCTTAATGGTAGTAGTTACATCATCTGATTTTGGACATCCTTCCCAAACTACCGTATAGGTAAAGGTGACTTGCTTATCAACAAACTTGTAAGCAGTACCCACATCCTGCGGCAAGAATTTCCAAGAGCTGTTATCAATGTAGGATACATCGTTGGACGTCCAGGTTCCGAAGGCCGGAGAAGGTTTCGCATCCTTATTCAGGTCCACAGAGTCCGCATTCCAGCAATACTTAGGCAAAATACCCGCATTCGTTTGAGGCACGGCCTTCACGCGCACCGGTAACTCAATTGAGTTGGTGCACTTGGTGGTATTGTTGGTATAGGAATATGTCAGGAAATAGGTAGTACCCTGCGGTAAATTGCTCACCAAAAGCTTTTGACCAGTAGGTGGTGTTTTAACAATATTCATGTCAACCACCGGGTTATTATCCGAGCTAGACCAAACTGGGGTACCCAGGGACATTGCCGGAGAGTGAGTCTTCCATATAGTACTGTTTTGTCCCAAGTCAATATCCGTCTGATCCCCGCAGACTCTCACAGTGTCAATTGCAAATTCCAATACAGGCAATGGCAAAATTTTAACCTGCACTGCTTTTTCATTTGTACAACCGTTATTGTCAGTCACACGATATATTACCTGATGCTGGTTACTTCCTGGAGCAGAAGGTCCACTGCTGTCCGGATAGAAAATTCCATCTTTCACTACATTCGGTTGCACATCACTTCTCCAGGTACCTGTAAATAAAGTTGGAAATTCCAGGTAGGTCAGGAGAGAAATCGGACCAGCATCAATACAATGAGGTCCTTTCGGACTGAATGTAATCACCGGAAGTTCATTCATCGTAATATTTATCGAATCCAGATTCGTACAGGTGACGCCTTTATATGTTTGCGTTCCTGCCACCAAAAAGCTTCGACTTTGGGTAACTATATAGTCGTAATAATCATTCGTCGCTATTGGGGTATTTGAACCCACCGGGTTATACTGGTCTGCATAGTACCATTTATAGGTATCTGCTCCAGTCGCCGTAAGATGGGTGGTATCATAATGACATACGGATCGATCCGGACCGAGATTCGGCTTTGGATTATTGACTCGCAACCGCATCGTATCATAGGAATAACATCCAATGGAGTCACTCACCTTGACTATATAGTCTAAACTGTCCGTTACCATGACGACTCGATTTGTATCCCCTGTATTCCAATTAAAGTGCAAGGTCATTGAGTCATTACCAGCATCAATTGTTACCAAGGTTCCACTACAAACTCTTTGGTCTGGCCCTAAATCAGCCGGAGGCAGGGGTGCCCATGCCACATTCACTGTATCCCAGTTATAGCAACCATTGGCATCTTTTACCTGAATTACATAGCTCTGATTGGTATCTGGATTAATTACAATATCCTGATTTGTCGTCAGTGTAGAATCCGTTGTATCACCAATTTGTTTCCATTCATAATTATACGGTGAGTTTCCTCCCGATGTCTTCGACAGAACGGTCATTGGATATCCAGAACAAATAAAAGTATCCGACGGAATGGTAACCTGCACAAACGGAGGTACCACAATAGTATCTACTGCAATATTGAAACACGGTGTACTTGTTTGCATGTTGAGATATGCCAAGTATTTACCGGGTTGCAGGAACGCTGTGTCCTGTTGATCAGTTCCCGACCAGACGGCATGGCTCAGCGAGTCTCTGATGACATAAGTAAAACTATATCCTGCATACGACTTTTTAACCGTATGATCTAAGGCCACCTTCCCGCAGGTCAGCACCTTCGTACTCAAGGTACCCTCCGGCGTTTCCCTGACGAATATCGAGAAGGCCCTGACCGATTGCCCTGCCAGCGGACAGGCATCGTCCCTCGCAGTTATCGTAAACGTATATGGGATATTGCTGATATCACTTTCTTTTGGCGTCCAACATACTTCGCCTGATGCATGTTTAACGGAGCCATTATTGTTTGTAAAAGTCGCTCCTCGAATACCTCGGTTCCAACTTATTCTCACCGTATCACCTGTGTCATCGTCATCTGTCGATATCGTGAAACAGAGTTGCTGACCAGCACAGGCCTGCTTACTATACGGTGGAAGAATTTTCGGGACTTTATTATTCGGACATGAGACGACAATGATCTGCATGTCCCGCCTCGTTCGCCCGACGACGGTCATGACACCATTTACCTTTCGCCATTCCTTTACTTCAATCACGACTACCGCCACCTGGTTTACCTGAGTAGGACGAAATAACAAGTCACCGGTTAATGGATCCAGGTGAAATCCTGCCGGCCACGACAGGTTCTGGTTTGGAAAACCAAAGAAAGTCATTGGCCTTACCGGCGAGAAGTTTCCTGAATAGGTAATAGATGCGTTAGCTCCGGTCAGACCATTTACAAGCTCGTAACTCAATGAGTCGCCAGTGTCAATCGTATCCAGGGCACCGTTGTTAAATACAAAATCCTGGTTATAACAAATAATCGCAACCGGAGGGTTGGTAAAGTCTGGAGAACTGTTACACGGCGTTACACATTTGTTCAATGTTGCTGTGGTATAAAAGTTTTGACCTGCCGCGCCTGTTGTAATGGCACTGTTTCTGGCAGATTGGGACCAACTGAATGTCCATTCACAGCATGAATAATTGCTCAAGTCAACTGTCATCTTCCAGATATGCTCTTCTACACCATATTGGAATGAAGAACCCGCACAACGGCTCTGTGTCGGACAGTTGGCGTTGATGCCGGTAATATCCCGAACAGAAACTTTCGTCTGATTAGAGATACTGACTGTGTTAGAACTACAGGTTCCGTATACCGTAGATTGAGAAATAGGAATACCGTTACAATCCCGGTAAACCCGAACAATGATCTCATACTTTCCACTCCCCTTGCAGCGGTAAACAATGTCCGATCCCATAAGGTGGGTAGCGGACGCCTGTTCGGACATAAAGAGCCCCAACAGGAACATAATGAACAGTATAATTTTTTTCATACGCGGCTAAAACAATTGATTCATTTAAAAAACAATTTCTCGAAGTTAAGAAATTAATAACCCTGTGTCAAAAAATAAATCGATTAACACTAGTGAAATCAATACTTTTTCCATAAAAGGACAAATATTTTACACCAATATCAGGTTGAAACTCCCTCTTCTTAGTAAAGACCCGCTTGAGAATTAAAATGTTGCCTCTACTCAGGCCTCCCATATCCGGGTGCCTTCGCTGCAGTTTTTACAAATGTCTATTTCAGAACGTCCCAGAAGGATGGCATCTCTGAATTGACGGTAGGGAACTGAATTCCAGATAGATTTCAGGGTTTCTCGTTTTAAGTCGCCCAATTGATGCGTGGCATCTTTGTCAAAGCAGCATGGCACCACTTTTCCATCCCAGGTAATGACGCAAGATTGCCACATTCGCCAGCAATGGTTCAGGAGTTTATTTTTTATAACGAAACCGGCGCTCATTTCTGTATACCGCCGGTATTTTTCTTTTTCAGGAAGAAGCGCATGCCCCTCTTCAAAATCATAAATCTGGGCCGTTTTAATGGCTAACTCATCCACGCCATACTCTCTGGCCAATGCCCGGATTGAATCAAGTTGATTTTCGTTGTGAGAGAACACGATAAATTGCCAAATGATATGAATATGTCCTGCTTTTGCCGATTTCTTGGCTTCTACCAAATTTTTGGTTCCCTCCAGAACTTTTGTAAGGTTCCCCCCAATTCGGTATTTTCCATAAGCATCCTGATCAACACCGTCGATGGAAATAATGATTCGATTCAATCCGGATTGCACAGTTTTTCGTGCATTTTCCGGCGTCAAATAATGCGCGTTGGTGCTGGTCGCAGTGTATATGCCCCGATTGCTGGCATAGTTTACCATATCCAGGAATTCAGGATTCAAATACGGCTCCCCCTGAAAATAGAGGGTCAGATACCAAAGGGTGTCTTGTTGTTCGTCAATCAACTTGGCAAACAAATCTCCCTGCAACATTCCGGTGGGACGTTCGAAAGCTCTCAAACCACTGGGACACTGCGGACAGCGGAGATTGCATGATGTTGTCGGTTCAATGCTCAGCGTGATGGGATTGCCCCAGTGTACCGACTTCTTTCTCCATTTTGAGAGAAAATAGGAAGCTAATACTTGGGTGGCATTCCAGCCTTTTCGTATACTGAATTTCCCAAAGAGATTCCAATTGTCACGGAGATGCGTATTCATTAATCGTAGAGTTCAAACTTAAGTTGTTTACGCGAATAACCCAGTTCCTTAAGTTTATTCTTGGCCTCCCGTACCATGGAAGTCCAACCGCATAAATAGTAGTGATACTCCTTATTCTCCAGAGCAACAGGCATGTAAAAAGCATGTACATATCCACGAGCTCCTTCCCAATCGGTATCTCTGGATAAAACGGGTATAAAGTGAAAATTCGAATCTGTTTCCATCAACGCTTTCCATTCCGCTGCGTACAGTATGTCCTGCTTAAAGCGATTACCGAATATCAGGTAAACCGGATGTGGAAGACTGCCGTGTTTGGTTACCAAATCACGTATCATGGATCGAAATGGGGCCACCCCGGTTCCGGTGCAAATCATTACCAGGCCTTTCTCTTCATCTGCAATGACGAACTTTCCCTGTGGTTCACTTACCTTCAATTTGTCGCCTGTTTTTATCGAATCAAAGATGTAGCGGGTACCTGCTCCATCCTCCTTCAAAACGATACACAATTCGATGATGCCCTCTGAATTAGGTTCAGATGCGATCGAGTAACTCCGGGTTGAGAAATCTGCCTCGATCGGTAAGTCCAGCATTACAAATTGTCCCGCCTGAAATGTGGAACTCATTGGGTAGCAGAGACGGAAATGCCGAACCGTTGGCGACAACTGTTGAATAGAAAGAACTTCGCAATCGAAAAATTCACTCATGATTCTGCATACAGGGGATATTGGGTCATTAATTCATTGACTTTCTTTCCAATCTGACTCAGTTTAAATTCGTCGGCATGGTGCATCAATGCTTGATCAACCAAATCCACAATTTCCAAAACATCGTTCTCTTTCATCCCCCGACTTGTGATGGCCGGTGTACCAATCCTCATTCCGGAAGTAACAAAAGGCGATTTGTCATCAAACGGCACCATGTTTTTATTGATGGTAATATGTGCTTTCACCAGGGTGTTTTCAGCCAATTTTCCGTTCAAGTCTTTTGAACGCAGGTCAATCAACATCAGATGATTGTCCGTTCCACCGCTCACCAAATCGTAGCCTTTCTCCACAAAAGCATGGGCCATTGTTTGTGCATTTTTGATAACCTGACCACAGTAGTTTTTGTATTCTTCAGTCAATGCCTCTCCAAAGGCTACCGCTTTTGCCGCTATCACATGTTCCAATGGTCCGCCCTGTGTGCCAGGGAACACCGCAGCATCCAAAACAGCCGACATCATTTTTGTTTCGCCCTTGGGTGTTTTCAATCCCCAGGGATTTTCAAAGTCTTCGCCCATCATGACCACACCGCCTCTCGGACCACGCAGCGTCTTATGGGTTGTGGAAGTAATGATATGGCAATAAGGAACCGGGTTGTTTAAATATCCGGTGGCAATGAGTCCGGATGGATGAGAAATGTCGGCCATAAGCAGGGCATTTACCGAATCTGCAATCTCCCGAAGTAATTTGTAATCCCAATCGCGGCTGTAGGAGGAAGCGCCGCAAATAATCAATTTGGGTTGTTCTTTTTTGGCGATGTCTTCAATCTTATTAAAATCAATACGCCCGGTTTCCCTATCCACCCCGTAAAATGAAGGTTTGTACAATTTTCCTGAAAAATTCACAGGAGAACCATGCGTTAAATGGCCACCGTGCGACAAATCAAAACCCAGAATTTTATCTCCCGGGTTTAGCACGCCCAGCATCACCGCAGCATTGGCTTGCGAACCACTATGTGGCTGAACATTGGCCCATTTTGCACCAAACAATTCACACAGGCGTTCAATGGCCAAATCTTCTACCTGATCCACCACTTCGCAACCACCATAGTACCGTCGGGCAGGCAGTCCTTCCGCATATTTGTTGGTCAAAACAGAACCCATGGCCTCCATGACCTGTGGGCTCACAAAGTTTTCTGAAGCTATCAGCTCAATACCTTCTTCCTGGCGTTTTCTCTCCAATTCAATCAGATCGAATACCCGCTTATCTCTCCTTATCATATGGCCTGCAAGTTAGTTAGGAATTTTACATCGCACTGTTTTGGCGAAGGGCTTTTTTACTTTTCAAATCCATGCATACGATCATGGAAAGGAATGCCCAAAACGGGACCGCAATTTTATCGTAATCGAAATAACTGTTTAAAAAACCATGGACAAAGTAGGTCAGTAAGGCCAGGGTCAATGCCAGGGTCAAATATTTTATTCGCTTATCGATAGCATGATAGATCAACCATATGGCACGTACAAAAACTGTTATAAAGACTGCAAACCAGCTCAACATACCGATAAATCCAGATTCAGCCAGCGGTCCCAGCCATTCGCTGTGTGCATGCCCAAGGGTTGCAAAATTGGTACTGATAACAGTCTTCTGATAGCTTAGTTGGTACGGTGCATACTGGAACATAAAGGTTCCCGGACCAAAACCAAATACCGGCTTGTCTTTGAACATTCTCCATGCGCAGCTCCAGCGATTTATTCTTTCGAGATTCGATGGATCATTGCGAATATTGGTCGCACTTTGCAGATGCTTTTCCATATTCTTTGAATTGGAGCCTGTTTTGTTCCTGGACAATTCCATGAGAATATCTCCCTGGAAATAGACCAGACCCAACACTGCAATGAATATGACAGAATAAATGATTCCAGGCTTAATGCGCAGCCGAAATATAACACCTGCCGTCGCCGCAGCCAATACACTGAGCCATGCCGCCCGCGTATAGCTAAAAACAACTGCCACAATAAAAACAGCCGTAAAAAACATCAGAAACGACCTCTTCAGGGGGCTATACCTAAACTCCTTTCCTTTCCATGCCAGAGTAAAAAGCACGGGAATCAGCATCGCCACCATGGCCGCATAGACTCCATGTATCCAGAAAAAGGGCTGGATAATAACAAATACCGCATCTCGACTGAAACCCTGCAAACTGTGCAGAATTACTATATAGCTTACCACTCCAATGGCAGAAATAAGAAAAAGCCAAATGAAATTCAGGCTCCGCTTCAAGTCTTCAAACATATGCGAGGCAAAAAAGTAGAAGACCACTACGTACCAAAGCCTGGAGATGAAGTATTTAATAGATACCACTGGCATAGTGCTCGTGGTGGAGGTCAATAATATCCAGGAAAGATTTATCAGTACAGCTATTGTTACCGGATGACGAATAAAATCGACATCCCAGAATCCCTCGTATGCTAATTTTAATATTGCCACCAGCATAATGAGGATAATAATAGGCTCCGTGGGCATGATCAGTCCGGCGCCAAAGCCAAGATCCTGAATTGTTACTGAAAACGGAACCAGAAAAGCCGATAGCATGATGAGCCAATCTGCCCGCAACAAAGCCAGCAATGCAACTGCCAGTCCCGCAGGAATGAGGTATAGCAGATACAAATCGTACATCGTACCTACTATGGTAGCCGCAATAAATGCGATACCCAGGCTGTAAAACCACGCTATGGGCAGGCGAAAAGGCAAGTTATTCCTCTTTTAGCTTTTTGTAGGAAGCAGCAACTCTCTCTATGACAATGATTAAAATTATAGACAGGAAGAATGTGCTAAACATTGAAATTGCCACAATCATCCAGCGAACAGGATATACTTTCTTCTCTGCAGCTGTAGCCGGTGTAACAACAAAGTGATGTGGAATGTATTCCTGAAGGTCCACTTTGGCGCGTTCATATTTCCGTTGCAATTCGTTCAGCTGTTCCACCTGAAGACTCAGAGATTCAGTAAGAGATAACATCGTTCCTAAATTGGAACCGGCATTGATCATCTTGCCCGAATTTATCAAAGCATCTTCTCTTGCTGCCCTTTTATTTTTCCGGGCAAAAGGATTGCTCATTGCGTCATCTCCGGCATTCATATCGTTGATTGCGTTTTTGAGCTCCTCCACTTCCTTGAGTTTGGTATGGTACTCCTGCTCTACAATGTCAAAAGCCTTCTGCGCAACCTGTCTTTGAATCTGGGTTTTCACCGTATCCAGTGATGCAGAGATGTAGTTGGCAATTTCCGCTGCCATCTGGGGGTCTTTATCCAATACCTGAATTTCAATGGAAAGCAATTCGGTTCTACGGAAAGAAATATTGGATTGAACTTCCCGGTCCAGCCGCGTATAAGGATAAGAACCATTCGGGTCAATGCCGTAGTGCTCCATCAAATTAAAATGACGAACCACCTTATTCATCAGCGGAGCCGAGTTCAGGATTTGCAGTGCATATTCTGCTTCTTCTTCCTGACCAAATTCCAAAGCATCCTTGTCTTTGAACTCGTTATCGCTCAATACAACGCCTGAGATGGAGTTGATCGTTGATGGGTAGAATACCACCTTCGACGCAAATTTTGGCGTGATAAAGCTGGGGCCACTAAATATGACAGCAGCTACGCCTGCTAAAATGGTTAAAATGATAATATGCCACTTCCACTTCAGGGCAAATCGTAAAACTTCGACCAAACTAAAGTCGTAAGCATTGTCGCGTTCCTTCATGCTTTTGTTAATTGCGGGGCAAATTTACGTTTTTCAATGGGTTCAGGAAGTCGGACGTGCGGTCTTTACCATCTGTTTCAAATCTTGTACTCGAATCAATCGAAAAATCGGGACGGTAACCAAGCCAACAGCAATTGCCAAAAGGAGGCCTAAAGCCGGGTTTGCCATATACCGATGAAAAAGATAAAAGGCCAAAAGGTTTAGTAATCCATACCCAATAACTCTGAGATGGAGAAATTCGTATACCGGCAATCGAAAATAATGCAGTGAAAAAGCAAAGGTGCACAGGGTTACCAGACTCTGAGTAGCGATTGTCGCAATGACCGCTCCTTTTGCCTGCCAGTGCGGAATAAGCAGCGCGTTCAAACTAACATTTAAAATCAAACCTGCGAGACTGATAATATTTAAAAGCTTTAATTCAGATTTTGCGGTGAGGAGGGTGCCAAAAATATAACCGAGCGCCATGGGCATGAAATTAATCATGAGTAAGCCAAAGATGATCGAGCCATATACATGGTTCTCTCTGTACATTAGCGGGTAGAGGAAATCCGAATAATAATAAACAATCAGGGGAAGCAATACCGCAGGAATCCACACAATGTAAAAACTTTCTCTAACCAGTTTAAGCACCGGTTCATTCTTACTGATCATCCTCGAAAACATAGGCAGCAGCAAGCCTGAAAGAAGAACTGCAAAGATGATAGCGGCATCGAGCAGACGAAATGCCGAAGCGTAAATTCCCACCTGGTATTCTCCATCTTCGAGCATCCTTCCAAGCATTACAGAATCGATGCGGGTATATAAACCCATGAGGAAAAAGAGCAGGGCAAACGGAACTGCTTTTCTGAGAATTTGACCCATTAATTTTCTGTCGAGCACGAAGTTCATCCGGACACCCTGCCGGTATATCAGCGCCCAACCAATCAGCATGCTTATCCCATATCCCAAAGTCATCACCACTAAATAAGCATTCAGATTAAATTGAAAATACTTTAAGGGAAACCAAAGTAAAAATGCGCAGACCACTCCCATCACCAGGCGATCCAACACCGATAATAGCGCATCAATCCGGAAGAGATGCAGGCCACCAATAATGCTTCGGAAATAGAGCAACATAGACAGCAGAATCTGATTGAAGCCTATAAACATAACTACCTGAACATGCCTTTCGTCGTAGTTCAAAACCTGAGCAGCCAAAAAGATTACACCCAAAAAAAGAACGGATAAAAGTAGTTTGATGCTGAAAATTGCGGGAAATATGGAGTGTAGGGTTTCGGGATTTCCAGCCACTGTTCGGTTGGTGTAATTGCTTAATCCTATGTCCAGGAGAATGTAAAATATGTAGGTGAAGTTGAACGACTCAAAATATACCCCGTATTCTTCCGCCCCCAAAGTGTTCTGTACGGCAATTTCGATAACAAATACCCAAAACAACTTTATCAGAAAGTTGAGGGTTACCGTGAGTGAAAAATTAGACAAAAAGTAGCCGGACATGCCTCCGCAAAATACGAGAATTGACAAGAATACTACTCAAGCACACGGAAGGAACAATTTTATTCTCTCTCTTTTCGTTTTTTACGCACATTTGCAATACATGAAAAAATTCTACTGGATTCTGATTCTGGGCTGTTTCGGATTTGGTTTTATCGGAGATTCAACTTCCTATTTTCCTCCTTCTCACCGCGATGTATACATAGGGATGACGTTTGACTCGTTGATGAAGTTAAAATCACACCAACTTGAACAAAGCCGGTCCTTTAATGGACAACCCCAACTCAAAGAATATCCGGCAAAGGATACCCTCATCAATTATACCTTGTACCTGTTTACTCCGGACAGCGTTTTGTATGAAATAATTATCGATTACAAAGAGCATTTTGACCTATTAAAGTTCATGGAAGATTTTTACGGCAAGCCAAATGTCGATAACAAAGAGTGGCTGATTCCACTCGATAACGGACATGAGCTTTATATTTGGGAATACCTGAATCGTTGGTGTATTGCCGACGGGGAAACATACAAATAATGCGCATTGCTGTAAACGCCCGATTTTTATTGAAAAACCGTCTTGAAGGCCTGGGTCGCTTCAGCGACGAGGTGCTGAAAAGAATGGTCCGGGAACATCCGGAACATGAGTTTGTATTTTTTTTCGATCGAAAATGGGACCCTTCATTTATCTATGAAGAAAATGTTCGGCCTGTGCATGTATTTCCACAAGCACGGCATCCATACTTATACACCATCTGGTTTCAATTGGCTTTGCCACTTGAATTCAAACGATGGAAACCGGATGTGTTTTTTTCACCCGATGGTTTTCTTTCCTTACCAGCATCCCTGGCTCAGGTACCTGTAATCCATGATCTTGCCTTTGAGCATTTTCCCGAATTTGTATCGAAAACAGGCGCCCGTTTTTACCGAAAAAACTTTCCGAAATTTGCCAATAAGGCCACGCGGATTGCAACCGTGTCAGAATTCAGTAAATCTGATATTCATCGCATGTATGGCATTGCAGAGTCAAAGATTGATGTCGTTTTCAATGGTGTATCTGCCGCCTTTAAACGAACAGAAAAAACCAGTCTCGATCGATTTCGTGTCGAAAAGATGCAGGGGAAACCCTGGTTTGTCTACATCGGCGCGCTGCATCCCAGAAAGAATATTGGCCGAATGCTGGAAGCCTTTGACTCATTTAAAAAGACAGACACCCTGAATTATCAACTGGTGGTTATTGGTCGCAAAGCCTGGCAAACTTCTGAGCTGGAAGAAGCATTTCATTCCATGATTCATCAGGATTCTGTTCATTTTACCGGAAGAATAACGGATGAGGAGATGATTCCTTTCTTGAGTGGAGCGCGTTCCCTATTATATGTTCCTGTTTTTGAAGGGTTCGGCTTGCCCTTATTGGAAGCTTTTCAATGTGGAGTGCCTGCCATCACCTCCAATGTTTCGTCTTTGCCTGAAGTGGCGGGTGAGGCGGCTATCTGTGTGGATCCATTTTCCACCGATTCAATTTCCCATGCGCTGCAGAAAATGGCCAATAACGACTCATTACACGATAACCTGAGTATCAAAGCCGAAAACAGGGCCAGGCATTTTAGCTGGGACAAGACGGCCCAACTCACCTGGCAATGTATAGAAAAAGCTATTTTTGATCGTGCTTAAAGCCTATGTACAAAAAGGCCGCCTGGAAGCGGGCTGCGACGAGGCCGGCCGTGGATGCCTCGCAGGGCCTGTATTTGCGGCAGCGGTAATTTTACCAAATAACTACCGCAATAAATGGCTTAACGACAGCAAACAAATCAAAGTAGCTCTGCGAAATGAATTGCGGGAAGAAATTCAGGAAAAAGCCCTGGCCTGGGCCGTTGCATCGTGCTCGCCTGAGGAGATCGACAAAATTAATATCCTCAACGCGTCCATTCAGGCCATGCATCGTTCACTTGACCAATTGGACCCCAAGGCAGCATTTATTTTGGTAGATGGAAATCGTTTTAAACCCTATCACGATATTCCTTTTGAAACATTCGTTAAAGGTGATGGAAGGTTTCTGAGTATAGCGGCCGCATCCATCCTCGCCAAAACATACCGTGACGATTACATGGAAACTATTCACGAAGAGCATCCTGAGTTTGACTGGAAAGTAAACAAAGGTTATCCTACCGTGCATCATCGAAAAACGCTGATTGCAAATGGCCCTACTCCTTATCACCGAAAATCTTTCCGTCTCAAAGAGCTTCAACAGATTCAACTGCCTCTTTAGATGGAAATACTTTTACTCTTCAACCCCAAAGCAAATGGTGGGCGCAGCAAAAACACACTTCAGCGAACCAAGTCATTTCTGGACTGGCATCAAATCAATTACCAGATATTAGAAACACCGGAAAACAGGGATGCTGCTGCGCCTGATTGGCATACCTTCGACAGAGCTGCCATCATCGGTGGAGATGGCACATTGCATCGGGTTCTGAATTACTGGGGAGTTCCGCAGCTGCCGCTTTGCCTGATTAGTGCAGGAAGCGGCAACGATTTTTCCCGTTTATCACATGGCAGTGCATCCCTTGAAAAGCAACTTCATCATCTGCTGAAAGGCCAGATATTTACCTGCGATTTAGGTACTTGCAACGATGTATGGTTTGCAACAGGTGTAGGGATTGGCTTTGACGGTGAGATTGCAAGAATCCTCCAGGCCAACAGCCGCTTTAAAGGTCATCTTGCCTATTATCTGGTTGTGGTGATGCAAATTTTTCGATACCGGGAAAAATATATTGACGTGGAGGTGGATGGAGAGCAAAGAAGTGGTGCAAGTCTTTTGTTAACCATTGGAAACGGCGCCGAATTTGGCGGAGGCTTTCGGGTTACGCCACGAGCCAGCTTTGAAGATGGGATCTTTCAATGCTGCTGGATTCATGAAATTGGATTGCTTCAACGCCTGTTTCATCTATCCAAAGTAGAAAAGGGAACCCATGAAAACCTGCCCTTTGTCAGCATGTTTGATGGCCGTTCTGTGATGGTCCGATCGAATGAAGAACTGACCTGCCATATGGATGGAGAGGTGTATCAATGGAAAGAATTTCGAGTTACCATGCATGCCGGCGCGATTCAATTAATTGGCAGGTAAAACCCACTTTGTCTCCGGTCCGGAACTCCAGTACAGTTAAATCTTCAATTATTCTTCTCATTCGTCTTGTATAAAGAGACGAAGCTGTATTTTTGGGGCCATAAAATTTTATCATGAATACAGAAGGACTTAAAACCATCGCACTAAATGATTTACATATTTCCCTCGGCGCGAAAATGGTACCCTTTGCCGGTTACCTGATGCCCGTTCAATACAGCAACCTCATTCAGGAACACCTGCAGGTACGTAAATCGCTTGGTGTATTTGATGTGTCGCATATGGGAGAGTTTTGGCTTGAAGGCGATAGAGCGTTGGATTTAATTCAATATTTAACCTCCAACGATGCCTCCAAACTGGTAGATGGAAAAGTTCAGTACTCTTGTCTTCCGAACGATAAAGGAGGGATTGTAGATGATTTACTTGTTTACCGATTCAGTGAAACACGTTATCTCCTGGTAGTGAATGCCAGCAATATCGATAAGGATTGGAAATGGATCAGCAAGCATAATTCTTATGGAGTGAAAATGACCAATGCCTCCGACGAGTATTCCCTTTTGGCCGTGCAAGGACCGGATGCTTCGAAGGCTTTACAAAAATTGACCTCCGTTGATTTGGATTCAATGGAATACTACAGTTTCAAATTAGGCGAAATGGCAGGAATACAGGATGTTATTATTTCTGCAACAGGTTACACCGGAGCCGGCGGCTTTGAGTTGTATGTAAAAAATGCCGATGCCGCTTCTTTATGGAAAGCTGTGTTTGAAGCTGGAGAAGAATTTGGAATTCTTCCTGCCGGTTTAGGTGCACGCGACACGCTTCGTCTTGAAAAAGGGTTCTGCCTGTATGGAAATGATATCAACGATGAAACTTCTCCGATTGAAGCCGGCTTGGGATGGATTACCAAATTCACCAAAGACTTTATCATGTCTGAGTACCACAAGTCACTCAAAGAAAATGGAGTAAGCCGCAGATTGGTTGGATTCGAGATGATTGACAGAGGAATTCCCAGACAGCATTATTCCATCTGCAATGCCGAAGGAAACAGAATTGGCGAGGTAACTTCCGGAACACAGAGTCCGAGTCTTGGAAAAGCCATTGGTATGGGATACGTAGAAAAGGCTTACAGTAAAGCTGGCACGGAAATTTTTATCGAAATTCGGGATAAACAGCTAAAAGCTGAGGTTAAAAAGATTCCTTTTCTTTAATTTAGCTTTATGAAAATTTTCAACAAAGTTCTCATTTTGACGCTTGCAGTAGTGCTCGCGGGGTCTTGTACAAAATTGCAAGAGAGCCCAGATCCAGGGAAATCTACTGGTGATACAACTGGAAGTGGCAATACTGGGAATGCTGATGTGTATATTGGCCTCTGGAAACTGACCAAGAAAACACAGGATGGAACAGATGTTCCTTTAACAGATTACGGGTTTACAGTGAAACTGGATGTTGCTGCTACAGCAACCTGGACTTACTACCTGTTTGGTGTGGAACAAGCTCCTATTAGCGATGGATATACCTTGCATACCTCCACCACTCCAAAAACCATTGACTTTACCGATGCCGGTGTTCGAACCATTCTGAATAAAACGGGTTCAGAGATTAAATGGACTTATCAGGATGCGAACAATAATAATGCAGTGGTAGTGGAAACGTTAACCAAGCAATAAAGCATTGAAGGACCAATTATAAAAGCCTCGCCATTTGGTGAGGCTTTTTTAGTTGCGAAGCATAATCAATCCAATAAGGCATCCGCAGTGTTAAAGACGTGAGTTCATCAGAAGTCAAGGGCACTTGCCCCGTTCTCTGAACCACGCGGGATAATGATTCTGCCAGTCCCCTGTCATCTATGTAATAGCGGATGAATTCCGACTCAATGAAGCCCCGATGGCTGCGTTCAAAATTGGCCATGTCAATTTTTCCTGATGTTAAGAGAAAGTCTTTCAGGTCCCGGAAAGGCACTTTGATTAAATCGGAGTAAAATGAGTCCAGGGCTCCGGGATATTTTTCGATTATCAATCTGTCCAGGAGCATCTCTGCCAGTAAGTGCGCTAAAAACCATTTACGCTGCCCGAGAAACAAGCCACCTTGTTGAGCAAGCCCCAAATCGCTTTCAACCTGTTCACAACAGGCAAGAAAATAATGGCAATCGTGAAACCATTCATCGGCTTCATAATGCTTCTGACATCCCGACCAAAGTCGAAAATGAAATTCCGGTGACCCCTCGCTTTTTTTCCATTCCAGTTTTCTTCGTCCTTTTGCATTGCGCGACCAATCCGGAAGAATCAATCCGGTATTGTGCCAGGCATCATCCAAAGCATAGAAAAAATGATGTGAAAGAAAATTCATAAAAAAACCCCGCATGGCGGGGTTAGAATATTAAAGTCCCATTTTTTGCTGCAATCCTGAATCAAGCTTGTCCAGAAAATCCTGTGTATTGAGGAACTGGTTTGCACTTACATTATTTCCGTGGATACAAACAGCCAAATCCTTGGTCATATATCCCGATTCAACCGTTTCGATACATACCTGTTCCAGGTTATCACAGAAACGAATGAGTTCCTGATTATTGTCCAGTTTACCGCGGAATGCAAGTCCACGTGTCCAGGCAAAAATGGATGCAATCGGGTTGGTCGATGTGCTTTGTCCTTTTTGGTGTTGACGGTAGTGGCGTGTCACTGTTCCGTGGGCAGCTTCTGCTTCCATTGTTTTTCCGTCCGGAGTAACCAACGTGGAAGTCATCAATCCCAGCGAACCAAATCCTTGTGCTACCGTATCGGACTGTACATCCCCATCGTAGTTTTTACATGCCCATACAAAGTTTCCATTCCACTTCAAGGCAGCAGCCACCATATCATCAATCAGGCGGTGTTCATAGGTAATTCCCAGTTCGTCCATCTTTGGTTTGTATTCAAGATATACTTCAGCAAAGATGTCTTTAAAACGACCATCGTATTTTTTCAGGATGGTGTTTTTCGTGGAGAGGTACAGTGGCCATTTTTTATTGATGGCCTGATTGAAACAGGCATGAGCGAATCCGCGAATAGACTCATCTGTGTTATACATGGCCAAGGCCACTCCATCTCCTTTGAAATTGTAAACTTCGTGTTCAATGACCGAGCCATCTTCCCCTTCAAATTTAATGGTCAGTTTTCCTTTTCCCTTTGTAACAAAGTCGCATGCACGATACTGATCACCAAATGCATGACGACCAATACAAATTGGCGCCGTCCAGTTAGGAACCAGACGGGGTACATTTTTCATCACGATAGGCTCGCGAAACACAGTACCGTCCAAAATATTTCGAATTGTACCATTGGGTGATTTCCACATTTGTTTCAGGCCGAATTCCTCCACGCGTGCCTCATCCGGAGTGATGGTAGCGCATTTGATTCCGACATTGTATTTCTTTATTGCCTCTGCAGCGTCAATGGTTATTTGATCATCTGTTTCATCCCGCTTTTCCATACTCAAATCATAATATTTGATGTCCAGATCCAAATAAGGAAGGATGAGTTTGTCTTTGATGAATTTCCAGATGACGCGTGTCATCTCATCGCCGTCCAGTTCAACTACCGGATTTTCTACTTTAATTTTTGCCATGAATGTAAAAAAGAAAGCCCCAAAGATAGGACGGTTCACCCTATCCTCCCAAACTATTGACCATACTTCCCGTAATCACGCAGTTTGCGGTCGAAACGTGCCACCACTTCTTTCCGGCTTACCAAACCGTAGAATGTAGAAATAAAATAGGGGAAAGGCGCTTTCATCTGATTAAAATTCCCATCGTATACCACCAATCCAAATCCACTTTCGGAGCCAAATGCATCGCTATACGGACTGGCAAACTCGGCAATCAGAATATCGATGGAATCGCCAAATGACTGCTGAACAAATTCTCCGTCTTCGTTCAACAGATTCTGATTGTATTTCAGTTCCAGGATAGCCGCGCTGCTGGTATCATAGAAAAAGTAAACCGAACAAAAAGTAAATGCCTGGATAAAAGCCTGACGCGTTGTTTCATTTTCAGTATTCACCTTTTCCTGCAGATCATCTGCAACTTCGTTCAAGCCGGAGTTCCGGTAATAATTGATCTTTTTGGACTCCGTTTTCAGCCGTACAAAAAGCACAGTGCTTTTTCTTCCAAATGGGATTACCGGCTCCTTAATGCTCAGCTCTTTTTCAGACTCTTTTGGATTCGGTGAGTTGATTTGATACCCCAGACCAATGGAAAACTGTGAAAAACGTCCGGCATTATATGCTTCATTTTGTTTGCTTGTGAGCGAATAAGTGAAATTACCCGAAATAAACCACCGCGGCGACAACTTCAGGGAAGCACCCATATTGACCCCCAAATCAAACCTTCCCACCTGCGAAGGATCACTTGGTAGGTTGTTGAATTTCGGATTGTGTTCCTTTTGATTCACATATTTATTCAACAGCAGGCTTGGTGTTAAGCCGGCATAAATGCCCCATGTGCGTTCTGTCCGGCTGGGATAATAATATAGATTGATGGGCAGATCAATGTAGTACTCGCGAATCCGTTGGGTGAAAATTTCTGCATTGTCGGTTGCATTTCTGGAATAGGCCACCACGTTTGCCTTCAATCCAATTTTTATATCGAATTTTGGTTCAATCCGGTACGCCGCGTAAAACCCCAAAGCACCATTTGTGTTTGGGAAGTAGACATCACGAAAGTGAGGAATTTGGGGCAAGTTGGCCTGAAGCAGGCCAGTGATTGCCCATCGCGGTATTTCATTGCTCTGTGCCTTCGATAATTTTCCATTGCCAAACCCAGTGGCGAAAAGAAACAGGACAAATAATGCAGGTATTTTCTTCAACTTATGGCAAATATCCATATTATTTCAAGTGTGGTGCTTAATTTAGCTGAAAATTTCAAGCATGGCCTTTATCAACAAAATCCTCGTACCCACAGATTTTTCTGAACCCGCTAATAATGCCCTTCGCTATGCACGCACCCTTGCCAGCATGACGAGCGCCGAAGTAAAAGTGTTGCACGTATTTAATGTTCCCGTAGTGGATCCGTATATGCCAGGAGATACTTTGGAAATGTTGATGCAGGAAGTAAAAGCTGCCAGCGACACAAAGATGGAAGCGCTATTGGCTGAATTTGCCGGTATAAGCGGAGAATGTATACATGGATTCGTTATAGATGATGTAATACGGTATTCAGAAGACTGGAATGCAGACCTAATTGTTATGGGAACCACCGGAGCAACCGGCGCCAAGGAAGTCTTTTTTGGCAGCAATGCTTCCGGAGTACTGGCTCAGTCGAATATCAAGGTATTAAGCATTCCGGAAGCCTTTACCGATCATAAGAAACCATCGAAAATTTGTTACGCCTCCGATTTCACCGGAAGTGAAGAATTGCAATTTCAAATATTTATAGACCTCGCTAAAGCATGGGATTGTAGCCTTCATATTTTACATGTAGTAAGCGACGAGTTGGTTTTTACTGCGGAAAAAGCCGAAGCCATCTACAACCGCATTGCAGCGTCCAGCAATTTTAGCAATATACATTTCGAAGAGATTAGCAGCAATGAGGTAGTGGGCGCCATCGAAACCTATGTTCAGGCTACAGGAGCAGATATTTTAGGTATGGCAATCCATCGCAGGAATTTGCTGGAAAGACTCTTTACCAAAAGCAAAACAAAAACCATTGCGAACCATGCCAAAATTCCATTGTTGGCCATTAAAAAATCATAAACAAACCGGAATATTTCCGGCTTCATAATTCTCGGGTTAACTTTGTCGCGCATGCTTACCAAAGACAAAGTTCTCGAAGCACTTAGTCAGGTTATTGAACCCGATTTAAGGAAAGATTTGGTTTCCCTTGGAATGATTGAAAATCTCGTTATCGAAGGGAAACAAGTTAAATTCACTATTGTACTTACCACCCCGGCATGTCCGTTAAAAGACCTTATGGCCAATGCCTGTGTCAACGCAGTTACCAAATTGGTAGATCCAGGTGCTGAGGTTCAAATCAATTTCACTTCCCGGGTAAATACTGTGCGCCAAAACAGCGATGTACTGAAGGGAGTCAAAAATATCATAGCAGTAGCCAGCGGAAAAGGCGGGGTTGGGAAATCTACCGTAGCCGCCAATCTGGCTTTGTCACTTGCAGAAGAAGGCGCGAAGGTCGGCCTGCTGGATGCCGACATTTACGGTCCATCCGTACCGACTCTTTTTGGAATTTCATCGGCGCCTGAGATGAAGGAAATCGATGGGCATAATTTGATGATTCCGCTGGAAAAAAATGGTATTCGGTTGCTTTCCATTGGTTTTATGATGAAAGCAGATCAAGCCATTGTTTGGAGAGGTCCGATGATTTCCTCGGCGATTCGTCAATTTATGAATGACGTGGCTTGGGGGAGCCTGGATTACCTTATTATTGATCTTCCTCCCGGAACAGGTGATATTCATCTAACCCTGGCGCAGCAGTTTCCGATTACCGGTGCCCTGATTGTGACAACACCTCAGGAGCTGGCACTGGCAGATGCGAGAAAAGCTGTCACTATGTTCCGGATGCAGGGCGTAGCGGTTCCATTGATAGGGGTGGTGGAAAACATGAGTTATTTTAGTCCGGAAGATCAGGAAGGAAAGCGATATTACCTTTTTGGAAAAGGTGGAGGGGAGAAACTTTCGATGGAAACCGGGATGCCTCTTCTTGGAGAAATCCCTTTTATTGAAGCAGTGCGAGCCGCAGGAGACGAAGGCATTAACGCATTGGGACAAAATAAGGTATATACGGAGGCGTTTGCTAAATTTGCAGGAAATGTTGCCCGTCAAATCGCAGTAAAGAATGCCGGTGTATCAAGTCGATTAAAATAATGGAGACTGTAGTGATTAAAGATAAAGTTGAAGAAGTATTGGATTCCCTGAGACCCTTTTTAAAGGCCGATGGCGGTGATGTGGAGTTGGTAGAAATCGTTGATGACACAGTTCGTTTGCGACTTTTGGGCGCGTGCAGTAATTGCTCCATGAGCAATATGACAATGAAAGCGGGCATTGAAGAAGGCATTAAAAAAGCCATTCCCGAAATCCGTCAGGTCATTGCAATCGACTAGAGGTGTTGCTCATATCACTTTGCTTTTTATTTTTGCTTTCCATTTTAAAATACACAGCTATAATGCGTTCTGTAATAATCACGCTTTTTACTTTAGGATTTTTGAGCCTTAACCTGAATGCTCAGCAGGCCAAACCCCTTTTTACATACGGTTCAGACACCGTTTATACCGACGAATTCGTGCGGGTATTTTTGAAAAACAACAAACTGGAGGAACAAAACGACTCCAGTATTCGTGCTTACCTTAATTTATACATCAATTTTAAGTTGAAGGTAGCCGAAGCAGAAAGTCTGAAATTGGATGAAAATCCAGCTTTCCAGCAAGAACTTGCCGGCTACCGCGAGCAATTGAGTCGCTCCTACATGACCGACACCAGTCTTACTTCTAAGCTGGTAGACGAGGCATACGACCGGATGAAATCGGAGGTTCGCGCCTCACATATTCTGATCCTGGTTGGCCCGAACGCTTTGCCTAAAGATACCATGCGAGCCTGGGAAAGAATTTCTGATTTGCGTAAAAAGGCCGTCGGCGGATACAATTTTGACACCCTGGCTTATTACAATTCAGAGGATCCATCTGCCAAAACAAATTATGGCGACCTCGGCTATTTCACTGCTTTTGAGATGATTTATCCATTTGAAACCATGGCCTTCCAAACCAAGCCTGGCGATATCTCTCCCATTTTCCGCACCGATTTTGGCTACCATATTCTCAAAGTAGCTGATAAACGTCCCAATCGCGGTGAAGTGCGCGTAGCACATTTGATGATTCGTTTGAATCCCAATGCGAAAGAAGAAGAAATTTTAACAGCGAAGAGAAAGGCAGATAGTCTCTATTCTCTTTTAAATCAGGGAGCCGATTGGAACAAAACTGTTCGCACCTATTCTGATGATGCAAGCAGTAGTGGCAATGGTGGCGAACTCAACTGGATTCGATCCAATTCTCCTGTTGCTGAACCGTTTAGAGAAGCGGCATTTGGACTTGACAGTGTGGGAGAAATTTCCAAACCTGTGTTAACAGAATACGGATGGCATATCATCAAATTGCTGGAAAAGAAACCCCTGCCTCCCAAATCGGAACTTGCAGATCGCCTGAAAATGCAGGTAAATCGAGAGCCTGAAAGAGTGCGTATGAGCCAGGAAGCTCTGGTAAAGAAGTTCAAAGCCTCTAATGGATTTGAAGAAAATACGAAAAATGTAAAATCGCTGTATCTGCCTATCGACTCCAGCATTATCCGAGGAACATTCAAGGCCAATATGGTGAAAGAACCAGAAACAATCTTGTTCACCATCGGTACACGCAGCGTAACGAATACCGCATTCTATCAATACGCAGAACAATACCAGACTCCTCAAAACACCAGCATCCAAAGTGCGGTAGCAAATCTTTATAAAGGATTTGTTGCCAAAGAGGTATTGCAATATGAAAAAGATAACCTTGAAGCTTTCTTTCCCGACTTCAAGAATTTGATGGAAGAATACCATGATGGAATTCTGTTGTTCAATTTAACTCAACAAAAAGTCTGGGATAAAGCAGTTGAAGATACAGTGGGTCTCAAAAACTTCTATGAGGCCCATAAAAATGAGTACCAGTGGAAAGATCGCCTGCAGGCCACCATCTACGAGTGCAACAATAAAAAGACGTACAAATTGACGCGCAAATTGCTTCATAAGCATTTGGAAAATGTAGACATCTCCCAACAGGTAAATGAGAAAAATCCATTGAGCCTTGTCATCAAGCATTCCAAATTCGAAAAAGGAGAAAACGCCCAGGTCGATCAAATTGAATGGAAGAAGGGAACGCACACTGTCAAAACAGAGGATGGTAAATATTATATCATCGTAGTTTCAGAGGTAATTCCGGCTGGGCCTAAAGCTTTCAATGAAGTGAAAGGACTGATGACCGGGAAGTATCAGGACGAATTGGAGCGCCAATGGATTGAAGAACTCAAGGCCAAATATCCGGTAGTAGTAAACACTGAGGTGCTCAAACAAATTTCCCCTAAATAATGCAACAACTGGCAGCAAGGCTTCTCCTGGCTGTAGCATTGCTGCCAGCCTGCAAACAAGCGGTTGAGACTTCGCAGAACGACGGCGTATTGGCCCGTGTATACGATGTGAGTTTGTCGATTGACGACCTACCATCAGATGTACGGGAAAAAGCAAAAGGGAACGACAGTTTGTCTCTGCTCAAAGTCTATGTGAACAATTGGGTAAAACAGCAGGTATCACTTCATAAGGCCAAGCAAAATATTGGGGATGAATTTCCCGACATTGAAGCAAAGGTCAGAGACTACAGAAACAGCCTGATCATCTACGAATACCATCGCGCATTATTCGAGCAAATGCTGGATACGAGCGTGTCAGAAGATGAAATGTTGGCCTACTATGAAAAAAATCAAAAAAATTTTGAACTAAAACGCAACATTGTTCGTCTCAGGTATGTGAAGCTTCCATTGGAAGCAGAAAATATGGCAAAAGCCAGAAAATGGTTTTTGTCGGAAGACGCTTCCGACCGATTCAAGCTTCTGGATTATTGCGCCCAGCATGCTGTGAATACCTTTCTGGATGAAGAATCCTGGTTGTCTTTCGATGACCTGCTCAAAGAGATTCCATTGGCGCACTATGACCAGGAGCGGTTTCTGAGAAGCAACAAGTTTGTAGAATTAAAAGACAATGACTTTGTGTACTGGCTTTATATTCATGACTTTCGGATAAAGAGTGGGGTCTCCCCGTTTGAGTTTGAACAAGAGAGGATACGAAACATTCTCATCAACAAACGCAAACTGAAACTACTGGAAGAAGTGGAAGGGTCTTTGATGAAGGAAGCAGAGTCGGAAAACGCGATACAATGGTTGGTAGACTGAGTATAATTATTATTCTTTTCGGTATAGGAGGCAGCTGCTTACAAGCCCAGCCTGTTGAATCCCCCCAGATTGTCGATGAAATAGTAGCCATAGTGGGCGACAATTACATTCTGCGGAGTGATATAGAGAAAGAGATTGAAACGCTGCGCGAACAAATGGGTAAAGAGTTCGTACATGATTCTCTCCGAATGGAAATCCTTGACCAACTGATTGCTAAAAAGCTTCTCTTATACAAAGCACAAATTGATTCGGTCGAAATTTCCGATGATATGGTAGACTCCAAAATTGAAGAGCGGCTCAATTATATCCTCAGTCATTTCGGTGGAGACGAACGGGCATTGGAGAAATATCTTAAGATGACCATTCCAGAATTCAAGGCGAAAACACGTCCGAAAATCAAGGAACAACTGCTGATTCAGCAGATGCAAAGTCAGATTATAAAAGAAGTCAAAGTGAGCCCTGCTGAAGTCAGGAATTATTTTCGCGATATTAGTAAAGACTCGTTGCCTCCAGTACCCGAAGAAGTGGAAGTGGCGCAAATTATCATTGCACCCCAGGTTTCTGATTTTGCCTGGGATTACGCCAAAGAGGTAGCAACGAATCTTCGAGAGCGCCTGGTTCAGGGAGCAAATTTTTGTGTCTTAGCACATACTTATTCAGATGATCCTGGCAGCTCCGGCAAGTGCGGAGAGCTCGGTTTTTTCAAAAGAGGCAAGATGGTTCCTGAATTTGAAGCCGCCGCATTTTCCCTGGAAAAGGATAGTCTCTCTAAAATCATCCGAAGCCAATATGGCTATCATATCATCCAATTATTGGACCGACGTGGTGAAAGCGTAAGTGTGAGGCATATTCTTATTGCTCCTGAAATGCTGGAAACAGATTTAGCCGATGCCCGAAATCGTCTGGACAGTATCCGTTCGGAAATACTTGCAGGCACCATTTCATTCAAGGAAGCAGCAGTTAAATATTCCAGCGATGAGTATTCTTCCGGTAAAGGAGGTTTATTGATGGATTATTCAAGTGGTGAAACGAAAATTCCCGTGGGAAATCTTGAGAAAGAAGTGTTTTTGCGCATCAAAGACTTGAAACCCGGAGAGGTATCACAGGTTTATGTTACCAGAGGGCAAGACGGAAAGGAGATGTACATCATCTATAATTTAATTTCAGAATCACCACCTCACCGTCCCAGTCTTGAAACAGATTATTTAAAAATTCAGAACGCAGCACTTGAACAAAAAAAGGCAACCGCGCTGGAAGACTGGATGGATAAAAACAAGACTCAATATTATATTCATATTAGCGAGCGTTATTCGAATGCTCCGGAGTTGGCACATTGGAAAAAAGATAAATAAACTATGCAAGTATCTAATGAAGTGCAGGCTGCCCAGGAATTGGCAGATATTCATAAAAAGTTAAAAGCCGAAATAAGCAAGGTCATCGTTGGTCAGGAGGAGGTTATTGACCAGGTGCTTCTTAGCCTCTTTTGCAATGGTCATAGCTTGCTGGTTGGGGTTCCGGGACTTGCCAAAACATTATTAATCAAAACCATATCGGAAGCTCTCGATCTTCAATTCAACCGCATTCAGTTTACTCCTGATCTGATGCCAAGCGATATTATCGGGTCAGAGATACTTGATGAACAACGGCAGTTTCGATTTATCCGCGGACCCTTGTTCGCAAATATCATCCTGGCAGATGAGATCAACCGAACTCCACCAAAAACACAAGCGGCTTTGCTTGAGGCCATGCAGGAAAAAAATGTCACTGCTGCAGGCCATGAGCATGCTCTTCCCCGACCATTTTTCGTCCTTGCCACCCAAAACCCGATAGAGCAAGAAGGAACATATCCACTTCCGGAAGCCCAGCTTGACCGCTTTATGTTTCACATCGTGTTAGACTATCCTCGGTTTGAAGAAGAAGTAATGGTGGTTAAAAGCACTACGGGAGGGCCAAGCGAAAAAGTAAATAAAGTTCTGGATGAGAGTTCACTGCTGCGCTTTCAGGATTTGATTCGTCAGGTTCCTGTTAGTGACAATGTGGTGGAATATGCTGTAAAACTGGTCAGTAAAACACGTCCCAATACCACACATGCCACCGATAAAGTGAACGAATTTCTGGCTTATGGAGCAGGGCCACGTGCATCTCAAAACCTTATTCTGGTGGCCAAAGGCCATGCCTTGATGCAGGGTAAATTTTCTCCGGACATTGAAGATGTTCAAGCTGTGGCGGAGCCCATTCTTCGCCACAGAATCGTGCGTAATTATAAAGCAGAAGCCGAAGGGATCAGTGTAGAAGCGATTATTCAATCGCTGTTCTAAATCATTTCCAACTCTACCTGAGAGAGTTTCATAAACTCTTTGGCACGTGCCTGTATTTCTTCATTTGTAAGCGATTCCAGCCGCTCTGTGCCAAATTTTTCCACACAGAATGAGGCCATGACAGATCCATAGATGATGGCGCGTTTCATATTCTCGAAAGATACGTCTTCTGTGCTGGCGAGGTAGCCGATGAATCCGCCTGCAAAGGTATCTCCGGCCCCGGTTGGGTCGAATACTTCTTCCAGAGGCAAAGCCGGAGCAAAGAAGACCTCGTTTTGATGGAACAACAAAGCACCGTGTTCTCCTTTTTTGATAATGAGGAAGGAAGGCCCCATGGCCATAATCTTGCGGGCTGCTCTCACCAAAGAATATTCTTCGGAAAGTTGTCTCGCTTCTTCGTCATTGATTGTCAAGACATCCACTACTTTCAGTGTTTCGCGAAGATCATCCATGGCAATTTCCATCCAGAAATTCATCGTATCCATTACGACCAATCGCGGTCTTTCTTTCAGGCGGTCAATGACCGTTTTTTGAGTTGCCGGGGT
Organism: Bacteroidota bacterium; assembly: GCA_016124735.1. Lineage (GTDB taxonomy): Bacteria > Bacteroidota > Bacteroidia > UBA8524 > UBA8524 > UBA8524. Next base: position 61,444 of record WGMZ01000053.1, read on the forward strand.
TAGGTTTCCAAGCATTAAAAATTCGCATTCCTGATACGATTCAGGAAGGATCGGATCAAAATTTTCCAGTACGTTGAGTTCAGTAATCAGCGTATCGCGGCTGTTCATGTCGTTGTGATAGCGGCCAGACCAAAAAAATGATTTTTCCCCTTTTTTTATTTGCAATCCATCCGTGTTGATTCCCCTGGATTTTAATAAATCAATCTTATTTTGAGGAAAATCTTCACCAACTACGGCGACAAGGTTCGTATTTTTTGTAAAATAGGAAGATGACAATGAAATATATGTTGCGGCACCACCTATAATTTTTTCCGTTTTTCCGAAAGGCGTTTCAATTGCATCGAATGCTACGGAACCAATTACCAATAAACTCATAGTTTTTTCTGCAAATATGAAAAACTAGCCATTAGTTCCCAAACTTATTGATAACGAATATTTTTTATAAAAGCAAGGCTTTTCATAGTATTTTAACGTCATTTTCCTAACATCGTGCTTTAATTTTGGGATACTAATCCTATGAATGCGCTTTCCTCAATGAACCAAAAGAAACGCAGAGCCAGAAGATTGCTGTTTCCGGTACTCTTGGCTCTGCTTGCAACGCTTGTGGGCGTAAATAATACCAATGGCCAGTGCGGTGCGGGGGTGACGACTTTTTATGTCGATCTCACGGGCAACCCCGATTCAGTATACTATAGTCCGAACGCAACCCGAGCCGATAGTTGTTGTGGGTCTGCAAGTAACGAAACATGTGTCAAGTTTGTTGTTACGCTGGATTCTAATGCCATCGGAATCAACTTCGACCATTATTCAGGTGCCTGGCCATCGGGCGCCCAATATTATCAAATTGGCTGTGGTACTTCCTATCAGGTAGGTGCGGATATTTGTCTGAGCGGCGTAGGACGCCATACCATCACTCTCTGTAAACCCGGGCATAACCCAAACGTTTACACCATTACTTCCATAGCAGCTCCTGCGGTATCTAATCCCATTGTTGTGTCGCAGGCTTGTGTAGATACCATTTTTGCAACCGGTCTAGTCGAAGACAGCATTCATTGGCATGCCGTTCCATCCAATGCGACTTACGATAGTTACCTGAGTGATACGGTAGATCAGGATACAGTTATTGTAACTCCCTCGGGTTCATTCCCTTCTTTTGTGGACTATGAAGTATGCGGAACCGTAATCGGATCATGTGGCACTGTATATTTCTGTGATACCGTTCGTGTAACTTTTGTATCCAATTTTTCCGTTCAAATACAGCCGGATAACCCAGCTGTATGCTTTGGAGGAGCTCCGACTCAAATATTTGCCCAGGGATCAGGTGGGGCCACCCCCTATAGTTATGTCTGGAATACGGGAGAAACGACGGATACCATCAATGCCAATTTGGGTACTTATACGGTCTCTGCCACCGATTCACTGGGTTGTACCACCGTTTATGACACCATTTATGTCGATAGTTTTTCGGTGGCTATAACGGCCAGTGCCGGGAATGATACATTCATGTGTGGCAATTTATCGTCGATTGATCTTACAGGAATCGTTACCGGTGCGAGTGGAGGAACCTGGTACAATGGAACCGGAAGTTATAGCCCCTCATCAGATTCTCTTTCGATTACATATACCCCCAGTGGACCGGAAAAAACTGCCGGAAAATTTTCGCTTTACTTAATGACGACAGGTAATAAAACCTGTCCAGGAGACACCGACAATGTATTAGTAACCGTATATAGCAATCCTGTACCGATAATTTCCGGAGTGGATACTCCCTGTCAATATGAACCTTCTTACTATACCGCGCAAAGCCTTGGTTCGAACAACCTCATTTGGGATGCGCCTGGAGGAACATTCGTAGGAGGTGCCGGGGATAATCCAGTTGGAATCTATTGGAATGATACCGGTTTACAAACTGTAAAACTGACTTTGATTGATCCGGTTTCAGGGTGCGACTCATTTGTAATAGACACGGTTTATGTGTCTGAATCTCCCATTCAGACAATCAGCGGAAGTGACACAGCCTGCCAGGTAGAAACGTATATGTACAGTGTACCCTTACAAACAGGCTTTGCATATAGCTGGTCTGTCAGTGGAGGTACAATATTGGGAGCCTCGAACAGCAATACCGTCACAATCCGATGGGATGATACCGGTTCTGTTTCAGCCTCTGTCAGGGTAACAAACTTATCGGGTTGTGATACATTAAACACCCTGACCGTTTATTCTTCACTTAAACCTAAACCCGCAATCACTGGAACCGACAGCACATGTCTGAATAAGATTTATACGTATTCGATTTCTTCTGTAAACGGACATAGTTATCAATGGTCCGTTTCCGGAGGAACTATATATGGAGATTCAACAAGCACATCTATTGATGTGTTATGGCAATCATTGGGGACGGGCACCGTTAGTCTTACCCAGACCAATAGTCTTGGATGCGACACGACCATAAACATGAATGTTGCGGTCTTGTACACTCCAACGCCAGCAATCAATGCTCCCAATGACTCGGCTTGCGAGAATAAAATTTATACTTATTCTATCACTCCTGCTGCCGGAGAATCATTTAGCTGGGGAGTGAGTGGAGGAACAATTGTTGGCTCAAGCACTGGCTCAAGTGTACAGGTACTTTGGGGTAGCCCTGGAACGGGTACTTTGTCTGTAACTCAGACTTCATCTTTTGGATGCGATAGTACAGTTTCAACCAATGTTACCGTTGTACAAACGCCGAAGCCTGTTATAACGCTACCGAATGATTCTGCCTGTCAGAATAAGATTTATAACTATTCTGTCCCAAGTGTAGCGGGTGAAAGTTATGTATGGAGCGTAAGTGGTGGCGCATTTGTTGGCGATTCCACCTCAAATAGTGTGAATGTCCTTTGGGGAAGTCCCGGGACCGGAACGCTCTCAGTTACTCAAACCTCTGCCTTTGGTTGCGACAGCACTGTTTCTGAAAATGTAGCGATTGTTTACACGCCTGCGCCTGTCATCAATTTACCGAATGACACCGCCTGTGAGAACAAAATCTACAACTACTCCATTACACCGGCTGCCGGAGAAACTTTCTCCTGGTCTGTTAGCGGTGGGGCAATCATTGGGTCAAGTACTAGTGATACTATCAATGTTCTGTGGGCAGGTGCAGGGACCGGAACTGTGAGTGTTACCCAAACTTCCCCTTTCGGTTGTGATAGCACGGTATCTGAAAATGTAACCATTGTACTTACTCCAACCCCTGTTATTACCCTACCCAATGACTCGGCATGTCAAAACAAAATATACAATTACTCTGTGCCTTCCGTATCTGGCAACACTTATGTATGGGACGTCAGTGGTGGAGCATTTGTGGGAGATTCTACTTCGAATAGTGTCAATATTCTCTGGGGAAGTGTTGGCACCGGAACCGTTTCTGTTACGCAAACATCAGGTTTTGGTTGCGATAGCACGGTGAGTTCTGATGTGACCATCGTTTATACTCCGATGCCTGTCATCTCATTACCAAATGACACCGCCTGTGAGAACAAAATATATAATTACTCGGTTACACCTGCGGCCGGTGAAACATTTTCCTGGTCTGTTAATGGAGGTAGCATCATTGGATCATCTACAGGAGACAATATCAATGTGCTATGGGCCGGTCCCGGAACCGGAACAGTAAGCGTAACTGAAACATCTTCCTTTGGCTGCGATAGCACAGTAAGTGAGAATGTAACCATTGTTCATACTCCCAAACCTGTCATTACCCTTCCCAATGACTCGGCTTGCGAGAATAAAATTTATACTTATTCCATCACATCTGTAGCAGGAGAAACCTACCAATGGACCGTTAGTGGGGGACAAATCATCGGTGATTCGACCACCTCAAGTCTAAATGTTTTGTGGGGGACAACCGGAACCGGAACTGTTTCTGTAACACAGACTTCATCCTTTGGTTGCGACAGCACGGTGAGTGCGAATGTGACGATTGTGCCGACTCCCGTTCCTTCGATTACCATTCCGAACGACTCTGCCTGCCAGAATAATATTTACAACTATTCCACTACAACTTCTGCAGGAAATACTTACCTATGGTCCGTTTATGGCGGACAAATCATCGGCGACTCCACTGGAAGTAATATCAATGTTTTGTGGGGGGCTCCAGATTCAGGTTCTGTATCTTTGACAGTTACCAGTTCTTTTGGTTGCGATAGCACAGTAAGTGAACCCATCACAATCATGTACACCCCAACAGCGGGAATGACGATTCCAAACGACTCGCTTTGTGCCTATAATACTTATGCTTACTATTATCATCCGCAAGGAAGCGGCGAAACGCATCAATGGTCGGTAACAGGAGGGTCAATTATTGGCAGCTCAACCGATACCGTCATGTACGTTTTATGGGGAGCTCCGGGCATGGGCTATGTGGAAGTTCAGGTTACCACTGCTTTTGGTTGCGACAGTACATATTCTGATTCCGTATTACTGGCAACAACCCCATTCCCATACATTATTGGAGGTGATACAGGTTGCGTTGGTAAATTGTTTACTTATTATACAGAATACACTCCGGGACATGCCTATACCTGGACGGTTACAGGCGGAACAGTAGTTGGGGCCAGTGATAGTGCCGTTATAAATGTCATCTGGAACAGCGGCAGCTCTGGCTATTTATCTGTTTTGGAATATGCTCCGAACACCTGTGATAGTACTGCCTACGATACCATACCATTATTCCCGACACCCGATCCTGCAATAACAATTCCGAACGACTCGGCCTGTCAGAATAAAATTGTCAGCTATTCGGTAACAAGTCAGTTGGGAATGACTTACGATTGGGGAGTAAGCGGGGGAACCATCGTTGGCGATTCAACCCAGAATTCGGTGAATATTTTGTGGGGATCACCGGGAACAGGAACAGTAACAATTACCCAGACTTCATCGGCAGGTTGCGACTCAACAGTAAGCGCTGATATAACCATTGTCTATACGCCATCTCCTGACCTAACGCCACCAGCCGACACAGCATGTGAGAATAAAATTTATACTTATTCACTGACCCCTTCAGCCGGTGGGGAAAGTTATAGTTGGTCGGTAGATAATGGAACAATCATCGGGTCAACGACGGATACCTTTGTGACCGTCCTTTGGGATACAACCGGAACAGGGGTAATTCATGTAACTGAAACATCCGCTTTTGGGTGTGATTCCACAATTTCCGATACAGTGATACTGGTTCATACCCCTAAACCAACCATTGTATTACCAAATGATTCGACCTGTCAGAATAAGATTGCCACCTACTCTGTGACTGCGGTAGCTGGTGAGACCTACGCCTGGACTGTTTCCGGCGGACAAATAATTGGCGATACTTCCGGCAATAGCATCAATGTATTGTGGGGAGCACCAGGTACGGGAACAATCAATGTGACCCAGACTTCTTCTTTTGGTTGTGATAGTACGGTGTCGGCGAATGTAACCATCGTGTATACTCCGATGCCGGTCATCTCCTTACCGAACGATACCGCCTGCGAAAACAAAATCTACAATTACTCTATCACTCCAGCTGCAGGCGAAACATACGCCTGGACCGTCAGTGGAGGATCGATCATTGGGTCAACAACAGGTGATAATATCAATGTACTTTGGGCAGGACCTGGAACAGGTACGGTGACTGTTACTCAAACCTCAGCCTTTGGTTGCGACTCGACTGTGACCGATTCGGTGACCATTGTTCAGACGCCTAAACCGGTCATTGTTCTACCAAACGACTCTACTTGCCAGAATAAGATTGCCAATTACTCCGTGACAGCTGTGGCAGGAGAGACTTATGTATGGAATGTTTCCGGTGGTCAGTTCGTTGGTGATTCTACTTCCAACTCGGTGAACGTACTCTGGGGTGCTCCAGGTACAGGTACCATTTCGGTA
>WGMZ01000036.1 GCA_016124735.1 Bacteroidota bacterium
GAGTTCGAGTTCGAATAAAAGACAACTCTATGTCAATGGTCGAACTAAATTATAAATTTTGCGTCTTTGCGCCATTGCGACAAGAGTTGGAAGTACATAAGTAGAGAGTAAAAAGACTTTGAGACAAGAGACTTTGAGACACTGAGACAACAGAGAATACAATTGGAGTAAGGTCGTCGATTTATCGCGACCGAGTACTAGATTGAGTTCGAGTTTGCGCTTGAATCAAAGAAAATTCCATGGTCCTTGGACCTATTAAAACTTCAACACCAGATGCTCGGGTTCCTGCTCCCGGAAAAATACCATGCCAATGTAAAAAAGGTCGATACTGAGTGTAACCGAAGGATGTGCTTTAATCTCTTCCCAGGCATCGCTCATCTCTCGGCTCCAATAGATGTCGTCGAAAACAATTACAGAGCCCGCATGCATCTTTGGGAGCAAGTGCATAAAATAGCGCAAAGTGGGTTCTTTGCGGTGGTTTCCATCGACAAAAACATAATCCAGTTGATCGAAGCTTTTCAAGACCTTTTCAAGGGTATGGTCGAAATCGCCCTGCACCAAATTCACCTTGTTTCCTGCCCCTACTTCATCGAGATTAATTTGTGCAAGGTTCACCAGGTTCTTGCTGCCTTCCATGCTCACAAAATGAATGGACTCCGATTTCTGCAAAGCGCCCAATGCCTGATAGGCGGTTGTCACGCCAAGAGACGTCCCGAATTCGAGCATATTCCTGACTTCAAAATATCGGCAAATGCGGTAAAGTAGTTTTCCCCAGCGGGCAGGCTTCACAGATTTGGCAGCAATCTCGGAAACGCGTTTTTCCTGAATGGACTGCGCAACTCCCCCCGCACCGAAGTCCTCAACCTCCGTGACCAGTCGGTTATTGAGCAATCCCAAACGCACTTTCTCCACCTTGGCATAGTCGTCGTAAACGTTTTTGTCTTCTAAAACTTCCGTTATCAGGTCCAGTACAAAAGGCGATTCCACATTTTGTTTGGACTTGGCATTGAGGTAATACCAGGCGTATTTGCGTGCGAGGTCAAGCACTAGTAGTACTTTTTAATCATCTTCAGCTCTTTCTGTAAGCGCTCAATCTGCTCGTTGGCCTTTTTAATCTTGGTATTTATTTCCTTGATTAGAGGACCCGCCGTTTTGCTATTGGAGAAGAAGCCTATATTGTTTTCGAGGGTGGTGACATCGTTTTTAAGGAAACGAATCTTGTCTTTTACCCTTCGCTCTTCGGCCTGAAGGCGTTTTTTCGCATCCGGTGCGCCAGCCAGTTCTTCGTAATGGTCCTGAAGCTGACCTGCTTTCATATCCTCCGCATTGCGCTTATGCTTTTTGTAGAGCCCGTCGATGACAGTTGTAAATTCTTTCTGTAATTGATTTTTGAACTTGATGGGGACGAAACCAATCGTGTTCCAGTTTCGTTGAATCTCGCGAAGCCTGGAAAATACCTCTTCCACTTTGTCCTCTGCCAGTTCTTCCAGAGCCTTGACATCATTCAAAAGCGCTTTCTTCAAATCCAGATTTTGTTCCTGTTCCTCTTTTTGTCCCTTGAAATGCTCTTCCTTACGGTTAAAAAATGCATCGCAGGCTGCACGAAAACGTTTCCATACTTCATCGCTCTGTTTTTCGGGAACGGGACCAATTTTTTTCCAATCTCCCTGCAAGCGAATCAGCTCATTGGTGGTTTTTTGCCAGTCATCCGAATCCTTGATGGCTTCTGCTTTTTCGCAAAGTGCTTCCTTCCTGGCCAGGTTTTCAATCTTCTCTTTATTGAGTTGCTTAAAATACTGGTTCTTATTGCGGTAGAACTGATTTCTCAATTCCTTAAAACGGCCCCAGATGGATTCATTATGTTCTTTGGGAACAGGTCCCACTTTTTTCCACTCTTCAAAGAAGGAATTGATTAATTCGGTTTTTTCAATCCACTCTTTGGGTTTTTCATAAAGCACAGCAGCTACATGCTCTAATTTTTCGTTGATCGCTGTTTTTAACTCGAAATTTTTGCGGCGCAATTCCCGCAATTCATCCATTTGCGATTTTTTCTGTTCGTAGATTTTATCGGATGCTGCTTTAAAACGCGCCCAAATTTCGTCGGCATATTCTTTCGGTACCGGACCTGTATGCTTCCATTCATCGTGGTACTTGTTCAGCAGGTTCATTGCCACCTTAACGGATGGCTCTTCCTGCAGCTGATCCACTTTCATGCATAAATCAATCTTGGTCTCGAGGTTCTTTTTGCGGTCCAGTTCCTTGAGTTCAAAATTGATAGACAGGTTGTCGTAGAACTTGTCCATATAGAAACGGTAGGCATCCCAAAGTTCCTGAACAAATTCACGGGGAACGGCACGAATCTTTTTCCATTCGTTTTGCAGCTCTTTCACTTTATCCAGCGACTCAGCTGTTTCATCTGTTTCAGTCAGGTTCTTCAGCTCGTCCAGCATCCGGCGTTTTTCAGCCAGGTTCTTTTGCTTCTCCTCTTCGATACGCTGGCGTTGTTCGCTGCGCCGTGACTGGATCTTTTTATAGGCTTCGATAAAGCGTATTTTCAGCTCATTGGGTTTAGGCTGAAATTCATCTTTTTCATTTCCATCTTCCAAAAAGGCTTCCAGCGCCACCTGTTCTTCATCGTCGAAGCGGGCATCGAGCACGGACTTAACTTCTTTCGCAATTTTGCCTGCCTCACCAAGATCTTCCTGAGAAGCGGCATTTTCGATAACCGCAACGAGTTGTTCGGAATCCAGTTCTGAAAAATTGGATTCTTCTTCGTGGTCCTCATCTACCTGATAGGTGGTGTCTTCTACCTCATCTGGCACTTCTGTCAATTCAGATTCGCTGGATACATTTTGAACTTCCTCTTTCTGAGGGGTTTCATTCACCGTATCTTCAGTCGGTTGCGTAGTTTCTTCTTTTAATTTATCGTTCAACATCACATGGATTCCTTGAAAACAAGGCGCCAAAGTTATTAAAAACGATGGGCATTTATTTATTTTGAACCCCAATTCCTTAGAATGGCTTTTAAAATTATCGAATGTCCGCGCGATGCCATGCAAGGCATCCATGATTTCATCCCAACAGAAAAAAAGGTGGCCTATATCCAAAAGCTGCTTGAAGTGGGTTTCGATACGCTGGATGCGGGAAGTTTTGTCTCCCCCAGAGCCATTCCTCAAATGAAAGACACTTCTGAGGTTATTCGCCGCCTCGATTTAAGTGCTACCCATAGCAAGCTGCTGACCATTGTGGCAAACGAGAGGGGCGCGGATGAGGCCGGCGACACCGAACAGGTACATTATCTGGGCTTTCCTTTCTCGGTAAGCGAGACATTTCAATTACGCAATACCAACAGCACCATTGAAGAGGCTATGAAACGGGTGGATTATATCCAGAATGTTTGCGAAAAAAGGGGCAAAAAACTTGTAATCTACCTGAGCATGGGTTTTGGTAATCCATATGGTGATCCGTGGAGTCCGGATATTGTAATCCACTGGGCCGATGAAATGGTGAAACGTGGCGTGCAAACCATTTCACTAAGTGATACCATTGGAGTCTCTAACTCTGAAAACATTCGCCTGCTATACCGCCAGCTGAGCCAGGCTTATCCTCAGATTGAAATCGGGGCTCATCTGCATACCCGTCCGGAATCCTGGCGGGAAAAGATTGAAGCAGCCTATGAATCCGGCTGTACCCGCTACGATGGCGCCATCAAAGGCTACGGTGGTTGCCCTATGGCGGCCGACTCCCTCACCGGTAATATGCCTACCGAAAAGTTATTGAGCTTCCTGATTGAGCACAACGAAAGTCCGGGCCTCGATTCCGAAGCATTCTTCAATGCCGTGCTGGCGAGTGCTGAGGTATTTCATTAAATTTTTGAACCTGACATTTTATATCCGGTGAAATTGCGATTACTGATTCAGTAGATGGAGATAGTTAATCTAAAGGAATCATTCCCTGCACAGGTTGAAACATGCGGCTATATGGCCATTGATAAAACAATTAACAGAACAGATTCAAAATATACGAGTTCCCAGATTTAGATGAATCTCCATTTTTTTGTTGGGAATGAATCCATTGAAAAACGATATTCGGAGCACCAAATTCAAAATAGATATATCGATTACCTATCATCCGCCTCGATTCCACCAAGAGTAGAAAAACACAAATTAACATCCCTATCACCCCAAGCTCAACCATGAAAAAAGCCGCTGTCAGCTTCATCTTTATCACCCTCCTGCTCGACGTAATCGGACTGGGCATTATCATTCCGGTAATGCCAAAATTAATTGTGGAACTGACCGGCGTCGGATTAGCCGAAGCGGCAAGCAAGGGTGGGGATCTGATGATTGTCTATGCCATCTTCCAGTTTATCTGTGCGCCGATTGTGGGCGGACTGAGTGATAAAATCGGACGCAGACCTGTTTTGCTACTGAGTTTGCTGGGATTCGGACTGGATTACCTGTTGCTGGCTTTTGCACCAACCTATGCCTGGCTATTTGCCGGAAGAATTTTAGCCGGGATTTTCGGAGCAAGCTTTACGACCTGTTCAGCCTATATCGCCGATGTCTCCACCCCCGAGAACAAGGCACAGAATTTCGGAATGATTGGAGTGGCTTTTGGTATCGGGTTTATCCTCGGTCCTTTTATTGGTGGAATCCTTGGTGGCGAATTCGGTACCCGGGCCCCATTTTATGCGGCCTCCATAGTGAGTTTGATCAATATGCTCTACGGCTTCTTTATCCTGCCCGAATCGCTCGATGAAGAAAACCGTCGGGAGTTCTCCTGGAAACGTGCCAATCCTCTTGGAACCATCACAAAAATCCTCCGCTTCCCCAAGTTGAGCGCCATGTTATTCGGCCTCTTCTTCGTGTATATCGCCTCGCATGCCGTGCAGTCGACCTGGAACTATTATACCGAAGACCAGTTCCAATGGAACATGAAAATGGTGGGTTATTCGTTGGGGTTTGTGGGAATTCTTTCTGCCCTGGTGCAAGGCGGATTGATACGCATTGTGATTCCCAAGTTAGGTCAGCTCTGGTCCATCATCTTTGGTTTTGGCTTTTACATCATCGGACTCGTACTCTTTGCTTTTGCCAATGAAAGCTGGATGCTCTATGCCATTCTGGTATTGTATTGTTTGGGAGGTATTGCCGGCCCAGCCCTTCAGGGCTATATGTCGAATTTGGTGGGTAAAGACGAACAAGGCGAATTACAAGGGGCTATTTCAGCCATGATGAGCTTGTCGCTGATCGGGGGGCCCTATATCATGACCAAGACCTATGCTTATTTTGCCAATCCGGAAAACGAAGTGGTCTTCCCTGGTGCCGCATTTATGCTGGGTGCTTTCTTTGCCTTATTGAGCCTGATATTGATTGTCCGGGCCATGCGGAAGTATGGAAGTGTGGAGGCTGAGATTAAGACTGAGGCTGAGATTGAGGCTTAGGTTAAAGTTCAGTTTGAGACGGAGCTCTCTTATAGGCGGAGGAAAAATTAGCCTATTCCCCTTCCCTAATCAAAATGCGGTGATAGATTGTTCGCCGTTGACTTTTTAATCAACTCTTTCAAGGAATTAACCAGTTTTTGCACTTCGGTTTTTGTTGCCTCCTTGGTTATTCCACTGTCTGACACCTTGCCCTTTACTCCCTTTATCAACAGGGTCGTGTCATCTGTGAAAAAAGCCTGAATGGTTTTCATGATCAGCTTCAATTCTTCGTGTCCTTTTTCGCCGCTGGCCGAAGCCGTAATTAATCCAACCGGTTTATCAGAAAACACCGTTGTTGAAACACACCATTCAAGTATATTTTTCAATCCGCTCGGAATACTGAAAACATATTCTGGCGCGCAAAGGATGATTCCATCTGCATTCGCAATTTTATTTCTGAATCCGACAATTTTTTCCGGCACATTTACTTCGGTAAGTTCTGTTCTGAAATGCGGGAAATCTGTCAAATCCTCTATTAATTCAAAATCGAATGCTGCTTTCTCGGAATCCGCTATAAATTTCAGAATCGCTAAATTTCCTGAATTGCGACTGGCACTTCCGCAAATGCCCAGTATTTTCATTTTATTCTCCAATGTTTATTCCGGCTATCCGGCTTTTAACCTACACTTATTGTATACCTTTTCACTGGACAGAAACAGATTCAGATTCGGATGTATTTCACTTTCCGAAGTACCCGTTATTTATGCTCCAGATGATAGGATTTATTCAGCGTATGTATTACCTCGAGGGCTTTTTCCTTCATGGTAAGGAGTTCAAAATTGTATTTTGTCAGAACACCCCCGTATATAGAAATCCTGTTCGCAAACCGGGTGAGCTTCAATTTATCGTGAAGAAGAAGTTTGGCATCAGGCGACAAGATGGATTTGCTTTCCAGGTTGAAATAGGAATAATTAAAAAGTTCATAGGAAGCATTAGCAAATTCATATTTCAGTTTATTCACCACCTCCTGTTGTTCGGTTACTTCCTTCTCACACGCTTCATAGGAAATGATTTTATCGACAGATGCTCCGTTACGAATCAGTCGCATTCCCCCGGAATTATTCAACTGAATGATGGTTCTTTCCGTAGGCTTTAAACCTTCCAAAGCGGATAATAGATGGCGATACAAGCGGTAGATATCAAAATCGCTGCTACTTCCCTCCTCGTAATTATAGCAGGCATTTGCAAGGGAATCGACGTAAACGAGGGTTTTTTTGTTGTTTTTTAAAACCCGCTCAATATTAAAGGTATCGATTTGGGCATCCTCTACCATTGTCCGGATAAATTCCTTTTCCCGACTATGTTCAATCACATGTTCCAATTGCCATTCTGCCAAAAAGCCGCAGAAGACCGCCAGAAACAACATCATAAACTCCCAGAAATAGGATTTCCAGTTTTTTTTGTGGTGGGGCGCTGCCGGGTCGTGCGCATGATGATGTACTTCCATGTTTTCTGTGTCGGTTGGTATTTTGGATTCTTCAAAAATCTCTTCGGAAGAACCGTTCGTAGGATGGTCGGGCTGATCCTCCTTCAATGCATCGTCTTTAACTTTCTTCATCGGTGTTTAGTTCAAAACGACAAACAATCCACTCAAAGGCACCGAATTCGTACACGTCTCTCTGCCGGTAGATTGATTTGATATCCCGTTCATTCAGGGCCAAATTAAGTAAAACCTAAGAGAAAGAAAACGAAGGAGTGCAAAAGACTAACCTGGCGTAGGGAAGCATTTTTTATAGTGATTTGCTTCAAGTTTTAGTTTCAAACTTTGAATGCATTTTAATAGTTGTTCTCGATTCTTTGCGCTTTTGATCCATTGAGGTAGTCGGGTGATGTAGATTCGATTGATATTTGGTTTTCTATTTCTTGATTTGGCAGCAATTTACTCATCTAAGAAAATCAAATGTTCCAGGTTAAACGCCCATAAATTATTGCCACATCAGGAAATTTGTAAATAGTCGACTATCGGCACATTGCCGTTTAGCATATAGTGAGAGGATCATGGCTCTTCCACCTCTAACTGCTTGTTATAACCACTCTGCATACACAAAATCCGGTGATCGGATAAACCAACTGGTTTTTGGCAATGGGGACATGCGATAATTCGATACCGCTATTCTTCAACGGAAAATAGGACCTCAAACCACAAGGTTCGTGGTAGAACCACCCTGAAGTTGCGAGATGAGTGAGCTGAACGGAGATTGGAAAGAACAAGGATTAAATACAAAGGACTAAGGAGGTAAGTCGAAGGACACTTTTGGTCTAGAGGAACTTTAATCGCTGCTGTTGAGCTGTTCAATCCGAAGCTGTTTGGATCTTGTCCAAAACCAGATACATGCGCAGGGCACCAATGTTTTTTACTTCAATCTCCCCTCTGTATTCGCAGGTAAAATGCTCCTTAATCAAGGAAAATGTCGCTTCGGAAATATTGATTTTTCCCGGGATGCCATTCGATTCCAAACGACTGGCAATGTTAACGGCATCGCCCCATACGTCGTAAGCAAATTTCTTCGATCCGATTACCCCGGCCACCAACTCTCCGGTATGGATGCCAACACGAATGGGCAATTCGGGCAAGTCCTGACTCATCCGTCCGGCATTCCAGGAATCTACCCATCGGAGGATCTCCACCCCCGCTCCCACAGCATCCAGCGCATTGGTTGTGTTGACGGAAGGAATTCCCCCGGCACACATGTAGGCGTCACCAATGGTCTTGATTTTTTCCAGATGATACTTTTCGGTAATGGCATCGAATGCGGTGAAGCATTCATTTAACATCGCTACCAAGTCTGTTGGGGTAACCTGCGCTGCAATCGAAGTAAAGCCTTTAAAATCCGTGAAGAGAATGGTGGTTTGCTGGTAATGCTTGGGGACAGACGCTCCCGTCGACTTCAGTTCATTGGCTATTTCCCTGGGCAGAATATTGAGGAGCAGATCCTCCGTCTTGTTTTTCTCCAACTGCAACTCAATCGTACGCTCTTCCACCTTTTGCTCCAGTGATTCGTTGGCCACCTTCAGTTCTTCCAGCAATTGCCGCCTTTCCTCCTCCTTTTTTCTAATTTCTTTGACCTGGAAATAACTGTTTATTGCCTCAGCCACGGTCATGTTTAAGTCTTCCACATCCCAGGGCTTGGCTATATAGCGGTATAGGTTCGCTTTATTTAGGGCATTTCCTACTGCATCCGGACTCGCCTGTCCGGTGAGCAAAATAAACTTCATCTCGGGATCAATCTCATAGAACTTAATTAGCAGCTCATCCCCCTTCAATCCGGGCATGATTTGATCTGAAATAATCACGGGAATGCTATAACCATCTGCGATGAGCTCATGGTAAAGTTCCAAAGCTTCCTGCCCCGATTCTACCGTTTCAATAAGAATGCGTCGATTGAATTTATTATTCAATTGAGACTTGAGTCCGGTAAGGACAATCATCTCATCGTCCACACAAATAACCGCTACATTCTCTTTCATCTCCTTATTGAATCAGTTTGATTCCTTCGCGAACCAGGGCAACAAATTCCTGCTCGTCCCAAGGTTTTTGAAGGCAGGCAAGTAAATCCGCTTCTTTTTGTGCCCGCTCTACCGCTTCTTTATTGGCTTGTCCGGTGAGCATAATTTTCACAATCCCGGGGTATTTTTTATGCATGTCAATCAGAAAATCATCTCCCCGCATTTCCGGCATCAGCCAGTCGGATACAATCAGGATAATTTTCACCCCTCCATCTACCAGCTCATCAATGAGTTCCATGGCTTCCAGCGGACTTTCGGCAAATTCATAACCGAAATCCGAACCAAAATTCCTTTTCAACTGACTCTTGAGGCTGACCAGGATTGTTGCTTCATCATCTACACATAAGATGGTCTTTTTCATTTTCTCTTCATTAAATAGGCAAGCGGATGATGAAGCTTGTTCTTCCCGGCACGCTGTCGACCGAGATACTTCCATCATGCCGCAACACAATGCTCTTTACAATATCGAGACCCAGACCACTGCCCTCACCTATGGGTTTGGTCGTAAAAAAGGGCTCGAAAATCTTTTCCTTCAATTCCGGTGGAATTCCTGGTCCGTTATCGGTTATACGCACCACCACGTCTCCGTTTTCCACTCCTGTTTCAATTGTAATTTTCCCGCTTCCTCCCAAGGCATGAATCGCGTTTTGGATGATATTGGTCCAGACCTGATTCAACTCATCTTCAAAACAATTAATCCGGGGCGTGTCGCTGAAATCGCGTTGAATCTCGATGCCTTTTTTGATATGGTTATGATAGAGCGTGAGTACCGTATCTATTCCTTCCTCTACCTTAGTTGGTCTTTTCTGCTCGGAATGATCAAAGCGCGAATAATTCTTGAGCGCAAAGACAATTTTGGCAGCCCGCTCAACCGCGACCTGGATATTCTCGCTGTTTCGAATCTGATCACTCAAATTGTGGATGAGACTCAGGTTTTGTTCCCAGTCCTTGTTTTTGAAAAGCGGATAATATTTGGGATCCAGTTCATACAAACCGATATCGACTAACAAGTCGGCTATTTCATCTGTGTCGATTAATTCCGTATCTGATAATTCTGTTTTCAGCTTTCTCTTCAATTCCCGCTCCTCCTTTGGAGATATCACCTTTTTTTGTGCCTTAAGTGCCTCGTCGAGCATTACAAAAATCAGCTCCCTCTCCTCTTTGGATGCGTGGTCTAGCACCATGGGAAACTCTTTGATGATCTCCTGGATGGAATTCCGTATGGTTCCAATCGAAGCCCGAATAGCCCCTAGCGGTGTATTCACTTCATGTGCAACGCCCGCAATCAATTGTCCTAAAACCGCCAGTTTTTCCGATTGAATCAATTGTGATTGAGAGCGTTTAAGTTCCTGGTGTTTTTGCGACAAGGCCTCGTTGGCAGAATCTCTCACGCTAATAAACAATACGACCAACAAATAAATGCCCACGGGAATAATGGTCGTGTTGACAGTAAGGAAAAATAATTGAATCTCTTTCGATGGATCCAAAGAAAATTGATCGTGGAAATAGCCGTTAAAGAAATAGCTAATCAGTGTAAGCACGATAAATCCTCCAATCCAAAGTCGTGTTCCGCGGGTCTCGTAATAACCCAGACAACCAATTACAGACAAGATAGCCCAGAACATCATGGCACCGCTGTCGAGATAACCACCAAGACTCCATTGAAAAAGAAAAGGTAGCAGCAGGCTGATCAAGGTCTGGACAAACCTGGCAACTTCAAAATTCTTGGTTTTATAGAAATAATAGAAATTGATGGGGGTTGTGAAGAAATATCCCAAAGGAAAGATGGCCGGAATATAGGCGTGGTAATATAGACTGATGCTGCCCCAAATAATTCCCCCCATCGACATGAAGGTACCGAGGTAAATAAGGAATTTCTTCTTTTCCTTCTCTGCCTGACTATCTCCGGCATTATCGCCAAGTGACAAGTATTTAGATAAAATTGATTCTTTCATTGCGCGCGTTGGGAAAATTTAATGTCCGTTCTATGCTAAATAACCCTGGATTCCCAACAGCACAAAAAAGCAAGCCCATGTGGGCATACAGAAATGAACATTGTTTTTTGGTGCTTTGATTGCAGGGGTACTTCATGAAACATCAGCATTAAAACCACTCCATTTCAGAGGTTTAAAGCCAAAAGGCAATTTAGAAAAAATTCGTAAGAGATGATGGGAATTTGAAAGTAGGAAGTACAGAGTACAAGAGAAAAGAGACAAGAGACGATGAGACGATGGGACGATGAGACGTCAAGATGTTGTGACATTGGGACAAGAGCAAGAAGTACTGAAGTACTGAAGTACAGAGTACAAGAGACAAGAGACGATGGGACGATGAGACGTCAAGATGTTGTGACATTGGGACAAGAGCAAGAAGTACTGAAGTACAGAGTACAAGAGACAAGAGACGATGAGACGATGGGACGATGAGACGTCAAGATGTTGTGACATTGGGACAAGAGCAAGAAGTACTGAAGTACAGAGTACAAGAGACGATGAGACATTGGGACGTTGTGACATTGGGACAAAAACTACAGTAGACGCAGAAGGAAGTATGAAGCTCTGTAATGCCTGCGGCACTGTGTCCTTATTAGTCGATCAGCATGAGGTCGGGATGGATGAAATGGTAGTTCAACCTATTTATTAATTTCCGGCTATCCACTATCTTAAAGCTGCTTTCGGATGTTTCATCAAAAATGGGGTCCGGTGCTCCCAATTTCCGGGTTTCCCGGAAGTAAAAATCCCGTCGTTTAGGATGACTCTCGGCACAGGCATTGAATACCTCGTTCCATACATTCTGAAGGATGATTTGCTCAATAATACCCAAGCAGTCGTCTCGATGGATGAGATTCACAAACCCATCCGGATTTTGAATGGCTTTGTTCGTCCGGATAAATTTCCCCGGCTTTCTGTCGTAACCAAACAAGCCGCCAAAGCGGAGAATGGTCGTGGCAAAAGCCGTGTTGGCAATAAAGAGTTGTTCGATTTCGGCCAGTGGCGTTTGGGCGGTTGGCGTTTCTTCCGTTACCCTTCCATTGGTATAGGGGTATACGGAGCTTGAACTCACAAATACGACCTTTTTCACCTGCGTCTCCCCTATTATTTCGATGAGATTTCGAAAGGCATCCAGGTTTTTGAAGGGAATCGCAATAATGAGAACGTCTGTAACCAAGAAAGTGTTTAACGTCGCATCTGGTTTAGCAATGTCAATGAGAAAAGGCGGTATACGATTATTTTCAAGCAGAGCCATTTTAGATTCCGAAGTGGTCGATATTAATACTTCATACCCCATTTCCTTCAGATCGATGGCCAGAGGCAAGCCCAGCCAGCCACAACCCAATATGCTGATTCGTTGTTTCAATGGACGATTCTTTCTCACCAACTATTCACAAAAATTGGTCAATTTGATTTCAGAAAAGTATTGAAATCCATTCACAGTGCATTAACAAATGTGTGTAGACAATTGATTAAATACGAAATAATGGATGAAGCATACTGAGCTAAGGCATGTTTTTATCTCCTCATTTTCTCGCACGCTTTCTAAATACCCAAAACCTTTTGAGCCACAAGGCTGTCAGGTAAATGTGCCTATCCGACTAACTTATAGATATCCATGTCCCAGCTTCGGGGCGTGGCTTTAACGCTAATTCATTCTGCTTCTCCTTCCTGATAAGTTCATGCATATTCCTGCTTAGGCAGAGCTTTACATAGTCGTTCCTTAATAACACACAACATCTTGAATATAAACATATTATGTTGAAAAGTATGTATTTTGTTAGATGATTATTTGCAAGGTTTTGAGGAAATTAGAAGAAAATCTTGCAGACTATGTTGGGAAAATTGAAGC
>WGMZ01000031.1 GCA_016124735.1 Bacteroidota bacterium
AACCACTTCAGACCACATGACAGTCTGGGAAACTTACCCCCTGTAGTTTATGCCGCAAAATTCCTCTCTGGGGCTAGCCCCAGAGAGGAATTAGATAAAGAAATTATAACTTAGCTCTGTCCTAAAGAAGGGAAGCCTACAACACAGCTGTTTAAGGAAAGCATTAGCACCAATCCGGTGCCATAGAGACTGCGATTTTTCATAAGGTTTAGCTATAGAGGGTTAAAAGGTTTGTTACTCGATATTATGGAAATTCCACCAATTGCACTATGTTAATTTTCTGAAAACCAATAAATTCAGAAAGAGAAACAGTGCGGGATAAAGTGAGAAATAAGAGTGAAAAAGAGCACGAGAGCAGAGGCTTATTATGGGTTTGAGTCTGAGTACGGAGTTTGAGTTTCTTTACTCTGAACTACGAACTCCAAACCCGAACTGTTTCCGGTGTCCACTTCTCTATCCACCCTGTCCACAACTTTTCAGTAGATTCAACGGATGCACAGCATATGCTCTTTAATTTTGCGTTACTATAATAATGAGGCGAATACTGCGAATAGGTGCTTGGACAATCGGGTCACTGCTGGCTCTGTTTTTATTGTTGTTAGCTTTTCTCTACCTGTACTCCGATACGATTAAAAATTCTGTCGTGGCGGAGGTCAATAAAAACCTGAAAGCCAAAGCCACCGTAGGCGACATTCAACTATCAGCCATCGAGCATTTTCCCCGGATAAGTGTCAGTTTTGAGCAGGTGAGTATTGAAGAATCCACACCAATACACGACAGTGCCCTGGCCAAACTCGAAAAAGTGAGCCTTAGCATGGACCTTTGGGACGTGCTCAATAAAAAATACCTAATCAAAGGCCTGGACATTGAAAACGGGTACCTCAGTCTGGGTCACAATAAAACCGGGATTGACAATTTCTCCATCTTTGAAATAGATAGCAGCAAACAAAGGGAAGCCACGCCACTCTCTTTTGAGAAAATCAGCCTTCGGAATGTGACGGTGGTTTATACCAAAGAAAATGACGCCTATCATTTTCAGGCTGAACATCTCATATGCAAAGGCGATTTCAGTCATGCGCAGTTCAAAGCCCACCTCAAAGGAGATATTCTTAGCGAGATAATCGTTGACAGCCATCATATGTTCAGACCCAAAATGGTGCACCTGAACAGTGCCATCCTCGTCGACCAGGAAAAAGAGATCCTGCAATTTGAAGAGACTTTTCTTGGGCTGGAAGATCTGGCTTTTGCCATTAACGGCGAATGGAGCATTGGAGAAAAGAGCGGAGGCAAAATTAAAATCGAGACCCGGGATGCGGAAATTAAAAAACTTCTGAGTTTGCTTCCCGGAGAAATCAAGAAAAAAGTCAAAGACTATGAAAGTTCAGGCACACTTCAGCTAAAAGGAAGTATTGAACAAAAACATGATAAACCTGTAGAATTGGCCGCTCGATTTTCCATTGACAATGGAACGCTTTATCTCCGGGAATTTGGAGAAGGTCTCCGCGGAATACGCCTTTCCGGATCGATGAATTATTCAACAAAAAAGGAGTTCATCTATTTAGAAAAATTCGAGGCCCGATTGATGGATGACAAAGTAAATGGCAGCCTGAAAATGGACGGCTTTGATGATCCTCTGTTCGATGTCTCATTGTTTGGCGATTTCAATCTTAAAAATATAAAAAGGATTATCGATCTGGGCGATTACAATGGAAGTACTGGAAAATTACTGGCAGACATCAATCTAAAAGGCAAACTGAGTGAGCTCAAAAATCCGCAAAAATATCAGTCACTGTTTCTGGATGGAAAGATCAAAGGAGAACACCTCAGCATCGGTTCAGACAGCCTGAAAAACGAATTTTCGGATGTCAATGCCTTCATCGAGTTGAAAGCCTCCATCTGCAATATTCATCGTTTAGATGCCAATTGGAATGGCCAAAAAGTGCAGATTCAGGGAAAGGCGGAGAATTATATGGCTTATCTCTTTAACGAAGGAAATCTCACTCTCCTGGGACGTTTGAAATCCCCTTCCCTCCAATTTAATATATCAAAGGCTGCAACATCCTCCAAGCTAAATGATACGGCAGAATTCGAGGTTCCAGACCGCATACACCTGGAAACAGAAGTAGAAATCGGTCAATTGCAGATAGATGATTTTATCGCTACTAATATCCTTGGGCGTGTTTCTGTCAATAAAGACCGGCTGGATGTAAAAAAGCTTCAGTTCGAAAGCTGCAACGGAAATGTTGATCTTAATGGCAATTGGTCTAAAAACAAAGACGGAAAACAGCCCATGATCATCCATGCCGTGTTGCAGAAGGTGGACATCAATCAGCTTTTTATCCAACTAAGAAATTTTGGTCAGGACGCCATCACCGATAAAAACCTGAAAGGTCTGTTAAGCGGTAAAGTTGACGTGGCCTTTTTCCTTGACAGGCAATTTCAGTTCGACTCAAAATCACTCTATTCGTTTCTTGACCTGCAGATTGAGGGAGGTGAGCTGAACCGCTATGCACCATTGAAGTCATTGTCTAAATTTGTTCGCATTGAGGACTTGGAAAATGTGAAGTTCAATACCCTGGCCAATCAAATAGAAATACGCGACGAGGTGATTTATATCCCCTCGATGGAAATTCAAAACTCGGCCATGAATCTTTTTCTTGAAGGCAAGCACGACTTCAAGAATAATATGGATTACAGCATAAAAATTCAGCTGAAGGATGTGATGGCCGGTCGTTACATGAAAACACATGATGAAGAAGACTTCCAAAAAGAAGAAGATGGTATCCATGTATTTGTTCGAATGAGTGGCACTCCGGATAAGCTTTCCATTCGCTACGACTCAAAAAAAGCGAGGAAAAATTTCAAACAGGAAATGAAAAAGGAACAAAGAACCGTTAAAGATATATTGAAGCAGGAATTCGGCATAGACAAAAAGGATCCATCCGAAGATCATCCCGAAGAAGATGTTCCGGATTGGGAAGACGATATTCCTGAATAAATTTGCACCATAGAGAAAATCAGGCATTGAATCTGTATATTCTCTCGCTTACATTTGAATACCCGCCAGGGAATTGGTTTGAATACAATGAAAATACATCTGTTTATAGCACTTATAAGTTTCGGTTTAAGCAGTAGCGCTTTCGCTCAGGTTTTGGAAGAACAAGAAAGTGCCACCCCAATTTTAGCTACCTTAGACAGCCTCACGGAGCTGCTTCATCACAATGGATTTATGCAAAATGCAGAATACGTTCAGGTAGACGAATTGGATTTCAATCCAGGTAAGGATCTGCCGCATTATCCTGCTACCCTGATTCAGGACCGGATGAATAGCATAGGCTCTGAAATTGCTCTTGAATACAATAGTTATGTAAAGGGGTTCATCGATCTCTACGGGGTAAAAAAGAAAGAACTCACCTCTAAAATGCTGGGGCTTTCCGATTATTACTTCCCTATTTATGAAGAGATTCTTGATAGAAACAATTTGCCCCTCGAGCTAAAATACCTCAGCGTTGTTGAATCTGCACTCAATCCCAAAGCAACTTCCTGGGCCGGAGCAAGTGGTCCCTGGCAATTCATTTACTCGACAGGAGTTCGTTATGGATTGACCATCAATTCCTATATAGATGAGCGCCGTGATGTATTCAAATCTACGCAGGCCGCATGCGACTATTTTAAGGATAGTTATGCCCTCTATGGCGATTGGCTTTTGGTAATCGCATCGTATAACTGCGGCCCCGGCAATGTAAATAAAGCAATTCGCAGAGCGGGTGGTAGCAAGAATTTTTGGGCCATTCAAAGATTTCTTCCCAGAGAAACCAGAGGTTATGTTCCCGCCTTTATTGCTGTCGCATATCTAATGAATTTTGCAAAAGAACACGGGATCGCTCCAACTCCCGGCGACTATATTCCGTTAATAGAGTCAGTGGAAGTCAATGGACTGCTTACGTTTGAACAAATGGCCTCAGCGCTTCATATGAGCGTAGATAAAATCTATGATTTGAACCCGCACTACCAGAAAGAGTTGGTTCCGGATTTTGAAGGAGGAATGCAGGTTTACCTGCCACTCCAACAAGCCATGCTGTTTTCTGAAATTCATGATAGTATAGCAGAAATGCCGCTGATTGACGAACTAGGAAAACCCTACAGACTGGATCTGAGCATTGAAAAAATTCGTTACAAGGTTAGGAAAGGAGATAATCTTTATTCGATTGCCCGCAAATACCATGTAAGCACTTCAGATATCAAAGAATGGAATGTAATTCATAGAAACAGAGTGGTTCCTGGTCGTTACCTCACCATTCACATTGATAAAAAAGAAAGAGTTTATCTCGACCTGCCTGAACAAGCGGTTCTGGCGCAGCAAGTTGATGATAGAGGCCATTGTGCGCGCTTCCACACTATCAAATCGGGCGACACCCTTTATAGTATTTCAAAACAATACGAAGGAGTGACCGTCGAAATGTTAAAAAAATGGAACAACCTGGCTGACAACAGCACCCTTATGCCGGGCCATGTTTTGAAAGTCGCGGAAGGAAGCTAATGAAACAATTTTTCACCACCACCCTCCTTATTATACTCTTTGTGGCCTGCAAAGAAAATGGGAGTAAAATTCAGCCGGTGTCCACCGGGAAATTTGGAGAGGCCTTTGTCATTATAGACCAAGACCTGCTCACCGACGGATTACGCAGTACTTTGCATCAAGCTTTTGAGAGACCTCAAATGCTTTATGGGGGTGAAGAACCGTATTTCAAACTTATCTATTTGACTCCTTCCCAGGCCAAGGGTAGCCTCATCTATGAAGGCACCAATCTGATCATCACTCATTCCGGAATGAAGTCGGATGTAAGAAGATTGCTGCCACCAAAAATCGACAGCATGGTGACCCTCAGAAAACGCGAAGGCATCCATACTGTGCTAAAGGAAGATGTTTGGTCCTCTCCACAAGAAGTTCTTTTTGTGCTGGGCGACAATGTTGATTCCATCCGGGCATTTATACAAGAGCATTCGGATGAGTTTCTCGCAAAAATGCTGAAGATGGAGAGAAAAGAAGCGGTGGGTCGAATGACTGCTCTGCCCAATCAGAAAATTCGCAAAGAGATTCTTGACAAGCATCAAATTGATATCAAAGCTCCTATCTCCTACCATATCGCAGCCAATAGCAAATTTGGCAATGGACAAGGGTTTATCTGGCTCCGCAATGCAGATGTGGAGTACGACCTTAACCTTGTAGTGCATTACGAACCCTATACCGATACCAGTCAGTTTCAACTTGACAGCCTGATCGCACGGAGAGACTCCGTTGAGAAACGATTTATCTCAGGAGATGTAAAAGGTTCGTATATGGCCACTGACACGCAGTTCCCCTATTTCACCACTACCACCGATTTTAATGGCCATTTTGCCAGGGAATACAATGCCCTTTGGACCATGAAAAAAGACTTTATGGGTGGCCCCTATTATAGTATAACGGTTTTAGATGAAGCCCATAAACGGCTCATCACCATGGAAGGTTTTGTATTCGCTCCCTCAAAAGAGAAAACAAGCTACCTGAGAGAGTTACAGGGCATCATCTACGGAATTACGTTCTAGGCATTCATTTCCTATAAGGGATGTGAATGGACCAATTGATCTATATTCAATGATGCTTCCTATTTTTGTGTTGAATCCTTTCTGTACTTTCCAATGCAGGTTCAGGATGTATTCGGATGAAATTGCCTCTTCATGAAAACAAGAATTGCCCTTTTCGCTTCCGGTAATGGGAGCAATGTTCAGCGCATCGCCGAATATTTTGATAAACACCCGTCTATTGAGGTGGCAGCGGTGTATTGCAATAAACCCGATGCCTATGTTTTAGAAAGAGCCAAAAATCTTCATTTGCATTCGCGGGTATTCGACCGCGAAGAATTTCGCTCTGGCGACGTGCTGGGAATGCTGGTTGCAGATCATATTGACTGGATTATCCTTGCCGGCTTTTTGTGGCTGGTGCCCGAAAATCTTGTGGAGGCATTTCCGGGCCGAATAATCAATATTCATCCGGCCCTTTTACCGAAATATGGTGGTAAAGGCATGTACGGACATCATGTGCATGAGGCAGTGGTGGCAAACAAAGAAAAGGAAAGTGGCATTACCATTCATCTTGTAGATGAAGCTTACGATCATGGTGTTCATCTCTATCAGGCGCACATTGCCCTGGACCCAAACGAGACAGCGGAGTCTTTAGCACAGAAAATTCATCATCTGGAATACCTACATTATCCGGAAATCATCGAAACCACAATTCTTGAATCCTAACGTCGGGTATTGCTGGTAATCAAATAGCGGATAATAAGAACCATTGCCAATACAGAGGATCCGATAAAAATGGCTCTTGCATATACATGCGTTGGATCATTAGTTATCAGGAGGGTACTGGTAATCAGCAATGCAGCCATTAGCAACGACATAGAAATCCGGCGTGTGATAGCCCGGAGCACTCTTCCTGTGGCTTCGGTATCATGGAGATTGATTTCATGAACCAGTTTTCCATCTTTCGCTTTGCCCAGAATTTCATTCAACTCGTTAGGCAAGTTTCTGAAGAATGACAGGTAATCGCCAATGGCATTGTACATCGCACCGGCCATTTTCTTCGGCGTATATTTTGAGAGAATCAACTCTTTCGCATAGGGCAATATTGTTTCGGCAAAACTTATGTCTGGCCCCAACTTCTCCGCAAAGCGCTGAATGGTAGCAAGAGATTTCAAGAGAAGATAAATGCTGGAGGGAAGATGGAGTTTATACTTCAGAACAATATTGATACATTCCATAAGCAATTCTGCAAAATCCATTCGCTCATAGGGCAGATAGCTATTGCGTTTGATCAAATCCTCCACCTCAAACTCCAACTCTTCCGAATATTCATAGAACTTTTTCCCACTGAGGCGAAGCAAAGCTCTGGTAATCATTTTCGGATCGTGTTTGGCAAAACCCAGTATGAAGCCCGCGAGGAAGTCCATGTGTGCGGGTTTCAGAGTACCTACCATTCCGAAGTCGATAAATGCCACAACATTGTTCCTCATCACGAAGATGTTTCCCGGATGAGGATCGGCATGAAAATATCCATGAACAAAAATCATCTGCAAAATGGCTTGCGCACCATTTTTCGCTATTTCATTCAGATCGTATCCCCTTTCCAGAAGCTTATCGATATCATCCGGAGGGATGCCATCGATATGTTCCATAATCAGGATTTTCCGGGTGGTGAATTCGGTATAAACCCTCGGAATATGGACATTTGGATCCATCTTGAACATCTCGCCGAAACGAATTTGGTTCGACGCTTCATTCAAATAATTCAGTTCACGCAAAAGTGTATCACCAAATTCAGAGATGATTTCTTCAAAACCCATGAATGCCAGCTCAGGATAGTTTTTTGTAACCTGGTTGGCCATGAAGCGAAGAAGCAACAGATCGAGCTTAATCTTGGCTTCGATATTTGGCCGTTGAACTTTGATTACCACGCGTTCGCCTGTAATCAACTTTCCCACATAGGTCTGACCAATGGATGCCGAGGCAATATGCCGCTTGTCAAACTCAAGGAAAACCTCTTCAAGCGGAGCTCCGAGCTCTTTTTGTAAAAGATTAACACATATATTGTCGTCGATAGGACGCGCTGTGCTTTGCAGTTTCTTCAGCTCTTTGCGCAAGGACTCTGAAATCAGGTCGGGACGATCGGCCAGTATTTGTCCGAATTTGATATACGTGGGCCCTAAATCCTCAATGATGAGCCGAATCCGCTCTTCGGTTGATCGTACAATATGTTTATCCCGCTTTTTCCGGCTCACCACAAAATGGGTGTATCGGTTACTTACCAGCAGCTCATATAAACCATGATGGAGAAGAACACCAATAATGCCCAATGCCCGCCAGAACTGATGCCAATAGGTGCGTAATCGAAAAATGAACATCTTACTTCTCTTTAGACTTGCTTAATTCCTCGTTCAGTTTTCTGATCTCTTCCGCAAGCGCCTCGATTTGCTTTTCCAGAGATGAATTGGCATTCTTTTGCGCATCTTCCATAACATCCGACATGTTCTTTCTGTCGCGCCAACCTTCCAGTTCCATCATTATGGCTTCTGTAATTTTATTGAGCTTCTCGCGGTCCATATTGTATTTCTCAAACAAATGGGTGAACCTTTCCGTGAACTCTTCTCTGTTCATCATGGCATAACTCACACCCAAATTAACCAGAAGCCTTGTGATATCCGACATATCTGCAAGATACAGAAATTAAATACCACCCGAGATACAAGCGCCCCATTCCCTTCAAATTTTAGTAGTTTTGTGCTCCCAAAAATAAAATTATGACACAGGCTCTTTCTTTATTTGAAAAGCACGAAGCCACTCTTCGTGCAGCCATCGAAGCAATACATGACCGTGGATTCTGGACTCCATATCCTGAACACCCTAAAGCGTACGGTGAAAATGGGGATGAAGAAGGCAAGGCTGCCTTTAGCAGAATGATGAATGAAGATTTCACAGAACTGCTTCAGAAAGGTGAAAAAGGATATATCGGAGAAGAAGTATCTCCTTACCTGCAGCTTGGTTTGGGAATTCGCTATCCGGAATTCAATGCAGATGATTTGATCAATAAGGCCGAAGCCGTTAAAAGAAGCTGGGCTCATACGAATAAAGAAAGCAGAGCAGGAATACTCATTGAGGCGCTCGACCGTGTCAAAGCACGGTTTTTTGAAATTGCTTACGCTACCATGCACACAACCGGGCAATCGTTTATCATGTCGTTTCAAGCTTCCGGCCCTCATGCCAACGACCGCGCTCTTGAAGCTCTGGCTGTGGCATACGATGAATTGAGCCGCATTCCTGCAGAAAAAGAATGGGTGAAGCCCATGGGAAAATTTGAAATCCGTCTGGACAAAAACTGGAAAGCCATACCCAAAGGAATTGCCATGGTAATTGGTTGCTCCACTTTTCCTACCTGGAATACCGTGCCTGGAATGTTTGCCAGTTTGATGACCGGTAACCCTGTCATTATCAAGCCACATCCAAAAGCTGTGTTGCCTATTGCTATTGTTATTGCTGAAGTTCAAAAAGTGCTTCAGGAAGCTGGTTTGAGTCCTGATATCTGCCAATTGGCTGTGGATACACAATCCAATCCTATCACTAAAAAACTTGCTGAAAATCCCAAAGTTAAACTCATCGACTTCACCGGAAGCAGCGCCTTTGGAGAATACGTGGAAAGTTTGCCAGGCAAAACAGTATTTACAGAAAAAGCCGGCGTGAATTCATGTCTGATTGACTCCGTGTCTGATTTAAACGCTGTTGTTCAGAATATTGCTTTTGCACTTTCTCTGTATTCCGGTCAAATGTGCACTGCGCCACAAAATATCTTTATTCCTGAAGGCGGCATTGAAACCGCAGAGGGACATAAATCTTACGACGAAGTTGTAACTGCGTTATCTCAAGCTATTGCCGGACTCGTAAATCATCCAAAAATGGGAGCCGGCACCCTGGGAGGTATCCAAGCAGAAGCTACTTTCGAGCGAGTTAAAAATGCTTCTTCATTAGGAGGAAATATGCTTGTGAAAAGTGAGGCCATCATAAATCCGGAATTCGATGGAGCACGCGTGGCAAGTCCCGCTTTGATTGAACTTCATGCCAAAGACACGGCTACATATTTTGGCGAATGTTTTGGACCTATCGGGTTTATCATCAAAACAAAAAATTCAGATGAATCGCTCGCATTGATGAAACAAGCCGCCGAAGAAAAAGGCGCGATTACCTGTTCAGCATATACGACGAATGAAGCCATGATGGAAAAAATTGAAGAGGAGATGAATGAAGTTTTTACTCCCGTTTCCTTTAACTTCACCGGAGCTATTTTTGTGAATCAGCATGCTGCATTCTCCGATTTTCACGTGACGGGTGGGAATGCTGCAGGCAATGCAAGCTTTGCAAATGCTGATTTTGTGAACCGCCGATTTGTTTGGGTAGGTAACCGTAAAATTAAATAATACAACCGCGACAAATAATTAAACGTTAGACTAGGTGATGAGGTGAATGCTTAACCTCTAAACCATCTAAAATTTGTATAATTGCGCAAAGAAGATCATCCGCATGGAAAAAACGCTCAGAATTGTTCTTCCAATTGTAATCCTTGGACTCATTTATCTGGTCTATGATTCGATTGCTCGTCCCATTCGCGAACAGAAGAAGATTGATTTTATCGAAGGAAAAATCAAAACACGATTGCTCGAAATTAAAGCCGCCCAATTCGCTTACCGCGATCAGAAAGGCACATTTGCCAATAATTTCGATTCTCTTACTAATGCATTGAAAGATGAGAAATGGAGAATCATCAAAACCATAGGAGACCCAAACTCGGATTCGGCCTCTGAAGTGTCTTACGATACTTTGTACGTTTCGCTGTATGAGCACGCTTTCCCAATGAAAGATGTCAATCTCGATTCTCTGGCATATGTACCAATGAATCCAAATGGCGCCAAATTTGAAATTGAGGCTAATATCATTTCGATCAATGGGACCAATGTACCTGTATTTCAGGTAACAGATCCCGAACCGATCAATAAAGCAAGGGCTTTGACGCTTGGAGACTTGAGTCAACCCGTTTATTCAGGTAATTGGGAATAATCTGAAAGAAATATTCTTATATAAAACCTTAACTCCGGATCAGGTATCCGGAAAAGCACTTGCTCTTGATGTTAGCGTCAGGAGCAATTTGCTTTCATATGCAGTCTATGCGAAAGAAAGGCAGTTACTCAGAATTAGAACATGCCTCCTCGAAAAATCTCTTTTTGAAGATGAGTCGCAACTCCACGACTGGGTTCGCGACGACGAATGGTTCAAACTGAGCTTTGGTCAGGTGAATATACAGTGGAATGATTCCCGGATATCTGTTGTGCCTGCTTCCTTTGCCTTGTCTGGAAAAACAGATGTCTTGAGCAAACATCTCTTCGATATAAGCCATCAGGAGATGATACGATTCAGCGATTGTGGTGAATTGCAGCTGATGTACGCATTGAGTGATAAAGCCTATTATGCGAGCAGAACACGCTGGAGTGAAGCGCATCATGAACATCTGGCCGGAAGAATACTGAATTGGTACATGGATCCTAACATGGATCAAGATCCTTTGATAGTGAATCATGGTGATTATCTCCAGATGTTGTATCGGGATGGTAACAAACTACAATTTTGCCAAAGTTTCCCCTACACCAGTACTAACGAAGCTGCCTACTTTGTTTTAAACAGTATGGAGAAATTGTCCATTCGCAGGGAGCAGGTTACAATTCGCACATTAGGTATTGACCCGAATTCAGAGCTTTTTCAACTTTTGGATAGCTACATCCGAAAAGTCAAAGAAGTTCGCCTGCCTCTGCCGGAAAGCCTGAAAAAAGAATATTCGCTCCATCCCCTGCTCATCTCTTTGCTATGAGGATAATTGCCGGAAAATATAAAGGGCATGTGATTCATGCGCCCAAGGCTATCCCTGCGCGCCCAACGACCGACCGATCCAAAGAATCATTGTTCAATATTCTACTCAATAAAATGGATCTGGAAGGCATTCGCGTACTGGATTTGTTCAGTGGCACCGGTAATATGGCCTATGAATTTGCTTCCAGGGGAGCCAAAGAGGTAATCGCTGTCGATCAAAATGCCACGGCTGTGAGGTTTATATCCGATACCTTTAAAAAACTTGGTGTTGAGGGCAGAGTCGTTCGAGCCAATGCGATGAGCTACCACAAAAAAGTTCAGGAAAGTTTTGATTTGATTTTTGCAGACCCGCCCTATGCACTGAAGGGAATCGCAGAACTTCCTCAAGCTGTCCTTGAATCCCAGGCATTGGAAGTTGGTGGATGGTTTATAATGGAGCATGGTACCCAATTAAAACCCGGCAACGAATATCTGACCGAACAGCGTGTTTATGGTCAATCTGCATTCAGCTTTTACCAAAAAACGCCTACTTTTGACCAAATACTGGAATCATGAAAAGAGCGGTTTTTCCCGGCACATTCGACCCGATTACCATTGGGCATGTAGATATTATTAGAAGGGCACTTCCCCTATTTGACGAGATTGTTATTGGCGTGGGAAGAAATAACGATAAAACACATTTATTTGAGCTGGATACCCGTTTGAACTGGATTCGGGAAATATTTAAAAATGAGCCGAAAATTAGTGTGGATCATTACCCGGGACTTACTGTAGACTTTGCTCGCTATAAAAATGCCCAGTGCATCCTGCGCGGATTGCGCTCCGTGACCGATTTTGAATACGAGTTTCAAATAAGTCAGGTCAACAAGGCCCTGAATCCTGAAATAGAGACCTGTTTCATTATGGCTACTCCCGCATTTACTCCGATTAGTTCCAAAATAGTGCGCGATCTGATTATCAAAGGAGGCGACTACAAACCTTTTGTGCCGGATGAGGTGCGCGTTTAGCTTTTTAGCACGCGCTGAAGTAAATCGCGGATTGAATTATAGGTGTTCAGGGAATCCAGATCGATTTCCTTTGGATAAAACCATTTCAATTCAGTAATATTCTCCTCCAACTGCGGCTGCATGTTCGAGTAATCGTTGGTATACATCCGGAACCAGTGGGTGGTTTTCAAAACACGCTTGTGTTCCATTGAATACGTATGGTACGTCTTACCCAAAGATTCCTGTAGGGTGATTTTACCAATCATGCATTCTTCCTGTACTTCCCTGACTGCGGCTTCTTCGATTGTCTCTCCATCATCTACCTTCCCTTTGGGCAAATCCCATTTCCCCTGACGCATAATCAAAAGTAACTCTTCCTTTTCATTGAAGATGATTCCACCGGCTGCCGCGATTTTTTTGTATGGTTTGGCGAAACTACGAAAGCAGGCCTCTTCATCGTCTGTCATTACCATAACACCGAAGTTCCCAATTGTTTTATACGAGCCTTCCAGTGTTTCAACCGCACCGACAATGCCCTCTTCTGAATCATCGGCCAGTTTGAAGTTCCCACCCTGATAAAAGTCCTGTTCGTTGGCAGTCAGAATCAGGGGATACTCGTTGATGAATATTTTATACATTTGCCGCGTTATGCAGGAATCGATTGACGCAGCGAAAATAGCAGAATATCTGCTCCAAATCAAAGCCATTAAGCTTCAACCCAATACCCCGTTTACTTGGGCCTCCGGGTGGAAAAGCCCCATTTACTGCGACAACCGTATTAGCTTATCTTACCCAGCTATAAGAAAAGACATTAAAAATGCACTGGCTGCGAAAATCAAGGAAGTTTATCCCGATGCAGAGGCAATCGTAGGCGTTGCCACTGCCGGTATCCCTCAAGGTGCACTGGTAGCTGATGCTTTGGAACTGCCTGCGGCTTATGTTCGTCCAGAGCCCAAAAGCCATGGCCGTCAGAATCAACTTGAAGGTGACCTTGCCCACGGGACCAAAGTGGTGGTGCTGGAGGATCTGATTTCAACGGGGAAAAGTAGTTTAAAAGCGGTGGAAGTGCTTCGCCAAATGGGATTGGAAGTGATTGGTCTAGCAGCAATTTTCACCTATGGCTTTCCATTGGCGGAAGAAAATTTCAAAAATGCTAACTGCCTCTGGTTTGCATTGAGCGATTACAATACCTTGATCGACACGGCTATCAAAACCGGTTATGTAGCACAAGAAGATGCAAGCAAATTAGCCGAGTGGCGGAAGGCTCCAGCTACCTGGGGAGTTTAACTCAACTGACGTAATCCTTTTGCTCATTCAAAATTTTAACGCAAAGCCGCCAGAAGGTCAGGCTGACGGACAACACTGGTGCAGTCTTTTTGTAGCGGAATAATTTTGCTCTTTCAAAATTTTAACGCACCCTTCTTCACTAAAGATCCGACGGACAAGAAAGGCGCAAAGTCTTCGTCGCGGATTGATTGTCTGATATCGGGAACGGATTACACAAATTTCACGGAATTAATGGTTCATCTGAATTACTCGGAAGCAAACGAATTGTTAAGGATTATTCGTCGGGATTCGTATCGCATATGCCAAAATCATCTGCGACTCCGCGTTTATAATTCACGTGCGACAAAAACATATTCGTCGCAAACAAACCGCGGCTCCGTCATGCGCAAGCCAAAATCATCTGCGACTCTGCGTTTATAATTCACGTGCGACAAAAACATATTCGTCGCAAACAAACCGCGGCTCCGTCATGCGCAAGCCAAAATCATCTGCGACTCTGCGTTTATAATTCACGCGCGACAAAAACATATTCGTCGCAAACAAACCGCGGCTCCGTCATGCGCAAGCCAAAATCATCTGCGACTCTGCGTTTATAATTCACGCGCAACAAAAACATAATCGGCTGCAAACAAACCGCGGCTCCGTCATGCGCAAGCAAAAATCATCTGCGACTCCGCGTTTAAAATTCACGCGCAACAAAAACATAATCGGCTGCAAACAAACCGCGGCTCCGTCATGCGCAAGCAAAAATCATCTGCGACTCCGCGTTTAAAATTCACGCGCGACAAAACCAAATTAGTTTTTAATGGCCAGTTGCCCGCAAGCGGCATCGATATCCTTGCCACGGCTTCTTCGCACATTAACAATCACCTTTTTCTTTTCTAAGTGATGGATAAAGGCATCCAGTTTTTCATCTGAGGTATTTACAAAATCAGCGAATTCAATCGGGTTGTACTCGATAATATTGATTTTACTGGGCACGCGTCTCCAGAATCGATACAGCTCTTCGGCATCTTCAATCCCATCATTCACATTGTTGAACACGATGTATTCGAACGTGACGCGTGTGCCTGTTTTATCATTGAAATATTGAAGCGCTTCCGCGAGTACATCGAGATTGTTCGACTCATTGATAGGCATGATTTCGTTTCGCTTGGCGTCATTCGCCGCGTGAAGAGACAGTGCCAGGTTGAAACGCACGCCATCATCTCCAAGTTTTTTAATCATCTTCGCCACTCCGGCTGTAGAAACGGTAATCCGCTGAGGGCTCATTCCCAATCCATCCGGAGAAGTAATGCGGTCAACCGAATACATCATCCCCGAATAATTCAGGAGAGGTTCACCCATTCCCATATACACAATATTCGATAGCGGAATGCTGTAATGCTCAAGAGCAGCGCGGTTGATCAGCACTACCTGGTCGTATATTTCATCTCCGGTCAGGTTCCGTTTGCGGTCCATAAATCCTGTGGCACAAAACTTACAGCTTAAACTGCAACCGACCTGTGAAGAGACGCAGGCCGTCATTCGGTCTTTGGATGGGATCAACACTCCCTCGACCAAATGACCATCGTATAAACGGAATCCGAACTTGATGGTTTTATCCTTACTGATCTGCTGAGTGGCAATGCTAACCGCATGGATTTCGAAATGATCGTTCAGAAGGGCACGTAAATCCTTGCTCAGGTTAGTCATTTCCTCAAAAGAATGTGCAGATTTCTTCCATAGCCACTCATAGACTTGCTTGGCCCGGAAAGGTTTTTCTCCCAATCCGGTTAATATTTCAGTCAGTTGGACTGGTGAAAGTGCACGAATATCCTTTTTCCCGATTTCCATGAAGATGCAAAGGTAGGTCAATATTCTTTTAAGCATTCGCCAGAAACGTCTAAACACCAATGCTTCAAACCTATTTGAAGCTCATGACTTTACTAATTTCGTTTCAATTCAATACGCACCAATGGAATAAGTCTACCAAAACAGGCAGAAAATTGACTATAAAAGTCCGAATTCCTACCTTGCAGGAAAATAGAAATCATGGCCGTAGCAGCTCCTTTTAATTTCAAGAAATGGATAGATGAACACCGTCACCTTTTAAAACCCCCTGTTGGAAATGTGCAGGTTTGGGAAGATTCTGAGTTTATTGTGATGGTAGTTGGAGGGCCGAATTCTAGAAAAGATTACCATTATAATGAAGGAGAAGAATTTTTCTATCAGCTGGAAGGAGATGTAGTCGTTAAAATTATTGACGATGGTAAGCCTCGTGATATCCATATCAATGAAGGAGATATTTTCCTGCTGCCACCGAGAGTTCCACATTCTCCACAACGCGGACCAAATACTGTCGGACTTGTAATTGAAAGAAAGCGCGATACCAAAGAGCTGGATGGCTTTCAGTGGTATTGTGAAAACTGCGGCGAAAAGCTGTACGAAGAATTTGAATATGTTACGGATATTGTCAAGCAACTTCCACCTATCTTCGAGAGGTTCTATGACAACCCGGATCATTCCACCTGCAAAAAATGCGGGACGCGAATGGAGCGCCCGGTGAAAAAATCCTAAGATGAAACTGGACATACACCCTGTTAACCCAGAGCCTAGAAAAATCGCGCAGGCCGCGGAAATTATTCGACGGGGCGGGGTGGTTATTTTTCCAACAGATACCATCTATGCCCTGGGCTGCGACCTGAACAATAGCAAGGCGATAGAAAAAGTTTGTCGGATTCTGGGTAAAAAGCCGGACCGTGCCAATCTCTCCTTGATTTGTGCCGATTTAAGAGATTTAAGTGCTTACTCCGCTCCCATCAACTCGACCATTTTCAAGTTGATGAAACACTGTTTGCCGGGGCCTTATACCTTTATCCTGCGGTCAAGCCGCCTGGTACCGAAACTTTTTCAGACCAATAAAAAGACGGTGGGTATCCGGGTACCCGACAATACCATCATCCACTCCTTATTAGAGCAATTGGAACATCCTATTGTTTCTGCTTCTGTGCATGCCGAAGATGAGATTATCGACTACCTTACCGATCCGGAAGAAATCTACGAACAATTCAACTCAGTGATCGATTTGATGATTGACGGAGGCACGGGGGATAACCAACCTTCCACGATTATCGATTGTACGGATGGAAGTGCTGTAGTTGTTCGCGAAGGGAAAGGGGAAGTGGATTTCTAATTTAACCTGTAAGTAAGTCCAAAATGTATGCTCTGGCTGATTGGAAGAATATCACCAATATAATCGCCTAAATGGGTGAATTCAGGCGCAATTTGATACCTGGCCGAAATAGAAACATTATAAGGAAGCTGGTACCTTAACCCAAAAGAGACCGGAGCTCTTAAAGTAACAGGATGAATCAACTGGTCCCTTGCTATAGGCTTATCGTTATAAGTAGATGGAGGCCCATATTGATAGGAAAAGATATTCAGTCCTGAATGCACTCTGATGCCCAATTGGATTCCACCGGCAACATAGAACTGGAATTTATTTCCCCAATATTTTTCAAAACCGGTTCCGAGATAAAGGTAATTCGCCTTAATCTGCCCCTGGATTGTATTCCCGCTGCCAAGCCCGCCTTTGGTAGCGACACCCGTGTAAATACGAGAAAAGTATTGCGCCTGATGAACCAAATTCCATTGTTTGCCAATGGAATGACTGAACGCCGCCTCCAATATATCTGTTGTGAAAAGGTTCGACGAATTCATGCGGTAATCTTTACCATACATATAGGGTGGTGTCTTCTGACTGAAACCATACCCGATGTACACAGAACGTTGGGCAGATGACTTCAAACAAATTATGATGACCGATACAAACAATAAATACCTCAACCCGAATGCTTTATTAAATGACTCCTCAATATACGAATTAGTTGCCCTTAGTATTATAGACCATGATTAACTGTATGTCAGGTATGAATCTCAGATGGATCTGGATGTTATTCAATGCAATGTTTATTAGGTTAATTATTCCCGTTTGAATCCGGTAGCAACGCAATGTCAGAAAATATCCTTACAGTTTGAATCCGGTAGCAACGCAATGCATTGCGTTGCTACCGGAACAAGGCTAATGTAATTTCTTCTCCCATCTCATCGGGTTTTAACGAATATAATTTTTGGCAATCCAAATCGATTCAGCTGAAAATAATTGACGTTCAAAATAACGAGGGTGCCATATTTTCCCGTGACATCCCAATTTTCTTGCAATGACTGTAACAGAGGCCTTTATACCACGCACAACCGAACCAAGGTTTTTAGATTGAACTCCAAACTGATTTGTTTGGATGGAATAGTAGTCACCCGTATTATAAAGGTTCTCCCCAATGTCAATTAGGCCATGAAAATGATCTGGCATTACCACCAAATCAGCCATGTATAAATGCATATCCGGCCGGATTAGCAAACTATTCATCCATGTTTTATGTACTGCCATTCCTATACCTGTCAAGCAGACATGTCCATCAACAATTTGACTTAAAATTTGCTCCCGTTTATAAGTTGCGACAGTAATGAAATATGTGCCAGCTCTTCGGTAGTCTCGATCCTGAAAACGGCCTCGACTTAATGGTAAGTCCATGCCTCAATCTCCCAAAAAAAACACAGAATAACCTCTCAGGTATGTCAAAATCAAAATTTCTTTCAACAGAAATGCATTGCTAACAGGAAAGACCAATCTTATTTCTTTGCTGGCAAATGTCCGCATAATTGGATTAACGAAGTTTCAGTTGATTAAGATGCAGCGATGCTTTTTACGGCAATTCTCATCTTAAACATGCCGGGTAAACAGGGGGTGCATCTTAATTTTCTTTGTTAACTTGCGCCCACTTTTAAAATCGTATATATGAATTTTGATCTGATCGTAATTGGTAGTGGTCCTGGCGGGTATGTAGCCGCCATCCGTGCTGCTCAGTTGAAAATGAAAGTAGCCATCGTAGAGAAAGAAAGTCTCGGTGGAATCTGTCTGAACTGGGGATGTATCCCTACCAAAGCCCTGCTGAAATCAGCTCAGGTTTTTGAATATATCAATCACGCTGCTGATTATGGCATTACCGTTAAAAATGCAGAAGCAGATTTCGACGCGGTGATCAAAAGATCACGTGGCGTTGCCGAAGGAATGAGCAAAGGTGTACAGTTCCTGATGAAGAAAAACAACATTACTGTTTTGAACGGCTATGGCAAACTTATCGCCAAAGGCAAAGTAGAAGTGGCTGCAGAAGATGGAAAGAAAGAAGTTCATGAGGCCAAAAACATTATTCTGGCCACAGGTGCTCGTTCACGCGAACTTCCTTCATTGAAAATAGACTGCAAAAAGATTGTGGGTTACCGCGATGCCATGGTATTACCAAAACAACCAAAATCAATTGTTGTGGTAGGTTCCGGAGCGATCGGATGCGAATTCGCTTATTTCTACCATGCGATGGGCACCAAGGTAACGATCGTAGAGTTCCTGCCAAATATTCTTCCATTGGAAGATGAGGAAGTATCAAAGCAGCTTTCTAAAATTTATAAGAAAAGCGGCATCAGTATCATGACTGAATCCGAAGTAACCAAAGTGGATACCGCGGGTGCTGGCTGCAAAGTAACCGTCAAAACAAAAAAAGGCGACGAAGTGCTTGATTGTGATGCAGTGATTTCTGCAGTAGGTGTACAAACCAATTTGGAAAACATCGGATTAGAAACCCTCGGCATCAAAACTGAAAAAGGGAAAGTTCTTGTCGATGATTATTACAAAACCAATGTTGATGGTGTTTATGCCATCGGTGATATTGTAAAAGGGCCAGCCCTTGCTCACGTAGCATCCGCTGAGGGAATCATCTGCGTAGAAAAAATCGCGGGTCACAACCCTGAGCCACTGGACTATGGAAATATCCCAAGCTGTACCTATTGCTCTCCTGAAGTTGCTTCAGTGGGCATGACTGAAAAGCAAGCCAGAGATGCCGGTTACGAAGTCAAGGTGGGTAAATTCCCATTCTCCGCTTCGGGTAAAGCCTCTGCAGCAGGTGCGAAAGATGGATTTATCAAAGTAGTATTTGATGCAAAATATGGCGAGTGGTTAGGCGCTCACTTTATTGGTGCTAATGTAACCGAGATGATTGCCGAGGTGGTTGTTGCAAGAAAACTGGAAACTACCGGTCACGAAATCATCAAATCCGTTCACCCTCACCCGACCATGAGCGAGGCCATTATGGAAGCCACCGCACAAGCTTACGACGAGTGCATTCACTTGTAAGATTAAATTTGAGACTCAGGATAAGACTGAGATTGATAAAAAAAGCCCTGCTGATTCAGTAGGGCTTTTTTGGTTGAAAGTAGGCTGATTAAAGTTTCATTCCGATTCCAAGCCTTCCGCTAAAAACCCTGGGAAAACTATTGAAATCAATAGTTCCATATACTTGTTGGCTTCGGGTGAATGCTGGATTTTTCACACTATTGCGGTTATAAGCCATATCGCTTAAACAGATGGGAATATTTAAATCCAAGAAGAATTTGGAATTAAAGTAATACGAGATTCTGGGAGTGACATACAATTTCATTCCCATATTCAATTGGGAAACAGGAAAAGAATGGCTTGTTACAGGTTGAAAATTTTTGAGAAAGAAATAAGGACTGCCAGCAAATCCAATGGATGGGGCAAATTTACTCTCTACATTTCTCCTCAGGTTGATGATGTACTCATAACGAAGAATAAAACTCGTTTCAAAGACCTTCTGTCCACCATCAACCAGACTCGAATTAGTCTGGCCATTCTTAATCTCAGACAGGTCATGTTGGCTGTGCAATTGCACCTGTCCAATTGCCACTTCATGAAAATTATTCTTTTTAGTTTTCCATTGATAGGCAAGGCTTGGCTGAATCAGCTGGAATGACTTGGAAGAAATCGCTCGGTAGTTTCCAAGTGTGTCGAAGATGCTTAATTGCTGAGAGGTAGAAGTGTAAGAAGTTTGACTGTACAACTTGATAGCATGATGGTAATCAAGATTTGAATTTTGCGACCACCCTGTATGGAACAGGAAGATCATCATGAAACATAAAATGGTAGATTTCATACGGATAGGTTTACATGAAGAACGCAATTGTGTGGGCATTATTTCCTAAACCATTAACAATGGAAGTAATCCTCATTCATTCGAAATAAAAAAGCCCGGCAGAACCAGGCTTTTTTATTTTAAGTTATTATCAGATCAATAAATCACAACTCTTTGAGTACCCAGGCTTTGTCCAGCCTTTTTCAATTCTACAAAATAAGTACCTGGACTCAGATGTGTTGATACTGTATTAGATTGATAGGTTTGTTTGTAAACTTCTTTCCCCAACATATCCATGACACATATTTCTGTTGGCTCATCTTTAATCTCAATAGCAAAGGTTCCATGCGAAGGGTTCGGATATATTCTCCATGGCATTTCACCAGGGCTGTTTGGTATTTGAACAGATGTAAGTGCCTGATACCAAGCCAGAATTTGACTTTCATCCAAGGCCCTGTTGCAGAAATGCAAATCATCGACGGCACCGTTAAAAAAGGATCCTGCACCCAATCTTGCACCAACCCATAATTTGTTTCCACTTTGATCAAAACCCGCAGGTGCATTTGTTAATTCAAATCCAACCAATTGACCATTAATATAGAATCGATGAACCGAGTCATTACGCGACATGGCCAAATGATACCACCCATTCATGTTTACGGGAACTAGTACCGCTGAATCGTATGCCTTTGCATTTGAATTCGGAGTCGTATACGACCAGGTAGTGAAGCCGTTATACACTCCCAGATAGCCATTCGCCAGATTAAAACCATGATCATAGGTTCCATCACCAAGGTTAACAATATCCCCTTGCTGTCCACTACCAGGCAGATGATAAGGTTTTACCCATACTCCAATAGACAATTCTCCAGTTGTTGCAAGTGAATCGGCATTGCTCAATTCCAAATATTGATTGACTCCATTGAACTGAATGGCTGAATTTGGGTTACCAAATCGGTCCTGAGTAAAGGTACCTCCATGATTCGTTAAGTTATAACCTTGTCCACCGGAATCCAGGGTATTATTCTGAAATTTATAATCCAGACAAACAGGTCCAGGTAAGACAGGTCCATGTGAATAGGGTTGATACCATGCTTTGATTTGTGCCTCATCTAATGCCCTATTGCAAATATGTATGTCATCTACTGCACCGTTAAAATAGGAGCCTGTACCAAGCCTCACTCCAATCCATAATTTATTACCCGTGGTATCAAAACCGGCAGCCGCGTTCACCAACTCATAGCCTACCAAAATGCCATTAATATAAAAACGATGTACCGAATCATTGCGCGACATTGCCAAGTGATACCACTCATTCATGTGAATAGGCACGTTGCCTGCCGAATCATATGCCTTCGCATTAGAGTTCAGCGTTGTGTACGACCATGCAGTAAATCCATCATGAGTCTCCGTTTCCTTACCACTACGTCGAGTTATGGCGGTCTGAGTTGAGATATTGCCTGTAAAAATACAGGATATGACACATTTAGAGTTCTTTACACTTTTCGGAACAGAGCAACAATGCAAGGCACACTGGATAGAATTACGTAAAAAGCAAGGGGTTATTTGCAAGAAGTGTGGTTGCCAGAAGCACTATTGGCTTTCTAAAAAGGAGCAATTTCAGTGCGCTAAATGCAGGTTTAGAACAACCTTACGAAGCGGAACTATCTTCGATTCCAGCCATTTACCCTATCGAGATTGGTATATCGCTATGTATCTGATGACCTCCAGCAAGAAAGGAATATCTGCATTAGAACTTCAACGACAGTTGGGGCGCAAACGGTATGAACCAGTTTGGTGTCTGATGCATAAGATTAGGGATTTAATGGCTTACCGTGAAGATCAATACAAGTTAAATGGAGAGATTGAGGTAGATGAAATCTTCATTCGAGTAGCCAATACCCTTGAAGTGGATGAAAAGCTCCAGGCTGGTAAGGGAAGTCAGCGTCAGGCCACGGCTATCATCGCTATTGAATCATCCAAAGAAAATGACAAAGGGCCCAAAGGAGGAAAAAGAATGGGCTATGTAAAAGTTCAACCAATCAAAGGTCACGGGGCTATTGTGGCAAAACGGGCATTAGAAAAGATGACAGAAACTTTGCGGAAAATTGTAAGCGACAAAGGACATGAGTTCGGAACCCTCTCAACTTTAGCAGAGCATGAGGCAGTACTGTCTACACAGGAAAATAATGACGAACATTTGCCTTGGATAGGCGTAATAACAGCGAATATTAAACGGGCCTTTCTCGGAATCTACCACTCAATAAAAAGAGAGAACCTCGCGCGGTATTTAGCCGAATTCTGCTATAAGGTTAATCGGAGAAAGTTTGGGATGGAAATCTTTGAAAGACTTCTAAACATAAGCGTTCTGCCTAAATTCGTGGTAA
Organism: Bacteroidota bacterium; assembly: GCA_016124735.1. Taxonomy (GTDB): domain Bacteria; phylum Bacteroidota; class Bacteroidia; order UBA8524; family UBA8524; genus UBA8524. The sequence goes on from WGMZ01000031.1 coordinate 23,131, forward strand.
ACTAGCGGAGACTCATGAAATCCATTGTATGTATTCAAGTACCCGTTCGCCAGATTCAATCCATGATCATAATTTGCATCTCCCATATTGACAATATCTCCCTGCTGTCCATTCCCTGGTAAATTGTATGGCTTTACCCAGACTCCAATCGTCATTTCTCCGGTGGTAGCAATCGAATCTGCATTGCTTAATTCCAGGTATTGATTGATTCCATTGAACTGAATGGCTGAGTTCGGGTGACCGAATCGGTCCTGAGTGTAAGTTCCTCCATGATTTGTTAGGTTATATCCTTGTCCACCAGAATCCAGTGTATTGTTTTGAAACTTGTATTCAATACATGCCGAATTTGGCACATGGAACGGAGGAGGCACAATCTCATCTGAATATTGGTATAAATTGTTTACTTCCGTTGCACTTAAACTTCTGTTATATGCCCTGAAATCATCGATTGCTCCATTGGCAAACATGTTATTTCCAATTCTACAGCCTAACCATAGTTTTGTGATACTCGTAAAGGCCGGATTACTGGAAGCAACATCAGTGTCCAATAATTGGCCGTTAGCATAGAACTTTAATGTATTTCCATCTCTCACGAGAACAATATGGTACCAGTGGTTGAGGCTAACAGCGAAAGTTGGATCATAGGCCGAGGCATTTCCAGAACCCGAATTATAACTGAAAACTGTAAAGCCACTATATCCCAAATATCCATTCGCCAAGGTTGTTCCGTGGTCGTAGGTGGTATTGCCAAGATTGACAAACATTGCATTTTGTCCACTTCCTGGCCAGGCATCTGGTCGAATCCATGCCGCCATACTGAAAGAATTGGTGGCCATGAAATCGGCATTATTCAATAACAGGTAATCATTCTGCCCGTCAAATTTGATCGCCTCATTTTGGTGACCAAATCGATCAGTAGTATAAACCGGTCCATTGTATGCATTGAATACTCGGTTATGACCACTGTTGTCATTTAAATTATTGCCAAACTTCAGAAAAATCTGCAAGCTATCTGTCAATGATTGACCAGAAGAGGCAAGAACAATAAGAGAAAAAAGGAGAGTAAAATATTTACGCATAAGTTATCTATTAGAGTAATCGAGAAATTTCTCATAAGAAATAACACATCCCGATTACTTACCAAGTATAACAAGTTGATTGAAATATCGTTACAGTAATCCATCTTAATTTTTGACACGCCTTTGGTTCACCCACCCCACACTTCCTTATCCAGACTCCTGAAATGTATCGCCTCCGCGAGATGTTCCATCTTGATATCAGTGCTTCCCGAAAGGTCAGCAATGGTGCGGCTTACTTTCAGAATACGATCATAGGCTCTGGCCGAAAGTCCGAGGCGTTCCATGGCTGTTTTCAATAATTTTTCACTTGCCTGATCAATCCGGCAAATTTCACGGACCTTATTGTTCGGCATCATTGCATTGCAATAAACTTCCCGCTGCTCGGAAAATCGCGATTGCTGTTTTTCTCTTGCCTGAATCACCCTTTCCCGAATTTGTTCACTGGAATCGGATTTTCTATCGGACGACAACTCATCAAATCCGACAGGGGTTACTTCAATGTGAATATCGATACGATCCAATAGTGGTCCGGATACCCTGCTCAAATATTTTTGTACGGTGCCCGGCGCACAAACACATTCCTTTTCTGGATGATTGAAATATCCGCAGGGACATGGATTCATGCTTGCCACCAACATAAAACTAGCTGGATAATCAACCGATAGTTTCGCTCGGGAAACAGTCACTCTTCTTTCCTCCAGAGGTTGGCGCATGACTTCAAGAACCGTCCTTTTGAATTCAGGTAGCTCATCCAAAAACAAAACCCCATGGTGAGCCAATGAAATTTCTCCCGGTTGCGGGTTTCCGCCTCCTCCCACCAAGGCCACATCGCTTATTGTATGGTGCGGTGATCGAAAGGGTCGCTGAGAAATGAGTCCCACATGTTCGCCCAACCGTCCCGCTACTGAGTGAATTTTGGTCGTCTCTAACGCTTCATGCAAAGTCAGGGGTGGCAAAATGCTGGGTAGGCGTTTGGCGAGCATGGTTTTACCCGCTCCCGGCGGACCAATCAAGACTACATTATGTCCGCCCGCCGCGGCAATTTCCAAAGCCCGTTTAATGTTCTCCTGTCCGCGCACATCGCTAAAATCTTCTTCAAAATCGTACGCACTTTCTTCAAACTGTTGGCGGGTATCGATGGTGAAACGTTCCAGCTCCACCCCATTGGCGAAAAAGTTCACCACATCATTTAAATGCTCTGCTCCCAACACTTCCAGATCAGCAACTATTGCCGCTTCCTTTGCATTTTGAACAGGTAAAATAAAGCCTTTGAATCCTTCCTTTTTCGCTTGAATCGCAATGGGTAGCGCTCCTCGAATAGGCTGCAGTCTGCCATCAAGCGATAATTCTCCCATGATCAGGTATTTCTCGATCTCCTCCGGCTCAATCTGCTCAGAGGCTGCCAATATTCCCATAGCAATTGTCAAGTCGTAAGATGAACCTTCTTTTCGCACATCCGCTGGAGCAAGATTAACCACGACCTTCTTTCTCGGGAATTTGAGCCCTGTGTTTTTGAAAGCGGTCTCAATGCGTAAATACGATTCCTTGATTGCATTGTCTGGTAAGCCTACCAGATGATACCCCACCACTCCATCACCGCAATTGACTTCCACGGTAATCGCCATTGCCGACACTCCAAAAACTGCACTTCCAAAACTTCGAACTAGCATAAGAGCAAGTTATAAAGGAGTCATCTTGACATCCAAGCACTGCTGGACCTTTTGACAGAACCCCGACAGAATTCGATAATGAATTGACAAAATTGTGACTTAAACCTAAAGCCAACCTTTTCTGCGAAAGATGAAAAGGGTCGTTGCGCTGGATAAAATCATCAACCCGATGGCAAATGGGTACCCATCTTCCCAGTTAAGCTCAGGCATCATCCGGAAATTCATTCCATAAATGCTGGCAATTAACGTAGGTGGCATAAAGATGACAGATACCAAAGTAAATATCTTGATGATTTTATTTTGCTCTATATTGATCAAACCCAGGAAAGTATCCTGCAGGTATTCCAGACGCTCAAAATTGAAGGCTGTATGTTCGAGCAAAGAGTTGACATCCTTGATGATGATTCGAAGCTTATCCTGTTCCGAAGCTTCAAACTTATCACTGCGAAGCATCGCCGAAACCACCCTTTGCTTGTCAAAAATGTTCTCACGCAAGGCCATGGTGAGCTCCTGAAATTCAGAAATACGCAAGAGCACATCCTCATTTACCCGCTTGTTGATTCCTAAACCTTTCGACAGGGACGCAATTTCACGCGAAATATGTTCAATCATGTCTGCATCCAAGTCAATCCTCGACTCGAATAAACTCAACATCACCTGAGCTCCATTATGCGAAAAAGAAGAGAGTTGCTTGATCTTCCGGACCGTATCAGCGAAACTCCTCAAGTCGCTGTCGCGGTATGTGAATAGAACCTGATTCTTTAAAAGAAAACTGACAGGATAATTTCGAAACTCGCTTCCTTCGGTCTGCAAGAAATTGGAGTTGGCAATGATACGCTCGCTGGTTTCTACATAGCGGGAAGAAGTCTCAATCTCCGTCTGCTCCTGCTCACTCATAAAGTTGACCAGGAATCGGGTTTCCACTTCCGCAACCTGCGTGGGTGTTGGGTCCTGAAGGTCAATCCAGATGGCTTCCTGAAGATCATCCGCCTCGGACAAGCTTTCCAGCTTCTGCGTGTAACGCTCTCCCTTTCTTAAGACCCGGATCATGCAGGTAAATTACAGACTTAAACCGAATTTGCCGGCCAATCCTTCCAAATCTTTTACAACAGCCTCCACAAGAGGAATCCCATTCACTTTTCTATCGGTCTGTAAGGCAGCTTCCGGTTCTCCGGGAATTATAACTGGCACACCTGGGTCTTTTCTTTCTGCCTTTTGAAATCTATTAATCCACTGCTCCATGGACTTGAAATAATCTTCTTTCGGGCGAAATGCATCCACACGCAGAACCCCAAAGAAATGACCCAGGCCTTTTCCAGGCAAATCTGGCTGAACTGGAAGAAAGCTCACAAAAGGAGGCACCCAGGGACCAAAATTAGCTCCACTCAGCACTCCGCTGAACAAATCGACCACCGCAGAAAGGGCGTAGCCTTTATGGCTTCCATTGTCAACCGTGCTACCCAGAGTAAGGAGTGAACCTCCCTTTTTCAATTCGTTGGGATCACTGCTCACTTCTCCGTTTCTGCCTTGAACCCAGGTGTCTGGAATTTTCTTGCCGGTGCGTTGAGCAATTTCCAGCTTTCCATTGGCAGCCGCAGCGGTAGCTAAATCTGCAACAAATGGAGCGTGTCCCTTGGCTGGCCAGGCGAAACACATGGGATTCGTACCCAACATTCTTTCGATGGAATGTGTCGGCGCAACCAATGGACTCGCATTGGTCATGGCTATGCCGATCATGTCTTCTTCCAGGGCCATCATCGCGTGGTAGGCCGCAATGCCAAAATGGTTGGAATTTTCGACAGCCACCCAGCCACTTCCCACATTCCTTGCCTTCTCCATCGCAATCTTCATTGCATACGGACCGCTAACCAGCCCGAGGGCTTCATCGGCATCAAGAGTAGCCGTAGATGGTGTTTCATGCACTACTCTCATGTCCGGTTTGGTTCTGACACGTTCTGCTTCATGCAATCGAACGTACCCCGACAAACGAGCCACTCCATGGGAGTCAATTCCGCGCAAATCTGCACAAATCAAAACATCTGCTGCCTGAATAGCGTCCTCATTTGAACATCCAATCTTGCGAAATACCTTTTCAGCGAAGCTTCTGAGTTGTGCTTCACTATACACCTGCATTGCACTCATTTATAACATACTTTCAGCGAGTAAATCAATGAAATGAAGTACCCGCACTGGATAAGAATTCATTTTAATTATGGAATCAAGGTGAATCAGACAGGCTGTATCTGTGCTTACCAAATAATCTACTTTGGCCTCTTCGGCTAATTCGAGTTTACGTTTTCCAAACGTTACAGAATTTTTTTCATCCCGAAGAGAAAATATTCCTCCGAATCCACAGCACTGCTCTTGTTCATCCAATTCAACCCAGTTCAAACCTTCAATCCGGTCCAGAAGTTTTCTTGGACCTTCTTTTATCTTGCATTCCCTGACCGCCTGACATGAGTCCATCCATGCGATTCGCGCATTGGATTTAAACCGGAGCCCATTAAGATCGACTTTATCAGTTAAAAGTTCAGTGAACTCCAACAGATTTTTTTGCAATTGTTTGCATTGATTGTGGACCACAGAATTGTGAAAAAGCTTACTGTAATCGTTGCGCACCATTCCGGTGCAGGCTCCTCCGATTCCAACAGTTGGACGGTCCTTGTGAAATTCCGTGATGAACTTTTCGCCGACTTCCTTTGCCTGGTCCCAGTGACCTGCATTGTAAGCCGCCATCCCGCAACAAGTCTGATCTGTATTGTAATGCACCTTGCATCCGGCAGCTTCCAGAATACGCACCATATTTCTGGCCGTTTCCGGATGGAATTGATCTACATAACAAGGCACAAACAAATCGACCTGCATGGCTGCAAATTAAAGGAAAAGTACCTGCTCATTTCATGTCGGAAGTCATTTCTAAAAAAAAAGGGAGACCGAAGCCCCCCTTTGGATGATATAAACCAGTCTACTACTGCTTTTGTACTTTAAATGTTTTCACTCCTTTAGGACTGATTACCTGGAGGAAATACACGCCTACTTTGCAGGCATTGAGATCAACTTGCCCTGACTGAATCATCTCGCCAGCGGCAATTTCTTTTCCGGTCACATCCACCACGCGGTATTGTATTGCTTCGGAAGTTTCTATGTTCAACACATTTCTGGTTGGGTTAGGATAGATACGAATCTCGCCCGGTTGAGGCATTGCAATTCCGGTCGGATCTGCCGGTGCCATACCGCATTTAGAGCTGCGTTCAATCTGACCTCTGATTTCACCATTTGCGAACATGTCGGTATGAATATTGAGATACATCATACCGTTTCTTAGATCCGTTGCTTGTTGTGGATCCGAAATCATCTCATATCCCATAGCCATATCGTTCATGCCTGTTTTCATAAACCAGTCGCTCAGATTGAATGTAACTGCTCCGTCGATTCCCCGTGCCCCGGTATGAATATGCGCACCGGTAATCTTTCCGCTCAGACCCGTTACATTTACGGCCACGAACATATTCGATTGATCTCGGTCAACGGATACGAAACCAATTCCCCGTGCCGCAGAACCTACATGCGCAGTTTCTTGCAAAGCATCCAATTCAATTGGGTAACCTTCTCGTAAGTAACGATATACCTGGCCACGGATTTCTCCATTTGGATTCAATGCGGTGTGCACATTAAGGTATACCTCTCCGGAGAGCATTTTACTAATAAAATCAGGATTGATTTCTGCTCCGCTTACCACTCCCGTGATAATATTTCCAGTGACAAAAGGGGTTAGACTTACCAGAACATTTCCGCTTGTTCCCATGGCTCCGTCGTGTAAATGAGCTCCTGTGATATCGCCAGACATTCCGGATACCTGAATCAAAAAATGGAGAGAGTCCAACCCCTGATACAAATGGAAATGTGCCACACCATGCGGATCATTCATTCCCATCACCATTGAAGTTTCCTGTGCTTTATCTAAAACGGCATCAAATCCAAGCGTTGGCAGTTTGGCAATTTGACCACGAATTTCACCTGCGGGGTTCATTGAAGTGTGCAGATTTATATAAGCCATGCCACTCATTAATGAATCCACCAAGCCGGGAGTCACTTCTTTCATGCCATGAATTCTATTTCCGTCTATCAAATCAGTGAGACTTAATATAACAGGTCCGGACATTCCTTCAGCAGCCCAGTGAATATGTGCACCGGTAGGATTTTCAGAGAGACTGTCGGCAATCACTTCAATCCAAAGCCATTTCTTGTCGCGACTTGCTTTCATAACAGCAAGTCCTGTTGCCATTGAGCCCATTACTCCATCTGTTTCCTGTGAGGTAGTCAAGAAAGAATAATAGCCAAAATCCGTTTCAGCCATAACCTGGCCACGGATTTCGCCATTTGGATTTGATGCGGTGTGAAGATTCAGATAGGTATTACCGCTCAACATATCTGCAATAAGGGCCGGATTGAGGTCATTCCCTGTAACCATCCCATAGATTTGTTCCTTGTCTATGTCACCACTCAAATTGACAAGCACATCTCCATTCATTCCCATGGCTCCATGATGAATGTGAATACCGTTTGCATCTCCGCTCAACCCAAACCAACTCAGGCGCACACATAGCGTATCTCTGGTTTCATTTAGATAGAGGGTTGCAATACCATTTCCATCTGTGGTTACAGCTGGAACTTCCTGGTCGCCACTGAGGTGAGCAGTAAATAAGATCTTAGGGCCCAGATGAGAGGCGAATGTTGAAGTTGCTACAATAAATGCCAGCAACAGTAGGTACATTTTCTTCATAATTGACATTGTTTCCTTCATATACGGAAGGATGTCAATCCTGGTTTTTCAAAAATGAAATTATTTGGAAATCGAGGTTTCGATGTAGTCTATTAGAGCATGAATCACCTTGATATGAATTTCCTGCGCACGGTCCGCATAGTCGCTGTGCGGCGCCCGGATTTCAATATCTGCCATTTGGGAAATCTTCCCCCCATCTTTTCCTGTCAGTGCTATGGTGTGCATCCCCTTTGCCCTGGCCGCTTCAATAGCAAGGATTACATTTTTTGAATTCCCACTGGTAGAGATGGCCAGCAATACATCCTCTTTCCTACCAAGACCTTCCACATATCTTGAAAACACCCGATCGAATCCATAGTCGTTGCCTACGCAACTCATGTGAGATGGATCGGAGATAGATACTGCCGCCAGTGCCGGACGATCATCCCGGTAGCGACCACTCAATTCCTCTGCAAAATGCATTGCATCGCACATGGATCCGCCGTTTCCACAGGAAATAATTTTTCCGCCGTTTTGCAGGCTATTTACCATGGCGGCACCCGCGTTTTCTATCGCGAGCATATTTGCATCATCCGAAAGAAAAGCTTCCAGTGTTTTTTGTGCTTCAGTAAAATGTTGGCGGATACGGTTCACTATTTTTTTCGGGCATTAAAGGCGGCAACACCATCATCTATAAACTTAGCAAATCCTTCCGGATCATTTTTATATCCATTGAATTTACTCAGAATCTTGCCTTCTTCATCCACAATGAAGTACATGGGTTGGGCATTCTCATCGAACTGCAATATTTCCCGGTCCAAATTCTGGTCTCCAACCGTTTTCATGGTTCTCCCATTCCTTTCGGACTTATACCACCTTTCTTCCGGAAGTTCTCTTTTTTCATCTGTATAAAGTGATACAATCACCACATCATCTTTCAATCGACGAGCAATTTCCGGGTTTGGCCAAACATCTTCTTCCATCTTTCTGCAATTGGCGCAAGAATGACCCGTAAAATCAAGGAAAGCCGGTTTACCCAGCTGCCGCACAGCATTGAGCCCCTGCTCGTAATCGAAGTATCCGGGCAGCCCTAAGGGAATATGAAGAATATCGGCATGAAGAATTGTGTCCTGTCCTGGCTGTACTTCCTGATGTTGTGTATTGTTTCCACCGCCACCCACAAAGTCCTGAGTAGTAAGTGGAGGCATGATTCCCGCCAATGGTTTTAATGGGGCTCCAAATAGTCCCGGGAAAATGTAAATCGCAAATGAGAACGACATGAGCGCAATAAAAAATCTACCTACAGATACATATTTCACTTCGCTGTCATGGGAGAATTTGAGTTTCCCCAGAAAATAAAATCCCATGAGTACAGCCAACATGATCCAGATGGATAAAAACACATCCCGATCAAGGATTCCCCAATGATAAGCCAGGTCGGCCTGAGAGAAAAATTTAAGAGCCAATCCAATTTCCAGGAATCCAAAAAATACTTTTACAGAATTTAACCAGCCACCCGATTTCGGCAATTTGTTCATCAGGCCCGGGAAGAAGGCAAACAAGACAAAAGGCAATGCAAATGAGATAGAGAATCCAAGCAAAGCTGCTAATGGACGAACAATCTCTCCATTCTCGGCTAAAATGGCAACAAACCCAACAATTGGAACAGTGCAGGAGAAGGAAATCACCACCAATGTCAAGGCGATAAAAAATACGCCCACATATCCTCCTTTATCTGATTTTTGATCAATCCTATTGACGAATGAACTAGGCAATACCAATTCAAAAGCACCGAGGAACGAGATCCCGAAAATCAGGAAGATGATGAAGAATAAAATATTTGGTAACCAATGAGTACTAATGGTATAGCCAAATGTTGCCCCGAAGAGTGATGAAAGTAACAGGCCAAAGGAAGTGTAGATGAAAACGATACTAAAGCCATAGAATAAAGCCATTTTGCGCGCCTGACCTTTTTCGTGTCTTTTGGTAAAAAAGGCAACCGTCATTGGAAGCATGGGAAACACGCAAGGCGTCAATACTGCACCAAATCCAACAGCAAAACCCAGCAAGAACAGAGCAATAAGCCCTTTCTTTTTCAGATCGTCATCATCGTCCGTAGAGGCAGTGGGAGACACTGCTTTGCTGCTGTCTTGAGAAGCTTCCAAATCTTCGTCCGGAGTAGCTATTGTTTTTCGAGTCGTTGTATCAATCTCAGGATTTTCAGGCTCCGCAGGCGGTTTAGTTGGAGTTGGCTCCTCCACAATCTGATTTTGCTTTTTATTGTCTTCGACCGGAACAGGTTTAACCACCGGATTTACTTTCAGTCCTTTGAATTCAAAGGAAGGGTCAAAGTTTACGCAAGACTGATCTGAACAGGATTGAAAATAGAGTATTCCCTTGATAACCGGATCCTTCGCCAATATTTTCACTTTTTGACGGAACTCCGCCTTTTTATGAAATATAGAAACTTCGCCTTCCCAAACATCATCGTATTTTTTATGAGCTCCAACCGGAATCAAGCCCCCAACTAACTCGAAACTCGGGTGTTTCTCAAATTCGACTTCAGTTATTTGAGGGCCCAGGTTCGGGTCGAAATCATTCGAATACACATAAAATCCGTCCTGTATTGTCGTTTTAAAGAGTAATTCCACTACCTCACCCACCGCAACCTCCGTTTTTGAAAAGGTATATGTCCAGGTTGGTTCCGGGATTTTCTGGGCCTCAGATTGTTGACCCATTAGTCCAAACAGCAAAAAGGCTAATACCTTATAGAGAGTTGGCAATCCTGTTTTTAGTCGTAAACTCTTCTTCATCCGCGACAAATTTAACTTTTTATAAAAAGGATGGAATTATTTTCAATACACCCCGTGCATATTCCTGTGTATAAGTGAAAAACCCAAGGGTTCCTGACACATTCGATATCAATAGCTTTGCCAAAAGCGTTTTGTATCTGTATGAAAAGATGGTATTGGATATTAAGTCTCGGCATTTTCGCGTCCTTTCAAAGCGGAAACGAAAACCTTTCACCGATTCAATACATCGAGCTGTATAAGGAAATTGCCATTAATGAAATGTTTCGTACGGGCATACCTGCCAGTATCACGATGGCCCAGGGTCTGTTAGAATCCGGAAACGGAAATTCGCGTTTGGCCCGTCAGGGAAACAATCATTTTGGGATTAAGTGCAAAACAAGCTGGACCGGAAAAACCATTTATGAAGATGATGATGCTCCGGGAGAATGTTTTCGCGCATACGATTCTGCTTATCTTTCCTATATCGATCATTCGGAATTTCTGCTCGGAAATCAGCGCTATGCTTTTCTTTTTGAATACGACCGTACCGATTATAAAAGCTGGGCAAATGGGCTTAAAAAGGCTGGTTATGCCACCAACCCCAAATACCCCAATCTACTTATTACTATCATAGAGCGTCATGAGTTACACAAACTCGACCACATGAAACCGGAAGACCTGAAGATGAAAGAAGAGCCTATAATTGCTCGACAAGACAGTCTGCGCGATGCCACAGTCGTCGTGTTTAACGAAATTCCGGCTACCCGTGTTCAACCCGGAGATAATATCGTGGGACTTGCCAAACGGAATGAAATGGGAGCCTGGCAGGTGAGGCGCTACAACGACCTGCCTAAAGATCAGGAACTGACCCCAGGAGAAATACTCTATCTGAAACCAAAGAAACGCAAAGGTTCGGTGCCTTATCATGTGGTTCAGCCAGGAGAAACCATGTGGTCCATTAGTCAGATGTATGGCATCAAGTTGAAACACCTTTACAGAAAAAATCATCTGAATAGAAAAGAAGATGAACAACCTGTGGCAGGACAAACCCTATATCTCCAGCAGAATAATCCGGGCTTACCATTAAAAAATGTGGAAAAAGACAGTGTTTCCAACCCTCCGATTAAGGTAGTATTGCCTTCAAATCCGGAAGTTCCGGGAGATACCATTACGGTTCCTGAAATAGCACCGGAAAAACACGACGAACCTACTCCTAAATTCAGCAATGAACCAGCTATCAGTCCGGAAGAGGTAAAAGACACATTGAACATCCCAAGAGAAAAAGAAGATCCCAGCAAAGGAATCAGTGTTCATACCGTTTCTCCAGGAGAAACCTTGTTCCGTATTGCCAAACAGTATCAAGTCAGTGTGGAACAATTGAAAGAACTCAACGGATTAACAAGCTATTCCATACAAATTGGACAGGAATTAATTATTAATGGACGTGCGGAGGAATTTACTCAAGACACCATTGCAATGGTCTTTACGCATACCGTTAAAAAAGGTGAAACCCTCTACAGTATTTCAAAACAATACAATTTACAGGTGGAAGATCTGAAAGAACTGAATAAGCTTAACTCAAATGAACTAAGCATCGGACAAAAGCTCAAACTGAATGCGGCTCCCAAAACAGCTCCCGAAAAAGCGGTGGATGAATTGCCAGCCAGCCATACTGTAGAGAAGGGTGATACTCTGTATGGCATATCCAGAAAGTACAATGTGAGTGTTGAAGACCTGAAACGCTTAAATCATCTTGCAGATAATGCAATCAGTATCGGACAAGTACTCAAGTTGAAATAAGCAAAAAAGCCCTCTTTCCAATAGCCCGAAAAACGGGAATTCCTTTATCTTCGCAGGGCTTAACAGAATTATCCGAATATGTCACAATACGACGTGGCCGTTATCGGCTCAGGACCAGGCGGATATGTGGCAGCTATCCGCTGCGCACAACTCGGTCTAAAAACCGCCATCATCGAGAAATATGCAAACTTAGGAGGCACCTGCCTGAATGTGGGTTGTATCCCTTCCAAGGCATTGCTTGATTCCTCTGAACACTATCACAATGCCCAGCACACCTTTGAAATACACGGCATTGAGCTTCAAAACCTGAAAGTGAATCTGAAGCAAATGATCGATAGAAAACGTGACGTGGTAAAACAAAATACCGAAGGGGTAAGCTTCTTGATGAAGAAAAACAAGATTGATGTACACACCGGAGTAGGTTCATTTTTGAGCAATACCAAAATTCAAATCACGAACGGTAAAGAAAGCAAAGAGATTGAGGCGAAATATTCCATTATCGCCACCGGTTCCAAACCAAGTTCTTTGCCTGGTATTACCATCGACAAAAAACGAATTATTACCTCAACCGAAGCGCTCGAATTGCAGGAAATCCCCAAGCATTTAATCATTATCGGCGGAGGAGTTATCGGCCTTGAACTGGGATCCGTTTATGCTCGTTTGGGAGCTAAAGTATCCGTGGTCGAATACACAGACTCTTTAATTCCGACTATGGACAGAGCCTTGGGCAAGGAACTCCAAAAAGTGTTGAAGAAAGAAGGCTTTGAATTCTTCTTCAATCATAAAGTAACCGGCGCTTCTGCGAAAGGTAAAGCCGTTACTGTAACGGCAGAAGACCCTAAAGGAGCCCCGGTTGAATTCAAGGGCGACTATTGTCTGGTAGCCGTTGGTCGCAGACCTTATACCGATGGCCTTGGTTTGGACAAAGCAGGAGTGCAGATGGAAGACCGCGGACGGATTGCCGTTAACGATCATCTTCAAACCAACGTGCCGAATATTTATGCCATTGGCGATGTAGTGCGCGGAGCCATGCTGGCGCATAAAGCGGAAGAGGAAGGCGTGATGGTTGCCGAAATATTAGCAGGTCAAAAACCGCATATCAACTATAACTTAATTCCTGGAGTTGTTTACACCTGGCCGGAAGTGGCAGGAGTTGGATTGACTGAAGAGCAACTCAAAGAAGCTGGAAGGAAATATAATGTGGGTAAATTCCCATTTCTGGCATCAGGAAGGGCTCGTGCTTCCATGGACACCGCGGGTTTTGTAAAGGTACTCGCAGATGCCAGCACCGATGAAATTCTCGGCGTTCACATGATTGGACCCCGTGCAGCAGATATGATTGCAGAAGCTGTTGTTGCGATGGAATACCGTGCCTCTGCAGAAGATATTGGAAGAATCAGTCACGCGCACCCAACGTATACAGAAGCATTGAAGGAAGCGGCTTTGGCTGCAACCGGAAATCGTTCCTTACATCTTTAATTTTCTAAAGCCGATTTTGTAAACTTGTCATTATGATCACACACCATAGCTCTCTCGAAGTATTTTACGAACAACTCGAATTTGTGCAACGGGAGTACCGTCCTCATGGCCTGAAGGCAAAATCCTTCTCAAATGTTGTCATTGGCGGACTAGGCGGTTCTGGAATAGGTGGCACTATTACAAAATCCTATTTCATTCACGAGTTTCCGATTCCGGTGGAGGTAATAAATGATTATTTCCTGCCCGCCTATGTCGACTCGAACTCGCTTGTGGTGCTTGGATCTTATTCAGGTAATACGGAAGAAACTTTGAGCATGTTGGAAGATGCACTGAAACGAAGTGCAAAAGTTCTGATTATTTGCTCAGGTGGTCATTTAATGGAAAAAGCCAAAGAATTAAATCTGATCCATTATGCCATTGAACAGGGATACCAACCCAGAATGGCTCTGGGGTATTCACTTGGTTTCCTTTTGAAAGTTTTCGGTGAACTTATTGGAAAAGATTTAACCGAAGATTTTAATTCTGCAATCGCAGGATTAAGCGACAATGTCAGACTTAAGCAGGCGGCCGAAAATTTGGTGACCAAATTTCAGAGTACTCTCAACCGGAGGTACACCATCCTTACCGATGCTGCCTTTTCAGGTATAGCCTGGCGTTTTGCTCAGCAATTGAATGAAAATTCAAAGATGGAGGCGTTTGTAAGTACATTGCCTGAAGCGAATCACAATGTGATTGAATCGTATTACGGGCAACTGCCCTCTAATTTCATCGTGTTGAATAGCCATAGCAATGAACGGGTAAGTGCGCGATTTGACTTCATTACAGCTTTGCTGGAACGCGAAAACAACAAAGTTGCCGTGCTCGAAACACAACAACTCGATATTCCGACTCTGTTTGAAATCATCTACATCCTGGATTGGTTTACCATTAACATTACCGAACCATTGAATGTAGATCCGATGCAAATTGCCAATATCATTTCACTCAAAGAATTTCTAAGCGAAATCTAATGGGAATCGTTTCCAAAATAAAGGATGCCTTCGACCGGGAAAAAGCTCCGGGGAAGGCAGCCTCTGCTTTGGAAGTAGACCTGCATTCGCATATGCTTCCCGGGATTGACGACGGAGCAAAAAACCTTGAAGACAGTCTCGACCTGATTGAACGTACCATCAAACCCGGGGTTAAAAAAATAATCACCACGCCTCATATCATGTTCGAATTTTACAGGAATACTCCGGAAATTATCCGTGAAAAACTGGAATTCGTGCAAGAAGCATTGCAGGAAAGAGGCATACAAGTCGAATTGGAGGCCGCGGCAGAATACTACCTCGACGATGCCTTTATCGGGATGGTTAAGAACAACGAGGAGTTACTCACCTTTGGAGACAAAATGATTCTGATTGAGACGAATTACATTCAGAGCCATCCGGAATTGCTTCAGGTATTTTTTGACTTGAGAATTCAAGGCTATAATCCCGTATTTGCTCACCCTGAACGGTATGCATATTTGACCAAACCCAGAGATAAAGAGACTTTGGCAGCTTATGAACGAATTTTTAATTCAGGAGCATTATTTCAATTGAATCTTTTGTCCTTCACTGGGTATTACGGACCACAGATTAAACATACCGCCAATCTACTACTAAAAGAAGGGATGATTCATTTGGTGGGTTCCGATGCGCACAAATCCGAGCATGTTCGAATGATCAATAAATTGAAGGAAACTAAGTTGTTTGAGCGCATCATGGATGCCGGCGTCCTCAACAATACCCTTTGATTCAACGTGCAAACTGCACGCAAAATTCACTTCCCTGGCCTGGGGTACTTGCAACAGAAATCTCCCCTCCCAGCGACTCTACCTGGTTCTTCGTGATAAACAATCCAATTCCCTTGGCATCTTTATTTCCATGGAAGGTTTTATACATCCCAAATACCTTCGAACCATATCGATCCAAATCAATTCCTTTGCCGTTATCCCTAACCAGCAGGCATTTCTTGCCGTTTCGGAAGATGGTCTGCAGCTGAACTTTTAGTGGCACATCCGGACTGCGGTATTTCAAAGAATTGGAGATCAAGTTAAATAGGATGCTGTCAAGATATGCGGGTTCAAACAAAACATCATCCCAATCTTCAATAAGCACCTCAATTTCTGCCTTCTCTTTTTTGATGAGTCCATGGAGATTGTGAATGGTATTCTCGATGGCGTCACTGATCTTTAAAATGATTGGACTTAAATCTTCAGAATCGAGCTTAACTACCTCCTGCAAATTTTGTATGGTATCACTCAAGCTTACAGCTATTTTGTCTAATTGATTAAGATACAATGACTTTTCATCTTCGTCAGCCTCTTTCATCATATTCAGCATCAGCTCAATATTCCCGGCATGCGACCTAAGATTATGAGATACAATATGGGCAAATTGCTGCAATCGTTCATTCTGAGTGGCCAACTTATGCATTGCTCCTCTCAATTCAACTTTTTGAAGTTTTTCGGTATGTATGTTTTGAAAAATACCTCGAATCTGAATAATCTTTCCGTTTTCATCGAATACGGGCTTGCCTTGAGCCCTCACCCAAATGCGGTTTTTCTTAGCTGTAATAATCTCCAAATCGACATCATAAGGTTTCCCTTGTTCCATGAGCTTATCAAGGCAAAAAGAAATCACGGGCACATGCTCTGGCACATAAAATTCTATCGCAGTTTCAACCTCCGGATCGTATTCATTCTTGTCTAACTCATGAATGGAAAATACTCCATCGGTCCAGGTTAATTTCATGTCACTAAGATTGACCTCCCAAATTCCGAATTCGGCCATTTTCTCCGCTTCAGCAAAAAGGATTTCCAAATGATTCTTCGGAGGCGATTCTATTTCTGCACTACTCGTATTCATAGGGGACTGAACTTCAGGGATTATCCAAAATTAGCATTTAAATTTAAATCACTGTCAACTGCAATGGATGACATCTTAGCTCAGATGTTCATGCCTTCCACTCGCAGAAACTTATATTTGTCCAAAATTTCAATCCATGAAACTGGTAACATTTTTCTTTCAGAATAAGGCACATCTCGGAATCTGTCATAACGATCTGGTTTATCCTGTAAATCGCCTGGATCATTCTCTTCCAGATGAAATAATCGAATTTCTTCGTCAAGGCAACAATGCAATGAACAGAGCCAAAGAGCTCAATGCGCAAATTCTAAAAGGAGATTATCAGGAGATGGCAGTACCTGTTTCGAATGGGACCCTGCTTGCTCCAGTTCCACATCCAAGCTCCTGCCGCGACGGATATGCATTTCGTCAGCATGTGGCAGCGGCCCGCCGCAATCGCCGGGTGGAAATGATTCCTGAGTTTGATGAATACCCAATTTTTTACTTTACCAATCATAATGCGATTCAGGGACCAGGGTCAATTGAATGCATGCCAGATCATTTTAACAAGCTGGATTTCGAATTGGAAGCGTCGATCGTTGTCGGGAAAAAAGGCAGGAATATCAAAGCCGAAGATGCAGATGATTACATCGCCGGGTATATGATCATGAATGACATGAGCGCCCGAACATTGCAGATGGAAGAAATGAAACTGAATCTTGGCCCCGCCAAGGGAAAAGATTTCTCTACGGTAATCGGGCCTTATTTAGTTACTCCCGACGAATTAGAACCTTATAAAATTCAAGCCAAACCAGGACATATAGGAAACAATTACAATTTAAGCATGAAATGCTGGGTAAACGGGAAACAAGTTTCCGAAGGAAATATGGGCGATATGGACTGGACCTTCGCAGAAATCCTTGAACGTTGTGCGTATGGCGTGGATATTCTGCCAGGCGATGTCATAGGATCCGGTACAGTTGGAACCGGTTGCTTTCTTGAATTAAACGGTACCGGCCTCCTGAATGATCCTAATTATCCTGTGCAGTGGTTACAGGATGGTGACGTGGTTGAAATGGAAATCGATGGACTCGGACATTTGAGTAATACCATCCATGCGGTTGACACCGATTTTTCAATACTCGCACTTAAAAAATCCGCAGCCAGCGAGAAGTAACATGAGTGAATTGATCATCCGGCTCGTTGACTTCGAATCGCCCGAATATACTGAAACAGTGGATTTACGGAGTCGCATACTTCGTGAACCTCTCGGTTTGAAATTCTCGGAAGAAGAGCTGAAAAATGAAGGCAACCAATACCATGTTGCCGCATTTTTGAATGGAAGAATCGTTGCCTGCATGGCATTGGTTCCTCTTGATAATAAAACTCTCAAAATGCGTCAGGTAGCCGTAGACACCGAACAGCAGGGGCAAGGGATCGGAACCCGGCTTGTTTCATTTGCTGAAGAATTTGCCATTAAAAAAGGCTTCTGCTGCATAGAATTGCATGCCCGGAATGTGAGCAAACAATTCTATGACGATTTGGCGTATACTACCATAGGAGAAGAATTTACTGAAATAGGAATTCCTCATTTCAAAATGGAGAAGAATTGGTGCAGTAGCTAATTTTAAATGGAATGGCTAAAGTAAAAAATACCGAAGATTATATTGAACAGGCAGCTGCTTTTGCTCAGCCTGTTTTACGTCATCTACAATTCTTGGTACATGCTACAATTCCGGCTGTTGAAGAACAAATCAAGTGGAATTTCCCCTGCTTCATCTACAAAGGAAAAATCCTCTGTCACATGGCTGCTTTCAAAGGCCATTGCGCATTCGGATTTTGGCTGGCGCCATTAATGAATGACCCCTCCGAAATCCTGGAAAAAAGAGATGAAGGTTCTGCCATGGGACAACTCGGCAAAATCAGCAGTTTTCAGGATTTACCAGATGATGCCATTTTGAAAGCTTATCTGTTGGAAGCTGCATCTTTAATAGATGAAGGAAAAACCTTGCCTAAAAAAGAAGCCGTTCCTAAAAAGGATATAGACATGCATCCTGCATTTCGGAAAGCTTTGGAAAAACATCCTTTAGCAATGGAAGCCTTTCAAAACATGTCGGCTTCTCATCAGAGAGAATATCTCCTTTACATTGATGAGGCGAAGAAAGAAGAGACGAAAATTAGAAGGATTGAAAAGTCAATAGCCCTCCTGCTCGATGGGTTAGATTTGAACTCCTCTTACCGGAAATAACCAGAAAAAAGCCTCTTAATTCTATCTTTGTGACGTGAGAAAATTGTGTCCTACCTTATCAAGGATTTCTAACCCGGCTGATTTACGAGAATTAAATAATTCCGAACGAAAATCTCTGGCAACAGAACTTCGCGATTTTCTCATAGATACAATTTCTCAGGATGGCGGACACTTTAGCGCCAACCTCGGCGTCGTTGAATTAACCGTGGCTTTGCATTATGTTTTCAATACGCCGGATGATAAATTGGTTTGGGATGTAGGTCATCAGGCGTACGCCCATAAAATTCTTACCGGAAGAAAAGATGTGTTTTCGGGCAACCGCAAAAAGGGAGGGATCAGTGGCTTTCCTAAAAGAAGCGAATCTGAATTCGATGCATTCGGTACCGGACATTCCTCTACTTCCATTTCTGCCGTTCTCGGGATGGCTGTAGCGGATAAACTCAGAGGCATTCATAACAGACAACATATTGCGGTCATTGGAGATGGAGCACTGACCGGAGGCATGGCCTTCGAAGGACTGAATCACGCCGGTTCCCTGGATACCAATATCCTGGTTATCCTCAACGACAATTCCATCTCCATCGATCCAAGCATGGGGGCTTTGAAAAACTACCTGAACAGTTTGGCCAGAAATGAAGCCAATACCGCTTTCAGAGAGGGAGTAGCCAATGCAATAGGTCAGGCCCGGGATCAAGGCGTAGCCGAATCCGTGCTGAAGAAGATGGAAAGCACAGCCTATCAACTCATGGGCAAAGAGGGAAATTTCTTCGAATCGCTGAACTTCCAGTATTTCGGACCTGTAGACGGACATGATCTGGATGGTCTGTGTTCCGAATTGGAGCGTTTAAAACATATTCCAGGACCTAAGTTGCTACATGTGCTTACCCTGAAAGGTAAAGGCTTTGAACCGGCGGAAAAGGAACAAACCCTTTGGCATGCTCCCGGTACGTTTGACAAACTGAGTGGAAAAATCATTCAAAAAGAAAAACCCAGCACTCAACCGCTCAAATTCCAGGATGTCTTTGGTCATACCCTGCTCGAGCTTGCCGAACAAAATGATAAAATAGTTGGGATCACTCCGGCCATGCCAACAGGATGTTCCATGAATATCATGATGGACGCCTTGCCGGAACGCGTCTTCGACGTGGGAATTGCAGAGCAACATGCAGTTACTTTTTCGGCAGGTCTTGCAACAGAAGGCATCATTCCTTTTTGTAATCTTTACTCCACTTTCGCTCAACGCGCATACGACCAAATCATTCACGATGTCTGTGTGCAAAATCTTCCTGTTCGGTTTTGCCTTGACCGGGCCGGACTTGTCGGTTCAGACGGTCCAACCCATCACGGTGCATTTGATATCGCTTTTCTCAGGGCAATCCCTAATTTGGTGGTAGCAGCTCCCTTAAATGAGCATGAATTGCGTAACATGATGTTTACGGCAGCTCATTACAATGACGGTCCTATCTCTATCCGGTATCCCCGTGGCAACGGTTCGCTGCCAGAATGGAGAAACAGGATGGAGAAGTTGGAAATCGGAAAGGGACGAATTATCCGGCAAGGAAAGGGAATCGCAGTTCTGTTTGCTGGCGCTATAGGAACCAATGCTATTGAAGCGGCCAGTGTACTTCAAGAAAACGGAACCTCTATTACACTGGCGGATATGCGTTTTATTAAACCCCTGGATGAATATTTATTGATGCAATTGGCATCAGAACATGGCACTCTCGTAACACTAGAAGATGGATGTCTCGACGGAGGGTTTGGCTCGGCCGTTCTCGAAGCCATGAATCGTCGTCATCTCGACAATCGTGTGTTGCGATTGGGTATCCCCGACGCATTTATCGAACAGGGTTCTCAACAGGAGTTGTATAAGTTATGTGGCATGGATGCAGATTCCATCGTATCCTTGATTCAGAATTTGTCCTCATGACAAAAACTGAACTGGTAAAAGGTCTTACCCGATATATCCCGCTAAGTACGGTTGATCCCATTGCGGAACTGATCGTAGAGTTGAAGGTGCATCTCCGTGTAAGCAAGCAACGTAGCACCAAGTTAGGCGACTACCGCCACCCCCATGGAAATCACGGACATCGTATTTCGGTAAATCATAACCTGAACCAATATGCCTTTTTCATTACTCTGGTTCATGAATTGGCCCATCTCCTTACCTGGAACCGATACCAAAATCTGGTCGACCCTCATGGAAAAGAGTGGAAAGCCTTTTTTCAAAACCTGATGGTCTCCTTCCTGAACAAATCCATCTTTCCAGAGGATGTCGAACATGCACTCAGTCGCTATCTGCGAAATCCAGCCGCCTCAAGTTGCAGCGACCCTCATCTGTTCAAGGTGCTGAGTCGATATGATGAACATCCTGTTATCCATCTCGACGACCTACCGGCCGGAGCCAAATTTGGTTTATCCAATGGGATGGTCTTTGTTAAAGGAGAAAAACGCCGGACCCGCTACCGCTGCATCGAACAAAGGAGTGGCCGGGCCTATTTTGTGAGTGGAATTGCAGAGGTGGAAATTTTGGATGATGATGCAGGTTGAAACCTTCAGCTATAGCGTTTGTTGAATGTGGTTTATGCATCATGAAGGATATTCAATCCTATCAGAATATGCAGGATATGTCTGGTTCCTGTAAATTGGATGTCATCGCTTTGTAAAATGGCTATTCCGCCATTCTAATTGAATAATTCGGTGGCTTGGTTTTGAGTTGTGAGCCAAGTCAACATTACACTTCACTTTGCGTTTTCAACAAAAAACAGGATACCCTATTTAGAAAACTCTTTGTTAAGCGAGCATGTTTTTAAGCATATCAGATTGTTTTACTTTCAAAAGAAAATATTCATCATTGAAATAAATGGATGGACTAATCATTCGTATGTGCTTCTAAATTTACCGTCAACACAGCAAATTTGTGATGTCGTTCAACAAATCAAGGAGAATCTTCCTGATGGATAAGCACCAAATTCAATAAATAATTCGCCCGTCAGCGCCGGTATTTTATTGAATCTGTAGGAAAGGCCGATTTGAAACGAATTACCAATTACATGCGTATCCGTTTATTTCCCACAATACCTTTTTATTGAAGGATTCATCATCCATTTTTCTTTTTTTTAGATAAAAAGGAAGAAAAAAATCGCGCTTGCTTCCTCAATGACCCGCTGTGCCTTCCTTCGCTATCCCGCACGTGCGGGATTGCCGCTCCTTCAGGCAGCGGGTACCCTCATGACCAATTATAGTAGAAATCAGGAAGAACATCATTCAAAGGACAAGTATTAAAACATTGGCTGCGGGTTTAAACCCGCAGCCAATAATGAGTTTGAATTGTATTGATTTCACCATGCAACTGAGAACACCCGATTCGAATCAATAATTTTAGCTGTGGGCCCAAGCTCGCAGCACATTTAATCACAAAAAGCCGGAGTCTCCTCCGGCTTTTACCCAAATTATCTGCTCATTAGCAGTTAATGTTTTAGATCGTAACGGTCGGCGTTCATTACCTTTACCCAAGCTGCCACAAAATCTCTGACAAACTTTTCTTTGTTGTCATCCTGAGCATAAAATTCTGAATAGGCTCTCAGAATAGAATTGGATCCAAAGATTAAATCAACCCGCGTCGCGGTCCATCTTAATTCCTTTGTTCCACGATCTACTACATGGTATAATCCATCAGAAACAGGATACATGAGGAACTTCATATCTGTTAGGTTTACAAAGAAATCATTGCTCAACACCCCAACCTTATCCGTGAATACACCATGTTTCGTTCCCCCGTAATTGGTTCCCAACACACGCATACCTCCAATAAGAACCGTCATTTCCGGGGCAGTAAGTCCCATTAATTGGGCCCTGTCCAAAAGTAATTCTTCCGGGTTGGCATCGTAATCTTCCTTCAGCCAATTCCTGAATCCATCGTGCAGTGGTTCCAATACATTGAATGATTCCGCATCCGTCATCTCATCACTGGCATCTCCTCTGCCCGCTGCAAAAGGTACCTTTATGTCAACTCCGGCCGCTTTCGCCGCTTGTTCTAAAGCTGCGCTTCCACCCAGAACAATCAAATCAGCCATACTCACTTTTTTATCGAGTCCGAACTGGATTTCTTCCAGTTTCGAAAGGACTTTTGCCAGGCGTGCCGGTTCATTTCCCACCCAATCTTTTTGAGGGGCAAGTCGGATTCGCGCACCATTGGCACCTCCTCTGAAATCAGAGCCACGGTAGGTTCTGGCACTGTCCCATGCGGTGCTGATCAAATCGCTCGACGTCAAACCACTATTCATTATAGTCGATTTGATCCGCTCAACTTCTGCATCGGAAAGAATATAGTTTACGGCAGGCACCGGATCCTGCCAGATAAGATCTTCTTTGGGCACATCGGGACCCAGATAACGCTGTTTCGGACCTAAATCCCGATGCGTAAGCTTAAACCATGCGCGGGCAAATACATTTTCAAAATACTCCGGGTCTTTGTAAAATTTTTCTGCAATTTTTCGGTATTCCGGATCCACCTTTAATGCCATGTCTGCATCCGTCATGATAGGATTTCTCCTCACTCCCGGTATATGCGCATCCAGTGGCTTATCTTCTTCTTTCATATCAATCGGTTCCCATTGATGGGCACCCGCCGGACTTTTTACATTTTTCCATTCGTGGTTAAGCAGCAGATGAAAATAAGTATGATTCCATTTATCCGGTGTAGATGACCACGCTCCTTCCAAACCACTACTGATGGTATCTTCAGCATTTCCCTTGCCTTGCGTATTTTGCCATCCGAGACCTTGCTCGGCCACTGTGGCTCCCTCAGGTGCGGGACCAAGTTTGGAGGCGTCGCCATTGCCATGTGTTTTTCCCAAGGTATGTCCTCCTGCTGTGAGGGCAACCGTCTCTTCATCGTTCATGGCCATGCGTTTGAAAGTAGCGCGAACATCCTGTGCGGTTCTCAAAGGATCTGGCTTGCCATCAACACCTTCTGGGTTCACGTAAATTAATCCCATCTGAACCG
The DNA here is from genome assembly GCA_016124735.1 of Bacteroidota bacterium. Classification (GTDB taxonomy): domain Bacteria; phylum Bacteroidota; class Bacteroidia; order UBA8524; family UBA8524; genus UBA8524. Next base: position 46,839 of record WGMZ01000031.1, read on the forward strand.
CTGCCAAAGGGTTCTCCAAAGAGTCGCTGTTGGATGAGTCTTCGTACCTCGATTTTCCCAGCCATTCCTTTTCTGCTCCCCAGTACACATCCTTTTCAGGATGCCAGATGTCTTCCCGGCCTCCACCAAAACCGAAGGTTTTGAAGCCCATGGATTCATAGGCCATGTTGCCCGCAAGAATCATCAGATCGGCCCATGAAAGGCTGTTCCCGTATTTCTTTTTAATTGGCCAAAGCAGGCGTCTGGCTTTATCAAGGTTGACGTTATCGGGCCAGCTATTGAGCGGAGCAAAACGCTGATTTCCTGTATTGCTTCCTCCCCGACCGTCGGAGGTGCGATAAGAGCCGGCGCTATGCCAGGCCATACGAATCATCAATCCTCCGTAATGCCCCCAATCGGCAGGCCACCATTCCTGGCTATCCGTCATCAATTCCTTCAAATCATTTTTTACGGCTTCAAAATCCAATTTGTTAAAGGCTTCCCGATAGTTAAAATCAGGATTCTGGGGATTTGTCTTGCTGTCATGCTGGTGCAATATGTCAAGATTGAGGGCGTTCGGCCACCAGTTCATCACCGATTGTTGTGTTTCGGTATTCGCCCCGTGTATCACAGGACATTTGCCATTATTAGAACCTTCCATTGTTGAGTGTATTTTTTTTGAATTTAATGATTTCTTCCCGCCTAACTTCAATGAGTAACTAAGTTTCGGCCATTAATCTTTACAAAGGTTATAGGTCATGTAATATTTATCAAACTGATATTTTCTATGTTTGCATAGATTTATTCTATATGAATATTCAACAGTTGGAATATATTCTTGCCGTGGAGGAGCATCGTCATTTTGTTCGTGCAGCAGAAGCTTGCAACATAACACAACCGACCCTGAGTGCCATGATTCAAAAACTCGAGGAAGAATTAGGCCTCCTCATTTTCGATCGGAGCAGACAACCCGTAATGGCAACGGAAGAGGGGGATCGTATTTTAGAACAAGCCCGGGTAATTATTCAAGAGGTGCACAGATTGCACGATATCGCTTCTGAAAAAGGAGAAGCCCTGCAAGGAAGTTTAAAGCTGGGTATCATCCCCACTTTAGCGCCCTATCTATTGCCCTTGTTTCTCAAACAATTTACAGAGACCCATCCTAAGGTAAACCTGACCGTGCAAGAGCTCAATACGGATGAAATTTTGCGCAGGCTGGAGCGCAATGAGATTGATGCGGGACTATTGGCCACGCCCACCAAGCGCATCGGTTTTGATGAATTGCCGGTATTCTATGAGAAATTCCTGGTCTATGCCGGACGAGGTAGAGCCATGCCCAATAAGCAGTTTTTATTGGCAGATGACATTGATCTGGATCATCTCTGGCTGTTGGAAGAAGGCCATTGCCTGCGCACCCAGGTGATTCGCCTGTGTGAGTTAAAAAAGCAAAAAGCCCCGAAACAGGGACTTCAATATGCGTCCGGGAGTATTGATGCGCTAATTCGTATGGTGGACACCTACCAGGGAATCACGATCCTTCCTGAACTGGCTGTGCTCGATTGGGACAAACAGCGGCGCACCCATTTGCATCTTTTTGCCGATCCGGTGCCGGAAAGAGAAATCAGTATCGTGCGCATTCGAAAGCAACACAAGAAAAAAATCGTGGATGAGCTAAGTCGGAGTATCCTGGAGAATTTGCCAGATGACATTGCCCGGGGGAAGAGTGGGGCTATTATTCCGATTGTGTGATACAGGATGCAAGAAATGCCGAAGGACTTAGGACGGAAATTTTTGCAGCTTTAAAATCTGCGGGGTTTCGGGTAAGCAAGATGGATGCTCCAGCCTCAAGGGCAGAATAATATTGGATGGCATCTTCCAGATCGGCAAAGCCGCCAGATAAAGCTCGATTCAGAATTATATCATTGGTATGAATAATTTTCACCAGGCTGGCAAACATGCTCAGCTTTTTTCGGAGTATTTCGTCCCTTTCCAATCGGCGCATCACGTAAGCGACATTCGAAAAGCTAAGAGAAGAAACAGATATTTCTATTTCTCCCCTGTCGCACATACTCGCTATCAAGGCTGCATCTACATAAAACGGATCTCTTTCAGCCAATAAATCCACCAGCACATTCGTATCCCAGAATATCCTCTTTTTCTCAGGCTTCGTAATCATCTCGCATTTGTTTCTTGTATTCCAATGGACCATCGGCAACAGTGCCACTGGCGATACTTTGAATGAATGGGGAGATTTTCAAACGCTGCTCTTCGGCTTCGAGATGATTGAAATAATTTTCAATTAGCCTACTTAAACTTAAGCCGTGCTTCAACGCATAGGATTTGGCTCTTTCGATAGCTTCCTGATCTAATTTAAGTGTTAGCTTGGCATCCATACGTACGAATATACTTTATTTATACGTATGAAAGAATGGCAGGAATCTAAAAATGGTAAAGCATTTGCAACAGGATTAGCAACAGAAGGAAAAAAATTGGACCTTTGTTCTTCTGTACACCAAGCAAATATGGGGCTGACAGGTATCGACGGGATGTAGAGTGAAGGTGTAAGCATGCAGAGCTTTGGTTTCCATGCTCTTTAAAATCGGAAATCAAACAACAACTGGCGAAAATAACTTCGCTATGGCTGCCTAATCCGGAGGATTACGCAAATGCCATCCGTTTCGGTCGGGTCTATCTGACAGCCTGATCAACACGAAACGGTCGACCATGTCGGGTATTCAGCAGGGATAGTTTCGACCTGCTTGTCTTACCAGAAGCATAAGGAAAAGCTCAGGCGGTGGTAGTCCGTACTTTTCCCGACAACAAGTACCACTAAGCATGTAGAAAGCGCCATTTATTCCTTCTCCGGACCCGGGTTCAAATCCCGGCAGCTCCACTAACTAAAGCCCGCGATGCGGGCTTTTATGTTTAGGGTGGAGCGTGTAGAGTTTAGTGTTTTCGTTGAATAAAATTAATTACTCTACAGCAACGCTAAACTCTCCACATTAAACCCTACACTGTTTCGGCTTAGCGGGCGCAGCGGCACCCCGCAGCGTAGCGAGGAGTACAGCGCAGCACGCGACCCCGGCATAGCCAAAAGCTATGGCGGGGAAAGCCCCAATATTCTATCTTCGCTCCATGTATAAACTGGCCCTTATCCGGGAGGAGAAAAAACCATACGATCGCCGTGTGGCATTAACTCCGGCACAATGCCGGGATATTTTGGACGCCTATAAAGAGGTGGAAATTCTGGTGCAGCCTTCGACACATCGTTGTTTCCCGGATGCAGCGTATGCGGCGGCAGGATGTAAGCTGCAGGAAGACCTTTCGGAGGCTTCTTTTCTAATAGGCATTAAAGAGGTGCCGAAGGAAAATCTGCTGGATGAGAAAACCTATCTATATTTCTCGCATACCATTAAAAAGCAGGACTACAACCGGGCAATGCTTCAGGAAATACTGCGGAAAAATATCCGACTGATCGATTACGAATGCCTGACCTGGGAAAATGGTGGGCGTATTATTGGTTTTGGCAGATTTGCCGGCATTATAGGCACCCATGAAGGCTTGAAGGCATATGGATTCAAAAGCGGAGCCTACACTTTGAAACCTGCCAACCAGTACCAAACGTATCAGGAAATGCTGAGCGGCTACGCCAGCACAAAGCTGCCGGCTATGAAAATTGCACTTTGCGGAGATGGACGTGTGGCCCACGGGGCATTGGAATTGTTGAACAAACTCAAGATTCGCGAAGTGACCAGCCGTGCTTTCTTGTACGACACCTTCGACGAGCCGGTTTATGTGCACCTGCGCATCGACCAGCTTTACGAAAACACGAACAATTCGCCTTTCGATAAATCGTATTTCTACCGGAACCCACAGGAATATTTCTGCACCTTTAACCAGTATTACCCGGTAACAGATTTAATGATTAACGCTATTTACTGGAACGAGGAAATTCCACGTTTTTTTGAATTGGATGATATGCAGCGGCCCGATTTTCGGATCCAGACCATTTCCGATATTACCTGCGATATTAATGGCTCCGTTCCATGTACCGTTCGCGCCAGCACGATAGACGAACCCGTATATGGATGGGATCCATTCTTAAAGCAGGAAACAGCTCCTTACCAGCAAAAAACCATTGATATAATGGCTGTTAGCAATCTGCCTACCGAATTACCCAAAGATGCCAGCGAAGAATTCGGCTCTCTCTTTGTGCGGCACGTTCTGCCCAGCCTTTTTGGACCAGACCGCGAACGCATTATTGAACGGGCTACCATTGCCGAAGAAGGAAAGCTGACCAAGCGATTTGCCTATTTACAAGACTATGTAGAAGGCCGGGACTAGTGTTCAGTCAAGCGAATACTTTTGGCATACATGAAAGCCACCAAAGGCACCTGACTCAGGGGAAAAGAATAAAAAGAATAGCCTTGCTGAACCATAACAAGGCTGGAGTTCCGCACATTGTCCGAATAGATGACTTGTCCGCTGGCATCCAACAACTCCAATGTATAGACCGGCGCTAAGAAGCGTCTTTTATTGCTACCGAACTGCTTTGATGTAGCGAACTCAAAAAAATACTGCACCTGCGTCGAGGTATTGCTGCCTGAAATCTGGTTGTTATTGGCATTGGTATAAGTAGGGTATTTGTAATGGATGAAGGAAACGGTACTCAGGGTATCGGCATCGCTAAGGACAGGAATTCCGGTGGGAAAGACAGGCAGGTTTGCTGGGGCTGGAACGGGAACTTGCCCCCGGGCTGAAGCAGCGAAACAGAAGAGAATCAGAAGGATGAAATAGTATTTTTTCATGGCGGCTTTTTCAATAATAAAAACGAAAAGAGTGCCAGAGTCTATCCGTATATAAACGGATATATACGTTTATTAATTGCTGCCCTCAGTCCTAGCATAAAACTTTGCTCTACTAAAAATTATTTCAATTATGAATCAAGTACGTAACAGCGTTCGGTTGATTGGCCATCTCGGCAACGATCCCGAGCTCAAGGAAGCCGGTAAAAGCAAACTGGCAAAAATCAGACTCGCCACCAATGAGGTTCACAAGAATGAGGCAGGCGAAAAAGTAGAAGAAACCCAATGGCATAATTTGATAGCCTGGGGTAAACAGGCAGAAATTGCCGACAAGTACCTGAAGAAGGGAACTGAGATTGCTATTGAGGGCAAGCTGACGAGTCGTTCTTATGAAGATAAGGAGGGTAACACGAAGTGGGTGACAGAGATCATCGTTCGCGATTTCAGCTTTTTAGGAAAAAAGTCGAGCTAATCCAACAAGCAATTCAATTCCTCCCGGTTTCATTTCGAGACCGGGATTTTTTATGCCCCGAAATTCAAAAAAAGGAAGAAGCCAAATTTGGGCATTTTAGAATCACTACGACAATACACGTATGCGAGTTGCGAATATTGCAACAAAAATGACTAACACCCGTTAGAAAGTTGCAATATTTGCAAAAACTTTTTTTTCAGTTGCAATATTCGCCATAGATTTTCTGAAAAGCTGCCGGAATTTTGAACCTGTAACCAACAAGTCCGGCTATGAAAACACTATTCCAACTTATTTTGATTAGCGCGGTTTTGATTATCCTAATAGATATCAGTTCCTGTACGCAATCGAAACACAACGCAAACGACCGTCGTTATGAAGGTCAATTAATCGACATCAACACGCGACAACCTATTAAAAATGTCGCCGTACGTATGACCGATGAAAAAGGATCTATTGCACAAATTGTTCGCAGTGATGCCAATGGCAACTTTCAATTCGCAATTCAAGAACCCGAGAACCACGATTACTCCCTTTATATTAATGTAGATGAATTTCAGATTGTAAATCCAAACGTTCGTCTTCAGACAAATGAGAACCAAACCTGGTATTTGGTTCCCTCAGGACAACCCTGATCAAAGTTCTTTATCTCCCCCGATAACAAGAAGCGCCTGCCCTCTCTCCCTTATGGGTGGGCGTCTTCTTTTCTGGCCGCGGTCATACCATACCACAACCTAAGAACCCAACGCCATGAAAACAATAACAAGCTCCGAATTAAACACACCAATTTGCTACAGCAGCAAAAAGGTAACGCGCACCAGTTCAATCAATGAACAGACTGGCCTTCCTCAATTAGACGGCCTTATAAATCGTATACTCCACATTAATAAGAGAAAATCGGTCTTTACAAGATTCTTTGTTTCAGGGACATTAATACGTCATCAATTTAAGAGTTGTTTCAAATCGAAGGGGCATCAGATGAATCACTTCCTAATGTATCAGGATATATTCCACTTTTTAAATACACAATATTTAAAATATAGGTACTACAGTCAAATCAATGTCAAAAGAAAGAAAATAAATCGATATTTATTTTATATATCAAATAACCCGATTAAACTTTGAATAGTCTTTAGCGAGGCAATATCTATGAACCTAAGATAAATATATACTATTCCAACTACGAACCTGCCACCGGCCTTTACAAGCCGGTGGCTTTAAAGAAGACAAAAACACGTATTAACAGCTTAAACAATCTGCACAATATGAATTAAATCAAATATAAACTTATAAATCCCACAACTATGAACCACGAATTTATTAAAAGAAGATTACTGCTACTCAGTGTAATTATCTATCAGACCATTTCATCTCCCATTTATTCCCAGGACATGGTGACTGCCTTCAGGCTACCATTTTCTCAATTGGATTCGACTAAGATACCTACAAACCTGATCGATCTGAGTCCAAATTTCTCCAACCTGGATCAATACGCATCAACCAATGATACAGTCTTGTTGAATCGGGCGGACTTCTTTCAATGTGTACTCGACCTAAATAACGCAAGCCTGTTGAACTCAAGTCAAAACAGAGTATTGGACATTGACAGCGTTATCAACTCAACCAGTGCTATGATTGCTCAGAACCAACATCCTGTGGCATTTGTAGTCGATAAGATATCCATGATTCCGGATACCGTATTTACCAACTCATCATTGACCTACGACAGTTCTACAAACCGAATCATTGATAATGGATTTAACTACCAATTCCAGGAAAAGGAAATCGTTCTGGCCTCTGTATTGAACCCAATGATTACCAATGACACCCTGCATCTAAGCTTCAGCGGTGGCCTTAGTGCCAATTCGAATCTTATCAATGCAATTAATGTCCAAGTCAGTCAGGCGAATTATAGCTCCAATACCAGTATCGGCAATACCCTGGTGATTCCATTGAACTTGTCGGCCAATGTTACGGATGTTGATTTGTTAGTTACTGTTGTTACCGAAACTGGTAAATATTACCGGAAAATTCAGTTCAAAAGACAAGTTCCGGTAAGCAAACCTGATGTGACTATTAATAATCCCTTTGTAAGTGCAACATGCGAACTGAACGCTCCTTACGGTTACGGAGAGGCTCAGGCCAATGTTTTGTGGTCAGACCCTCAAAAAGGAAAAATAACCAAACCTGTAATAATCGTTGAAGGATATGATCCCAGTCCTATTCCTTATGGAGCAATCAACTGGGCTACTTTGCAGACAGGAATGTCGTACAATGAAGATGGAAAATCCGTTTATCCTCAGCTAAAAGAATTCCCTCAACTTATTTCATCTTTAACCAACAATGGATATGATATTATATATATAAATTTTAAAAACAGTTCAGAAAGGATTGAGAAAAATGCAGCTATTCTCGCAAAATTTATACAGTATATAAAATGGATTACACAAAGTGATGAAGAAATTACATTAATGGCCGCCTCAATGGGTGGATTAATTTCTCAAACTGCATTGAATATATTAAAATCATCGAATTGCCCGGTATGTGTCAAATCATACTTTTCATTCGATGCACCCTATCATGGAGCATATGTACCCGATATGGTTCAAGCCTTCGTCAAATTTTCCTATGAAGCTTTATACTCTTCCCGGATTGATTATGAGTTTAAGTTAAATACTTACTCAGCCAAGCAAATGCTCTATACCCATATTAATGACAATGGCGAGCGTGCCAGCTGGTTAAATTATTTCAGCACACTTGACAAACATATTGCAAGCAGTAATTACGCTATTCTATCGAGCACCAACGATGGTCAGACCTATGGTTTTAGCAATGGAGACATATTAGTGAAATGGCAAGGATGGACCAATGCTTTCAATATCAAGGTTATTGACATTACGGGATATGCGACCATGAGAAGCGACAATAAACTGGTCGACTTATTCTTCCCAAACAAGTTTTACAAAATACTCGGGCATGCAGTGCCTAGATCTTTCCTGAGTAAAACATTATACAATTCAAAGACACCTTCCTATTTCTATGAAAATGTACCCGGTAGCTCTTCCAATTATATTAACAATGTGCTTGTAAGTATGAATGCCAAGAAAAACTCATTCAATACTGGAGGGCTGGTGTCGTATGATGGACCAAAAGCTCCCAAAGGCATAAAACACTGTTTTGTTCCTTCGGTATCTGCACTCGATTATTATGACAGAAATCCACTTGCGAATCTCACAGGTGTATCTCCAAATGAAGCGAGTAATGATCATCCCTTTGATGGAATATATTTTGAACCTTCACAAAATTTGCAGCATGTAACCATCAACACGGGTAATATTAATTATCTGATTGATCACATCTCAGATGGTAGCCAAAACACTCCGGCAACTTTGCCATTGAGCCCATTTACTTATTTCAACCATGCTTCCGGTCCAAATATGGAGTTAAATAGCTGCGCTATTTACGGTACCGGTGTGCTTGCGATTAATGAATTCCAGCTTTCCAACTTTGGAAATTTAAATACCGATCACTTTCCAACATCGCAAAAAGCCATGGTACGTACCGGAAATTGCGAAGATGCACATATAGAATGTTATGCCAACGGGAAATTTATTATTGGAGGTACAAATCCAAGCAATCAATTCTATAAAGCTGATGTCATTTTCCGTAGCGGTAGTTCATTGGAAATTTTTGCGGATGGGGAATTGTTCATTCGGGATGGATCAAGCCTGATTATTGAAGAAGGAGCCACCTTAATTTACCATAAAGGAGCTAAAATCCACCTGGAAGGTGAGTCGTCAAATATTGATTTACGAGGCATCCTTGAAATTGAAGATGGAGCCGTTTTCACATTTGATAAGGGCACAGCGAGCAGGGGTGGATTTTTACGCGTACAATTTGGACATAATACCAGCGACCATATCCATACACTCGGTCCAAATTGTAAGATTCTATTGCAGGGTGACATTTCTTTCCGCGATAAAGTTCTGGTGATAGGTGCGTATACCGACTGGGTATTGCCTTCTAACATTTATGGAGCTTTTCCGGAATTGCAAGAGTTCCGGGTTGAAAATGCTTGGGTAGAATTCGAAAATGAAGGTACCCTGAATGGTGCCTGTCCCATCTATCTGGACAGAGCCACTTTCCAACAAAATACAGCTGGCACAGGAACCGGACTTATGCTGCATGGGCAGTCTAACCTGACAATTTCCAACAGCACATTCAACAATTTCAGAATTGGCCTAAAGGCATATAACAATGACCTCCAACATGATCTGAGCATTCAGAATAATCGCTTTTTCCAATGTGAAGAAGGGATTCACGTGATTGGTCAAAGTTTCAACGCTACTCAAGGGACTCTTTCAAATTGTGGAACAGGCATAATTATCGATGCAGGAATGAATTCTACAATCGACGGAGTTGAATTTATATACAATAATGTTGGATTTGAGCCATTGAATTTCAACAATCATGTTCGCTTTCAGGGAGCGTGGTTTTACCACAATGAAACCGGTATTGAAGACTTGTTAGAAACACCCATTACTCTGGAATGTACACCATTTGAATACAACACAATTGGAATCCATAGCAACGGAAAAATCAATATGAGTCCAAGCTACAGGTTCCCTGGACAAACTCTTGGAGGAGGAAACAATACCTTCTTCAATAATATTGACAAAGCCATTCTGCTTGACATTACTGAAATCCATCTCTCGGGAGGCGAAAACAATTTCATGACCAGTAATCAGCCTGTTCCATTTTATATAATGGGGACACTCATCTCCACACCAATATATATCCCGAATAATCTCCTGGATGTGTCAGGAAACTACTTTGATAACATCGGTGTCGGGGGAATATCTGGCGCAAGCGGTCAACTTTATCTTTTGTTTTCTTACGGTGGCGCATCCACAACGGGAGCACCGGTTCTTCTGAATGGGATTTTATTGAACAGCATGAATACTCAGTGTTTTAACTTCCCAAGAATCTACCCCGATTTCAAATCTGAAGTTAGCTATACGCCTCCGGTATATTCTTTTGGCGAAAATTCAGCACTGTCCAATGCGAAGGTGTATCCAAATCCAACTAAGGATTACATAGACTTAAAAATCAAAGCTCAGAAATACGAGTCGTATACCGTGCATATTTATGACCTGCAAGGAAAGGAAATCTATTCTGAAGAATTCGAGGTAAGTAGCGAATTGAATCAGAAAAGAATTCATCTGAAATCTTTGATGAAGCCTGGAATCTATTTCGTGAAATTAAGCAGTCGTTCTGGTGAAGACAAAACGTTTAAAATCAACTTGAATTATTAGAAATACGCAACAAGGATGGACTTCGGTTCATCCTTGTTTAATCAATCGAACCATGGTAGCTCTTCAATTTCCCCACCACTTCCATCCGTGTAAAGACCTCCGCGGTATGCGGTGCATCTTTCAATTCGGGAGTGAGATCCTGACCGGCCCAATGTTCGTAATGTTTTCCGTTTCTCCACAATCGGCTGTGCGTCACATCGTAGATAAGTCCACGATAGGCGATCCAAATCTCGGGACGGTCTTGTCCGTTCCGAAGGGCCAGCTGAGACAAATTGAATTCGATAAGCTCCATGCTGTCGCAATACTAAAGAAAAAGCCACATTGAATGTAACCTATGAAAGCGAAAGGATTCTTTATACTTCTTCTTGTATTCACCTGCGCATGCTTTAGTTGGTGGATTATTCAGCTGGAACGCCTAAACCGACAAAAACTTGAGGCTCAGGAACGTCTGATCTACCATCAGGTCGAAATGGCGCAAAATCAGCTTTTTTGGATGAGCCAGCATGATTCAGGCGCAAATTCATTCGGACCGGTGCGTGTCGGAGAACATGATTTATTTATTACCAACGCATTATGGGAGCGCCTTCAAAACAGCTTTCCTAATCTGAATTTCCATCTGGAGAATCGTTTTCTCCAAATCGAACCCAAAGCTCAGGCGCTTTCTGCTTTGAAGCAGGAGAATCAAGATTTCGGAGTTCAATTGTTGGTAGAAAGCGGTATCTTTTTTCTTCTCTTGTCTGTAGGCTTTGTATGGATATACCGTGGATTGGTGCTGGTAATTAACATGAGTCAAAGCCAAAATTCTTTTCTCGTCTCGATTACACATGAACTGAAAACTCCCATTGCCACCAATCGCCTATTGTTTGAAACACTGCTTCGTTATCAGGTGAAAGGAAAAGAGTTAGAGTCACTGGCACAATCCGGGATTAAAGGCTGTGAACATGAGCTCGAACTGGTTGAATCCCTATTAATGGCCGCTCATCTGGAAGACAAAAATTACCATTTTCCAAAAGAAGTGATTAATCTGAGTGCCTGGCTGCAAAATGAAATGAATAAGCTCGAAAAATTATACCACCATAAAATTCAATTGAATTGCCAGATTGAACCTGATTTATTTCTCGAGGCGGAACAAAACTCTCTAAGTCTATCCCTACGAAACCTGGTATCCAACGCCTGGAAGTATTCCGATGAAAAGGGTACTGTGGAAGTAATTTTAAAAGAAACAGAAGAGGGCATCCTTTTGCAGGTTGGCGACGAAGGACAGGGAGTGGATGACCAGGATAAAAAGAAAATATTCACCAAATTTTATAGAAGTGCCAAGGCCAAATCCCAGGCAAAACAAGGAACCGGACTGGGATTATTTATTGTGGCAGAGACCATTCGGCGCCTGAATGGGAAGATTTGGGTAGAAGACCGGATTCCAATGGGGAGCATGTTTAACCTTTTATTAAAACCCTTATGAAACCACGTATTTTATTGATGGAAGACAAAGCTGAATTTCGTGCGACTTTAGCCATGAATTTGCAGCTTGAAGGCTATGTAGTTAAAGAAGCGTCTGATGGAAGAGAAGCATTGGAGATTTTCGACTCTGAGCATTTCGATCTTTGTATTCTAGATGTGATGGTTCCCGAAATAAGCGGGCATCAGGTCTGTGAGAGAATTCGTCTGAAGGAGGAAAAGCTTCCCATCATTTTTCTATCAGCGATGACCATGACACAGGACCGGATAAACGGGTTGAAATGCGGAGCCGATGATTACGTTGTCAAACCCTTTCATCTGGAAGAATTGCTCTTAAAAGTAGAGCGTCATCTTCGCAAAGGAATATGGATGGAGAACCCTCAAAGCTCTTATAGCAGTGACGAGAAACAATTCTTCTTTGGTGAAAACGAAGTCAATTTTGACACCTATGAAGGCCAAGGCGCTCAGGGAACTTTTACACTTACAAAGAAAGAAGCCGATCTTTTGAAGCTATTTTTCGATCACCCGAATGAAATTCTTTCGAGGGAAAGAATATTGCATACCGTTTGGGGCTACAATGTCTATCCACACTCCCGCAGTGTAGACAATTTTGTGCTTTTTCTACGACAGAAATTTGAACACGATACGAAGAATCCTCTCTTTTTCCGCTCTGTAAGAGGTGCTGGTTACCGATTCACTCCTGACGGAGCTTAATAAGCTTCGGCTACAGGCCGGCCTACTTTTTTGAACCAAACATACAATCCCATGAAATCCAAGCTTCAATCTTTTGGAATGGGCATGTTATGCCTGTTCTTTTGCTCTTCCAGTCATGCCCAAATCAGCATAAACTCATTTGGAAATTCAGGAGCTTATTCCCAGAATTTCAATTCGCTCGACAGCAGCACCGCAACTTCTCCCTGGACCAATGATTCTACCCTGAATGCCTGGTATTGCAACGTGTCTTACTACACGGGAAACAGTGGAACGATTGCCACGGGTGGACTATACAGTTTTGGAAATGATGCGGACAGGGCACTGGGCAGTATTGCCTCTTCATCCTTGGATTTGATTCAATATGGGGTGCGAATTAAAAACAATACCGGCAGCGATGTAGATCGAGTCTATCTTCGATTTACAGGAGAACAGTGGAGACATGGAAACAGTGCGGCGGGTCTTCAATCTATGCGAATCGCTTATGCCGTTGCCGATTCATTTACCGGATTACCCGGTAGCACAAATGAATGGAGCCCTCTTCAATTTTGGTCACCGCAGTATGGTCAATCGGGGACATCCTTAGATGGGAACCTGGCCTCAAATCAGATGATTGTAGCAGGAGCAATGGCGGTTGACCTAAGCGACGGCAAGGAGCTTTTTATTCTATGGAGTGATACAAACAATTCCGGTTTCGATCACGCACTTGCCATCGACGACATCCTGATTGCATTTTATAGCGGGGTTTCCGACTTGCCAGTGATTGGATCGATTGGGAAATACTATTCCGACACCGAAATGATACTTCCGGCGGATTTATTGATTGATTCACTTTGTTTCCTGGATTCGAATGGAGTATTAGGGGTCGGAAGTCACCAATTAACCTTATCCGGAGACATTTACGGTGAAGGAACCTATAAATCCAACAAATCATCCAAACTCAAAATGACAGGTAATGGTTTCTCGAATCCATTTTATTCCAATCACGATTATGCTGACAGTACGAATCGCTTTGCGGGTCTTGAAGTGAATTTCAATCTTGCTGGCGACACATTTGAATTGGGTAACGAACTTCAGGTATCAGGAGTTGTTGCTGCGGTTTCGGGGGAAATTGTCACCAGGGGAAGTCTACTTCTGGTGGCCGAAGATGAAACCACCTATGGGCAAATTACCGGAAACGGAAACATTACAGGATTTGTCTCAATGGAAATGCTGGTGCCTGGAAACTCTCCAGGCTGGCGAAATATCTGCGTTCCTTTCGATACGGTTACGGCAGGACAATTAGGGAATGAAGTGATTCTGGCAACTTCAAATGGCAGTACCATTGGTGGCATAGCCTATCAGCAGAATTTATTTTCCTGGTCTGAGAATTCTGCTACCTGGAATGTGTTTTCCAGTGCTTCAACTTCGCTCTATGGAAAGGGCATGAACATGTATCTATACAATCCGGATAACACACGAATAAAGCTTGCTGGTCTTTACCAAAACAGCAGTTTGAATCTAGGCACTTTAAGTAAAACAGGATCAGTTTCGAATGTCAGCGGTTGGCATCTGGTTCCCAACCCATTTCCATCTGGTATAAATTGGGACAGCCTCAGCAAGCCAGCAAGCTTGTCTGGAAGCTATTCACTCTGGAGCACTGCAGACGGAGGATATCGAAGCTGGAATGGAACGGTTGGGGATGCTGGTTCGTTTATACCACCTATGCATGCATTTTGGGTTTACGCCAGCAGTACGCTTTCGAGTGATTTTATAATCTCATCTTCTTCCCGAACTACTGAAAAGCAAAATCATTTTGGAAAAAATGAGGGAGAAAGAAACTGCATTGAGCTCGAAGTGAAAGCGCCTTATGGAACATATAGAGATCAAGTAATTTTATATCAGGATAACAGCACACATCCATTAAAAAGCTCCATTACTGAAAAAAGGTTTGGCTTGGATGAGGCCCCCAATATTTGGTTTGTTCAGGAACAGGTGAATGCCGGTATACTTCCTGTACCGGATTCCCTGCTTCCCGGTGATTATCCCTTAGGATTCTATTCTTCTATCTCAGGAAAATTCCGTGTAGCAAGCACGATGCTCAACTGGGATCCACTCTATGAGGCCTGGCTTATTGATAAGAAAAACCAGCTTAGACATCGACTGGATTCCGGAGACTTTACCTTCACATATACGAACGGAGAAGCCAAAACCGATCGATTTGTTTTGCGAATTGAAAAAAGTATTACTACTTCATTGTCCAAGCCTGATGTACCTGAAGTGTATCTGTATTCGGCCAATGGCAATCTTTACCTGATTTCAGGGTATTCGAATTATCACTACAAACTGTTTGGTATCAGCGGAAAACTGATGGCAGAAGGTCGTTCGGAATCCAAAGAAACAATTATGAAAGGAATTGAACCCGGCATCTACTTTATTGAATGGTCAACGGCCACTCAAAGCGGAACTATTAAGTGCGTGCATCATCCGTATTAATTCTGCCCACGGCAAGTAATCTACGTTTGACCAATTTCCTTACATTTGACCGTGGCCAAATCATACTGGTTAAAATCCGGATTTTTTACCCTTGCCGAGCGTGGAAGCTCCCTGCTATTGGGTGTCGGTACCTTTATGATGCTGGCCCGGGCTCTGCCCAAGGAAAGCTATGGTACCTGGATGCTGTACCTTTCTGTTTACTCGTTTATTGAAGTGGCCCGTATCGGATTGCTCAAGAATCCGCTTATCCGGGCCGCTCAGGAAAGCGGAAATTCCTTTGCCAAAACACAATCCACTGCGCTGGTTATCAACTTGATTAGCGGACTACTGGTTGCCCTTGTTTTGTATATAAGCCGAGGAGCCATTGCGGCCAGCTGGGGTGCTTCAGGTCTGGTGGGCCTGTTAGAGGTATATGCTTATGGTTTCATCCTCTTTTCACTGTACTCGCATCTGGATTTCATCCAGGCAGCCAATATGAATTTTCGCGGGCCTTCGCTGGCCATAATCGGAGAAAAACTGGTGTTTTTCAGTGGGGCTGCTTACCTCTTTTTTTCACAGACCATACTCCCAATGCACTTTCTGGCATACATGCATCTTGCCTCCATTGCAGTGGGAATTCTGGTTTCATTAAGTCATGGATGGAAATACCTGCGTTTATGGCGAAAACCAGAATCGAAATTGGCGGCCTCCATGCTGGCTTATGGTAAATATACGCTGGGGACCAATCTTGGAGCCATCCTGTTAAGAAATATTGATACCTGGATGATAGGCTGGCTGATGAATCCCGCTGCCGTGGCAACCTATAACGTGGCCATGCGGGTTGCCAATTTATTCGAGACTCCTACCCAGGCATTGGCCCAGATACTTTTTCCAAAAGCCATTCAGGAAATCAAAAAAGAAGGAAGTTCCGCCTTTAAACGTTTGTATGAAAAATCGGTGGCCCTGATTCTCATCCCCACCATTCCATTTACGCTTTTCGTTTTGATTTTTGCCTCTCCCATAGTCGACCTTCTTGCCGGCAAGGGATATACGGGTTCGGCAGAAGTATTGATGCTGACGATGCTGTTCGGCTTACTCATCCCTTTCAATAAGCAACTGGGAATCTTAATGGATGCAGATGGAAAGGCGCGAACCAATATGCTGTTTGTGTTACGCAATGCCATTATCAATACCCTAATCAATTTTACCCTGATCCATGAATATGGTGTAATGGGCGCGGCGATGGCCACCCTCCTTACCTTTGTGCTAAGTCTCTTTATTGAACAACGCTATGCGAAAAGACACTACGGAGTTCAGTTTATTGGGATATTCAGAGAGATGAAGAATTGGGGGATGAGAATTATGAATAAACGGGTCGGGGAGTAAGCATGAAACTACTCCTTTAACACTATTACGTTCCCAACTTTTATTACCTTTCAGCTATGCCAGACAACTCGTTAAAAACACTAATTCAAGAAAATAAAGGGGTCTTATTTTTTCTCCTGCGCTTTCTTGGAGCATTTAGCGCGTTAAGTCTAATGTATGCCATCTGGGTGGAGAGTTTTGGAGATCAGGCTGACTCATTTTCCTGGTTTGTTGGGAAAAACCTCAATTTCCTATTTGCTGGAAAATTGAAGCTAGATCAATTGGAAGGTCATGCAGCTATTGCCGTTGATTACAATGGGAGCACTGCGGTGAGTTTGTTTGAAGGATGCAATGGAATGGCTGTAATGATTCTCTTTTTTGCTTTTGTATTCGCGTTCAAAGGCAGGTGGGGTGACTTAGTCTGGTTTGTTCCGTTCGGGTTGATTGTCATTCATCTTTTCAATCTTGCCCGCCTGGCTTTATTGATTCAAATGGCAGCGAATAATAGTCCACTTTTCCACTTCATGCATAAATACCTGTTCTCTCTTATCATCTATGCTGCTGTATTTGGACTGTGGATCATCTGGGTAAAGAGAGCGAGTCGCTTTGTGAAACAGCTCAAAACAAAGAAACAAACTATTCCAACAGAAGGGTCAGACGAATAATTAGATTGTTGAGATTCTCAGTTTTTAAAGGCTGAAGCTGATACATGGCGGCAATTTTGTACCCTTTGATGCAGCCTTTCCTAATATCGCGTAAAAAGTAGAGCTCTTCCCTGAATTGATTTAAACCACTTTCCCCATTGCTTAGGTTAAACTGATAATGGTACTCTGTATTCAATCCAATATGACTTTCCCCGATTTTTCTATCCAAAACAAAATGAGCTCTTGTCCGCAGAGAGGTATGTGTTTCATAAAAGCGTTCGTCGAGTCGACCGTGCAGATGAATGGTATACCTATCATTCAACGAATGCTTCCAATCCAAATCCTGCTGCAACCTATATTCCCATGAAAGGGATTTGGCTGTATTCAGCGCATTCCAAACCGTTTGAAACCGGGAAAAACTCAATCCCGTTTGAATAGATTTACTCGCTTTGTAGTTCAATCCTGCTCGGAACATATACTGGCTCGTATGAAAATTACTCATATAAGGGCGAAAATCGGACTCTGCATAGATGGATTTATTCTCCGTTATAGAGCGGCTACCATAAAGGCGAAACCAAACCTGGTGCTGCTGGGAATAGGTCCATCCAGAAAATAAAAGGGAAAGGAAAAGAAAAACGAACTTCATGGATTGTCCCGATGTTTGCCAAGGTGTAGGATTCGCTGAAAGCGCGTCAAATTTTCTTTATTTTTCCCAAAGATTAGGTATGCCGAGTCATCTTTTTCAATTTAGTATCCGTCAACTATTCTGGATTGCTTTGGCATTTGCAGGATGGGGATTTGTCTATGTTTTTCAGGAATTCGACTTCACCCGGTTTGAGTTTAGAATCGGCCAGTATGCGGAGGGTCATATTCCGGACGGAGAATCCTGGCGCTTCGCCGTGAACAAGAGCCTTCGTTTCTTTTTCAATGATTTGTTTTCCCTTTTGTTCATTTACGGATTATTCCAAAACAGGAATTATATCCGAATCGGTTTGGTGGTGATGGCCTTCGGGTTATTTCTTCTCTTACCCGTTTATCTGACTCTGGCCATTCTATACAAGGATTCTATCTTCCATCTATTGACCTTTTTGCACCGCATCACCATGAATCCCTGGATGATGCTTTTATTGGTTCCTGCTTTTTATTTTATTCAGATGAAGAAGGATCAGGATGATTCCAGGGAGTAACCCCAAAACCTTCATGATAAATCTTGAGGGTGTCGGGCACACATGGAGTAGGTGTATCGCCGCAATATATACAACTTTCAGGACGATAATAACTGTGAGGAGCGTTCACCCAATCCGGATTAATCACAGGATATGGAGTGGGGCTGATTAACATGGCAAGTGAAACCTTAAAACTATCTCCGCAGTGTAAGAGATGAAGGTTGGACTTTCCTGAAGTATTCATCCATACCATTATGGCCAAGGCCATTCCAAAAACAGGGAGTTGGAAATTTTTCAGGATGCGTTGGGAAAAATCCTGCTGAAACATAAGCATGATTCCCGCAATTGCCAAACCCAGTCCGAAGCGATAATTCGGCGCCAGAACCACCCATAGTAGCAAAAATATTAAAGACCATACCGACCAGAACGGAACCCTACCTACCTTCTCCTTTCTGAGGGTAAAAAGAAGATAGATCCCGGAACCCAGGATTAAAGCATTCATGATGACCTTGTAAGTCTTTAGATGAAACAAAGCCAAAAGGCGCTCTGTCCAGGAGAAGTCAGCGTTTAGCCAATCTTGGGCCGAATATCCTACGCCATAAATTTCCGCCAGTACTCCCCTACTAAATGCCAGTAGCATTTCATTTGGAAGGGTGTATGCTGCAGGCCACCAGCTGCTAGGCAATGGGAACAATACGTGTCCACTCAGTACCTGATTTTTCATCATCCATACGATTCCCATCAGGACTGGCAACAGCGACCATCGAATAAATGATGATCTGTATTTTAACAAGGGATAGCAGCCGGCAAGGACCAATGAAAAGGCGGTGGCTTTCAGGCCAATGATCAGAACCAGGAGCCATGACCAATCCTTCATCCTTAATTCTTTATGGTTTAGCAAGATGAAGCCTGTGAGTAAAATGATTGGTAAGTCGGGCGAAGGAGCGTTGAGAAATGGAGCACTCAATACCATTGCAAATGAAATTCCTGAAAGGGAGATTCCCTTTCGAAGCCCATCCACGCAAAAGATGAAAAGCAAAAGCCCATTAAAATTCCATATCCGGTCTGGAGTAATGGAATCCCAATAAAAGAATGAGGACAAGAGATGCCAGGATGAACCCAGTCCTAAACGAATATTCCATTGGGCCAATCCTTCTTCAAATCCAAAGTCAGAAAACCATTTAATGCTCTGCAGGTAATAGGACAAATCATCATTAATCCATACCGGCAAGGATGAAATAAAGAGACAAGCCAAAAGTATCACGGTTTCCTTCCATTGCGCTGTTTTCAAGGAAAAAGCGCCATGCCTTCGATCCCGTATTTCGAGAAGGACAGCGCCAAGAAGAAAAAGGAGAAAAAAACGTGCGGGAAGGAAAAAGGACCAAAGATGTCCCAGCAACAGCCAGGCAGAGAGTCCGGAAACAAAATTGAGAAACAGCTGATCTTCCCGATAGGTTCCTATTAACCGACTTAGCCTTAGGCTTGCCAGAAATAATAGCGTCCATGCAAGGAGGAGAAGCAGCATGGGTGGAAGATACGAAGGAAAGTTTATTCCGCGGCGGCGTAGATTTTTTCGATGATTTCTACGACTTTCATGCCGTCTTCGCCGCGTGTTGCGATTGGAGCATTGTGTTTGAGAACGTCGATAACGTTTTGGATAACGAAGGCATGGTTCCCGGCACTTCCTTTGTAGCCGCCATAATCATTGGGTGGCAGGGATTCTTTTATTTCTGGAACATTATAATCTTTAATATGAGCAAATTCTATTCTGTCCATATATTGGCCCCCAATTTTAAAGGCACCATTTTCTGCAAGGACTGTCATGCTGCTCTCCATATTCTCTTCGAAAACTGAAGTTGAAAACTGAATGCTACCAACTCCCCCATTCCGAAATTCGAAATGTACCATTCCACTGTCGGCAAATTCGGTAGAGTCGGTATGATTGTGATTGAACAATCTGGTTTGAATATTTTGAATATCCCCAAACACCCAATACATCACATCGATAAAGTGGGAGAATTGGGTAAAAAGCACTCCACCATCCAGTTCTTTTGTTCCCCGCCAATTGATTTCTGATTTCGGGCCGACTTGGTAGTAGCGCTTATCGCGGTTCCAGAAACAGCGAATATGTACTTCAAAGATTTTTCCCAGTTGCCCGGACTCAAGCACCTCTTTCATCCAGATGGATGGAGGACTGTACCTGTTTTGCTTGACTACAAATACCTGACGGTTCAAGTCTTTTGCCAATTCTATCAACTCCCCACAGGAGGAGGATGATAGTCCCATGGGTTTTTCAATCAGCACATGCATTCCTGCCCGGACAGCTTTTTTGGCCATTGGGAGGTGCAATCCGTTGGGAAGTGCGATCACTGCAACATCTGCCTGTCCTCCTGAGGTCAGGAATTCCTCCAAGCTGGTAAAAAAAGGTTTCTTGTTTATCCACTTCCCTTTATCGACATCGATGGTTCCTTCCAGCCTTGCTTCCGGATGCACTTCAATCAACGTTGCGTGTCGTTTTCCGATATGGCCATAACCGAGAAGTAGGAAGCGAATCATTGGGCGAATTTATAAATCTCGGAGAACTAAACTCCATATAAAAGAAAACCCGTTGAATTGCTCCAACGGGTCTATAATAAAATACCACTAATTATCAGGCCGAAGCCGTTTGGTTTTGGGCTTTCTGAACTACCCCAATTCCGTAGTAAATGAACCCTTTATCTTTTAATTCGCTTGAATCATATATGTTTCTTCCATCGAAAATGACCTTGTCATTCATAATTTCGGTCATTTGCTCAAAGTTCGGAAAACGGAATTCTGGCCATTCTGTGGCCAAAATTAAAGCGTCCACACCTTTGAGGGTATCATATTGTTCTGCACAGTATTCGATTTTGTTGCCAATCATATGTTTGGCTTCTTCCATTGCAACTGGGTCAAAGGCCTTTACTTTAGCACCTGCACTAAGTAAATGCTCAATAATTACTAAAGATGGGGCTTCGCGCATATCGTCCGTTTTCGGCTTGAAGGAAAGTCCCCAGAATCCGAAGGTTTTTCCAGTGAGATCAGTACCAAAATGTGAAACCACTTTATTGTACATCACTTCTTTCTGTGCTTCATTCACTTCTTCAACAGCTGTAAGGACACGCATATTATACCCTTTCTCCGCTGCGGTTCTAATCAAAGCCTTCACATCTTTAGGAAAACAGGAGCCACCATATCCAATTCCCGGATAGATAAATTTTGTTCCAATCCGCGCGTCGGAGCCAATTCCTTTACGTACTAAATTTACGTCTGCACCAACAATTTCGCATAGATTGGCAATGTCATTCATGAAACTAATCTTTGTAGCGAGCATCGAATTTGCGGCATATTTTGTCATTTCCGCAGAAGGAATATCCATGAAAATTACCGGGTGCCCGTTCAGGGTAAATGGTTTATATAGTTTTGCCATTATTTCCTGAGCTTTTTGGGATGAAATCCCCACAACAATGCGATCTGGTTTCAGAAAATCTTCAATTGCCGCGCCTTCTTTCAGGAACTCAGGATTTGAAGCAACGTCGTATTCAATATCCACATTGCGTTGTGCCAGAGCTTCTTTGATCGCACTGTTTACTTTTTCAGCCGTTCCTACCGGAACGGTCGATTTGGTAACCACAACACCATAATTATTCATATTTTCACCAATTTCACGTGCAACTGCCAACACGTACTTCAAATCAGCAGAGCCGTCCTCTCCAGGAGGAGTTCCCACAGCGATAAAAGCCACATCAGCACCCTTTATTGCATCTCCAAGATTCGTTGAAAACCGGAGACGTTTGGCCTCGTAATTCTTGATTACCATTTCCTCAAGACCTGGCTCATATATTGGCATGATACCATTTCTAAGTCCTTCTATCTTTTTCTGATCAATATCGACGCAGACTACATCTATTCCAACTTCAGCAAAACAAGTTCCTGTCACAAGTCCTACATAACCGGTTCCTACTACTACAATTTTCATGTTCTTAGGTAATTTCTGTGTTTTAAATAATTTTATTGCTCAGAACTCTGAGGCAAAACCGACATCATTTCAATTGTTCTGCAATTCCAAAATCTTTTCTACAATTCTGGAAGCAGTTTTACCATCCCAAAGAGGTGGAACTTCTCCTTTTTTCCAATTTCCTTCGAAGAGTCTTTTCATGGCCGGTGCAATAGCCTTAGGATCTGTACCAAGCAATTCATTTGTTCCCATTTCAATAGTTTCAGGACGTTCTGTATTGTCGCGCAGGGTCATGCAGGGAATACCCATTACGGTGGTTTCTTCTGTGATTCCTCCTGAATCGGTGATTACAGCCTTACTATTTTCTACCAGGTAATTAAACTCCAGATAACCCAGTGGTTCTACCATTATCAATCTGTCATGGTGGATGTCTAAACCTTCCAGTATCTGACGCGTCCGGGGATGCACCGGAAAAATCAATTTTAAGGATTCTGAATTATCAATGATTGCCTGAATCAAGTCCTTCAGCTTTGATTCTTCATCGACGTTAGCCGGACGATGCAAGGTCATGACAATATAGTTCCCTTTTTCCAGATTTTGTTCCTTCCAGCATTGCGGTTGGGTAAACCTGGGTCTCTGCTTTAATAGCGTATCGATCATGGTATTCCCTACCAGATGAATTTGATCTTCTCTGGCGCCAAGTTTCCTCAGATTATTATTTGCCAACTCTGTGGTGGTATAGAAGTGGTCTGTGATGCTGTCTGTAAGCATGCGGTTAATTTCTTCCGGCATGGTCAAATCATGCGATCTGATTCCCGCCTCCACGTGTGCAACTTCTATGTTTAGCTTTTTCGCTGCAATGGAACAGGCCATGGTAGAAGTCACATCTCCAACCACTAAAGTGAGATTACAGGGCTTTTCCAACAATAATGCTTCATAGGCTACCATAATTTTTGCCGTTTGCTCAGCCTGGGTCCCCCCGCCAGCACCCAGGTTGACATCCGGCTCTGGAATTCCCAACTGCTCAAAAAATTGTTCTGACATATTCCGATCGTAATGCTGTCCGGTATGAACCAATCGGTATTCGAGTTTATTTCCCGTTTCCTGTGCGTCTTTGATTGCATCAATAATTGGAGCAATCTTCATGAAATTAGGGCGTGCGCCGGCGATAAGGTCTATAAGGTAATTCATACTTTGGTTTGAAAATAAAAAAGTAGAGATATACGAGAAATCAAACAATCATCCCTGCAGCCACCGTTTCATTTGTGGCTTCATCTACTAAAATTAAACTGCCGGTATTTCGGTTTTTTCGATAAGCATCTTTTAATACTGCCTTTGTGGTGCGAAGTTTTGCCCGGAAGATGTCGTTCATTCCGATATTTTTATCTGACTCGTCCTTGCTCAGGGAATTAATATTCAACTTATATATCACCTCCTTCACCATGGTTCGCATTTCATTACTTGTATGGCGAAGGATATATTTTGAGGATGGATTCAAACCTCGGTTATTCAACCAGCACATCATCAATTCCAGGTCTTGGGTCGAATCTGGCTGATTATTAGGTTTTGCGAGCATATCTCCTCTGCTTACATCGATATCATCGTCGAGAGTCATAGTAACAGACATTGGAGGAAAAGCCTCGGACACTTTCTCTTCTCCAACCATGATTTCTTTGATTTTCGATTTAAACCCACTCGGCAGAACAATGATCTCTTCGCCTGGGCGAAAAACCCCTCCGTCGATGCGACCGGCATAACCCCGGAAATCGTGATATTCCTGCCTATGGGGACGAATTACCGTCTGAATCGGGAACCTAGCATCCAGGTGATTATAATCACTTCCAATATGAATATTTTCCAGCGTGTGCAGTAAGGTTGATCCTTCGTACCAGCTGGTTTTTGTGGAACGATTCACCACATTATCCCCTTCCAGGGCTGAAATAGGAATAAACCGAATATCCTGCACATCCAATTTGGAGGCAAAGGCTTCGTATGTTTTTACAATCTCGTTAAAACGTTCCTGGTCGTAATCAACAAGGTCCATCTTATTTACACACACAATAATGTGTGGTATTTGTAAAAGGGAGGCAATATAACTGTGGCGATAAGTTTGTTCAATCACCCCTTTTCTCGCGTCAATTAAAATCAATGCAAGGTTTGCTGTAGAGGCTCCAGTCACCATATTCCGGGTATACTGAATATGCCCGGGAGTGTCTGCAATAATGAATTTTCTGCGCGGTGTGGCAAAGTAACGGTAGGCCACATCGATGGTGATGCCCTGTTCTCTTTCGTCCTTGAGTCCATCGGTAAGTAAGGACAAATCAATATGTGCTAATCCTTTTTTCTGGCTGCTACCTTTCACTGCTTCCAGTTGATCCTCAAAGATGGATTTTGAATCGTACAATAAGCGACCGATTAAGGTACTTTTTCCATCATCTACGCTTCCAGCAGTGGTGAAGCGAAGCAGCTCCATATCCAAATAACCCGACTGTGTCATGTTTTGTAATCCAAATAATTGTTAAAAATACCCTTGTTTTTTGCGGTCTTCCATTGCCGTTTCCGATCTTTTATCGTCGGCTCTAGTGCCTCTTTCCGTCATTCGTGTTGCTGCAATTTCGACGATGATATCTTCGAGTGTCGAGGCATTTGATTCAACGGCCCCGGTAATAGGCATGTCGCCGCATGTGCGATAACGAACTGTTTTGGTCATTTTCACTTCATCTCCCCGCATATTCAGGTAATCGCTCACTGCGAGCAAAGTCCCATTCCTTTCAATGACTTCGCGTTCATGTGCGAAATACAAAGAGGGCAGTGGAATATTTTCGGCAAGAATATATTGCCATACATCCATCTCGGTCCAGTTGCTAATTGGGAATACACGGAAATGTTCGCCCATATTCTTTTTGCCATTAAAAATGTTCCACAATTCCGGACGCTGATTTTTTGGATCCCATTGTCCAAAATCATCCCGATGGGAAAAAAAGCGTTCTTTAGCTCGGGCTTTTTCTTCATCGCGGCGTGCGCCTCCCATTGCTGCATCAAACTTATTCGCTTCAATGGTGTCCAATAAGGTAGTTGTTTGAAGTGCGTTCCGGCTGGCATTCAGGCCAGTCTCCTCCGCCACCTTACCCTGGTCGATAGAGTCTTGTACAAGACCCACAACCAAGCGGGCACCCAAATTTTCCACCAGTTTATCCCGGAAGTCAATGGTTTCCGGAAAATTGTGCCCGGTGTCTATATGCACCAGGGGAAAGGGAATCTTGGCCGGCCAAAATGCCTTTTTTGCGAGATGCGTAAGCACAATGCTGTCCTTACCTCCGGAAAATAAAATTGCCGGATTTTCAAATTGGGCAAAAACTTCGCGAATCACAAAGATGGATTCTGCTTCAAGTTCCTGTAAATGTCTAAGCGAATAATTACTCATTCGTATGGATTCTGGGAATTATAAAATCAATAATATTATTTGTACAGACTTCTATATTCTGTAAATGGGTTGATACACGAAGTTCAGGATTTTCAGGAATTTCAAATGGCGAGTCGATTCCGGTAAAATTGCTAATCAAACCTTTCCTTGCCTTTTGGTATAAACCCTTTACATCGCGGCTTTCGCAAACTTCAACAGGACAATCTACATGGATTTCCACGAATGCATAACCAAGTATTTCACGCGCCTGAAGGCGATCGCCAGCAAAAGGTGAAATGAAAGCGGTTAATACGACCAGTCCCGCGTCATTCATCAATTTAGCCACTTCTGAAATACGGCGGATATTTTCAATTCTTCCTTTTGAGCTAAAATCAAGATCTTTATTCAGTCCGGTTCTTATATTGTCTCCATCGAGCAAATACGTTCGTATTCCTTTATCGGCCAGTGCTTGTTCCACAAGGTTAGCCAGAGTAGATTTCCCTGATCCTGAAAGCCCCGTAAACCAAAGAGTTTGCGACTTATGTCCGTTCAAACGCTCTCGAAAAACCCGATCGATCTTATGCTGATGAGGTATAATATGAAGTTTTTCAGTCATGAATATTTGAATAATAACCAGGCCAACACAATTCCTGAATAAATAATTGTCAAAGGTAGTCCGAATCGAATAAAATCAATAAAGCGATAATTTCCGGGACCATATACCATCAAATTAGTCTGATATCCGACTGGGGTCATGAAACTGCAGGAGGCTCCAAACGCCATAGCCATAAAAACACCCGTTAACTCTATATTGGCATGTGTCGCCATGGAAAGTCCCAAAGGAAATATCACAGAAATTGCTGCTGCATTGGTTATAAACTGGGTTAATAATGTAGTGGCAAAATAAACGAGGACGATAATGCTTCCTTTACCCATGTTGGCACTCCATTCAGATAATCCCGAACTCACCCAATCTGCTGCCCCAGAACCAATTAATGCCTGGCTTAACGCCATGGCACTGCCCAGAATGATCAACAAATCCAAAGAAATATTCTTTTTCATCTGGTCGTAATTGCTCATTTTGAATGCAAGGGTCAATCCAAGCATTAATAAAAGCGTCACGAATAAAGAGTAGAAACCAAATGGAAGTCCTGCAAGAATCAGGGTGCTACCCAGAAGGTAGAGGTTCTTTTTTCTTTTGGGTAATTCCACGGTCTGACTGAGCTCTGAAACAAT
The DNA here is from genome assembly GCA_016124735.1 of Bacteroidota bacterium. Taxonomy (GTDB): domain Bacteria; phylum Bacteroidota; class Bacteroidia; order UBA8524; family UBA8524; genus UBA8524. Next base: position 73,820 of record WGMZ01000031.1, read on the forward strand.
GTACAAATCCTTACCCGACCGCGCTTTTGAGAGAAAAGTCTTTCCTGCAGAAATCAAAAGCAAATCGCCCTTGTCCAGAACTATTTCTCCCAATTTTCCTCTAAGTTTTTCACCATTCCGGTGAATAGCAATTACCGCCGCATCGAGATTTTCCCGAAATGCATATTCCTTTAAAGTCGCGCCAATCAAGCCCGAATTGGCCGGAATCACACTTTCCATTACCTGCATCCCATCTCCGATATCTAATTCGGAATGTGATGGAATTGTAAGTCCCTGAATCTTCCTGACCAATTCCAACACTTTTTCGGGTTCGCCGGCAAAAAACAAGCGATCCTCTTTTTGAACTCGTTCGTCAGGAGAAACAGGGCTCATGGCTATTTTATTTCGGATAATTTCAATCAGAAAAATCCCATCCAAATTTCGTAGCCCAGCTTCCTGTATTGTTTTTCCAACCAAAGCCGCTCCGTTTTCCACCTTAGTTTCTACGAGATATTCTTTAAAATTCTCGGTGACTTCGCGGATTAAATCCGAATTATCAGGAAGCAACTTCTTAAAAAACAGCAATATATACACAATGCCCCCGATACTTACCAGGACTCCCGGTATCAGAAAGTCCATAATACCAGGGCTAGCGATTCCAGATTCCTGAATAAAACCAATAAGTATCATATTGGTTGAGGTGCCCAATACCGTAATCATTCCTCCCAATATTGTGGCATAGGATAAAGGTATAAGTAATTTTGAAGGAGAAACAGAATTCTTCTTCCCCCACTGGTATACGTAGGGAATCATCATAGCGACAATGGGGGTATTATTCATCACCGAGGACAAACCTGCCACGGTAATTCCCATGCGAATTAAAAACTGACGGGGACTTCTCGCTCCTTTGTATAATTTATCAAAAGTCCCAACCAGATTAAAATGGCTATTGACTGCAGAAGTCAGTATGATCAGCAGGAAAATGGTGATGACAGAAGCATTTGAATAGCCGGCAAGGAACTCATTTACAGGGATGGTTCCGGTAACCAGTAAAATGGTCGCAGCCCCTCCAAAAACATAAGAAGCTCTCCACCGGTCAATTAATAGAGTGACGATGGTGAGCGCCAAAACGGATAATACGAGTATACTATCGGTCGTCATTTCCGGCTTTCACAATAAACCAGGGATTTAACAGGTTTTCCTTGTTATAAGTCAATTCAATACCCGTTTCCGGGTTAAAGACGCGGCATCCACTTGCCTTTGCGATTGCATGGCCGGCGGCAGTATCCCATTCCATGGTGGGAGCGAAACGGGGATAAATCTGAGCCGTGCCTTCCGCCACCATACATATTTTCAATGAGGATCCGATGGATATCCATTCTATCTCCCCATGTTTTATTCTTAATTCTTGAATAAAAGACTCTGTTTCCCCCGAAAGATGGGACCTGCTACCAACAACAGTGTAAGGTTCACCTAGTGGTTGAGCAGATATTTTCACTTTCGAGGCATCAATTTCTTCCCATCCCGATTCTGGGTGAACTTTTTCGGCTTTATAACTCATTCCCGCATCCCCACCCCAATAAAGTTTCTTTAGTACCGGAGCATATACGACACCCCATACGGGTGCGCCGTTTTCTATCAATGCGATGTTAACCGTAAACTCTCCATTTCTTTTGATGAATTCCTTGGTACCATCCAGGGGGTCCACCATCCAAAATCTTTTCCATTCACTTCTGTTCTCGTAGCAATCCCTGCTCGATTCTTCACTTAGGACAGGAATACCGGTATCAGACAGATATTTAATAATTACCTGGTGTGCCTGCTCATCTGCCTCGGTCAATGGGCTTTTATCCTCCTTAAGCTCCACTTTGAATTCGTTTTCGTACACATTTAAAATTTTCCTGCCGGCTGCTAAGGCTGCTTCTAATGCTTGACGAAATTCACTCATTTGTAATGTGCTCTAATTTTAAATTCTGCTTCATTCCCATTGAATTTGAGGGTGTTCAAAGGTACTTAAGTTGTTCGGTAATTTCCTGTTTCTGAATGATTTACTAAATTATCCCTTTCCATTGCAAACACGAATTCGGACATAGGTCAAATTGACTGATTGCCAAATGAGCATGCATTGCCAACATATTCTAATCAGACGCAGAAGAATGCCTGTCCCAGAATTCTCAGACCGTAATGTCCGACTCCACCAATTCACCAGCACCAATGAAGGCCTTGTTTCCAACCAGAGTTGCTTTAATAATTTGCGCTCCGGTTCCTATATACACATCATCGCCTATTTGTGCTCCACCACTGATCAAAACTCCCGACATGATGGTGCATCTGTTCCCAATGATTGCGTCATGATTTATTCCAACATGGAGATTCAACAAATTAAAACTCCCAATTTGAATATTCGTGGTAAGGATGACTCCTTGCTGAATGATATTACCTTGCCCCAAAAAAATATTTTCCGGATTCTGAAAGGAGACACCAGAATGAATAAGATTAGGAAAATAAAGATGAGTGTTCCGCGGTTTTCCCGAATCATCAATCAATTCATGCAGAATCTTAGACTTGAAAACCGGGTTGCCAATTGCGATAAAAACATCCGTATCTTCTTCAATATTAGCCAAATCAGTCAGAGATCCTTCTACTTCATGGCCATTGATGTAGGTCCCCTTCTGCATTCCATCGTCAAAGAAAGAAATTATTGCATAATTGCCTCGTTTTTCGCATTTCAAAAGCGCGGCAACTTCTCTGCCCAATCCACCTGCTCCGACTATTGCTGCTTTCATGCCATGTGGAATTTCAAATCCAACGATATTTTCCTGAGTCTGCAATACAAGTTAATTTCCTCCGAGCTTTAGTGATTATTTATTATCGGATTTGTTCAATACCAGTTTAGGTAATACCAATTTTAAGGTAGTGAATAAAACCAGTAGTGACATTAGTATAATCAGGCTGATTTGTAATTTGTTCACACTGTAAATCAGAATGAGATTGATTGTAACCTGAGCAATGCCATATATCACTGCCACCAGAACATGAGGCCAAGCCAATTCATTAGCCAGTACCTGGTAAACATGCAGGCGGTGTGCTTTAAAGATATTTTCACCTCGAATCAATCTTTGAATAATTGTCAAAATGGAATCGGCACCATACACAGAAAAAAACAGAATATATTCCCAACTTCTCGTTTGAATCATGAGTAGCAGCATCATAAAGGCCAGGATATAAGCCATCCCTACACTTCCAACATCCCCAGCGAAGGTTTTCGCTTTTTTTCGGACATTAAATAGTGCGAACACCAAATTACCCACCAGTAAAACCCGAATTAAGTCCGGGTCAATGAATTGAATATCCAGATTGATTAAATAGTAAGATGCCAGAATAGAGGTAGAATAGAAAACTGTGATTCCATTAATTCCATCCATAAAGTTAAAGGCGTTAATCCAACCGATAACTAGTACATAGGCAAGAATCCAATAGTGCCAATGAAAAGAAAAGATATTCAACTGGAGCAGAATTAAGCTTACACTAATGACGTGCATCAATATTCTCAAGCGCCGGGAAAGATCAAATCTATCATCCAAAAAACTGATGCCGGCGATAAGAACCAGTCCACCTACAAACCATGAATATTGCATTCCAAACAAGGCATACCACGCAATAACGGCGAGGGTAAAAACAATACCTCCACCACGAATCGTTATAGAACTATGTGAGCTTCTCTCATTTGGCTTATCAATGATGTTGAACTTGTCAGCCAACTTGAAATATCCCAGGATCAGGAGTAATAAGAGAATAAAAATGAGGAAATAAGTCATTTTGAATTAAAGCTTTGTATGGTTTCCTTCAGTCCGTCACGAGCCGCAATAGGCATTCGTTCCCAACCAAGAGCAAGTTTAATTTTATCATTCGACACCAAGTAACTTTCCGTCAATTTTTGCAGTCTGGCAGAATTGAGTGGCAATTTAAGCATGTCTCCAGCCTTAGCCATAAACTGAATTATGGAAGGTGAAATATTCCATATTTTCCCTTTCTTCCCTATACTTTCACCAATTAATTTGACCAAATCGTTGGTGGATAAATCTTCATCATCTGCAACATTATATGTCCCAGCTGGAAAATCATCCATTTCGCAAATATTCAGAATTACCTCAGTCAGATTTCCTACCGATAAATAGGATCTTCTGTTTTCGAATGCTCCGAGTGGATAGGGCATTCCATTTTTCAGGAAACTGTATAGCAGGTTGAGATTTCCTTTGTTCCCAGGCCCGTGAATCATGCAGGGACGTAAGATAATCAAGCGTTTTCCTGCTGGAAGTGTTTTTGATTGAAGATAACTTTCTGCCTCGCGTTTAGAAGCTCCGTAAGGATTATCCACTTCAAAAGCATCTGTTTCTTTGAGGATTCCTTTCACAGAGGAAGCAACCGCCTTTACTGAACTCATGAATATAAAATGAGTTGCTGTTTCATCTGCCATAAAAGCTTCGAACACTTTTTCTGTGAGTCCGACATTTATCAAGTTATAATCGGAAGCCAGACTTTTGTTCTTCAAATCATGAGCCTTTCCTGCCAGATGTATCCATGCTTTGGCATGAATATTTGCGGCATCCAATTCGTCCCAGGTAATGGTTGCCGGATAAGATTTACTCCTCGAAATACCCATGACTTTATGCCCGGTAGCTACAAGTTTTAGAGCCAGATTCTTACCAACAAATCCGCTGATGCCAGTTATGACTATGTTCATGAAAGGTAACCTAAAATAGATGCTGCCAGCTTATCATTAATAGCTGCCCGTGTAAAATCCTGTTTAAACTGAATACGCTCTTCCTCGTGGTATGTGTAATTCTTCAACTGTTCTACCATGCTTTGAACATCTCCCGGATCAAAGAGGATAGAATTGGGAACATTCTTGCGGATAAACTCATTGGCAAAACCGCCAACGCCGGCTATAATGGGAATGTTATACGCACCCATTTCAAATATTTTGGATGGCAAGACTTTTTTAAAGGCATCGTAGTCGTTCAAATGCAAAAAGAAAAAGTCTGTGTTTTTATAAATCTCAAAAAGTTCCGACCTTTTTACAGGTGGGTGCAGTTCCACGTTCTTGGGCTTGAATTCTGCCAGGGCCTCTTCCAATTTGGCTTTTGCTCCACCGTCACCAATAACCAGAAACTCATACTGCCCTTCAAGTGCCTTTGCTGCCTGAGGAATAATCTTATGAAGACCTTGCCCTTCCCCCATATTTCCAGCATAAACGATTTTATAGGGTGGCTTTGGGTTGCGGGTGCTGGACATTTCCATCTCCAGAAAGGCATCATCTATTCCATTGGGAAATTCCGAATATTTCGGACGAGTATACTTTGCGAAATAAGGTTTAAATCCTCCTGAAATCAGGTTGATATGTTTGGCGTCGGAAAACGTCTTTTTCTCCACATACTTTAAAATCGGCAGCACCATGCTCTTAATCAATTTGTTCTGCAAAACATCTTTCATGGTATCCACAAAAATGTCGCGTATATCGAGATAAAGGGGTGCTTTCTTTTTCCTGGCAATTTTATACCCCAGATAGGCTGTAAATAAGCGGCTGCTGGAGGCAAATACCAAATCATACTTTTGTTGACGGGCTATTTTTTGAGCCTGTGAATAGTAATTATAGAATGACTTGATTTGATCCATGAACCCACTTTGATGTGTCGGTATCGCGATTCGGTGAATCGTCATGTTTCCCCGCCTTTCCAACTCAGGAGCTTCACTTTGAAAAGTGCTGTACCTATTGGGTTGCGTACTGATAATATCTATCTGGTTGTCCTCTCCGAATTTACTTGCCAGGGTCTTGGCTAAGGGGCTGTTTCGAAAAGAGCCGGCACATAAATCCGGCTCAAAATAGAAGGTTAAATAAAGTATCCTTTTCGGCTTGGTTTCCAATTTTCTTTTTTAATTAGTTGGTGATGATGCTGATTTCGCTCACAAGCTCTTTGGAAAAGCTGATTCGTAATCCGAATGTGTCCTGCTCCTTATTGAAAAACGGTGAATATTTTCGACTCACCTTCTCCATTTTTTCCTGACCCAGGAATTTGAAATTTACCCGGCCGTTTACCAATGCTCCTTCATCCGTCATTTCAATCTGACAGGATGGATGAAACAGCAGATTTAGCTCCCCCTGAGGGTTTGACCCTTTGAGCAAATCTACCAATCGCAACGCATTTGAATTCGCCCTAAATTGCCTTTCATGCACAATTCCGGCTTTTCTGTATCCGTCATGCCAGGCTATCAGTTCATTCGTAGTGTCTTGTGCTATATGGCATTTCGCCCTTCTTCCCACTCTGAATCCACTCCAAATTTCGGATGAATTCGCACCATTTACAGTTACAGTATTATGGTTTCTTGTAGACCGTTCCTCGCTTCGCGTGGATGAAATCTGGTATGTGGACGTGCCCGGGTCTACGATAACCGGACTTTCATCTACGTACAGACAAAAACTCAAAGTATCTGCATGAGCATGCCCCGGTTGATACTCTGGCGTCAGATTTCCGCAGGTGGTATACAAGGTCATGTTTCCAGAATCCATCCTTCTGAAACCAGAATCCATTGCCTGATTTAAATTGGAAATTGGCAATTGGCAGGCCTGAAATCTGGAACGAATTTCATCCGGTTCCGGCGCTATGCCATAGGCCGAGTCATTGAACAGAGGCCAATCCGACATGAATGTTAGCCAGTTCATAAATGCACCGGCCCTTTCTAAAGTATCCTTTAACTTTTGAATCAAATCCGGCTCTCCTGCCTGCTTATGCCGACAATAAATGTAAACATCAAGCAATCGGTCTGTGAGTATCAGATGATACATTGGACTTCTTTCATAATGACATCCATCCTGATAAAATTGTTCCTCCAACTGCTCTTTCAAAATGCTGGCTGCATAATCCTGCCAGTTTGATTCTTTAAAAAACAGTCCGGCCATATAAAGTGCACAGGCATTTTCAAGAAGATGATTCGCTAACAGATGAAACTCAAAATTATCTCTGAGCCGGGTGGCATCGTCCCAAATTACCTGTATATATTCCCGTTTATTGATGCCAAATTGCTCAATAAATTTAATCCAGTTGATGATGCGTAATGAGGTCGGATACGGCTGCTTTCCAATATTTAAGTTCGGATATTGGCGAACAAAATCATCCATCAATTTCTGACCCTGCTCTTCCTTGCATTCGGCCAGAATAGAGAAATAATTGAGATTATAGGTCCAAAGCAATCCAAATTGCTGATTCTCCCAATTCACGGGAAAATGGATTGGAATACTAAGATTGATGAATTGCAATTCCTGAAATTCCCGCCGCTCCTTCTTTTCCCACCAGTTAAATCGATCTATTTGGGTTGCTGGTGCCTGACTGTACCTGATTCGTTTGCCCGGAATACGAAGTAGTATCTGGTGATAAATCTGGGTGAACTTAAGATGGACTACCGTGCGAATAATCTGGCCCAATTTCATGCCGACAAAAATGTTTTGATTTCATCCAAATTCCAGGTCATCATGCCGCTTGACAAGCCTTTTAATGCCCTTCCATGTGCAATGAGTTGAGTGGCATTCCCCTTGGTTTCAATGAACCTGATTTCTGCATAACGGAAGTATTTCTGGTATTTCGTCGGGAAAAAATCCCTTTTGAATTTTGCAATCAATTTCCAGTCTGTTCCATTCATGCTTGCATATACGCATGCGTGATCCTCATCATTCACAGGGCTAGGTTCCGTTACCGTCGAAACAAAGTCTATTCCCCCCAAGCGAATAGCATGAAATGCGCTGCTGTTGATTTCGCACAAGGGATTTAATGATTTATTCGTTGGGTCGAAATGTTGAATCCAGTTTCTTTCTGAAGGAGAGTCCATTGGAACTATTATTCCGCCCGGCCCCGGGATCACCTCGACTGCACGATACTGCTGACTTCCTGTCCCTTCTTTGATCAGGGTAGCGAAATGGTCTCCTGTAAAATAGAGTCCCGATTCATCATCAGAATCTCCGGTTAATACCCAAAATCCATTTCGATACTCATCGTATATGCAGCCGTGTACATGCCTGATTTCAGCAGCTTTGAATTTCCAAACCTCTCTCCAATTCACCCCATCGTTTGTGCCAAATACACGAACTTCTCCCCGATCTGCGTTGGAAAAATATTCTCCAAAACAGGCAAATCCATCGGGTGAAATGCCCAAGTTCAACGGGCGTGAACCCTTGAAAGAGGAGAAAGTCCATTCTTCGGAAAAACCGGAATTGGAATAAATCACTTTTTTGTTTTCTACCCTCAGAAATCCATCAAGAAACGGGTAAATGCTATGTACTCCAAGACGAAGCACTCTCCGAAAAATTGCCCAATTCCCAAGGAGCTTCTCTTTCCAGGATTTGGCCCATTTGATTCCATTTTCCCTCCTACCGTTTTCATGGATCCAAACCAATCGGGTTGCCTGTGAAACTAAAATCGCTTTCCGCTCTGCATCGTAATAAAGCGGTTCATTGTTAACGTGGAAAGAAACCTTCGGTGTTTGCATTATTTTTTAAGTTTCAATCTCCATGGATAGACCAGCATAAACGCCCAGGAAAGCATCTGGTGCATAGTCAAAGCGAGATGCTTATAGAAGGGCAATTTTACCGGATGGCGCTCGTAACCATTTTTAAAAATGAAACCATTCACTTTTTGAATCATGGCTATCTGGTAATCGCTAAACTCCTTTTCCCATTTGCGGGTATTCGATGTTAATAAAGGACCAAAGGTTTCCTTTTTCCAGGAAACCTCATGTGCTGAAACCAGCTCCTTCGCACTTTCTGAAAAGGCCAGCATAGCCGGGTCATAATCTACTCCAACATGAACGCATATTTGCTTTAACGTTTCCTCTGCATTGCCAATCAAGGTTTCATAATTCAATTCCAGATAGGCTTCACCAAAGTATTTTTTTCCCAAACGACGGCCTCTTGGCATTTGCGCCCGATAGATATAGGCATGAAGAAAAAAGGGCCAGGATTTCGACCAGTCTGCCTTGGTGCGACTCAGAACCACATCTCTTGGATCGCGCATCAGGTGGATGACTCTGGCATCCGGAAAAAAGTGCTTCAGTTCGCTGACAAAGTCCATATTTCGCGGGTCCTTATCGCCCAAATGATGCTTCTGTTTTTCATCCAGGTAAGCCTTTGCCAATGCATTGAACCAGCTCATTTCAGATTCAAGTTCATCATCCGGCAAGTTGTCACTTATTTGGACTTCGCTAATTTTCGCCCTCTTAAAATCATCGTCTTCTCTTAAAAGAGATAGAATTTCCTCCCTCGTTAACCCATTAAAGGCCTGTTTAATGATATATTTTCTAAAAAAGTGCGTTTCCGGAAGAAAAGCAATATCCGGATGTGCATTCAGCATGCTTTGCAAAAGACTCGTCCCTGATCTTCCTACTCCAAAAATGAAAATTGGCTTATTTATTTTCTGCATACCAGGCACTTAAAAAGAGTAAACGGTAAATTTTAAATGTATTATTCGCCTTATTAGCAAAGTGATCGTTAATGATGTCCTGAAGTTTTTCGCGATTCAGTCGCTCAGTTAACCCCTTGTTATAAAAGTATTTCATGATTCGCTCCGGGCCAAGATTACCGATTTTTTTATCCAATGGTGGATGAAACCCGGCTTTTCTGCGATCAACTAATTCCTTTGGGATTCTGGAAACAAGTACATCATACAAAGGAATTTTTCTTCTCTTCAGAGTAATGAGTCGGCTATCCGGTTCTGCCAGGGTATTCTCCAGAAGCTCAGGAGTGGCTAATGGAACCCTCAGTTCAATGCTTGCCTGCATACTGGATTTATCTGCCACCATGAAATTATGACTTAGAAAGCCCTGAACATCCACAAGCATCGCTTTTTTCACGGAGCTGAAATGCCGGTAAGGAGCATGAATAGCCTTTACATCATTTTGATATCTCTTCAAGTCTTCTCCATTTGAAGTCAGGGCTTCAATTTCTGCATTGGAAAATGGAGTCAGCAATGCCTGATACGACTTAGAGAAAGAATTCTCTCTAAAAAAATTACTAAAACGTTCCAGCTTTTTAGAGAAGAACTTAGATCGTTTCATCAGTGGTTTTGCGAGAGGCCACACAAATCTGCCCAATTTGGTAACGAGTAAGAGCTGGTAACGCGGATAACCGGCAAAAATTTCATCTGCTCCCATTCCACTCAGCATGACCGTACACCCTCTTTTTCTTGCTTCAATGGAGATATGCTTCGATACAGAGAAGGTAAAATCTGCAATCGGCTCTTCGACCAAACGGGCCACTTCTTCCACTGAATTTAAAAATGCTTCCGGACTATCTTCTTCTACTGCCGGAGGTAACTCAATCAGATCGACCTTCAGCTCTTTTGCGATTTTTCTTCCATAATCCAGGTCGCTGGTAAATCCGGATTCCTTCACTTCCTCCTGATTTTCGCTCAGTATCATCGTTGTGGTTTCCGTCTCCATGGAGGATAATATCAGGCTCGAGTCCACACCACCGCTGAAAAACAACCCAACAGGCACATCACTCAGCAAGTGATTTGAAATGCTCTTGTCAAGAACCTCATCCCAGGAAGTTGTTCTTTTCACAGCTTGAGCAGTCCAATATTCGGTAATGGATGGGTTCGAAATTTCATTTTTCAAATCAAATCCAATCCAGTTTCCAGGAGCAACTTTATGTGTATGATTAAAACCGGTACGCGGTTCATATAAAAATCCAGCCGACAAGAAATCTGTCCAGACCTTCGGATCAATTTCCGGTTTCTTGCCCAAAACCTTCCAAATTGCTTTGAGCTCGGAAGCCCAAATCAATTGACCATCCCAGTAATAATAATACAGAGGTTTAATTCCTAATTTATCCCGGCATAACCAAAGCTTCTGTTCAACTGTATCGTAAATTACAAAAGCGAACATGCCCTGGAAATCTTTGAATCCCTCGGTGCCGAATTCAATAAAGTATTTGAGCAGAACTTCTGTATCAGAACTTGTTCTGAAGTTGTGACCCTTTGCGGACAATATTTCCTTCAGCTGGAGAAAATTGTAAATCTCGCCGTTGAAAGTCAGGATATAGCGTTCATCTTCGGAGAAGAAGGGTTGATTGGATCGGGGATCCAAATCCAAAATGCTCAGACGAACATGTCCTAATACAACATGGTGGTCGGCTGCCGTAAGCTCATGGTAATTCTGAAAATCCGGCCCCCGATGAAGGATGCTTTGAATTCCTGCCTCAATATTCAGGCTATTATTAGAGATATATCCTACTACTCCGCACATTAGTTATTGCCTACTATTTCAATAAATTTTCGATTCCAATCGGTCGAATTAAACTCTTTCGATCTTTCGTATGATTGCTCACCCATTTCTTTCAACATGGCTTGATTGTTCACCAATTTCCGCATTACATCCGCCAGACCCTTATTATTTTCTATAGGCACCAAAAAGCCATTCCGACCCTCTTCAACCAATTCGTCGAGAAAGCGCCACCTTGTGGTCACAATTGGTAAGCCCGCTTCCATTGCTTCAATCAAAGCACCCGGATATCCTTCACCTTTCCAAAAAGATGGATACACAAAGGCATCGGCTTGCAGTAATTGTTTTCCAATTTCGGCATGTGGAAGTTCTCCAAGATACTGGATGGTTGGTGTCTGCTCCAGCTGCCTGAGAATAGTATCATCGGTGCATTTTCCTATCACCTTTACAATAAAATCCGCCTCTTGCTTCGACAGAATCATGCAAGCTTCGACCAAAACCTGTATCCCCTTTTCTTTTTTTACATGACCGACATAGACAAAGGTGGTTTTATCGGATGGCAATTTTTCTTCCTTTCGCACTAATTTGTTTGCTGGCCGAGACGTTGGAAACCATTCAATATTCTCAACAGATCCTATGTTCTCTTTCCAAAAAGTGATTAAGCCCTTTGTTTGTAGCAGAATTCTATCAGAGGACCCTAGCCGTTTATAGTACCACTTATGCAGAGGTTTCGCCTCACAATAAAGGTCCAAGTCGCTGCCAAATAAGCGAATTTGAAATTTTCTCTTAAAAATCCGTGCCATTGCAAAAAACACTATTCCCCATGGCCCCACCCTTTGTGGGTTTGCATGGAATGAAATAATCTGATAGAAAGGAATCGATAGTAGTATTTGAAAGAAAAGTTTAATCTGCAAAAGCATATTGGCAAATCTGCCCGGCAACACCCTCAAGCTAATCAGACTAAAGTCCAGGTTACTTTTTTCTATGTCTTTGAGCAGAAGATCAAAAGACACCCGCGTTCCTCCCAGAGGAGGTGGCAATGGACCTATTAAAAGGATACGCTTTTTTAGCTCAGCCATTTTTCTTTCCAGGTTTGGAAAATATACAAATGCCAAAGTTTTCGTTCACTGAGATTTTCACCCGCAAGAAAGCGATCACGGTAATGGATAATCTCGGGAACATTAAAATAGGCAGAATCCAATTTCTCCTCATTTATCACATCCATAAGCGTGGCCTTCAATGGCCCTCTCAACCATTCTGCGAGAGGAACAACAAATCCTTGCTTTGGCTTATCAATCTGTTTCTTATCGATCAAATCCCAGACAATTCTTTTGAGCAGATATTTTCCAGTTTGTTCATTTATCTTGAGATGATTACTTAGAGCAAAGGATTCCTCAATTATCCGGTAATCGAGTAGCGGCTCCCGTCCTTCGATGGAGAACCACATGGTTGAACGATCTACCTTGGTCATAATTTGATCCGGCAAATGTGTTCGGACATCCGTGAAGAGCATATCGGCCAGTGGATTTCCTGAACGAAGGACATTTTTAAATCGTCCAGGCTCGTCGCCTTCGATATGCACCCATTTATTAATTTCTTCGTCCGAAATATATTTCGAGATTCCCCGCAGAATATCTACAATGTCTTTTTGTTTCAGAAGACTTTTAATTTTCCTGATTCTACCCAGCGGATTTCGTTTTCCCACCAATTTTTCCGCAACTGAATCAGGCATTAGCAGCGCCACTTCGCAACCCAGGATGTAAATTAAACGAAGCGGGGAATTACTCATTTTATGAATCTTGAGCGCCCATTTGTGTTTATCGTACCCACCAAAAATTTCATCACCTCCATCAGCAGAAAGGACTACCTTCACTTTTTCACTTGCCAGTTCACTAACCATCATGGTTGGTATTGCACTTGGATCACCAAATGGTTCATCAAACAGAAATGGAATATCCTGCAAGTATCTCAAGGCATCCTCTATGGCACAAACACGACTTGAATGCGTCGTTCCGAAATGGGCAGCGATTTTTTTTGCATCATCTGACTCATCAATTTTTTTATCCTGAAACCCTATGGTAAATGTTTTAAGGTCTTCCCTCTTTTCTGAGAGTTTTCCCACCAATAAGGTGCTATCATATCCACCACTTAAAAATACTCCAACAGGCACATCCGCAATCATCCTGTAGTTGAATGCTGAATCAAATAATTGATTAAAAGTCTTTACTCCTTTTGATTCATCATGTATCGCATGTTTTTTAAGTTCTGACAGCGCATTTTCTTTGAAATGCCAGTATTCAGTGTCATTCGTTTCGAAACCGTTTAAGTTCAATTCGAGGTAATGCCCGGGAGAAATTTTATGAATTCCTTTATATATACAGAGATGTCCCGGAACATACCCGAATTGCATGAAATCTTTAATGGCCCGAGGATTCAATACCGGCTTGAATTCCGGGTGACCAAAAAAAGTTTTTAATTCTGAGCCAAAATAGAAATTCCCCTCATTCCATCCATAATACAACGGCTTAACCCCCACCCTGTCGCGAACAAAGAACATTTTACCTTTCACCTTATCTAACAAGGCAAATGCAAACATTCCATTCAGATGATGGACAAAATCAATCCCATAAGATCCATACAAGGCCAACAATACTTCCGTATCAGAATTTGATTGAAACGGGTATTTCGCTTCTTTCAGGAATTCATCTTTAAGTTCCTGATAATTGTAAATCTCTCCATTGAAAACAATTACCACCGATTTATCGTGGTTATACATAGGTTGGTTGGCCACTTCAGACAAGTCGATTATCGAAAGGCGTTTATGAACCAATCCTATGTGATGATTTCCGACAGTCTCAATTTGAATCCCCGTGCTATCCGGACCGCGGTAGTCAATGGCTTTTCCCATCGCTTCCATGGTAGATTCTGTGACAATTGACTTACTAAGTAATCCTGAAAAGCCGCACATATAAGTTAATTATTGAATTCGGTTTTGTTTGTTATCTTTTGCTTTGATTGAAAAAATTATAACCCTGCCCGTTTAATTACTTCGAATAAATCTTGAGCAGCCAGGGATTCATGGTAATAATATCCTCTTTCGATGCGCTCCTTTTCCATTAGCTGCCTGTCCTCCTCAAGAGTTAATTCCATTGCATTTGCAAGGGCATGGAAATCATCCACCTGAACGAGTCTTCCATATTTTCCGTTCTCCAGAATTTCTGTTGGCCCGGTTTTGCAAGCAGTGCTCACAACAGGAACTCCTGTTGCCAAAGCTTGAATCAATACATTTGGAAGTCCCTCATAACGGGATGACAATACAAAAAGGTCTGCCTTGTGCAGATAAGGCAAAGGGTTAGAAACATAGCCCTTGATTGTGACATATTCTTCTAAACGCAATTCGTGGATAATTTTTATTATCTGAAGGTAATAAGCATCCTCCTTATTGTATTCTCCAAGTATGGTGAGGTGAATATTCTTAAATTTATTTCTAAGAAGGTCCAGACTTTTAAGCAACATATCGAAGCCCTTTTGAAAATCCATCCGACCAATCGCCACTATATTCTTTTCCGCCTTTGGGAGTCCTTCCTTTACAGTTTCCTGCATAAGTATTTTGAAATCCTCTCCTATGACAGGATTTCTAACAAGCAGGACTCTATCTTTTTTCAATGAATAGAAAGATGCTATCTCTTGCACCATTTCTTCGGAAACAGAAATGATTCCCGAATAAAAACGGAATAAAATTCTTGCAGCAAAAATATGCACCCGCACACTGAATCGAGCGCTTTCCCAAGCTTGTTTGGGCGCAATAGCCTCCCTGAAAAATATCGGAATCGAACTTCCAGAAAAAATTTTCGCCAAAGCAATGACATTTCCTGCATTGTGGAGCGAGGTAATGACACAATCAAATTTCTTCAATTTTAGAAATTTGAACCAATCCGGAAGGGTTTTAAGAATGTTGCTGCGCTTTAAACGAAGTACCTCAAACTTATCCGACAGTTCGGTTTTAAGAGCTCCTCCTTCCTGGCCAATAACCAGACTTACCCGGTAATGTTCCGACAGGATATTTGCGTACTTTATCAGGTTCTTTTCTGCCCCACCTCCCGCCATTCTCGGCAGAAATATGGCGATACGTCCTGTGTTCATTCTATGATTCATTCGCAAGGTCTTCGGTGGAATGGCCTATAAATAATTCTTTTCATTTTGGGTCGATGTCGACACTCTTGTGATTAAGCCTGTAATTTCCGTATAGTAAGATCGGCAACATGATCGTTGTGAAATTAAAACTCAATCCAGACGCAATAATCAATACCAGACTAAGATTAAAAATACCCGATATATATTTACGAAGCACAAAAATTGAAAGAATCAATCCAATGATTCCCCCTCTGTACAAAGTATCAACCCAAAAGGTATCTCCCAAAAATATACCGTCAGGTTGTTGAAAACCATATCCAATCCATGGATTCGATTCAATACTGCGAATCGTTTCGTAATTCAACAAATCATGATTGGAAGCATCATACCTTGAAGAATATCCTTTTGAAATCAAATCAGCAAATCCACTGTACCCCGCATTTTCCAAAATTGAACTGAAAATTGGACCTATAAAAATAGCTGCAACCAAACCCACCCAAGGTAAAATAAGAAACGCCCGAGTTCCCTTTCCAACCAGTCTGTAATAACTGTAAAGGAGCAATAAAATGAGTCCTATATAATACGCTTTGGAAAGTGTAAAAATTCCTAAAACAGCAGCGGCACCAAACCATCGCCATTTCTTCAAGCTGGCAAAGAAAAATGCCGTATAAAGGGAAAAGGCTGACAAATAAAGTGGAGTAAAGAAAACTCCGGTTTTTCGAGTGATCGTGCCATACCAATCCAGAGAATCTGATAAGTTAACACTCCTCGCATCTGAGAAATAATATTCTTTCAATAGCTCCACCGATTCCTTTGGATAGAATTCCTGATACAATACGGCCAAGCAATTCAGTACTACCATTATCTTAGAAAATCTTTCAAGGACAGGTAAGATAATATCTGATTGGTTTTCGTAGTAAAATAAAAAAACAAGAAAGGCTACATGTCCCAGTATTGGGATGTATGGAATTTTAGCAAAACCCGTTAAAGAGGAAAACAGGTACAATACAAACAAGCATATATATAGAAATTGTCCGGTTTGAAGCCGTTTTCGTTCTAAGATTTGCCATAATAAAATGAAAGGGAAAATGACATAGTAATTTGAAATAGCCAGATCTGATATCTTATACGGAGGTGCACCCAGAATAATGCAAAGAATTAATGCAAGGCTAGAAATCCGATTAAAACGATAAAGGATTATACTGTAAATGGAGAGAACAAAAACAAAAATGTTAACCAGCACGCGCTATATTAAATTTATTCAGAAATAAATAAGGACGTACCATTAGAGGCCCCGCCTTGTTTCAGGAATTTGGGTAGTAGTGCTTCTGCTATCCGGAAAAATCACCAAAGTAAAATTCCGCGATTTTGGGATATAATCGAAATGTTTGAAGAATGTATTGATAGTCGTATGAGTTTTTATTCAACTCCAATGACTTTTTGTACTCACCATAGTGAGTCAGGTATTTATCCTTACTGACAACCGGGTTTAATTGGTAGTTAGGACTCACTTCCAGTATGAGTGGTTTGGTCGATAAATCATCGTTTTGCCAGGCAATATCGAAAGCGCCAGTAACCATTTTCAATTTTCTAAACTCCTGAAGGATAAATGCTCGCCAGTTTTCAGGGAAAGAAACAAAATCAACCTTGGACCCATGACCAGTTGAGGTCGGCTTCCATTCATCTGCCAGGTTAATACGCCAATAATGATGTACAATTTCGTTCCCAGTTAGAATAACTCGTAAGTCTCTTCGCATATTCAGTAATTCCTGAATTAGAATCGCATCATTCCTTTTCAGGTAATCATCATTTAATAAGGATAGAAGCTCCTCCTTGTTGTTGACTTTATGGACTCCTTTGGCACTGGCAGAATGCACTTCTTTTAATAGGCATGGATATTCAAGAGCTTCCAGATCAATCTCCTCAATGGTATGGAAGCTTTGTGTTTGAGGCGTGCTGATATTCAAGCGGCGGAATTCATTGGACATATGCGTCTTATTCTCCCAAAACAATGCTTCGTTTAATTCAGGGATTACTTTATTTCCCTGCTCTTTAAGCTGCTCGATGATAAAGCAAAGATTTTTCGAATAGTTGGCAAACTTCTGTCTATTCAAATAGCCGCGATCATAACTCATTATAATCGTACAATTCTTCAGGCGCCCAATATCTTCTCCTTTAAAAACCGTATATGGAATGTCCATTTCAACCAAGGCTTTCTCCCAAGCAAAATCATTCACCGCCGTATCAGAAAACCAATACCTCCATCCCCGATTCGGCTTCCAGATAACAACATCCGCATTCGCAAACCTCTTCCGGGAAGAGAGGGTCAATAAAGCCCACAAGCGAAATAATTTTTTAATTAATTTCTTCATCACGCAGCTTTTTAATTTCTGACAGGCCGTGGTATTGAAGATTCAACTCTTGAACGGCTCTGATAATATCTGAGTACAATTTTTCCTGTCCTCGCTCCTGGTTATAAGACAAATCATCATAATAAATGACCGAAGCATATTTACTTACAAGCAGCCTCAGGTACTTTAATTTATGTCTTGCAGAAGGCACAATTATGCATTCCGAAGAAATATTATTTTCTTTTAACCAATCTCGAGTTACCCTAAAAAGCTCCATCTTTCGTGCTGTAAGGATGAGAATCTTATAGCCTTTACTTTCGTACTCTTTTAATTTATTTATTACTCCGCGAATGGGCTTTGCCGATGCATACGCCTTTCTGGAATATCCACCCTTTACCAAACATGGCCAGGTATCTGCCAGTGTATTATCCAAATCAAACACGACCAAATTCGCAGCATTTATAGTAAGTCTGAGCTTTTTCTTGTTGTAGTTGAGCCAATCCAGGAGTATAAATAATACTTCTCTTATTCTTGTCATCTTACAGACCCAGTTCCACTGGGAGTTTCATCAGGGATTTAATTGCATTCACAATGACTTCATTCTCATCTTTCGAACGCGCTGCAACTCTTATGAATTGACCATTCAAACCAATTTTATCCGAACAATTTCTGACATAGACGCCATGGTCTGACAAAAGTCTTGCCTGCGCATGTCCAGAATTCAGTCCATTCATGAGCTCAATTAATACGAAATTGGCTTTCGAAGGGTACACTTTTATTCCTTCAATTGCCTGTAGTTCAGCAATGAAAAACAAAGACTCCGTGATGTATTTCTTTCGTACAATTTCGTAGGCATCATTAAAGTCCTTCCTCACATAGAGTCGAAAAAAGTATTCTGAAAGACCGTTTAAGTTCCACAAGTAACCATTCGAAAATAATTCCTTCACCCATTCACTCTTCATGACCGCATATCCGCAACGCAAACCAGCAACACCAAAATCTTTCGACATACTTTTAACTAAAATCACATTGTCATTTTCCAGAACAATAGGCAATACCGATTTAAGCTCCATATCGCTACTCTCATATGCAAAATGAATAAAACTCTCATCGACAATAATGTTATCCAGATAGCTTAACTCCGCTATAATTCTAGATATATCTTCGAATTTTAAATAGCCACCATCCGGATTATTCGGATTGATTAATACAATAGAACTTGCTCCGCTATTTTTGACAAAATCGATATATTCATCTACATCCAATTTAAAATTCTTTTCCTTCTTTAATTCATAAAAAACAACCTCAATATTGGGTGTGATGTATTCATAATAGGAGGAAAAAGTTGGTATATTAACAATTAGTTTGCCCTTAACGTAACGATGCAAAACTGCTTGAATTGCCTCTATCGCACCGTTCCCAACAAAAATACGCGCTGGATCTATTTTCAAATTTTTACCTAATAACTCGGCAATTTCAGAACTTTGTGAGGGATAAAATTCTAATACACGGTTGATTTTTCCTGTGTCAATTAGTTCTCGCTTAAAGTATTCGAGAAATAGTTCCGTTGCGTAAGGATTGCTTAAGAAGCAGGCATCTACCTTAATTTTTAACTCAGGTATCTCCTCCAACATTGTAAATATGCTTGGAGAGTGTGTTCCAGAACGACTTTTTAGTTCTAATATTTTATCAAACATTTCCATAATTACGGAGACTATTGGTATTTAAAAACAAATTCAATCCTTTCATCAGGGAGACAAATGCATAAACTATAATTAGGGTATAAAGCACGCCAATTTCAGCATAGGCTTTCACCAAAGGGATTATGACTATAAAATTTAAGATCGCCGAATAGAGTAATATTCTGCTCATTTTTCTTTCCTTGTGCTCAATGACAAAAAAATTCGAAAAAATGGGCCCAAATGGCAGCAACAAGATGACAAATGAAGTGACGTGCAGGAGGTTCACAATATTCTCATCCTTGTTTCCCTGCAATAAAATAGCAATGGGTCCAGCCAAATAATAAATCACGAAAGCTCCTACGACAAATACCACGGAAAGACCCAAAGTAAATTGCCTTCTCATTTTGATATATTTATCACGCTGGCTGATAAACCATTGCGCCATATTGGGAAATGTGGCTTGTACAAGTGGTTGAGCCAGCGAAGAACCAGCTTTGATCATCTTATCGGCAACACCAAAAATACCTACTGCTCCGTCTCCCGCATAATACCCCAGAATCAGAACATTTGTTGACCCATAAGTGCTTACAAGAACCCTGGAAATAAATACATGCCATCCTAACTTCAATTCTTTCATAATGGCCCGGTAAGGTGGTATCTGAATACGAAAATTCTCCAGTTTAAGTGCTATTCCGAATCCAATTAGCCCGGATATTAACCAACCACTTGACAGTAAAAGAATGGTAGCCCCTATTTGTGTCGATTCGCGAATAAATAGAAAAATTAGACCTATAGAAATGAATTTGGAAATAACATTGATAATGGTCAGAATTCGCATTTTTTTTATTCCCTGAAAATACCAAACAGGAAAGAAAGCGTTGCCAACAACCATAAGGAATCCATAAAAATAATTCAATCTATCCTGAGGAGTATCCAACCATAGTATTATGCCTATAAATGGAATAACTGTGGCAAATAATAAAACTATCTTAGATATCTGTATGCGAATAAATGCGGTATTCCTCTCCTCCGAACTCGTGCATTGCCCTATTGTGCGTGTACCGGTCAGGTTAAAACCATAATCAACAATGATGTTAAAATAGGACATGATGGCCTGGATGAAAATGACCTGACCATATCCCTCCTTCCCAATTACCCGAAACAGAAAAGGGATTACAAGAAGCGGTGTAAGGTAATTCGCTGCTTGCATAAAACCCAGTGCTACCGTATTTCCGATAATTTGTTTCCGCTCGGTCAAGAGTTGATTTTATAAAATTTATTATACCAATCGATAAATGAAGCAATTCCTTCCTGCACAGAAGTGTTCGGTTCATAATTTGTAATCTTTTTGAGCTTGCCCACATCCGCCCAGGTTTGGTGTACATCACCTGGTTGCATTTCTCTGAAAATAAGTTGTGCCTTTTTCCCGATTGTTTCTTCCATCACACGGATAAATTGCATTAAATCTACAGGGGCTCCTCTGCCAATATTCAAAATACTATATGGTTCAGTATAACCTTCTGCTAAAACCAATAAACGAATTCCGTTCACAATATCTTCTACAAATGTAAAATCACGTGCCATGTCTCCATTATTAAAAACCTGGATAGGCTTGTCTTCCGTAATAGCTTTCGCAAACAACATGGGAGCCATGTCGGGTCGGCCCCACGGTCCGTAAACGGTAAAAAAACGCAGTCCGATAGTCTGAATTCCATACAGATGACTATACGTGTGGGCCATCAACTCATTTGCTTTCTTTGTGGCGGCATAAAGACTCACGGGATTAGATACTTCCTGTGATTCCGTGAAAGGGACGGTACTAGAATCTCCATAAACACTTGAACTGGAGGCATAAATTAAGGTCGGTACTTTTCGATGACGACATCCTTCTAAAATATTCATGAATGCATCGATATTCGCAGAAATGTACGCATGCGGGTTCTCCAACGAATATCTCACGCCCGGTTGAGCAGCCAAATGAACAACATGAGTGAATGTAAACTGACCAAACAAATTCTCTACCGATTTGCGATCGGAAAGATCCATACGAATGAAAGTATAGAATTGATTTATTTTTGATTTGACTGGTTCATTCCACTTTAAATTTTCGGTTTCTATACCCGAATCTTCCAATCTGGCTAACTTCAGTTTGATGTCATAATAATTATTGATGGAGTCCACTCCAACAATGTGATATCCATCTTTCCACAGTGCCTTTACCAGCTGGTGTCCTATAAATCCAGCAGTTCCAGTTACAAGAATGGTTTTATTTCTATCCAAAATATACTCTTTGCTGCTAATAAATAAATGAGTATTTCACACCTTAAAGTCTCGAATCTACAAGAGATTTGTCTAACACGCCTTTGATATCAAAGACAACAGAATTAGTAGTGGTAAGCACTGAAAAATCTAATTTCAAGAATTCATCGTGTGCAACGGCCAGAACCACGGCTTCATAACTCATTCCAGGGCTCTCTTTGGTAATTTCCAAACCGTACTCATGTTTGACTTCCTCCTCGTTTGCCCAGGGATCATAAATATCTACCATGCACCCGAAGCCCTTTAATTCGGAAACGATATCGACTACACGGGTATTTCGAATATCCGGACAATTTTCCTTAAAGGTGAAGCCCATGACCAGCACATTGCTGCCCTTTATGGTATGACCTTTTTGAATCATCAATTTGACGACTTTGTTTGCCACGAACATGCCCATATTGTCATTCACTCTTCTTCCGGAAAGAATTACCTGGGGATGATATCCCAAGGTTTCTGCTTTGTGCGCCAGATAATAGGGATCCACGCCAATACAATGTCCACCAACCAATCCTGGCTTGTATTTTAAAAAGTTCCATTTTGTGCCGGCGGCGGCCAAAACATCGTTGGTATCAATACCAATTCGATCGAAAATCAAAGCCAGTTCATTTACAAAGGAAATGTTGACGTCTCGTTGTGCATTTTCAATTGCCTTTGAAGCTTCAGCTACTTTAATGTTCGGTGCTTTATGTGTTCCTGCTGCAATAATTGATGCATACAATGCATCGACAAAATCTGCAACATCCGGTGTGGACCCAGAAGTTACCTTCATGATTTTAGTCAAAGTATTCACTTTATCCCCCGGATTGATACGCTCAGGAGAATATCCGCAATAAAAGTCTTGATTAAAGACTAATCCTGAATTCGATTCCAGCACAGGAACGCAATCTTCTTCCGTGCAGCCAGGATAGGTTGTTGACTCATAAATAACGATATCGCCTTTTTTAAGAATTTGTCCAATACTGGCACTGGCAGAAATAAGTGGTCTGAGATCCGGAGATTTGCTGGAATCAACCGGAGTAGGTACGGTGACAATGTAAACATTGCATACTTCTATTTCATTCCGGTCAGATGTAATTTTTAATCCTGCATGAGGATCACCATTTCCTAAAGCAATTTTTAGTTCGCTTTCATCCGCTTCCAGAGTTGAATCTTTGCCCGATGCCAATTCGCGGACTCTATGGCTGTTTATGTCATATCCAACTGTTTTAAATTTTTTGGAAAATTCAAGGGCTAATGGAAGGCCGACATAGCCTAATCCAATTACAGCGATTTTAGCTGATTTCAATTCTTGCACCATAACATTAAATTCGATTCTCTTAAAACGGTGTTTTTTTCTGCCTCAAATTCTTCTCGATTGAACAGAACATACCTTATTTTTCTTTTTATTTGAACTTCTACTTTTTCCAGCAACCTCATCAGATAGGCTTTATCGATATCTCCTACAAAGATTAAATCAATAATAGGACTATCCAGCCCCTTTCCTAATTCTCCAACAAGATATACTTCTTCAAGCTGTCCTAATCGACTAACTACCCGATCTACAATTTGATCCAGGCCTGTATATTTGAGCAGGATATTATGAATGTCTGCAAAAAGCGGATGCTGCCTATTGGCTCCAAACAATTTGCGGTTTCCCTGATGAACGGACATCAAAAGTCCGGCTTTCTCAAATCTGTTTAGTTCAAGTCTTATTGCATTTGTGCTTTCACCAAATTCAGATTCAAGGCTCCTCAAATAGGCAGAGGTATCTGCATTAAGAAAAAATTTCAGCAATAGTTTCACCCTGGTTTTGGATGAAATTAAAATATCAATCACGAAACGATTTTATTTTACTAAAAGGATTCGCATTAGGTACGCAGGCTACACAGCTTCGCCACGTCAGTCCCATACCTGAATGCTTATTGAGTAAAAAAACTACTCAAATATGCTCGAATTTTCAATAAATGCAAAACCGCGAGATTACTTTTAATATTTTCTTAATGTTCCAAAAGTCCTTTGAACGCTCGCTGCTTGAAGTCTCTCCTAATCTGTTATGTTTGAACTAGTTTTTCCTGAGACGCAGTTTGGATTTTTTCTTCTGATGGTCCTCTTCATAATAGCCATATCCATAACCGTAGCCATAACCGTAGCCATAGCCGTATCCGTAGCCATAGCCGTAACCATATGTTGAACTTACTCCTACATCATTCATGATGACGGAAATCGACTTGTTACTGTGATTTTCCTCCAAATAATTTAATGAAGTCAACATTGGCTTTCTTGTGTATGATTGCCGAATTACATAAATAACAATATCCGCAAACTTCATCAAATCATTCGCATCTGCCACCAATCCCATCGGAGGCGTATCCATTACAATATAGTCGAATCTTTCTTTTAGCTCAATGAGCATTTCTGCGAACTTCTCGCTCATCAATAATTCAGCAGGATTGGGTGGTGTCGGACCAGATGGGATTACGAATAAATTCGGGTTCATGGTCGGATGGATTACATCTTTCAGTTTCTCCGCACCAATAAGGTAATTCACTACACCCTTTTCGTTGGTAAGGTTGAAGTCATCAAAAATTGTGGGGTTCCGTAAGTCCAAACCAAGGATGACTGTTTTCTTTTCCCCCAACGCAAGAATGGAAGCTAAGTTCATAGAACAATATGTTTTTCCTTCACCAGAAATGCTGGAGGTCACCAAAATAACTTTCTTCTCCTTACTGATAGATAAATACTGAAGATTTGTTCTTATCGCCCGGAAAGATTCGGATATACTCGTCTTAGGGTGTTCAAGTACAATTAAGTTCGTGCTCTTTTCACTGTGACCAACCAATCCCAATATATTTGCCTTGGAAATGCTTTGAACTTCTGCCAATTCATGTACTCTGTTGTCGAAATAACTGAATATCGAAATGCCACCTATCGGAATTAAAATACCAAGTAAAAATCCGATTGCATAATTCAGTGACTTTTTTGGAGAAATTACACCCAAAGCTACCGCTTCATCAATAATCTTATTAGGTGAAACAATCGATGCCTTATTAATTTCACTTTCAGCCTTTTTCTCAAGAAGTAAAGTAAATAATGCGTCGTTCAGTAAATATTTTCTCTCAATAGTTAAATAGGTTCTTTCAACCTGAGGTAGTTTCGCAATTTCTTCATCGTATGAATTAATCTGGCGATCTAATTCCTGAATTCTGATGGATGACCCTTGTTTTTGAGAATTCAGATTCTCCACCAATGTTTTTTTAAGCAATACTATCTGAGCATCAATACCATTCAGCAAGGTTCCTTCCTTCACAATCCCTGATAACATATCCTGCCTCTGCGAATTCAAATGAATTAATTCATTTACCAAACCAATTAACACCGGATCTTGAACGCCCATCGAAGAAGGGGCCACAATATCGTCTATGGATCTACGGCCATGTACATAGTCTTCTAAAAAGTTCAGGTATTGGATTTGCAGGTCCTCTGATGACTTTTTGGCAATCAATACATCCAGTTTCTCAAAAATTCTTCCTCCTTCTTCCCCGATAGTTGTCAATCGGTGTGAAGAGTGAAAATCTTCTCTCAGATTTTCAACCTGATCCAGACTGTCCGACACTATCGCCAATTGGGAATTTATAAAGTCAATGGTCTTTTCGGACTTTTCCTTGGCTTCCTTCAAACCAAATTGAATATAGGTTCGTGCAAGAGTATTTAAATAATCTTTGATTTTTAACTCATTTCTACCTTTCAACTCCATTCTTATAGCCGACGATCCTTCCGCCTCTGGGTCAATCACCAGGTCTTTGTTGTATTTTTCGATGAGAGATTCCTCGGTGTTAAACTTGATAGACATTCGTTCATTTCCCTTCACTGGCCCCTTCCTTATTAACCTGAAGTAAAACCCGTTCCAGCCAATATTTTTATCAAATTCATATTCGTCCCGAAGTGTGGTATCCCACAAATCTTCAATCTCGTCCCTGTTTAATAGCTTCCAATTTCCTTCATTATCAAACTCTATTTCGAGATTGACTTTTTCCATATACTCCGGAATACTGTCATATATCAATTTAATAGGCACATCCGGACCGTAGGTTTCATTGCTAAGCAGGCGACCAACAATAAAATAGCTAATCCCAAAATCCAATTGATCAAGCGTGAGCCTGGTCATCTTGCGAGATTTAATTTTTACTACCTCATTCTCAAAAGTCAAGCGTGGGTTATAATAGCCCAAGGCGGACATCAATTGTTCAGGACCAAAAGATTCCTTTTCACTGCCATCGTCAATTAATAGTTTTAACTCTGTCTTATAGGTTGGTAAGGTATATCTGTTAACGAGATACGCAACAGACAAACCCAACAAAATACCGAATACGATTATTGGCCAAAAAGATAAAATTCTAAAAAGTAATGCCTTTAAATCAATCGATTCACTTGCATTAGATGATTGGCGTTCCGAAGAAGTCATAAGTTAGGATTAGGTCTTACTGATATAGTATACAATGATAATCGTCGATGAAAGTACCGATAAAACAGATACCAATGATTGAAAACCGGTAGTCCCTGTGCCAAGTGCTCTGATTGCTAATGGTTGCACATATATTATATCATTCGGTTGTATGTAATAATAAGGGGATGATATTATAGATTCATCCAGTAAATTGACCTTGTGAATTCGAGTCCCATCAGGATACTGCCTCATAATTGTTACCTCGCTTCTTTTCGCCAATTCTGTTAAATCTCCTGCATTTGCAATCGCTTCAAACAAAGTCATTCGATTCTGTAATACCATGAACTTACCGGGTCGCTTTACTTCACCGAGAACTGAATATCTCAATCCTCCCAGTCGCACCGTTGTGTACACATTACTCAGGTATTGATTAAACGTGGATTGAACAATTGAATTTGCTTCAAATACATTTAACCCTTCCAATTTCATTTTTCCAATAATCGGTAAATAAACAAAGCCTGAATCATCTATAGTAAAACCCGTCAAGTAGAAATAGTCCCCACCCTGTTGCAAAGCACTAGACATATTCATATTCATTCGCTGTTCAAAGATGTTTTGCAAAATCGGATTATCAGAAGCCAGCTTGACATCTATGCCCACAATATCACCCTTTTGAAGTCGATAATTATTGCGTTGCACATCATACAAGGTATCAGCCTGCTGATTTATATCTTGAAGATAGATGATTTTCTTATTCGGCACACAGCCAATTATTCCCAACATCAGGAACAATGGAAGGAAAAAGTTTGTAGCTCTTTGACTCAAAATCGAAACAATTTTGGGCGAAGATAGGACTAAGAGTTCGGTTTTCAGAATTCCAAATTCAGTTTTGTATGCATACAAATCACCTACCCTTCCTTTACTCTATATGACTGAGAAAATACAATATCAAGGTGATTGTTCCGAATATAAAAGTTATAATCAAACAGCCAATTGCCAAGTTGAATAAGGAAGCTTTGCTTAATGAGAACTTTTTATTGAACCTTTCTATTTTGTAAAATTCATTGTCCATAAATATTTCCTTTCATTCTATTTACGGAAAATGGTTACAGGTAGTTCTTAGACTCGAAATTAATTGGAAGTGCTGCTTTGAATGGGCCTTCTGGGCGGGGCGGGGGGCAAGGGGCAGAGGGCGTGGAGCAAGGGGCAGGGAGTAAAGAGCAGAGGGCGTGGAGCAAGGAGCGAGGGGCAGGGAGCGAGGGGCAGGGAGCAAGGGGCAGAGGGCAAGCAGAGAGCGTGGAGCCAGCGGGCAGGGAGCAGGGAGTTCGCTGCTAAGTGAAGAAAAGTTTGTCGAAACCAGGTTAAAAAGGGGATTCACACTTGATTGTGAACCATAGCTTCTCGAAATTTATAGGATGAATGAGTTTCGATTTGAGAACATGCGGATATGGCAAGAAGGGATGAGACTCTCCATTATGCTCTTCGAAATTGCTAATCTAGCCGAAGACAAAAAATACTTTCGTTTTGCAGATCAACTTCGTGGCGCTACAATGAGCATTACAAACAATATTGCCGAAGGCGCAGGATCAACTTCAGATAAGGACTTCGCACATTTTCTGAATATTAGTAAACGCTCCATTTATGAATGCGTAAATATCTTACACCTTTATGAAATGTGCATGCTTATTCAAGCTGATAAACGCGAAACACTCTATCCAAATCTTGCTGCTTTGAGCAAACAAATCACCAATTTCAGAAAAGCACTTTTATCAAAAGAAAGAAAAATGTAAAGAGCTCCATGCCCCCGTCCCCCTGCTCCTAGCGCGAATAGTTCGGCGCCTCCTTGGTAATTGTAATATCGTGCGGATGAGACTCTCTCACTGCCGCCGGGGAGATTTTCACAAACTGCGCTTGCTGCAATTCTTCAATCGTCTTCGCACCGCAGTATCCCATTCCTGCTTTCAAGCCTCCTACATGCTGGTAAACAATCTCTTTCAGACTGCCCTTGTATGGAACAATTCCCACAATACCTTCGGGTACCAATTTGGCTATTTCTTCTTCTGCATCCTGGAAATAACGGTCTTTTGAACCTTGCTTCATTGCTTCAATAGATCCCATTCCGCGATACGATTTTACCTTCCTTCCTTCGTAGATGATGGTTTCACCCGGAGATTCCTCTACCCCCGCAAACATGGAACCTGCCATAATGGTGCTGGCTCCCGCCACAATTGCTTTTACAATATCTCCACTGTAACGTATTCCTCCATCTGCTATGATCGGCACCCCGGTTCCCTGCAAGGCGGCTGCCGAATCCATAATGGCCGATAATTGGGGAACACCAATGCCCGCAATAATTCGTGTGGTGCAGATGGAACCTGGTCCCACTCCAACCTTCACCGCATCTGCTCCTGCATCCACAAGATGTTTTGCTGCAGCCCCGGTAGCCACGTTACCAACAATGATCTGAAGATCCGGAAATTTCGACTTGACCCTTTTCAGTTCCTGCGCCACATACATGGAATGTCCATGTGCCGTATCAATGGTAATTACATCAACCCCCGCAGCAACCAATGCTTCCACTCTTTCGAGCGTCTCCGCCTTGATGCCAACGGCAGCCCCAACCATTAAGCGACCTAAATTGTCCTTATTCGCTAAGGGGTTATCGCTGTGCTTGAGTATATCTTTATATGTGATCAAGCCGGTAAGTCTGCCGTTTTTATCCGTTACCGGTAATTTCTCGATTCGGTGCTGTTTGAGTATCTCTTCTGCCTGCCCCAAGGTAGTGCCCTCGGGCGCCGTAACCAGACCTTCCTGCGTCATCACATCCTTGACCATTTTGCCTTTGTCGTACTCGAACCTTAAATCGCGATTTGTCAAAATACCCACCAGTTTCTTTCCTTCGTCT
Organism: Bacteroidota bacterium; assembly: GCA_016124735.1. Classification (GTDB taxonomy): domain Bacteria; phylum Bacteroidota; class Bacteroidia; order UBA8524; family UBA8524; genus UBA8524. The sequence continues at coordinate 102,881 of WGMZ01000031.1, forward strand.
ACAACAGGAATACCTCCAATTTTATTCTCCTTCATCAATTCCAGAGCTTTGCCGATGGTATCTTTCGGATACAATGTAATCGGATCTAAAATCATCCCGCTTTCCGATCTCTTCACGCGGCGCACTTCCAAAGCCTGCTTCTCAATGCTCATGTTTTTATGAAGTATTCCAATTCCTCCAACCTGAGCAAGAGCAATTGCCAGTCCTGATTCTGTGACCGTGTCCATCGCCGCAGAAACGATTGGCACATTGATATTCAATTCACGGGTCAGTTTAGTAGTGGTAGTTACTTCCCGAGGAAGAATTTCTGAGTATGCAGGAACAACGAGAACATCATCAAAAGTCAGTGACTCTCCAATGATTTTGTTTGTGAAATCGATCATAATGGCAATTATTCTGAGGCTTTTCAGATTGAAGCCGATTGCCGGTTTATAGAGCAAACGACCTAAATGAGGGTACCTCGTTTGCGGTGCAAAGATAGCTTATAAGTTTGGAATTAAGAATTAAGAAATTCTTATTCTTTTGTAGTGGGATGTTCGACCGCGATTCATGTTTAAACCGAGTTAGTCGGTGTTGGAGTCTGGTTAATCCCGGGTCAGTTCGAGAACTAAACAGTGTGATTTCTCGATCGTCTGGCACTTCTCGAACAGGCTCGAAGTGACTGAATCTCAAAAGTCAGTTCAGGAATTTTTGCGGGAAGAATACCTCAGCTTCTCCGAAATAGCCATCAGGAAACCTATAATCATCACGATGGTTCCCCCCCATAAAAAATTAATGTACGGAAATACGATCGCTTTTAAGATGATATAGTCTTTTACCGGCGGCTTAACCGCCACATCAAACACAAATGTCGTTTTTGAATAGTCTTCCGGAGTTGTCCGGATATCCGTAAATTTAAAACGCAGTCCCAAATCGGGCAGTTCATCCGGAATGCTCACCGACTGATCGCCCTGCAATGCAAACACCGGATGGGCATACAAGGTGTCTTGTGCTCCCTCTACCTTCATCTCTGCCATAAGCACATGGTCGGCATCTTCCAGTCCCATTTCCTTTTTGTCCGTACTCGGTGTTACCAATGTTAAAATCGCATCCCCATTGTCGGTATGGATGGTATCACCCAAGCGAATTTCATAGGTATGAAACTGCTCATAGGGCGCTTTTCGGGCCGACTCTTTATCCGGTACCGAGCTCACATGAGTGAAGACATCGTGCGATAAATAATGCCGTGTATCCGGGTTGCTAACGAGTCCCATTTTTGGATTTACCTGGGCATTTGGTTGAAGCACAAATTCATCGTTTGTATAAGTCTTTGTCTTCCGGTCAAATCCCCGATAACGAACTTTGTAGTAGGTATTTGGACCAATCGTGGTGTCGCCAAAATAGGTGGCTTCATAGTCTCCCAACAAGGTCGGCTGATTCTTCAAGAGCAGCACATGCTCTCGGTTGGCTTCGTCGTCAAAGTTTTCGCTGAAAGCCATCCCGCTTTGATTGATGGAAATCACATGCTTGCCCGAACCCGAACTGATAATGCCAACCAGCATCAATCCAAAACCAATATGCGCAACAGAACCACCCGCCACATTTAACTTGCCCTTGAGAGTATTCATCCAGTAAAAGGAATTGCCCACAATGGCAAATACTGCACTTAACAAAAAGGCCACCAATAGCGCGTCACGAAGATGGAAGAGGATAACCAACAACAGGGTAATGCCCATCGATGAAAGTAGTACTATGGTAAACTGAAGCCAGAATTTCTTCATGTCGGTTTTGCGGTACTTCAATAACTGACCAAAACCCACCATCATCCCAATAATCAAAGCAATTGGCAACTGCCACTGGTTGTAGTAGGCCACCACATCAACAGGAGGAGCCTTATCAAAATCAAAGAGTTTGTTCCATACCGGCATGGATGTATTGAGGATAACCTGAAAACAAGAAATCACAAAAACCAATGCCCCGATATACATCCAAAACTCCCTGGTTCCCAGCTCTTCGTCTGCCTGCGAGGTTTTTGGAACAATCTGATAAATAGAATAAAATACAGCCCCAAGACTGATTGCAATCAATGGAATATGGACGGCTTCAACATATCCCTGCCACATTGCAATGGCTGTTCCGACTGCCAATAAGGCCAGAAATACAGACCGTAGTTTCTTTCCTTTCAGTGCCAGATAAGAAGGCAATGCGATAAAGAAGAAGAGAAACAGCAGCAGCTGACCGCTCATCCCCAAATCCGTAAATGCGTGAACCGAGGTGTTCCCCAATATGCCACTTCGTGTTAGAAATGTTGCATACAAGACAAGGATAAATCCAAAAATTGCCAGGATATAGCTGATATAAAGTGCTTTTCCTGTTTTTGTAAAGATGATGAGCGTATGGCTAAGACCAATCAATAACAACCAGGGAATGAGGGAAGCGTTTTCAACCGGGTCCCAGGCCCAGTATCCGCCAAAGCTCAATGATTCGTAGGCCCAGAAACCACCCATTACGATGCCCGTTCCCAGCACCATTACCCCGAATAAGGTCCATGTGAGAGCCGGCTTGATCCATTCTTTGATTTTGCCAAGCATAAGGCCAGCCATGGCGTATGCAAAAGGCACGATGGAAGCCGCAAAACCCAGGAACAAGGTGGGTGGGTGTATCACCATCCAATAATTCTGGAGCAAAGGATTCAAGCCATTTCCATCTCTTATCCCGGTGAGGTAGTTCTCTGCTCCCCGTATTTGGATAAAAGGAAGTTGGAAAATTTCAGGTTGTGCATCCCGAAGCAATATAAAGGGGTTACTTCCAATCCTGGCTCCGGCAATTTCAATGCCCAGCAACATGGTGGACAGCATCACCTGGGCCAATGAAATAATCATCATCACCGGCGCTTCCCATTCTTTTGTGCGGTACATCAATATCCATCCAAGAATCACATGCCAGGTCATCCAAAGAAGAAAGCTTCCTTCCTGCCCTTCCCAGAAACAACTTACCATGTAGCGCAGCGGCAGTTCCAGTGAGGAATGCTGGTAAGCATATTGGTATTCGAAATAATGCTGTTGGATGATTACAAAAAGGCTCGCGAAAATGCTGACCACCGCCAGGCCATGAATCCAGAATCCAATTCTGCCAAGTCGCTTCCAAAAGGTGCGATCCGGTTCATTGAATGTTGCAAATGCATATACAAATGCAGTGAAAAGCGATGCAGCAAAAGAAAGGTAAACACTAATTTTACCGAGGTTGCCAATCCATAAATGCTCTCCTGTGAAGGATAGGACTTCTGTCATGATTCCGACGCGTTATACTGGCTTTCTTCCAGTTTGCCGTCGTTGTATTTAGACGGGCATTTTAATAAAATACTGGATGCACGGAAATTTTCTCCATCCATTTTTCCAATTATCACCACCTTTTCCGACCGCTCTAAATCAGCGGGTTTCGGACTGTTGAATATCACCTTACGCACCTCCTGGGTGCTGTCTTTCAAATAAAATTCAAGATGATTGGGGTCCATCTCGGGATTGTACTTCAAGCTCGAGTCTCGCACCAGTTGACCAATCACGTGAAACTCTTTTCCGGGAGTAGCTTTGGCTGTTTCAAATGTTACGTATTGTGAAGCATTGCCATATAAACTGATGATTGCTGCTATTCCGACTGCAATCAATACAATGATGATAATATAACGGGGCTTCATCCTTTGCTCTCCTTTTCCAATTTTTTTACTCTGCGATCGAGGTAGATCAAAAACACAATCAAACCAATAAATATGGTTGCCAGGACGGCCACCACTACATTAATTTTTCCGTTTGCCCTCATTACGTCTGCCATTTCAGCATCCTGAGCCGATGCGGCCATTGTGATTAATAGCGAAATAAGTAAGGTCATGAGTCTATTCATCTTCCAGCTCCTCATGTAGTTCTAATTTTTTAATGCGTGTTCTTAAAGTGGCTATCCAGGTTCCTATCAAAATCCATCCCAGCACAGCGGGATAAAATACCATTCTCATTCCATCGTCCAGGTCGTATTTACTGAATCCGGGATTCCCTCCATTTCCTGGATGCAAAGAATCGTTGATTCGCGGCAATACAAATATGAGCACGACGAAAATGGGATAGGCAAAAATATTGAATACCGCACTGACCCTGGCTCTTTTTTCATGGTCCTCAATGGCCTGCCTCAGGATGTAATAACCGGCATAAATAAGCATGCCAATCGCCACTCCATTTAACTTCGGATCATTTGTCCAGAAAAAGCCCCAGGTAAACTGGGCCCATATCATCCCGGTCAGAATGCCAAACAAGCCAAGCATCATTCCTGTATAAGTGAATTCTGTGGCCCGTATGTCAAATTTTTTCTTCTGATTTCCAAGATATATTATGCTCATCACAAAAGAAGCCGTGAGCATGGCTATCATGGAAAACCACATCGGAACATGGAAATACAGGTTCCGGATGCTTTCATTCAGAATATCTAATCTGGGCACAGGATTCAGGAGTCCGGCAATTACGCTGTAAAATACCAGCGCGGCGCCCAGAAATTTCCACCAGTTCTTTTTCATGCGATTGGAGCTGCAAAGGTAGTGAAGAAAATGAGATGAGGAATGCTATCTTCGCGCCATGATTTTATCGGACAAACGCATCCAGGAAGAAATCGATAAAGGCAGCATTTTGATTGAGCCTTTCCGCAAAGAATGTCTGGGAACCAATTCTTATGATGTACACCTCGGAAGATACCTCGCAACCTATATCAACCGGGAGCTCGATGCGCGTGAACACAATAAAATCGACATATTCGAAATCCCTTCAGATGGATTTGTTCTGCATCCCGGTATCCTGTACCTCGGCGTAACTGAAGAATACACGGAAACGCATAAACATATTCCTTTCCTCGAGGGAAAAAGTTCTACCGGACGTTTGGGAATCGATATCCATGCCACTGCCGGGAAAGGAGATGTAGGGTTCTGTAATACCTGGACTCTGGAAATCTCAGTTGCCCAGCCGGTGAGAATTTATGCAGGGATGCCTATTGGCCAACTCATCTATTTTCAGGTGGAAGGAGAAATTGAAAACAGCTATTCCACTAAAAAAGGCGCCAAATACAATACCCGCACTGTAAAACCGGTGGAGAGTATGATGTGGAAGAATAAGTTTTAGTCAGACCATGGAGTTCCCTATTCCAAGTAATAGTAGCTGTCAAATTTTCGTTGGACTGTCGATTGGAGAGACGCCGAACGACTTTTACTGCGTCACTCCTTAATACGAGAGCGATCCGGCGTCTTGCCGAATAAGATAGTTGAATCCAGTTTAAAGAATATTTGCAGGAAGTTGGTAGTTGGAAATTACTTTAGGGATACAAATTACTGATTCTGAATGCCATCACCGTTCGATCATCCGAACAAGAAACAAACGTATTTTCATCCATCCAGATGATGGAATTGACCGAACTAGTATGAGCAGCAAGCCGTTCCCGGTCTATCACTTTTAGCAACTGACCGTTTTCAGCATTCCATAGTTTGATGCTTTTATCCATGCTTCCCGAAACGAGGTATTTTTCATCCGGGCTCAAAGCCAATGCATGAATGCTGTACCAGTGGGCTTCCAATTCCTGTATTCTTTTCTGATCTTTCCAAATATGGATATGTGCATCTCGTCCGGCAGAATACAGAAATTCTTTTGAGCCACACATTACGAAGACAGAATTCTTACTCATTTCCCAAACAGTCCCGGTCTCCCAGGTACTGGCATCTATCGACCAGGCTTTTCCTGCTGAGCCAGAAACAAACAATTGTTCTTTATGTCTCCAAATGCTGCGTAAACTTTTATCAGAGAGAGGAATTTCCCACTCCAGATGACGTTCCGTATTCCAAACCCTCAGGTTTCCATCCCCTCCGGCAGATATCAATTGTTTATTCTGATAGCTCAGCTCAAATATCGATTCCGGGTGTGCCTGCCATTGAGCCAACAACACATTCGTGTTCACGTCAATTTCATAAATACTTCCAACACGTGTACCCAAAGCACATCGACCGGTTTTATTATCGTATGCCACGCTGAAAATCTGTTCCGGAATACGTGCCAATAAACGGCCATCTTTTTCTCCGATATTCCATTTTACCAGCATACCTCCGCCACCGGCAGAAAGAAAATGCAGTGCATCCACCTGGCATAATGCATAGACACTTTGCTGATGCCCCCTGAATTCCGCTATTTTTGAAACCTGTATGCCCAAGATCTGGCAAAAATATAGTAATTCCGGGAGTATGCTCGGCGTTTGGGATATTACCGAATCGATAGAAGACATGCGCGACCAATTGCAGGTGGATGAAATCCCTTCAATTAAAAATGAACTACGATTAAGACAATATCTCGGTTCGCGCATACTCCTGCAGGAAATGCTTCGCGAATTGAAGGTTGAAAATGTTCGACTGCACAAAATGGATAGCGGGCAACCGTATCTTTCCATACCTCAATGGAATGTGAGCATTTCACATGCCGACCGCTTTGCCGCCATTGCACTCTCTCCGCAAAGAATTGGCATTGACATTGAAAAATTGAGTCCACGAATCAAACGTATTCAGAATAAGTTCATGAATAAAGAAGAATTAGCCTGCTTAAAGGATGAGGAAGATTTGAATTGGATGCATGTAGTTTGGTCGGCCAAAGAAGCTTTATTTAAATACCATCCTGGTAGAGATTTCGATTTCAGGACTCATCTTCTTGTGAAACCGGAAGGCAATAATCGTCTACATGCAGAAATTCATCAGACACATCCTACAGAACAACTTTATGTGGAATACGAATGGATACAGGACTTTGTGCTGGCCTGGACTGAATTCTAATTGATTAACATGACTTGCATCACATTGCGTTCGATTGAATTTGCGTATCTTGCGGACCAATTTTGATAAATGAATTTTAAAAAACCCAAATTTTCGCATGAACAACATGCGGAGTTTTTCGTAACCCTGAAGAAAAGAGTGAATCACTATTTTCAGCAGAATCAGTTCAGCACTACAGGGGATCAACGCATGATTTTCAAAACGATTTTCATGTTTACTCTTTACCTTACTCCCTATTTCATGATTCTTTTCGGAGATTTCAGTTCTGGCTGGATCTATCTTACCCTATGGCTCATCATGGGTTTTGGTATGGCAGGAATCGGATTGAGCATCATGCACGACGCCAATCATGGGGTCTATTCTAAAAATAAAATGTTGAATAACCTGATGTGTTATTCCATGAATCTCATAGGAAGCAACGCATTCATCTGGAAAATTCAGCACAATGTTTTGCATCACAGCTTCACCAATATTGAAGGAGCGGATCAGGACATAGACATTTCCTTCGTAATGCGCTTTTCTCCGCATCAGGAGCACCGTTGGTTTCATAATTTCCAGCATTATTATGCCTGGATTTTGTACTCCTGGATGACCCTGGCGCGGGTATTTATTTCAGATTTTACGCGTATCAAACAGTACCGTGCAATGAATCTGGTATCTCAAAAACAGGCAAAAAAGGAATTGCGTATTTCCATCATGTGGAAGCTTTCTTATTTCGTGTACATCCTGATTCTTCCAATTTTAATCCATCCGGAACATTGGGCTTTGTTTCTGCTTAGCTTCTTCATGATGCACTTTATCTGTGGATTTATTCTGGCATTGATATTCCAAACAGCTCACGTAATGCCGAGCTGCGAGTACCCTTTAATGAATGAAGAAGGTAAAATTGAAAACAGCTGGGCAGTTCATGAACTGTTAACCACTACCAACTTCTCTCCTAAAAGCCGTTGGTTCAGTTGGGCTATTGGCGGATTGAATTTTCAGGTAGAACATCACCTGTTTCAGAATATTTCACACGTTCATTACCGTGACATCAGTAAGATTGTGCGCCAAACAGCAGAAGAATTTGGCCTTCCGTACAATTCGGAAGGATCGTTCATTAAAGCCGTATGGAACCATGCTAAAATGCTCCGCGCTCTGGGTAAAGGGCAGATGGAGCTGGTGAAAGCCTAATCCATTCCGGCACCTAATACTGGTCAGCAGTTTAATACGAAATAAACGAAAGTCACTCAGGAAACTGGGTGGCTTTTTTGTTTCAGTCAGTTCGAGCTTGTCGAGAACTGCTTTACCCTTATTGAGTTCACTTCTCGACAAGCTCGAAGTGACTTTGCAAGCTCGAAGTGACTTTACAAGCTCGAAGTGACTTTGCAAGCTCGAAGTGACTTCAACCAATGTTGAAATAAAGTAAAATTACATTTCCTACTTGACCTCGTTAATCCTCATTTATTAAATTCTGAAAGTGCGTATTTTCTATGTCTATATAGTGCTCTGTTCAGACTCAACTTATTATGTCGGCATTACAAACGACTTAGTTAGAAGAATACTCGAACATAATTCTGGAAAATTTCAAAATTCCTATACTGCTCACAGAAGACCCGTTAAACTCGTTTTCTCAGAAAAATTATTTGATCCTAGCGAGGCTATCAGACGAGAAAAACAAATTAAACGGTGGGGACAAGCCAAGAAGAAAGCTTTGATAGCAGGAGATTTCAAATCACTTCCACATTTATCAAAGAGCAAGTCTTCATGATAAGTCAGTTCGAGCCTGTCGAGAACTGCTTTATCCTTATTGAGTTCACTTCTCGACAAGCTCGAAGTGACTTTGAATATGCTATTTGCCACGGAATTTATAAATACGACCGTCCATTTCAGTCAGTTCGAGCTTGTCGAGAACTGCTTTACCCTTATTGAGTTCACTTCTCGACAAGCTCGAAGTGACTTTGAATATGCCATTTGCCACGGAATTTATAAATACGACCGTCCATTTCAGTCAGTTCGAGCCTGTCGAGAACTGCTTTATCCCTATTAAGTTCACTTCTCGACAAGCTCGAAGTGACTTTACAAGCTCGAAGTGACTTTGCAAGCTCGAAGTGACTAACTTCCTACTCCGAAATATTCCTGAAATACTCGCGGATCTTTTCCTTGTAATATGGGCGCAACTCAGCAGGGACGTTTTTTAACAATTCGTTTTCCCGTTCCTTTTGTTTGAGGTATTCTTCTAATTCAGGAGGCAGGGTTCTTTCATTCTGTTTGCCTTCCTTGGATTCGCGTTTTTTATCCTGCTCTCTTGTCTGCTCTGCTTTCTCATGTTCCAGCATGCGTGTTTCGATATCGCGCACACGTTTCAAGGTTTCCAGATTCAATTTTTTATTGACGAGGTCTTTCTCCAACTTCTCCATCTCTTCGATGGTTTTCTGCAATTCGCCGGCCTCTTTTCCATTCCCTTCTTGCTGCAATTGCTTTTTCATTTCCTGGAGCATGCGACGTATCATTTCCTGCTGGGCAGCCATTTGCGCCCATTGTTTGCTACCCGGAGACTGACCATTCTCTTGCTGCCCCTTCATTTTTCCCAATTCCTTCTTTAATTGCTCCTGCATCTCTCTCATCTTCTTCATATCGCCCTGACCTTTTTTTGGCTTGGACTTTTTAGAACTACCGCCTCCTGACCCGTCACTGCTCATCATGTCATCCTGCATATTCTTCAGGATTTCACTTAGCATAACAGCCAAATTATTCATGCTGGTCATGGTGTATTGCTGAGACACTGCCGCATCTCTGGTTTGACGTTGTGATAGTTGATACAATGAGCGATTGAGGTTATCATTGATTTGCCCCATCTGTTTATTGATATAACTCTTCAACACAATGGCGCGTTTACTCAATGCCAATAAACTGTCTTCTATAATTTTCGAATCATCGCGAATCTTTTTCTGTTTTTGAACCAGTTCAACATATTTAGGGTTATAACCCTGTATCGCCGACAATTCATCTATCAAACTCTCCTGATCAAATGAGAGTTGAATCAAATTTTCAAGAATTCCACGGAGTGTTTCATAGTCTTCCATATGTTGCTCCATCTCTGTCGATTTCATTTCCTGACGCATTTTATCCGCCAGGTCTTTCATCTTCTTGGCTGCTTCTTTCTGCTTTTTGGAAGCTTTCTCATTCTCCTTTTCCTTCAGCTGATCTGAACCCTCTTCCATCTCCTGACTAATGCTATCCATTTCCTCTTCCGGCACCTCATAATCCATTGGTTCCTCCAATTGCTCATTCAGGCTATCGGTTTTATCCATGTCTTCCTGAAGCTTTTCAAATTCCTTATTCAGAGAATCCTGCTTTTGTTTCAGCCCTTCAGGAGTGCCTTTTTCTTCCTTTGTTTCCTCCGCCAGTTTTTCCTGTTCTTCCGCCAGCTTGTCCAGCTCCTCTACCTGTTCATCCATCCGCTTCTCCACTTCAAAGCGTTTGTACATTTCCAGCATGCGGTCTAACTGCTTATCAAGCTCCTTTTCACCCAATTCCATCTTTTCCAGCTCCTGCTTCAAAAGATCTTTGTTTTGATCCTCCATCATTCGCTGCATATCTTCCATCATCTTCTTCAACTCGTCGGAGAAGAGCTCGTCAAACATTTTTTCAAGTTGGCGCTGTTTTTCCAACATTTCCTGTTGAAGCGGGTTGAATTCATTGTTCTGCTGATTGATGTTCTCATTTTTCTTTTTCAACTCATCAATCTGCTTTTTCAACTCTTCCTGCTTTTTCAAGAGCTCCTCCAAATCTTTCTTGTCCTGCCAGGTAAGTTCTTTCTTCTCCAGAAGCTTTTGCTGCAACTTTCTGATGTCCTTAGCCAATTTTCTGGTCTCCTTCATCGCTTCCTCCAGCTCTTGTTTCACTTCATTGCTTCGCTTTTCGTTCTGCTGTTTCAGCTGATCTCTGTTGGCTATTTCATACAACTTCGTCTGAGAAAGTGTACGCTTAGGTCCGTGAATCCCATCGTTATCATAAATCTCGAAATAGTATTCCAGTTTATCTCCCGGTTCAATACCCAATTCAGTCAGGTCCCAAACGTGAAAGAACTGCTGTTCCTTTTTCCCCGGACTTAGTGCTAATTTAATTTTATCCCCTTTTCCTCTTTTGGAAGGATTCTCCGAACTGATAAAGTGATAAACAAACTGCAGAGATGAAAATCCATAGTCATCGCTTACTTCTCCTACAAAATAGGCAACACGGCCCTGGCTGTTGTCTTCTTTCTCTTGCACCTGAATAGATGGATATGCATCCTGTATAATGTTGATTTGAAAAGGAACAGAATCCTGGATAACACCTTTTTCTCTTTCAAGTCCGATATAATAGCGCAGATTTTTGAACAAGTTCCTGCTGATCCGGAAATCATCTTCACCCTTCTGTTTCAGGTATTCAATAGGTTCTTCTCCTAAACGAATCCACACACCTTGTGCATTTTTTACCTGGATATCCCAATTAACTCTGGTTCCTTCCGGAATATTCAAATCACCGGTATTGTCCAAAGACTCATCTTTTAATCCGGTATAAGTCGGATAGTTCAGATGGATTTTCATTCCTGCCATTAAGGCCTTGGAGACTACCTGAAAATGATAGGTTTCCGATTGAAAGGTTCCCGCTTCAAAATCAAAATCAAAATCCTTCTGAAGGTTCCGCATCAGGTAACGGTGCTCGTCTCCTCCCATGGCATTCATCTTATACCGTTTTCCATCTGATAGGAAGTAAACGTCCTGCGGTATTTCTTCGCCCTGAAGTTTGAGAATAAGCTCCACTTCATCATTTTGACCGGCTTTCAAGTCCTTGTTTTCCAGGATAAATTTAAACGGCGCTTCTTCCGCAAATTCTTTGTTGTACTGTACCAGGCGTAGGGTTCCTTCCCGCATGATTCGTGCATTGATGAAAAACAAGCCTATTCCCGCTACGACCGGTATTATCAGGTATTTTAAGTACTTTCTGTTCGCTTTGAAATCAATGGCCTGAACGAACGGAATTGGCTTCAGTTCCTCACTTTTTTGCCGAATACTGGCCTCAATTAAAGTTTGATTTCCAATATCCTTTCCTGCCAGCTCATTTAATTGAAGCGTATTTAAGAGCTTGTCTTTTACTTCTCCGAAATGCTCTCCGATAATTCGGCTGGCCTGTTCATGGTTGATTCTTTTTCCAATAGAAAGCAATCCGGCAAGCGGCACAATGAGGTACCGATAAAATATAAACAAGATGAGTGCTAACGAGCTATAAAATAAAAACGCTCTCACCCCGGAGTGAAAGCGTCCATAATATTCTAAAAGAGTAACGAGAAGGTAGTCGACTAATGCAATGGCCAGGAAATAAATCAATCCTTTAATCAATAAGTTTTTGTAATACTTTCTGATAAAGGCATCGAGTTTTTGTATGAGTAGTTCGTAGGCAGACACAGCAGCTTGAGCGTTATAGGTAATTGCTTCTCTTCATAATAACGAATCCTTGGCAGGCTTATTTTAATCCTGCTTCTGCCACCATTTTATCCAAAGTCTCACTGAATCTCTGAGGATCTTCATAGCCTGGATTGATGAACAGTTTATTGTTTTGAGGAAGAATAAAGTAAGTGGTTGGGTATCCTGTACGATATTCCTTGGAAAGCATTGCGTGAAGTTCCCGGCCAGTGTAGGCAGTTGTATCAATATAATACGTCTGATTCAGTTCAGGATTGAACTTAATCGCTACGAAATGCTTGTTAATTTTCTTTATGATTTCAGGGTCTGAGTAGGTCTCGCGGTCCATCTTTTTGCACCAGCCACACCAATCGGTATAGGCATCCACAAGGATGATTTTATTCTCAGATATACCGCGCTTATAGCCAGAATTCCAGCCTTCCCACTTCAATTCAGGTTGTTGCTGAATTACATTGAAGCTTTCTGCCGAAAAAATCAACACCAAGGCTGTCGCTATTGTTAAAACCCTTCTCATTTTCTTTTCCCAATGATTCAAAAATTGTTCCATTGGAAGGAATGACCATTTAATCCCGTTAACTTACTTTTCTCCAAATATTTCATCGAGGCTTAAAATCTTCACTTTTCCAAATTTCTTGAGCAGCTTTTTATCTATCTTATCTTTTGAACCGAGGATGCAATAGTAAAAAGCTTTTTTAGCAAAGTATCGGGATTGAAAATCACTGACCATGGAAAGATTAATGGCATTCAACTGGTCATAGATGATTTTATTGATGTCGTAATCCCGACCCATTCTTTTCGCTGTCAGGTAGCTGAAGAATATTTGTTCGTCGAGTACCCGATTCGTTTCGAGGCTTTGTTTCAATGACCTCTGTGCTTTTTGAATAGCATCGTGGTTCGAGGGTAATGTATTGAATAAATTGACCATGGCCGGAACCGCATCGGCTAATTTATCGCTTTGTGTTCCGATATAAGCCATCACGACATTCGGTTGGCTCGGTTTAGAAGCCAAATTAAAGCGGGCGTAGGTACTGTATGCCAGTGCTTTTGATTCTCTCAACTCCTGAAAAACAACTGTACCCATTCCACCGTCAAAATACTCGTTAAACATGCTCGCCAATGGAACCAGGTCTTCACTGTAGGCCCCCGCATTTCTCAACCAGAGGACTTCAGCCTGCACCATGTCAAAATCCACAAACAAGACTTTGTCTTTCCGAGGTGCTTTTTTCATCTTGAACTCAACTGCCTGGGGATAGGCTTTTCTGCGGACCGGAACAGTATGCCTGGACTGGATTGAAGCGTTGATATCGGACAATTCTTTTGGGCCGAAATAGAAAATATAATGTTCATAATCCAGCAATTCATGAATCAACCCGGTAAGTTCTTCCGCCTTCAGCATTTCCAGCTGTTCCTTTTTTAAGCGATGTGTGAATGGGTTATCCTTGCCATACATCGCATAATTTCTCATGGCTCCGAAAAGGATTGCGCCTTTAGATTTGCGGTCGTCTTCCCTTTGCTTAAGCGTTCTGGCCACCAAAGCATTGAGTGCCTCCTGATCGGGTTTTGCATGGTGCAAAAGATGTTCAAACAGTTCGAGAGATGCATCGAAATTTTTCTGCAAACCATTGAGGTATACATAAATTCTATCGTTGCCACTTACTACTCCAAAATTTGCTGCCAGTTTATAGAATTGAAGGTTCAATTCATCTGCGGTATACGTATCCGTGCCAAGATATGGAAGCAGCTCTATGGCAAAAGCCGTTTTCAAATCATTGAAACGGCCCATTTCCAGCACATAGTAAAGGCTGAATAAATTATTGTCCCCGTTTTTAACATAGAATAAATCCAAACCCGATTCTGTTTTGGCAGATTTCAGGTCCTCCTGGTAATTCATAAAGCGCGGAGTTATCGGAGCCACATGCTGATACACATGTTCTTTCAACCATTTGCTTTCCTTGTCTTTATTCAGTTCAATCGGCCGAATTTCCGGCTTGGTGATTTTAACAATGGTGGTATCCACTCCATCTCTTTTGAAGACAGTGAAATACGCTTCCTCTTTATAGTATTTGTTAGCGAACTCAACCAAATCCGCTTTTTTGATGGATTTATAAGCATCCAATATTTTTTGGTAATCCTTCCAGGAATAACCGCGAATAAATGCATCTGCAATGGAGCTGCAGCGACTGTAATTTTCCTGATAGCTTCTCAGGAGTTCAAGTTCTTTATTGTCAATTATCGCCTGCAGAAGTTCCTCGTTAAAATCACCCGCCTTTATTTTTTCAATCTCAGCGAGGATAAGCGCCTGCACTTCTTGGAGGGTTTGATTTTCCCGAGGACGTCCAACAAAAATATGGGCCCCTCTGTCATTCAACGGATACGGAAATGCATAGGCACTTTGTACTTTTTGCGTGAGGTTCAAATCTCGATCCATAAGTCCTGCCTTGCCATTATAAAGCAGGCTGTTGATTACTTCAGTGTACGCAGATCCAAGTTCCTTTCCCGAAGGGGTGGAATAGCCAAATAGCACATATTCCGGATTCGGACCATAAACTGTAGCCTGGGAGCTGGGTCTTCTGGTAAGTTCCGGATACATCACTTCCTTGGGTTCAGGTCGTTCTATCCAGGTACTAAAATTTTTATCAATTACCTGAATCAAGGAATCCGCGTCAAAATCACCACTTAGAACCAAGGCCATATTCGCTGGCACATAATAGCTTCTAAAATACTGATTGATTGCCTTGATAGAAGGATTTTTCAGATCTTCAACCGTACCGATTGTGGTTTGTGTTCCATAAGGATGACCAAAGAACAATCCTGCAAACAACTGATCGAAGGCTTTGTCGTCATCATCATCCAGGCTGATATTTTTTTCCTCATAGACCGCCTCTAACTCAGTATGAAACAGTCGGAAAACCGGATCACGAAATCGTTCCGCTTCTATCTCAACCCATTTATATATTTGGTTGCTGGGAATATTGTTGATATACACGGTTTCATCTGCAGTGGTGTAGGCATTTACACCCTGCACCCCCATGATTTGCATCATCTTATCGTATTCATTGGCAATGGCAGTTTGCGACGCCAGATACGAGATGGAGTCAATCCGGGCATAGATGAATTTACGAAGGGCCGAATCTTTGGTATTCTTATGCAGCTCAAACAGCGTCTCAATCTGGTCGAGCATCGGCTTTTCAAATTTATAATTCTTGGTACCAAAGTGCTGCGTACCTTTAAACAGCATGTGTTCCAGATAATGGGCAAGCCCCGTGTTATCAGCCGGATCATTACGGCTACCAGTACGTACAACCACCATGGCCTGAATACGCGGTTCCCGTTTATTTGGCGACAAATAAACAGTGAGTCCATTCTTTAAGGTATACTTACGGGTGTTTAAAGGGTCTCCTTCGAAGGATTCAAACTGTTTTTCAATAGAATCCGTAGTGAGCTGGATTGGCTGTGAATGCTGACGAAGCCCATTTTGTGCGGCCAAAACGGTTGGCATAAGCATTACCCCCGTCAAAAGTGAATAAATTCTTCTGAGCATGGGGGTGAAGATAATAAGAATTTCAGAGACGCCGGATAAGACGCCAGGGCTAATTTAAGCTAAGCCCGCAAGATTTACAGATGAACGAGTGTTCCGACTCTTTCGCCCTCAACCAATGCCCGGAAATTTCCTTTTCTATTCATATCAAAGACAACAATTGGAATTTTGTTTTCCTGGCAAAGTGTTATGGCAGTGAGGTCCATCACGCTCAGGCCTTGTTGGTATACCTGAGAAAAAGATATAGAATCAAAACGTTCGGCTTCCGGATTTTTCTCAGGGTCGGAGGTATAAATTCCATCTACCCGGGTACCTTTCAATACCACATTGGCTTCAATCTCAACAGCCCTCAGTGAGGCTGCAGTATCGGTTGTAAAAAACGGATTACCGGTTCCGGCTCCAAAGATGACTACCCTTCCCTTTTCCAGGTGTCGAATCGCACGGCGACGAATAAATGGTTCGCAAATCTGCTCCATTTTAATGGCCGAGAGCAATCGGGTTTTCATCCCGTGGTTTTCCAAAGCCCCCTGCAATGCCATTGCGTTGATTACCGTTGCCAGCATGCCCATGTAATCGCCCTGCGCACGGTCTACCAACCCTCCGGCTACTCCCTGTACTCCTCTGAAAATGTTTCCTCCACCAATAACAATGGCCACCTGCACTCCCAAGTCTACAACCGTCTGGATTTCACGTGCATATTGTTCAAGGACATTCGGGTCTATCCCGTAATTCTGTTCTCCCATCAGGGCCTCACCACTCAGTTTGAGGAGTACGCGTTGGTATTTCATCGGTAGCAAAAGTAATATTAATCGTTCTTAGTTGCCAGATGAACTATTGGGGAAGAGTTTTAAGTTTTTCTTGTGCAATTTTATGGGATGCCTGACGCCAGATGAGATAGCGACAAGGTAAGTTCCGCAATGCATTGCGATGCTAACCATCACAGAAGTTAATCGAAAATATAATACACCTGAACCCTCTAAAACCTCTACGAACTTGTCACTTTTTCAATCTCCATCGTTATAGAGAAAAAGCGTACTATGAAACGTGCACACATTCTCTTCCTGATTATTGCTCTTTCATGTGCCTCTTATGGTCAGAATCTGAACAGGGAAATTCTGCTTAAACGCAAACAAACCCACATAAAACAGTATGACACCGCCAGAAAACAGGCGAATCAATACTTCTTAAAGATGGAATTTAATGGCTACCGCATTATCAATCCGATAGAACATGCGGCTTTGCTTCAAAAGCAAATTGAACGTATCGAATTGTACTATACCGATTTTCAGGTGAGCGATTCATTCAAACAAAGTTCCCTCAATGGCAAACGACTCGAGGAGCTGGAGAAATTGGTTCCTACACTGCACCAACAAACGGGAATTGTCTGGCGTTTTATTGGGCAAACGGGGGCAAAATCATCTAATGAAGCTCAAAGTTATTATCATGGTTTTGTTATTACCTACCGCGATCTGGAATTTATAGATCGTAAGGAAGAATTGGTGCTTCTGGATTCTGTCAGCAGTCTGTTGAGTGAATTAAGAGACACGGTTGTTGGGATAGAATGCCAAACCAAAATACGTAATCATAAGAAATGGACTGGAAAATACCTACCCAATGATTTGCGCAAAAGAAATACGGGGATACGTTACAAAAGAAGAGGTTTGATTGCCCGGCGCAAAAGAGAATACCTCACCCTTACCAAAACGATCACCCATTGCGACACTTTATGGTCCGTGTCTGGCAAAATGCCCGCCCTCAGCTATATGGCTGACTCAACTGTAACTCAAGTATTGGAGCGCAAGATGAAAGATTGGGGAAAAGCCATGGTGGTGACAGATGTTACCGGTTCCATGTACCCCTATGTATTGCAACTACAAATTTGGATGCGTCTGAATTTTCACACAACAGACTGCCGGAATTTTGTGTTTTTTAATGATGGCAACAAAATGCATGACCGAAGTAAGCGAGCTGGCAAGGTGGGTGGCATATACAGTGTTAAAGCCGATAATTATATAGCCATGGAAATCAAATGCAAGGAGGCCATGAAAGGCGGGGATGGTGGCGACGGACAAGAAAATGATATTGAAGCAATGCTCGAAGCGCAGCGAAAATATCCAGAATGCAAGGAAATCATATTGATTGCCGATAATTATTCTCCGGTTCGTGATATGATCTTGTTGCGGCAATTGAAGCGTCCGGTACATATTATTTTATGCGGCACACAGAGTGGATTTATCAATGTCGAATATCTTCAGATTGCGTATGAGACCGGAGGGAGTGTCCATACCATTGAGGAAGACATTGAAAATATGGCCCGTCTAAGTGAAGGTGAAGAGATAGAAATTGCCGGGCAGCGTTATAAAATTCAAAACGGAAAATTCAATGTTGTCCGTGGCACATAAAAAAACCCCGTTTCTTAAAAACGGGGTTTTTAATACCATATGTTCTAATTACCCAATTTGAACACGGATAAAGGAAGTACATGTCAATCCTTCTTCTACATTGTTCAACATTTTACCAACGGTCATGGATCCGTCTTTCACGAAGTCCTGATTCAGGAGGGTGTTTTCTTTGTAGAATTTGTTCAGTTTACCCAAAGCGATTTTTTCCAGCATTTCTTCTGGTTTGCCTTCGGTACGGGCTTGTTCTTTGCCGATTTCGATTTCGCGTTTTACCACTTCTATATCGACATCATCTTTGTCTACTGCCACTGGAGACAAAGCTGCAATTTGCATTGCGGCATCTTTTCCAGCTGCGTCGATTGCGTCGTTCAATGCTTTGTTCATTGCAACGAGTACGGCAATTTTCTTGTTTCCGTGGATATAGGAAACAACGCCTTCTGCTTCAACAAAGTCGAATTTAGAAAGAACGATTTTCTCACCAATTTTACCCGTCATATCGGTAATATGGTTCGCGATGCTGCGGCCATCAATGGTCAGTTCCAGTAAGGCTTCGATGTTTGCTGGCTTTTGAGCCAAAGCTGCCTCTGCCACTTTGTGTGCAAAGCCACCAAACTCATCATTCTTCGCTACGAAGTCTGTTTCGCAATTCAGTTCTACGATCACGCCGTATTTTCCGTCAGCCGAAGTAAGGGCGATAGCCACCCCTTCTGCTGCATCACGTCCGGCACGGTTAGCAGAAACTTTTTGTCCTTTTTTTCTAAGGAGGTCAACTGCCGCTTCAAAGTCACCGTTAGCTTCTACCAGGGCCTTTTTACAGTCCATGATACCCACTCCGGTCATTTGGCGAAGTTTATTTACGTCTTGTGCAGTGATATTTACGCTCATTCCTCAATAATCCTTTTTCTGTGTAAACTGTTGATTAAGCTTCTGCTGCTTCTTCTTTGCTGGAAGCGGCATCCTCGCCCTGCTTTTGGGCTTCCATCTCTTCTTTTTCCTTTTTTCTTTCGTTCAAACCTTCAGAGATAGCATCAGTCAGTAAGCGGGTAACCACTGAGATTGACTTAGCCGCATCGTCGTTTGCCGGAATTGGGAAATCGATAGGAGTTGGATCGGAGTTGGTATCGCAAATAGCGAATACCGGAATATTTAACTTCAAAGCTTCTTTAACTGCGATATGCTCACGCTTCACGTCTACGATAAATAGAGCTGCTGGCAGACGATTTAAGTCAGCGATACCGCCAAGAACACGTTGAAGTTTAATTTTCTCACGCTCGAACTGAAGACGTTCACGCTTTGAGATATTTGAAAAAGTACCATCAGAAGCAAGCTTGTCGATGTTTTGCATCTTTTTAATGGACTTACGAACGGTAGCGAAATTGGTCAACATACCGCCGAGCCATCTTTCAGTTACGTAAGGCATTTTTACACGATCTGCTTCCGCTGCAACAAGCTCTTTCGCTTGTTTTTTGGTAGCTACGAACATGACTTTACGGCCTGATTTTACTATGTTTTTAATGGCTGACTGAGCTTCTTCGAGTTTAGATTTCGTTTTGTTCAGATCAATGATGTGGATTCCATTCTGCTCCATAAAGATGAATGGAGCCATTTTAGGATGCCACTTTTGGGTAAGGTGTCCAAAGTGTACACCTGCATCCAACAATTCCTGAATATTGATGTTTGATGACATGTTTTCTCTTTGTAAAAATTAACGTTTGCTGAATTGGAATCTTCTTCTGGCTTTTTTCTGTCCAGGTTTCTTTCTTTCAACCATGCGTGAGTCACGCGTGAGAAGACTGTCAGGTTTCAATGCTAAACGATGCTCGGGGTTAATCTCACAAAGAGCTTTAGCGATAGCCAGACGAATAGCTTGCGCTTGTCCGGTTATACCGCCACCATCAACATTCACTTTAACATCATACTTTCCGAGGGTTTCAGTCTTGTTGAAAGGAAGGGTTACCTCGTACTGAAGCAGTGGCGAAGGGAAAAAGCCTGCTAATTCCTTGCCGTTGATTTCAATCTTGCCTTCACCGGGAGTTAAATAAACCCGGGCGACAGCAGTTTTTCTTCTGCCTGATGTGTTGGTCACTTCCATGTATAGTATATTACAAGTTTATTTCTTTGGGTTGCTGAGCTGCATGCGGATGCTCGTTACCTTCGTAAACGAAAAGATTACCAAACACCTCACGACCCAAACGGTTTTTAGGCAGCATGCCTTTTACCGCGATCTCGATCAGAGAGACAGGTTTTCTTTTCAATTGATCTTTTGCCAAAGTCACTTTACGCCCTCCAGGATATCCTGAATAAGTCTGGTATTCTTTGGTTTCCATTTTGTCGCCGGTCAAACGAACCTTTTCTGCGTTGATGATAATAACGCAATCGCCACAATCCACGTGTGGAGTGAAGCTAGGTTTGTGTTTGCCACGAATGATTTTTGCCACTTCAGATGACAAACGACCCAAGGTCTTGTCTTCTGCGTTCACTACGAACCATTCTTTTTGAACGGTCTGTGCGTTGGCCGAAATTGTCTTATAACTAAGGGAATTCACAGCTCTATGTTAATAATTGTTTCTTAAAAGGACGGCAAAGGTAAGACGATTGGAATTAATATACAAGACGCCTTTTTAGTTTAGAACAGCGGGTACGAAGTTTATTCAATTTCATCCTTCCTGACCCGGCAGGCAATTTTTAATTTCCAATATACAGGACATTCCCCTGCCTGGCCACATTATACGATTTCATTGCCGTATTGGCCGGCCCCTGAACCGGAAATCCGTCGGGCAATTGAAAACGGCTGTCGCAACATTTCACGTATTCGTTGTTTGTGTACTGCCCACAAAACATATATATGTGTGTGGTGCTGTCCATCCAAAGAACTGAACAATCTTTTGTCGGCTCATAAGGACAGGCACGGTCGTATGCATAATATTGGTCATCGTAGCCATGGTAAACGATGAGTCCATGGTATCCATCCGGAAAATACATCCAATTGCCCATAATCGTCAAGTCAAAATACCCGGGTAAGCTGAGGTTCACCTGCAGGCTAACCGGAACGTTGGGAATTGGCGTCTGATTCGTAGATGACCTTTTCTTGCAAGAGAAACTCATCCAGCTTAACAGGATAAAGATGCTAACTATCTTTTTCATCGTTTAATAAACGTTTGCCTGCTATGAATCGTATTTATAAAAGCCCTGTCCGGATTTCCTGCCGTGATGACCTGCATCTACTTTTTGTTGCTGGATGCGGCTTGGCCTAAACTTGGAATCCTGATGAAACAACTGATACATGCTGGAAGTCACGCTAAAATTGGTATCCACTCCTATTAGATCCATTAAACGGAAGGGTCCCATTTTAAATCCTATATTTTCAAGGAGACGATCAATCTGTGCATGGTCAGCGACTCCCTCCTCCAGCACTTTTAATCCCTCTACATAATAGTGACGCGCCACGCGATTCACAATAAAGCCCGGAGCATCTTTCGCCATTACCGGTGTTTTCCCAATGCCCTTAATCAAATCACGGGCCTTTTGAGCTATTTCATCATCGGTATGCGCTCCCGAGATTATTTCCACCAACTTCATGATATGGGCCGGGTTGAAAAAATGAACCCCCACCACCCGTTCCGGATGATCAACCTTGGCAGCTATTTGAGTGATTGGGATAGATGAAGTATTGGTAGCGAAAATGGTTTCGGCGTCATTTTGGGCGGCCAGTCGATTGAATAAGTCAATCTTCAAATCCAGTTTTTCTAAAATTGCTTCAATGATGAAATCAGCCTTCAAATCTGAAAATACCGTAGTAAATGAGAGTTTTTTCAGGGCCCTTGCCTTTCCTGATTCATCTAATTTGCCTATTTCAACCGCTTTACTAAGATGTTTAAGAATGGATTTCTCTGCCCGTTCGATCGCTTCAGTTTGCAAGTCGTAAACCATGGTTTCGTAACCCGCCATTGCAAAAACCTGGGCTATTCCGCTACCCATTGTTCCTGCACCTATGACCGCAATTTTCTTCATGGAGCGAAGATAGATAAAGAGTACATAAGTACTAAGTACAAATGTACGAGAGACAAGAGACGAGAAACCTGCAACCTGTACCCATGACCATAGGCCATAAACTAAAAAACCCCGCCGGATTGCTCCAACGGGGATCTTAAATATTCTAAGTATCGATTAATTCAATACAGATTCAACCGGAGTGTAATCCAAATTGAAAGCTTCGGCAACACCGTGGTATACCACTTTTCCACCTACAACGTTCAAACCAAGTTTCAACTCATTGTTGTCGCTGCACGCTTTTTTCCATCCTTTTTCTGCCAATTGCAGGGCATAAGGAAGGGTAGCATTGGTCAATGCCAAGGTTGAAGTGTAAGGCACTGCTCCAGGCATATTTGCCACGCAATAGTGGATTACATCATCCACAGTATAAATTGGTTCTGCGTGTGTTGTTGGACGAGAAGTTTCAAAACATCCTCCCTGATCGATGGCTACGTCGCAAATTACCGCCCCTTTTTTCATAGTTGGAAGCATGTCGCGCGTAATTAATTTTGGCGCTTTCGCCCCCGGAATCAAGACACCCCCGATAACGAGGTCCGCATTTTTGATTTCCTCTCTGATATTGTACTCGTTGCTGTATTCTGTTTTGATATTCGCTGGCATGAGATCATCCAACTGACGCAAACGAGGAAGAGAAATATCCATAATGGTTACATCCGCTCCCAGTCCTGCAGCCATTTTTGCTGCCTGAGTACCTACGATACCGCCACCAAGAACAACCACTTTTGCCGGTTTCACCCCTGGTACGCCTCCTAAAAGGATTCCACGTCCACCCATAGGCTTCTCAAGGTATTTAGCTCCTTGCTGAACAGACATTCTACCAGCAACTTCAGACATTGGGATGAGGAGAGGAAGAGAACGATCGGTTTTTTCAACGGTTTCGTAAGCCAGACAAACAGCCCCTGATTTAATCATGGCATGTGTCAGAGGCTCATACGATGCAAAGTGGAAGTATGTGAAAACCAGCTGATCCTTTTTAATCAGAGGGTATTCCGATTCAATCGGCTCTTTCACCTTAATAATCATCTCTGCGATGGCGTATGTTTCCTCAATAGTTGGGAGCATGCTTGCACCCGCATTGATGTATTCTTCATCAGCAAATCCACTGCCCAGTCCGGCAGTCGATTGAACATACACTGTATGTCCGCGTTTTACGAATTCGGTAACACCGGCAGGGGTCACACCTACCCGGTTTTCGTTATTCTTGATCTCTTTTGGAACTCCTATGATCATGACACATTGTTAAAAGTGCGGCAAATATATATTTTTTCCGCTTTCAGGAACGAGGTTTTGGAGATAGTTTTAGATTTGAGTTTATTGTTTATAGTTTATTGTTTATCAGGTTGTTAATTCCCTTGAAACTATAAACCATAGACGACTAAACCTACTTCACGGCAATCACTGAAATCTCTACATTCACATTTTTTGGCAGTGTTTTCACTGCCACTGTTTCCCGTGCTGGAAAATCATTCTGAAAATAGGCCCCATATACCGCATTGACCTGCTGAAACAGGTTCATATCAGAAAGGAAGATGCTCGTTTTAACCACATGACTCAGATCCATATCCGCCGCTTTCAACACCTCCTGAATATTCTTCATCGCCTGAACAGTTTCCTGTTCTATGTTGTCCATTACCAACTCACCTGTTCCCGGATTGATGGCTATCTGGCCACTGCAATACAAAGTGCCATTCACCAAAACGGCCTGACTATAAGGTCCAATAGGAGCTGGGGCATTTAGGGAAGTAATGATTCTTTTTTCCATGGCTGTATGTTCTTCTTGTTTATTTTTGTGCTCAGAATCCTCCTCAGTCCCGCATGAATATAGCACTAACTGGCCCAACAAACAGGAAAGAAGAATGGAAGTCGAAAGTCGCATCAAGCTGCAATATACTTGAATTTGACTTCGGAAAAGAAGTGCCTGCCCACGACGTTTTGGTTGATCTCAACTTCGACGATCATCCCGAAAGAATCCTTGCCTATGCGCAGTTGGAAAGCCCATTAATCCTTTCATGCGTGAAAATTCAACTGCTGGGCGTGCTGGCTCATTTTGGAATACATCACAAAAAGAATGTTTTTGGAATCAATGCCATCCCTACCTTTATTCATCGCGAATTGAACGAGATGAGCATAGCTTTCGAAAGTGAAAGAAGCCTTGGCGATAAACTTTGCGAAGAAATTGGCATCAAGCCAGACTGGGTCCAAGACCGCGTGGGTTTGGTAACCGCTCGGGTCTTATTCATGATCATCAATGAAGCTTATTATACCGTGCAGGAAGGCACTGCCGGGAAATCAGATATCGATACCGGTATGAAGCTCGGCACTGCCTATCCCAATGGCCCTTTCGAATGGCTGGAAAAAATCGGCATCCGGGATGTTTACGAGGTACTGGACTCTCTCTATCAAGATACCCGTGAAGAACGATATAAAGTATGTTCTTTGCTTAAGACGGAGTATTTGCAGTCAGTTTTGTAGTTAATAAATGCTAAATGGAAAATCGATGTTAGACATTCGATCCTCGACATGTAATATTCCTGGAAAGGGTGTTCAACACATGGCATGATTAATTTTGACTGGTATTAAATAATGTCTGATCAGCTTGGAATATAGATTGATTCGTTTCTGGTAAACGTCAATGAATTCAATAAACAATTTCCGCAAGTTGGAAATCTACACCCGCAGTCTGAAATTAGCTTGCGAGATAATCCAAATTACAGATGATATTCGCCCCTTTCGATTGGGCGAGCAATTGGCTGGCTCATGTATCTCTGTTCCAAGTAATATTGCAGAAGGTTCTGTAAAATATTCAACGAGAGATTTTATTCGGTACTTAGAATACGCAAGCGGATCGATTGCCGAACTGCAGACTCAGTTATATATATTAAAAGCTAAAAACATTCTTGTTTCATCCAAAATAGAGGCATGGGTAAAAGAAGCCGAATCCATAGCATCCATGATTCATATGCTGATTCAGCTTAAGAAGAAGTCCATTTAACTTTTACAACGCCCTCAAAAGATTGAGGCGAATTTCGAGCGTCGAAAATCCAACGTCTAAGTTCTACTTAAAAAGTCCTCATACGCCAACCCAATTCCCTCTTCCAAAGAAGTCTTTGGCTTGAATCCCATTTTGTTTAAAGTGGAAACATCCATCAGTTTGCGCGGGGTACCATCCGGTTTATCCGTATTGAAGCGGAGCTCTCCTTCATAACCTATTACCTTCTTTATCAAAAGAGCCAGGTCTTTGATGCTTATATCTTCTCCTACCCCAACATTCACAAAAAGCTTCTCATTATACTTCTGCATAAGCAGGTAGCAGGCGTCGGCTAAATCATCTGCAAACATGAATTCACGCAATGGTGATCCGGTGCCCCAAATTTCAACTGATGCTGCCCCACTCTCTTTTGCTTCGTGGAACTTTCGAATGAGAGCCGGTAACACATGGCTGTTTTCGGGATGGTAATTGTCGTTGTATCCATAAAGATTGGTCGGCATCACCGCAACAAAATTATCTCCATACTGGTCGCGGTAAGATTCACATAATTTGATGCCTGCAATTTTCGCGATGGCATAAGGCTCGTTGGTTGGCTCCAATAATCCAGTTAGCAGATACTCCTCCTTCAAGGGCTGTGGCGCCAGTTTCGGATAAATGCAGGAAGAACCAAAAAACATCAATTTCTTTACCCCAAATCGATGGCTTTGATGAATGATATTGCTTTCTATCATCAGGTTGTCATACAGAAATTCTGCTCGATAGGTATTGTTGGCTACAATGCCTCCTACCTTGGCTGCGGCCAGAAAAACATATTCCGGACGTTCCATTTCAAAGAAGGCTTCAACAGCCAACTGATCACGAAGGTCAAGTTCTTTTGAGGTTCTGGTGATGATTTGGTCGTATCCTTCCTTCTCCAGCTTTCTCATCACAGCTGAACCCACCATACCCCGATGTCCGGCAATGTAAATTCTGGATGATTTCTCCATCTATTCGAAATAATTCATCGTTTGAAATCCGCCCTCTTTCAGGAATTGATCTTTTTGCATCAGGTGCATGTCACTTTGCATCATGTCTGCCACCAAAGCAGGCAAATCGTATTTTGGTTGCCAATTCAGAGCTTCCTTCGCTTTGCTTCCATCTCCAATCAATAATTCCACCTCTGTCGGACGGTAATATTTAGGGTCAACTTTCACTACTTCCTGTCCTATTTTAACAGCATCGGGTTTCACGCCAAATGCAAGCGCCTTTTTCTCTTCGATGGAAATCACTTTGCCTGTTTCGCTTTCGGCAGAGCCCTTGAATTCCAACTCAATCCCAGCTTCCGCAAAACTCATTTTTACAAAATCCCGCACAGTCGTTGTAATTCCGGTTGCCACCACAAAATCATCTGCATGATCATGTTGCAAAATCTTCCACATGGCCTCCACATAATCTTTGGCATGACCCCAATCGCGCTGTGCATCCAGATTTCCGAGGTAAACGGACTCTTGGAGTCCCAACAGAATTCTCGATGTTGCCCTTGTAATTTTCCGGGTTACAAAGGTTTCCCCGCGAATGGGAGATTCATGATTGAAGAGGATGCCGTTGCTGGCATAAATGCCGTATGCTTCCCGATAATTCACGGTGATCCAGTACCCGTACAATTTAGCCGCCGCATAGGGCGAACGCGGGTAAAAAGGAGTCTTTTCATTTTGAGGTACTTCCTGAACCAAACCGTACAATTCAGAGGTGGACGCCTGGTAAAACCGCGTTTTCTTTTCCAGACCCAAAATGCGAATGGCTTCAAGAATACGAAGCACGCCTATTCCATCTGCATTGGCTGTATATTCCGGAGTTTCAAATGAAACTTTTACATGCGATTGAGCCGCGAGGTTATAAATCTCATCCGGTTGCGTTTCCTGAATGATGCGAATGAGGTTTGTTGAATCCGTCATGTCTCCATAATGAAGATGAAACCGCAGGTTCTTCTCATGGGGATCCTGGTACAGGTGGTCGATCCGGTCGGTATTGAACAAGGAACTTCTCCTTTTGATACCATGCACCACGTAGCCTTTGTTCAAAAGAAATTCAGCCAGGTATGCCCCGTCTTGTCCTGTTACTCCCGTAATCAGCGCAACTTTCATGTTAATTTTACCTTAATTTGAAGAAATTTGGAATAACTGCGAAACTAAGGGATTTCGACCAGACATGATCACCATCTACTCAGAGAACAAAAGTCCGCGTTTGCTTTACACTTTGGAAGTGATCTTTAAAAGGTGTCTGGGGCTGGATTATAAACTAATCACCGATTGGGATAAGTTTAAGAAGATCGATCTTCCACGCATCAACTATTCGGAAAGAGATTATAAAAAGAGCCTTCGTATCGTGCCTCACAAGCTTCTATTTGAAGATGAAATTCGTGACATCAATCCGAAGGTAAAAGACTGGGATGGACTACCGGCGTTTTTTCAAACCTACAAAAAAGGCGATTGTCCCTTCGATCTGTTTGCCGCCACCTTTTATCTGGTGAGCCGATACGAAGAATACCTGGATTTCAAGCCAGACCAACACGGGCGCTTTCCTGCCACGGAAAGTCTGGCCTATAAAGAAGAATTTCTGGAGCAACCCATAGTGAACGACTGGGCAGCACGCCTGGTTGCGCTGCTCGAAAAGGATTATCCGGACTATGCGTTTCAACACAATGACTTTCAGTTTATCAGCACCATTGATGTCGATATGGCATTCAGCTACAAACACAAAGGAGTTTGGAGAAACCTGGGCGGATTCACTCGGGAACTTTTGAACCTCGATTTAAAAAAGCTTGACAAAAGAATCCGGGTACTGACAGACCAGGAAGAAGATCCTTTCGACAATTTCCGGTACCAGGAAAAACTGCATGACAGTCTGGGTGTCGAAGTGATTTATTTCATCCTGCTGGGCGATCATGGTAAATACGACAAGAATATTGACTGGGACAACGATGCGTTTGTCGACATCATTCAATCTCTGGCGGAAAAACATGAAGTGGGAATACATCCATCTTACTATTCCAACAAAGTGAAAAAGAAGGTCGGTGAAGAAATTGAACGATTGCAATCAATTACTGTTAGTACCATTGAAAGCAGCCGTCAGCATTTCTTAAAACTCGACATCCGAGAAACCTACAAAGTACTGATGCAAAATGGAATATTGAGGGACCATTCAATGGGCTATTCGGAGGTGACAGGATTCAGAGCGGGAATTTGCTCTTCCTATCCGTTTTTCGATTTAGTAAAAAATGAATCCCGGGAATTTATTTTATACCCTTTTGCAGTGATGGATGTCGCGCTCAATCATTTTATGAAACTTAGTCCCGAGGAGGCCATACAGAAAGTTCAGCTGCTTATGGACCGGGTTAAAAAACATAAAGGGCTTTTTATCAGTGTCTTTCATAATGAATCGCTGAGCGATTTTGACAATTGGGAAGGATGGAGAACGGTTTACGAAGCTATCCTCCAAATGGCAACACATGAGCATTATTCAGTACCTGCGTAATCTGGACATTTCCACAGAGAAATGGGATGCGTGTATACGCGATTCCGAACCAAGTCTGATCTATGCCTATTCCTGGTATCTGGATGAAGTATGCGATCAATGGGATGGGTTGGTATTAAACGACTACGAGGCAGTAATGCCATTACCATTCACTAAATTCCTGGGCATTCGAATCGGACTCCAGCCGCTTTTCGCCCAACAACTGGGAATTTTTAGCCGGGAACTTATTGATCCTACCATCATCGACGCTTTTCTGAATTCAATCCCCGCAAAATTCAGATGGGTTCGATACCAGTTAAATTATCGAAATAAAGAAGTTCAATTTCCGACCCGAAGCAATTTTGTTCTGGACCTAATTCAACCGTATGAACTGCTTCAAAAAAACTATTCGTCCAATCTAAAAAGAAATCTCAAAAAGTCTGTAAACTCATCCTGCGTGTTGCTGGAAGGCATTGACTTTCCTTCCATGCTTGAGTTGATTGAATTTCATGCGCAACAAAAAAATACGGGGATCACAGGAAAATCAAAAAGCAAACTCAGCCAACTGATGAATATTCTCACGAACAAAGGGGTATTGATGAGTGTTGGACTGTATTCTCCGATGAATCATTTATGTGCCACGGCGCTCTTTTTAAAAGACCGGGAACGAATCTATTACCTTGTTGGTGCCATGGATGATACGGGAAGAGACTATTATGGATTAGGACGGATAATGGATTATGTAATCGAAAAACATTCCGGGCAGGCCTATACCCTCGATTTTGAAGGATCAGAAATTCCAGGTATTGCGCGTTTCATGCGTCAATTTGGACCACAGAACTCTCCATATCCCGTATATTTAAGAAAGGGATTTGGCCTTTTTAATTCTTTGATGACCCGAAAATTAGGTGACTGAAAAAGCCTGAATCGGGAAAATTTCGACAATCTCAATCCGGACCACCATTTTCCATCTTGTTTCCATCCAAAAAACCTTATTTTGCGGAACTTTTTGAAAAAGTGAATTATGGCAGTTATTGAAAAAATCAGACAACGTAGTGGCCTTCTTATTGGAATTATTGGTCTTGCGTTGCTCTCCTTTTTGATTTCCGACGCGATTAACAGCAACTCTAGCTTGTTCCGTGGACAAGATAATACCGTTGGAGTCATCGATGGAAACACGATTACGTATCAGGATTTCAGCGAGAAATCGCAACAGATTGCAGATAATCTGGAACAACAGGGTCAACCTGTGAACGAGTTTACCCAGAACATGATTCGGGAACAACTTTGGAATGACTATTTCCAAAAACTTGTTGTCGATAAGCAGTACGAAGAACTGGGTTTGACCGTAAGCAATGTAGAATTGTTTAACGCGGTTACAAATCCTGTTGACATTCCTCAAATCAGAGATGCTCAGGCATTTAAAAATCCGGAAACACAGCAATTCGACCCAAACAAGGTCATCGAATACCTGAAAAACTTAGACAAGGACGAAACCGGCCAGGCGAAAAGACAATGGGTGGATTTCGAAGAAAAAAGTTTGAAGCCACTTCTTGTTCAGAAAAAATACAATGCCCTGTTGAGTAAAGCGGTTTATCGTACCGCGCTTGAAACCAAGTTTGAAACTGAATCCAACCTGGTAAGTGCCGATGCAAAAGTGGTGGGATTTAATTTTAACAGCATTGTAGATGATTCGGTTTCAGTAAGCGATGACGAAATGCAAGCTTATCTGGATGCGCATCCGGATAAATACCAGCAAAAAGCAACTCGTCGCCTGGAATATGTAATGTTCGACATCTTTCCTTCCAAAGAAGACACATTAAAAACCCTGAATTGGGTTGAGAGTAAAAAAGAAGGATTCGAAACTGCAAGCAATGATACTACTTACATTAATAACTGGAGTGAGACCGGTTTCGACACTACCTTCAAACCTCGTGGTACCTTCCCGGAAACTGTGGATGAGCAAATCTTCTCTTCTCCGGAAGGTACAGTGATCGGACCAACCTACGAAGGAGGAAAATTCTCCATCTATAAAGTCCTCCATTTCAAAGAAGACACAGTTCCTTATATCCGTGCTCAGCAAATCCTGGTAAAACCAAGAGGAGGATACGAAAGAGAAGACTCATTGAAGGCATTGTCCAGAGCAAATGCAATGGCTGCAGCTTTGAGAAATGGCGCCGACTTCACTCAAATGGCCAAAGACTCCAGTCAGGATTATCGTACTGCTTCCAAAGGCGGCGACCTTGGATGGATGAAAAAAGGAAGCGGAGCCTTGAAGCAAGAAGTTGAAAGACAATTGTATGAGACTCCATTGGGAGGAATCATTGTTGTTCGCAGTTCTACAGGTGTTCAGATCTTGAAGGTCACCGGCGCAAAAACCACTAAACTCGCCATGGTTGGCGAAATTGGACGTGTTGTAAACTACAGCAGCACCACAGAAAATGCCGTGTACGACAAAGCCTACCAATTCGCCGCCAACAGCCGCGATGGTAATGCATTCTCCGACAATGCAGAATCCGCAGGCTATATCAAACGCATCACGGAAGACCTTACTGAAGGCGACGCCACTATACCCAATATTGAAAATTCCCGCGAGCTTGTTCGCTGGGCATTCAATCCAGATCGTGAATTAAACGACGTTTCTGATGTTATTACAGTCGATAATCGCTTTGTGGTTGCGCGATTGGTAGACATAAAAGAAGCAGGAATTGCGAAAATAGATGATGTACGCGAACGTTTGGAGAACGATACCCGCATACAGAAAAAAGCAAAAATGCTGATGACCCGCATCAATGATGCAATGGCTCCGGATAAGTCCATTGAACAATTGGCTATCGACATGGGAGCGATTGTAAACAATGCCCCGAATACGGTATTCTCCAATCCGAACCTGCCATTTATTGGCAACGATCCGGCGCTGGTTGGAGCAATTATGGGTGCTGAAGTGAATAAAATGTACGGCCCTCTCGAAACGACGAATGGGGTATATGCCTTCATTGTAACGAACCGTCAGGAAAATCCATTTCAGGGCGATTTGAAACAAGAGCAACTCAAAATGATCAACGAAACAGGCAATCAAATTACAGGTCGCGCTTTTGAAGCCCTGAAGAAGATGGCGGATATTAAAGATTACCGTTACAAATTTTTCTAAGCCCTAAGATTTGCAGATAAAAGCCAGCATTCGTGCTGGCTTTTTTTATTACTTTGTTTTATGCTTCATTTCAGCGACCGTGGTAATGGACATACTTTGGTGATGCTTCATGGTTTTTGTGAAGATCATCGAATTTGGGAATCCTTCATCGCTCAATTTCCTGATAGCCTTCGAATTATTTGCATGGACCTTCCGGGTTTCGGAAAAAGCCAGAATGGACAGGAAGATTTAAATTCCTGGGCACAGTATTGTCTAGATACCTTAAAATCAGCCGGATTTGACAAATTTTCCCTTTGTGGCCATTCCCTCGGTGGTTATGTTGCACTGGCCATGCTGAATAAGGCTCCTGAAAGGATATTGCATTATATTTCTTTTCATTCCACCGCCGAACCCGACTCAATGGAGCGCGCCCAAAACAGACTTCGCCAGGTTCGCTTTCTCCAAAATTATGGGGTGGATCCTTATGTGAGGCAATTGGTGCCCGGATTATTCCGCCCGGGAACAGACGAAGTAATTATTCAATATGCCCTGAATATTGCCTCGGAACAGAATGCCGAATGCCTGGCTTCCGCTTTAAGATCAATGCTTCAGCGGCCAGACCGGAATAAACTCCTGAAAAGTATAAGCTGCCCTGTAATGTATATCAGTGGAGTTCATGATGCCATTTTAAGCATGGACACACAAACAACGCAGATTAATTCCTGCATAAAGGGGAAACATCTTGTCTTGAAAAATTCCGGACATATGGGAATGTTGGAAGAACCCGAAATATGTCGTGCCACACTTCTTGAATGGCTGAGTTTAACTCCTAGCTAAGGTTCCAGGTGGCGCTGACAGATCGCCATTTGTCGAGACAAGATTGAAAATCATCCGGAAGTTCTGATTCGAAGTACATCTTTTCCTTTGTTTTCGGATGAATAAATCCAAGTGACTTCGCATGGAGTGCCTGTCTGGGCAAGGTTTCAAACTGATTTTGAATGAACTGCCTGAATTTAGGCAATTGTATGCCCTTCAGAATTTTATCCCCGCCATAGGTCCGGTCGTTGAAGATTGGATGACCAATGTACCGCATATGCGCGCGGATCTGATGGGTTCTTCCGGTTTCCAGCCTACATTCTATCAGGGTCGCATAATGAAAGCGCTCCAAAACTTTCCAGTGCGTGATTGCCGGTTTGCCTTTATCCGGGTCTTCAAAGACCATCATCTGCAAACGGTCCTTGGGATTTCTGTCGAGGTTGCCCTCAATTGTGCCTTCGTCTTCCTCAAAATCGCCCCAAACCAAGGCCTGGTAACTTCTTTCAATGCTGTGGTCAAAGAATTGCTTCGCCAAATGGGTCATGGACAATTCGTTCTTGCTTATCACCAACAATCCGGAGGTGTCTTTGTCGATGCGGTGAACTAATCCCGGTCTTTGCTCGCCATTTCTGGAAACCGGTAATTGATCGAAATGGTAAACCAAAGCATTGACCAGCGTCCCGGTATAATTATTAAATCCTGGATGGACTACCATTCCGGGTGCTTTATTGACAATGAGCAAGTCATCGTCTTCAAAAAGAATATCCAATGGAATGTCTTCCGGGTACACCGTGGTATCTCTGGGCGGGTTAGGAAGAACCACGCTTATTATGTCGAGCGGCTTTACCTTGTAGTTGGATTTAACCACGTGGTCATTAACCAAAATGCACCCTTCCTGCGCGGCATTCTGAATCTTGGTACGGCTGGCATTTTCAATGCGCAGCATCAGGAATTTATCGATGCGCAATAAACCCTGGCCTCTATCCACCTGAATTCGGAAGTGCTCATAGAGTTCCTGATCTTCATTATCCTGATTGAATTCCTCTTCTTCGCGCATGGTACAAAGATGCTCACATTTTGCCGATTGAATGGCCTACAAAAGAAAAAACCCTTTTGTGTGTGGGCACAAAAGGGCATTCATGTGTTTTGGTTTGGTTTGGTTTGACAGTATAAAGCTTGATATCTTTACGAGTACTAAGTTAACAATAAAATAATCATAAATGCGTTATCCGGTCACTGTTTTTTTTTCGATTTTTTCATGGATTCTCTCAATACCCGCATCGGCGCAGGTTATCAGCCAAAATAAAAATATGCCCAATGAAGTTTCCATCGCGGTTAATCATCTTGATGAGTCCTATATCGTGGTCGGAAGTAACATTAACAACCTCTATTCCAGTGCAGATAGCGGACAAAGCTGGAAAGAGTTTTCGATTCAAAGCACATTCGGAATTGGAGGAGATCCCTGCCTGAACTCAGATGATTCGGGGATCTTCTATTATGCTCACCTGAGTCGCACTCCCGGAAAGAAAAGACCCGAGTGGTACGACCGCATGGTAGTGCACCGCTCACTAGATGGAGGACAAAGCTGGAACGAAGGCGTTGGGGTTGGATTCAACAATGGGAAGATGCAAGACAAAGAATGGCTATGCAGCGACGGCAACTCCAGTAGTCCGTACAAAGGCAACCTCTATATCAGCTGGACTGAGTTCGACGAATACAATAGCAGCGATCCCGACAAACATAGTCGCATCCGTTTTGCGCGAAGTACAGACCGGGGATTAAGTTTTGAAGAACCGGTGGTGGTATCGGATATGGAAGGAAATTGCGAAGATGATGATCAAACAGTTGAAGGTGCCACCGTTGCCATCGGACCTTTTGGAGAAATCTACATTGTCTGGGCAGGAAATGGTAAACTTTGGATGGATGTATCGCTCGATGGAGGAAAAACTTTTGGAGTAGATAAAGTGATTGCAGATTTGCATGAAGGATGGACCCTGGAGATTGACCATATTTACCGAAGCAATGGCATGCCATTTATTGCGTGTAACCCGCAGACAGGAGAGATATGGGTTTGTTTTAGCGATCGCAAGGAGGGAGAAGTAGCCCGAATTAATTTGTTGAGAAGTCCCGGCGATTTAAGTGTTTGGACAACCTACAATGTGGGCAATCCGGATATGGGCGATGTATTCTTTCCAAATGTATGCCTGAATCCACGCACGGGCCAGGTCGGTGTAGTCTATTACCAATGTCGTGGAAAAAAGAAAATGCAGGTAGACCTGTACTTGCTAAGTGCCTTGCATGCGCCATCGCATCAAACCTTATCCAAACCGTTTAAGAGGCCGGGAAAAAAAGTGTTTTTCGGCGACTACATTGATTTGGACTATATCGGCAAGAGTTTCATAGCTACCTGGACCAGTTTTGAAAAAAAGAAGCTGGTAGTCCGGGTAAAAAGAGCCGAATGAAGTACAAGTAGTTGTGGAGGAGAAATAATACCGGAACATAAATTATTTATAATTTGAATTTCAGTAAATTACTTCTATCATGCTAGGAAACAGACCCTGGACCGATTGGATAAATGAGTATTCGAAGAGCCACCAAAATCCGGCGAATCGTCTTTGCCATATTATTGGAATCCCGTTGATTGTCCTATCTATTGTCATGCTACCATTGGCCCTATTTTTCAAGGGGATTTGGATGTATTCCCTGGCTTTCTTTCTGATAGGTTGGGCATTTCAGTTTATCGGACATGCCTTTGAAAGAAAAGCTCCGGAATTCTTTAAAGATTGGCGCTTTCTATTTGTAGGTGTTCGTTGGTGGATTCAAAAGGTGCTGCTTCGCAAGGATAAAAGCAGCTGAAAGCCGGGAGCTTTTTTATATTTGTCGCAATGAAACTGCTTGAAAATAAAGTTGCCCTGATTACTGGCGCCACGCGCGGTATAGGTAAGGGAATCGCTGAACGTTTTGCTTCAGAAGGTGCAGATGTAGCCTTTTCTTTTGCCTCATCTGAGGAGAAAGCCCGAAGCCTGGAAAAGGAACTGGAAGCCAATTATGGAATCAAAGCCAAAGGCTATAAGTCCAACGCCGCCGTATTCAGTGAATCAGAAGAACTGGTCAATAATGTGTTGGCTGATTTTGGAAAAATCGATATTCTGGTAAACAATGCAGGAATCACACGAGATAATTTATTAATGCGCATGACGGAGGAGCAATGGGATGAGGTAATCAATACCAATTTGAAATCCTCTTTCAATCTCACAAAAGCCATCATGCGTCCTTTCCTGAAACAGAGATCCGGCTCCATCATTAACATGACTTCCGTGGTCGGCGTAATGGGAAATGCAGGACAAGCAAACTACGCGGCATCAAAGGCCGGGATGATTGGATTTACGAAATCGGTTGCCAAAGAACTGGGTTCACGTAATATTCGCTGTAATTCGATTGCGCCCGGATTCATCGCTACGGAAATGACCGATCAATTGGGAGAAGAAACGCTGAAATCATGGTCTGAAAGTATTCCGTTGAAACGAGGAGGAACACCGGAAGACGTGGCCAATGCCTGCGTGTTCCTCGGTTCTGATTTGTCTGCCTACATCACTGGTCAAACATTGCATGTAGACGGTGGTATGTTGATGTAGGTTATAGAGATTTTAGAGGATTTAGACTTTTTAGACGAATAAGAGATTATGTCCTTCATCCCTACCTTGGCTATATCAAATTAAAACAAACAACTATTCTACAATTACTTTAGCAGAATAGGTATTCCCAAGATAATCCTGTATGCGGAGCAGATAGATGCCGTGAGCTAATTTCCGGGTATCCATCTCCTTTGCTGCAGGATTTATAGTTATACAGCGACCCTGCATATCGCAGAGCGTAATCGACTGCGCTTCCTTTTCATGGGGCAACTCCCAGTGCAGAATTCCACTTGTGGGGTTTGGGTAACATTTCAGCTGGCCCTGAATTTTAGGTCTTGCTAAACCAGAAATATTTTGCTTCCAATAATTCTGCACCTCATCCGCATGGATATAATAATCGCAAATATTATCTAATACACTCTTTTGTTTTTGAGTGAAGATATAGGCAATATCCAACTTGATAATGTCTCCATGATTCAGTGAAACCGGTCCGGTGGTGCCAAGCATATTTCTTCGTCCCGGCACAATACCGGAACTTCCATATTCCGTCCATCCACTTCCTTTGCAGGGGTCGCCCTGAAAAAGAAATGATTTTTGCGACGAATTGGGATCCGATATTTCACTTCCATCCTTCCACTTTGCTTTCATATACCCGTAGTATTCCTGGGGAGTTTCGGGCCAGCCCATATAATTGTTTGTGTTCCAGTTGAATGAAATACTCTTATTCATGCGGGCATTTAAAAACTTGACGCCCATCACCGGTGGTTGATCGAGATAACCATTGGAATCATAAGGATAACCGTTGTAACAGAAATAACTGTTTCTCGCGCTATCGGTACTAATGTAATTATCACCATCAAAACCCAGCATAAAGTCGGTGTAGATTCCGGCATACACTGAATCGTAGCGGGAGTAACTTCGATTTATTATCCGGTACTGAACAAAAACAACCTGCGGAAGTTCAGACATGGTGTATACCATTTGATAGACTTCCAAACCCATGGCTTGTGTGCCGCTCTGTTGATGATACGGACGCTTGTCGTTGTAAATCGAATAGGCCGCTTCCTGTCCTTTGAAATATGGTATTTCGCCGGAATCCGGCTCATAAATCATGTTTTGATTCAGGTCAATAAAGGGCGCCAATACCGGACTGTAATCTCCGGGCCGTGAATT
The DNA here is from genome assembly GCA_016124735.1 of Bacteroidota bacterium. Classification (GTDB taxonomy): domain Bacteria; phylum Bacteroidota; class Bacteroidia; order UBA8524; family UBA8524; genus UBA8524. The sequence continues at coordinate 140,373 of WGMZ01000031.1, forward strand.
CGATCCGGGCCAGTTTTCGATCACCCAGGGTGCGGTATAGTTTGAGTTGTTGTAAGCTGATTTATGGATAGCCACTTGCGCGGAATCTACATGCCAAGTGAAATTCCAATAGGATGTATCGTCTGCCTGTATTGTGCTCCGGTCTACTGGGCCTGGTTGAAAGTCTCTGCCGCTGCTGTCGTAACATGCAATGGCCAAACGAATTCCTCCGGAGCTGTCTTGCCCCCCTACCCACAGCCCGGAAGAGCGGATACCATATACTCCGGAACCTTTAGGCACTTCAAACCCAGGTTTTCCACGGTTTTCGAAATTAACCCCGGCATTTTGTACATAATAGCGTATTCCTCCCATTTGAAGCACTTCGATGCTTTGCTGGCCAAACAGAATGGTATTGAGAAAGATGAAAAAGAAAAACCCTGCCTTGCGTTTCATTTATTTCAAATTAAACCAAAGCAGGGTAAAGACTGAAAATTTTTCGTTGTATTAGAAGTTATATCTCACTCCAGTGAACAAATTGTAGGAATTATACTTCTGAGTCATCCCGAAAGAGGAATTAGTTAATGATGTCACTCCGAAGCGCAAACCCGGTTCAAAGAGCAGGTCGAAATGCTTATCCAGTTTGTAACTGGCTGTCAGATTGAACATCACGTTCAGGCCTGCATACCCTTTGTATGGATTAGATGCCCCATTCAATTTGATTACATCGGTCACCGATGGGTTCACGATTTGACCTCTTTGACGGAATGCCAGGTTAAAGACCGGCCCGCCAGAAAGCCCCAGATCCCATTTATTCGTAGTATACATGTGGTAATTCAACAAGATTGGAATATCCAGGAAGGTATAGGAATTTGATGAGCGGAAAGTGGTAGTACTTCCCGGCATGGTATCCTTCACCTCGTAAGTAATCTTTTGAGGACCATTGATTGGGTCGATGATATACCCTGTTTTTTGGTATACGTTGATTTGATCGGGGGAAGTATAATTGAAATTAAGGTTCTCATGAATCTGGCTAAAAGATAGGCCGGAACGAACACTTAAGATGCGGTTGAAACGGTATTCTGCTCTCATCTGGAAGGTGTAAGCAGCGCCAACTTTCTCGTATTTATTTCTTGCATTCCGATAGGCTGGATTGCCTCCCTGAAAATGACGGTTTACAAAGTCGTAAGATCCAAGAATTTCTACCGACCAGGGTGAAGGAGTAATCGGAGGATTGACCACCGGCTGCTGCGCTTTTTCCGGTTGCGGATCGTTCGCTTCCTCAGATGATTTCACCAGAGGATCTTCTGTCACTTCCGGAATTTCCTCTCCTTGTACCTCTTCAACGATTTGCTCATTGTTTTCCATTTGCTCCGGAACGTCCACTTTTTCCTGCTCTTTTGGAGGAGTCACATTCGTTCCGTTTTGAGCCAGCTCCGTTTTAGAAGGCTCCTCCTGTGGCGCCATTTCCTGCGGTGTTTCTTCTGATGCCCGATTCTGAGGAGTAGCATTACTTGCCCGAGTTGGAAGTTCTGCTCTGAATGGATTTGTTGTTGCCGGCAGTTGATTTGTTGACGCTTCAGATTGAAAAGATTGATTTTCTGCCTGCAAATCTGTGATAGAAGGAGCTTCTTCGCTTTTCCCTGCGCTTCCGGATGGAGCCTCTGGAGCAGGGGCTTCATTCACGGCCTGGGTTTGACTCAAGGCATGGTCATCTATCTTACCGTCTTTCAAGATCAGTATAGCTGCTGAACTTATCAGGACAAGCCCCGCTGCCAGTGACATATACCAGCGGGCATTCTGTTTAAAGTTGTTAATCAACTTGTAAACAGGCGTACGTGTCTGATCAATCCTTTCCCATACATGCATGGGGGGTTCTACCGAATATTGGTCGAGCCCGTCACGGAACAGATCATCAATGGGATGCCTATTTTCGTTCATATTCAATGTTTTGAGATTCAATAACTTTCTTTTGTAACCATTTTCTGGCTTTGGCTAACTGAGAACGGGATGTGCCTTCATTCACGCCGAGGGTGTCTGCAATTTCTGCATGACTGAATCCTTCAATGGCGTAAAGGTTAAACACTACTTTGTACCCTTCGGGTAAGTCCTGAACCATCCGCATGAGTTCCCCCTGCGATAGTTTGTCCAGCACCGTTGCTTCCTGAGGCATATCGTAATTGTCGTCAATCCCGATTACCTCATTCTTAAAGCTATTCTTGCGGTATAGCTTCAAAGCAGTGTTCACCATAATCCGGCGAATCCATCCTTCAAAAGAACCGTTGCCCCTGAACTTGGAGACATTATCAAACACTTTAATAAAGCCTTCCTGCAAAATATCCTCCGCCTCGAGATCAGTACGAGCATATCGGCGACATACTGCCAGCATTTTGCCGGAGTAGGTCTTGTAGAGCGCGTATTGACTTGCCCTATCCTCGCGGATACACCCGTTGATCAGTTCTTCTTCACGCATAAATTGCAAACAAGACTTGGTTTGGCACCTTGTTCAGTAAGCCTAAGAGGACTTAAGTTACAGAAATGTTGCCCGTCGGCGAAAGATTTTTGATAAAATTCCCGTTCCTTCCGGGCTATCCGTCTATTATGCTTGAAAGCGAAAGATAAAAGCATGACTTTTGTTCTCGACCATATACATGCAAAGCTTTGATATCTTCTTCCATCTGCCTGCCTGGTATTTGCTGCTCTGTACTATTTTCGCAGCAGGCGGCGCGTGGCTATTGTACCGATTTCCACTTTTTGGAGAAGAGGACCGTCTATGGGTCCGGCGCTTTCTGGGGGCGTTCCGCTTTGCCTTTCTTTTTATCCTGAGTGCACTATTACTGGAACCTTTAATCCGGCATGAACGAACGGAAATAGAAAAACCCGTGGTGGCCCTTCTCGTAGATGACAGTGAATCCATTCGATTGCAGAAAGATTCGGCTGATATCAAAGCGAAACTGGCCCAGGCAATTGAACAATTGCGCTCAGGGCTTGGAAGCACCCACCAAGTCCAGGTATTTTTAGCTGCCGATGGTATCAGCGAAGGCAAATCACCTGACTTAAATGCTCCGGCTACCAATCTATCGAAGGCACTGAAAGATCTTGACAATCAATTTGAAAACAGGAATCTGGGGGCAACCATTTTATTCAGCGATGGATTGTATAATCAAGGGAGCAATCCGATTTATGTGATGCGCAAATCATCTGCACCGATCTATACCGTCGGGTTAGGCGATACAACTGAGCAAAGAGATCTTTGGATTGAAGAAGTACGACAAAACAGACTCGCATACCTGAGCAACCGCTTCCCATTATCCATCCGCTGCAAAGCCAATGATCTTAAAGGGCAGAATACCCGCCTACGCATCAAAAGTGGCGAACAATTGCTGCACGAGGAAACCCTTCAAATCAATGAAGAAGTTTGGTCGAAAACCCTGGATGTCAGTCTTAAAGCAGAGCATGCCGGGATGCAACGTTTTGATATTTCGCTCGAGGTTCTGCCTGGTGAGCACAGCCGCCTCAATAATCACAAAACCATCTACATGGAGGTGGTCGACGGGCGCAATAAAATTCTGATTTTAGCCGAAGCCCCGCACCCGGACTTAGCTGCCCTTAAAGAGGCCATAGAGAGCTACGACAAATACAAAGCAGAGGTCGTTTTAAGCTGGAATCTCGGGCCGGTGAATTGGAAAGATGTCAATCTTCTGATTCTCCATAGTTTGCCATCGCTGCGTTTCCCCATCGTCGATTATCTCGAAGATGCCGAAAAGAATAGTGTTCCCGTGCTTTATATTGTTGGTGAGTCGACTAATCTGAACCAAATCCGCACCTGGAGCCGGGGAATCTATGTGCAAAGCAATCTAAGCGCCAGCAATGATGCCCTGGCTGCATTCAATCCAAATTTTCAGCTATTCACTTTGGAAGACGCAACGCTTTCGGCCCTGAAACGCTTCCCTCCATTGTCCAGTCCGTTTGGGAATTATTCTCCCGTTCCCGACAACAGGGTGTTGTTCAAGCAAAAAATTGGAATGGTAGAATCAGGCGATCCTCTTTTAGCCTTTTCAGATGATGCCGGACAAAAGACGGGTGTATTGTTTGGAGAAGGATATTGGCGCTGGCGATTGTACGATTACGAATTGAACGCTAACCACAATGCCAGCGATGAAATAATCCAGAAAGTCGCCCAATATTTAGTAGCGAAGAAAGACAAACGGCCCTTTCGGGTGATTCCCGTTAAACAGCGTTTCGATGAAAACGAACGCCTTTTGTTCAGGGCCGAACTGTATAATGCCAGTTTTCAACTGGTCAATGAGCCTGACGTATTTTTAAAAGTACGGAACAGCCAGGGCAAGGAGTTTACCTATCAATTCACGCGAGATCAGGACGCCTATTCATTGGATGCTGGTTATCTTGAGCCTGGCGATTATACTTTTTCATCTACCACTCAATTTGACGGAAACCAGTACCATTCAGATGGATTGTTTTCTGTAAGTCCCCTTCAATTGGAAGCTCTCAATACACGGGCAGATTTTGATTTGCTCCGGCAATTAGCCGACAAAAACGGTGGTCAGTTTTATACGGATGGCCAGCTTCAGAAGCTTATCAGTCAGATTGACGAGAACGAAGCCATTCACAGTATTTCTTATATGAAATCTAATCTGGAAGATATCATTCGTCTCCCCTGGCTTTTCTGGCTATTGGTTGTATTTATCAGCGTGGAGTGGTTTGTAAGGAAGTATTTTGGAGCCTACTAGTTTAGGGTTGAGGGTGTAGTGTTGAGTTTTGTCTCTCAACCCTACACCCTCCGCTCTAAACCAAACAAGCTATCTCTTCTTCGGGAACTTCATCCGGTAATCGGCATCCACTTTTCCTTTGCTTATATCGCTCAGTTTTTTGGTGAGGAGTCTGCGCCGGAAGGGGTTGATCAAATCAACAAATAGAATTCCATCCGTATGATCGTGTTCATGTTGGATGACACGCGCCGCCAAACCATCAAAAGTTTCTTCCTTCAATTCGAAATTCTCATCCATGTATTCGATGGTGATTTTTTCATTGCGGCTTACTTTTTCTCGTATTCCGGGAATACTCAGGCAGCCTTCTTCAAATTCCCATTCGTCGCCTTCTTCATCTACGATATAGGCATTGATAAACACCCGTTTAAATCCCTTAAGGTTCGGGTCATCTTCCTCAAATGGAGAAGCATCCACCACGAAAAGGCGTATGGGCAAACCCACTTGTGGGGCAGCCAGTCCTACTCCATGGCTGGCGTACATGGTTTCGAACATGTTGTCAATCAGTTCTTTGAGGTTCGGATATTCGGCGCTGATTTCATCTGCTTCTTTACGAAGCACAGAATCTCCGTATGCATGTATGGGAAGAATCATGTTTGTGCTAAAAAGTCCTGCAAAATTAACGTTGCGCTCACAGAATCCAAAAGCCGCTTATCTTTCCGGTCCTTTTTCTTGACTCCCGAGGCAATTAAACTTTGCTGAGAAATTTTAGAGGTGAAGGTTTCATCTATCCGATGAATAGGTTTCTCGGGAAATTCGTTCCTAAGCTTGTCAATGAAAATTAAAATTTCCTTTTCAATATCCGAGGGCCTGCCATCGAGGCGAAAAGGTTGACCTACCACAAATGCTTCGACAAGCTCTTTTCGACAATATGTTTTGAGATATTCCATTAAAGAGGAAGTATCAACCGTTGTCAGAGCCGAAGCAATAATTTTAAGCGGATCCGTAACGGCCAGACCCGTGCGCTTACCGCCATAATCGATAGAAAGTATTCTTCCCAAAGCTATTTCTTATCAGGGTCGTCGCCGTCCAGTGTAAATATCACCGGCAATGTTTGTTTTACCCGAACGTGTTTCCCTCTTTGCATTCCGGGTTTCCAGTCGGGCATACCCTTTACAATTTTCACGGCGGCAGAATCCAAAAGCGGATGTGCTCCTCTAACCACCTGAACATTAGAAACTTTTCCATCCTTTTCTATCACAAAGCTTACATAGACTTTTCCAGAAATACCCTGTTCTTTCGCTTTCAAAGAATATTCGGCGCGACTGGCAATGTATTTATACATGGCTTGCTGGCCTCCCGGGAATTCCGGCATTTGCTCCACAAATAGGAAGACTTCTCCGTCTTTTTCGGTACTCTTCTCTTCTATCGGATTCTCTTTTGGCGGATCACTGTCGTCGCGATCTCCTGCGTTCTGTTGTGCAACCACTGATGTGGTTATAAGTGCCAATCCGAGTGCGAGGGTCAATTGTCTTATTTTCATGGTATCTGCTAAAAATTCAGTTTCTTCTTCTTGGGTTTCTCCGATACTCCCAGATAAAAACGAATGGGTAAGACATACTGAACTTCAACGGCTATGCCTTTTTGCATGCCCGGATTCCATCCCGGCATATTTCTCACTTCGATATCAGTTACCTCGCCCTTCTCATCTACTCCAAATTGTGCCACTACCCTTCCTTGAATGTTATGTTCCCGCCCATCGGATAGGGACCATCGATTATCCGAAATATACTTGAACATGGCGGTTTCTCCTCCCGGGAATTCAGGTGTATCCTCCACTATCTTGTATATAATTCCTGTGTCCTTTGGCCTCAGATTCGAGTCAAAACTTTCCCCGTTTTCCTGTGCAAGTGCTGAATAAGCAGCTAAGCTCAGGGTGAAGGCAAGGACCAGGTTTCGGATGTTCATTTTTGGTGAAATAGGTACTACATGAATACTTAGTTTTTTCTTAAGGTAATTCGAAAGGTTGTTCCTTTTCCAGGAGTTGATTCCTTTACGAAAATCTTACCCCGGTGGTATTCCTCAATAATACGCTTGGCGAGAGAAAGTCCCAAACCCCAGCCTCTTTTTTTCGTGGTAAAACCGGGCTTAAAAACATCCTTTGTTTTAGATGATGGAATACCCTTACCGGTATCCCGGATATCAATATGAATGAGGTTTTTTGTCTCTGTTAGATGAAAGCTTATCTCCCCCTGTCCTTCCATTGCATCGATGGCATTTTTGGTAATATTCTCCAAAACCCAGTCGAAGAGTTGAACATTTACCCGGGCAAAGCAATTATGGAGTTCCTCGGCATGCACTTCAAATTTGACTTTGCTGGAAGCACGGGTACTCATATAGGCTACCGATTGGTCAATCATGGCTTTGATATCCCGGTCTTCGAGTACAGGAGTAGAGCCAATTTTAGAAAAGCGCTCCGATACCAGCCGAAGTCTTTCTATGTCTTTTTCCATCTCTCTCAGCATTTCCTCCGTGGGAGGTCCATCTAAATCTTTAAAAAGGTCAATCCAGGCAATCAATGAGGAGATAGGTGTACCCAATTGATGGGCCGTTTCTTTGGCTAGCCCAACCCATACTCTGTTCTGCTCAGACCTTCTGGATGCACTAAATGCGAGATAAGAAACCAGTAGAAATAGCGAGATGATGCCAATCTGGTAATAGGGATAGTATTTTAACTGAGTAAGAAGGGTGGAATTGTGATAGTACACATAATTTTTCCGTCCTTCCAGGTATTCAATTACGATCGGCTCATTTTCCTTTTTCATTTCCTGCAGTTGTTCCTGCAGGTATTTCGGGTCATTGGCCCGAACGGTATCAAGGTTCTGATAGTTCAGAATGGTTCCCTGCTCATCGGTGAGGATAATGGGAATATTGTTGCTGCTGGTTCGCCTGACCTCCATGAGGAAGGTTACATCCTCATCGTCTGATTCGACGAGACGTTGCATGGCCGCAGTCCATTGATTCACCCTGTTCTGCTCCTCCCTGGCCAATTTTTTCACCAATTGGTTGGTATAAAGCAGCGACATGATGGCAATATTCACTGCAAAAATGAGCAGTACGATTTTCCAAATCAGTTTCAGCTGAAAAGACATCCTGACGAAATTACCCAAAAAGCGCACTATTCTTTAATTTGCTGCCGTGATTCTTGAAACAAAACATGGCCGATTCGACCTGGATCAGGGTTTGGATCTGAGTATACCCGTTCGGCGGGGAGAAAATTCTGTGGAAGCATTCTATATCCCGCATGCCCGAATGGAGCCATTCTGTGCCGGCGGATTTGTTGGCTCTGTTACCGAAGGTGGCGCCTGCAATTGCGAAAACATTCACTTCAATGCACATGGAAACGGAACCCATACCGAGTGTGTTGGACATGTAAGCCGCGAGGCCCATTACCTGCTCGATAGTCTTCACCGCCATTTTTTTGAAGCGCAAATTGTGAGCATCGCTCCCATAAAACAAGAAGATGGAGATCATTTGGTTCTTCCTCATCAGATTCCCAACGAATTGCCCGAGGCACTCATTATCCGCACACTTCCCAATTCGAACGAAAAGAAGACAAAAAAATATTCCGGAACCAACCCGGTTTATCTGCATCCGGATACTGCTACTAAAATCCGGGAAGCCGGTGTGAAACACTTATTGATTGATCAACCATCGGTTGACAAAGAAGAAGATGGAGGCGCCCTTGCAGCACATAAGAATTACTGGAATTATCCTACTCACCCACGACTCGATGCTACCATTACTGAATTGATCTATGTTTCAGAAAGCATTCCTGATGGATTTTACCTTTTGAACCTGATGACTCCCTCAATGGAGAGTGATGCAGTGCCGAGCAAGCCGATGATATTTGCACCCATTGAAGAATAAAATATTCTCTTCGATAAATCGAGGTTTATTGGATCATCAACTTGGCTCTCTCTTTACGGCCACCTTCTGATTCCAACTCAAGAATATAGGTGCCCGAAAGGATGCCGGAAATATCCAGCCAGTACTTTTCTCCCTGTGCTGATTTGTTTATCACAATTCTTCCGCTCAGGTCATAAAGTCGAACGGAAATTAGCCCTCCGGAAGTTCCAATCCAAACGCCACCGGAGGCAGGATTTGGGTATATGTTAAACTTCCCATCCACCTGTTTCAGTCCGTTGGTTTGCACCTGAACCGACCATTCTGCGGTATCATGGCAACCGTAATCATTGATAGCCACAAGGCGGTATTGGGCATCTTCCCAAAGCTGAACCTGCAAGACATTGCTCTTTTCGGCTAACTCAATCGTTTGCCCGAAATAAAGATGATACCACTGGTAATCCAATGCCTTGCTATAGGATGAGGTTGCCTTAAGTTCATACATCCCCGCTGCCGGTAATTTCGTGTAGCCTACTCCGTCTATTTTCAGTTTGATCCCCTGTTTCACCCATATTGTGTCTTTGTAAGTATTCATTGCAGAAGCATCCCCAATTAAGGTGGTATAAACGTAATATTTCCCTTCTAACAAATGGGTCGTCCCGGAAAATGATCCTATTGATGCGACAAAGTTTTCCATACTGTCTCGCAGGGTAATTGAACCACCCAAGGTAGTCCAGTCATTGACTTCAGTATGGAATTCTACCCATCCACACCCAGATTCAATGGCAGAGTAGCTGATTCTTTCGGGCATTCCATTTACCTGAATAAAAAAGGTATCTGTAGTCGAATTCATTCCATCGGATAAAGTTACATAAAACGGATAGGGTGTATGAGAGGAATCCGTTGCAAGTGGTGTCCAGCATAGTTGTGCTGAAGCATGTTTAACCATGCCATTATTGCATTGAAAAGTTGCTGTTTTCACTGGTGAATCCCAGGATATCCGGACGGTATCGTTCGGGTCAATATCATCCGATTCAATTTGGAAACACGCTTGTTGTCCGGTAAGGACTGTAATCAATTTGAGACCTTGAACAAAAGTTGGAGGTGTATTCTGTGCAAGAGCAGCAATGCAGAAAAATAATACCGGCAGTGTCAGGGAAATTCTTTTCATATCTCAAAGAGAACGCATCTGACGCGAGTTTGTTGCCTGGCAATGCAGGTTTTTACCTAACCAGGCTAATTGTGCCGCTTAGGTTCTTCCTTCCTCCATCGTCCAAATCTACTTTTAGCTGATAGATATAGGCTCCTGTGGGAAGAAGTTCACCACTGCGTTGGTCGGTACCATCCCAATGGAAATTCGGATCGCTCGATTCGTAAATCAATGCTCCCCAACGGTCATAAATCTTGATATGCAGGGCATAGATCCCTGTTCCTGTTACAAAGAATTCGTCGTTTAATTTGTCATCATTTGGCGTGAATCCGCTGGGCACATAGCAGCTGAAGATTTCTCTTACCTGGTAAACGGCTTCTGCGGTATCCTTGCAGCCAAACTCTGATTCAACAAAATACAAAACAGTGTAATGACCGGTATCCGCGTAGCGATGGAATGGAGCAAAGAGCTGAGAATTTGCACCGTCTCCAAAGTCCCAGTAGTTTTTATAGGCGTGGGACGTTTTATTTACGATATGCGCTGTTGGCTCTAATATGGTGCTACTCTCAGGCTTAAAACTAATTTGTGCTACTGGTTTCGGATGTACCACAATCGGCACGTATTCGGAAGTATCGGTACAACCATAAATGCTGGTCACTACCAAACGTGTTTGGAATGTTCCCGGTGCATCATACAAATGTGCACCATAGGGGTCGCTCTTACTTTCATAAACATTGGTCTCATATTCCCAGAACCAATTGCAGTATCCGCCCAAGGCGAAATAGTCTGAAGAGAAAAGCACTTCCATCGGCTGACATCCCGTATCAAGATCAACTGAGAAATGGGTGTCTGGCAATGGAGCCAGTCGAACACTAACCGTATCATAGGATGGGAAGGAACAATTGTCTGTTAAAGTGACGACATAATCTTCTGCCGTGTAGGTAATGACTGCCTTCTTATTGCCGTTCCCCAAACCGTGGCTCCAGGTATATTGGTAATTGGTTGGAACTCCACCACTGGCATAGGCTTTCATTACGATGGGCCGGTCGGGACATATTAATGTATCGCCCGTTGCTACCACTTTTAATGGAGTCGAAATCTTCACTTTCACCTCTGCGGTATCCCAGGGACTGCATCCATCACTGATCATTACACGGAATGTGGAATCAATCAAAGGTTGGACATGCTGAACCGCTCCATTCCCAACATATTCCCAATGGTAGGAATAATTTCCAAGAAGTCCGCCCTTGCCAACTGCCTGAACCGTTGCAATGGCACCGTGACAAATCGTGGTATCGCTTGGAGTTGCAGAAACTTCCAATGGGTCTCTCAAAGTCACCTTGATTGTAGAAGAGTCGTTGATTACTGTGCAGTTATCCTGCAATCTCACCGAATAAGTCGATGAAGCTGCCGGAGTTACGCTGTAAGGAATATTTGCCGGAAGGGTGGTTTCTGTGGTTCCATCGCTCCATACAAACTCATAAGTTGGACTATTTCCGCCTGTTCCGTATGCACGCAGCAAGGCGGTGTTGCTCACGCAAATCGTTGTATCGGGACTCGTACTAATGCTCAATGGGTTTCGGAGACTTACTTTGAACGAATCATCTGTTGATAACAAGGTACAGTTATCTGTGAGTGTGACCGTATACGTCGTTTCCTGACTTGGGGTAATTTTAATGACATTTCCGGGGCCAATATTTTTCCAGTTGAATGTATAGTGTAGAGAGTCGCCTCCCGATCCGTCAACATGGAGGTACATACTTTCGCCCCGACATATTAAGGTGTCTGACTGAACTTTGAGGTTCAAGGGGAATCTCAGGCTGATATTGATGGATGTCGTATCCGTAAAATTGGTACAGGCATCCGATAATTTCACTTTATAGGTAGTTACCTGTTGAGTTGGCACAACATATACCGAATCCCTGGATGGAAGGTTATGGTCCCAGGTGAAGGTATATCCTCCGGAAAAGCCGCCCGTTCCCCAAACATTCAGTAATATTCCCTGGCCGTTACAAATGGTGGTATCAGTACGCGAGAAAATGCGCAGTGAGTCACGCCGAAAAGCCGTAAAATAAGCGGAATCTTTTTCATCCGAACATCCTCCATCATCTACTACCAATTTAAAAGTAATTGATGTATCCTGACTTGGCCAGGTAAAGGCACTGTCCGTCTTTACCAGATTGGTATCGACATACCAATTATAATGGTATTGAGAATCCAATCCTCCGGAAGTGAGTGCATAAATATTAACCGATTCACCGATGCAAAGGGTGGTGTCTGAGCGTGGATTTGCCTTGAGGTGGCCCCTTACATTGATTGTAACGATTGCCGTATCCCTGAGTATGGAGCAACTATCGTATAAAACCGCCTTATAAGGAGTGGTTAGGCGCGGATTGACCAATACAGAGTCTCCATAATCTACCACCGAATTATCCAGGCTGTTAATCCAGGTATAATGGTATTGTTTCGGTTTACCCCCCGTTGCTGTGGTCGTTAACCAAACCGATTCTCCCTGACAAATTGTTGTGTCCTGGCGTGGAATCAAACGAGGCTGAGAAATGACCCGCATAGTCATGGTGTCCAGAAAATAGCAGGATGTTGCCGAGTCTACACTTCGAAGAATAAACGAATGTGTTGAATCCGGATAAATGCTTGGATCTACCAGGGATGAATCGTTCAGAAAAATATCTGAAAACCAGGCGAAATCTATTCCGCCACTTGCATGCAGGGTTATTGTATCGCCGTAACACATGGAGTCATCACTCCCCGCGTTGGTTGGAGGAACCCCTTTTATGGTCAAATTTGTCTCGAATGGATAACCTCTTACAGCAGGCGCTGTTCCACTTACCCTCAAACGATAGCCAGTTCCTTCCGGCGAAGTGAGTGGTAGGACCCCGGATAAAACCCCCGAGCCCGTATCCTTTATGGAGCCAATATTAACAGCATCAAAGAAAACACCTGTCCGGTTTGACAATTCGATATAAAACATATTCGTTGTGTCAAATACTTCATGTTTGGTATACCAAACCCTGATAGAGTCACCAGGGCAGGCTGTTTTTGGCGCAAACGAATCAATCTCAATATAATTCTCACGAATAGCCCATATAACCGGAGTATTGTATCCAAGGCCCGTCTCCCACGCAATCACATTGGTGTCGTTATTAAAGTACAAGCCGATGGTATCACCTTCAACCGAAGTACCCCAGCTTTTGCTGTCTTTCCAATAAGTTGCTCCGGCATTATCCGTTGCCACCCCACCCCCATTGGTTTTTTCATTCCAATAGTACACGGTTCCGGTATGCAAACGGGTACCCGAACGGGCATTCCAGTCGCAGGAGCCATTCTTAGATATTTTTAACAGGAAAGCATCCGTTTGATAATAGCCGCCTCCCCAGGCTGTCGCCGAAAAAGGAGGCACATAAAACTGACAAATACTCGTCGAATCCGTTGTTCGGTCGATCGTGCCGGATACAAATATTTTACCCGAATAATCGACATCCATGGAAGCGATGTTGATGCGTTGATTCAACCACCACCAGCCTGAAGGATTGCTGGTCGTTGTATTGTCACCAAAGCGTTTGACCCAATCTATAGTTCCATTGTTATTCAATCTGGAAACATATAAATCATCGAATCCAAGTCCTCCATTATTGGTGAACTTGGCGTTACCAAAACTATCTGCCCCTGACGATGATTGCATTTTACCTCCAACATAAATATACCCTTGCTCATCTACTGCCAAAGCAGAAGCGGTCGATCCCATTTGGGTCGCCCAAACCGGAGTACCATTGTTTGGAAATACCCTCATCACAAAGCCATTTTGATCGCTTTGTGTCGATCCGGCATAGAGCTTACCGCTCCCGGATTGAATGGTATTTGTAAAAGATCCCGAAACATACACGCGCCCGGTACGGTCAACTTTCACGTCTCCTCCCGCCGATTGCCAGGCTGATTGACCATCTGCCGTAGCAATTCGCTTGCAGTAATAAGCGCTGCCATCTGTTGCTAACTTGAGTAAGAAAACACTCCAGCCCTGGCTGCTGCCAGAGATACCAGTATTTCCATATTGGAAATAGCCCTGAAACAATCCAGTAATATAAATATCGCCATTGGCGCTGCAAGTAATTCCGGTCGGGTAATCATTTGCATTTCCTCCAACAGTCATCGCCCAGTCCACGACGCCATCAGGTTTGATTTTCACCAGCCAAATATCTCCTTGCCCATAACTTCCAACTGTTTGACCCGCAATAGAAGTAACTCCATTGTAGGTCGATCCGATGATATAAGAATTCCCTGCTGTATCAATTGCAAGGGAAGTAGTCCACAGATACCCCGTCGCATCTATTGAAGTAGCCCATTGAGCAACTCCCTTTCGGTTGTACTTGGCCATGTATGGCGTAGCATATTGATTCGACCCTGCCTGGGCATAAACACTGTCTCCAAAATCAAGAGCCCCTGTTCCATAACCGGCATAACTGTACTGACTTCCTATTGAATAGACATTTCCGTACTCATCGCAAACCATATCACGAGAACCAGAGCCCCAGGTAGCTGTGCTCCAATAATGCGCGCCCTGTCCATCTACTTTGCTCCAATCGTATTTTTGGCCACTAACAGAGGCAACAGAAAATAGAAATAAAACAAGAACCGTTAATAACGATTTCGAGTTTTGGTTTTGTCTCATGATATCTCAAAATTACTTTAATCGTTACAAATCAGGGAGATTTTCACAGATTTAATCGACTAAAATAGAGCTTGGTTTGAAGGAAAGATGTGTTTAGTTAACGAAACGTTGCCTACTGTTTAGGCATTTATCGAAACCCGAATGAATTTTACTATTTTCGACCAATGAAGTATGCAATTCTTTTGATGTCAACTTTGTTCATTAGTTCCTGCGCATTGCTTAAAAAAAAGCAGTGCACCGAAATTAATCTGGGTACCCCAAACGTTTTTATGACTCAGGTAACCCCTGATGCCGGGATGTATATTTTTAAAATCACAGAAGGAGAATTAAACCAAACTGAATTGCACTTAAATATTCAGATTGAAACGGGTGATAAAGATGCATTTATCATCAAAATGGGAGAAGAACCCAAAAGTAAAATGATCCATAAAGAGGCCTGGGTATGGAAACAGAAGGTGAACGAAGAAAAGATGGAGGTAAGTGCAACAGGACAGATTCAATTGGATTATGCAGGAAAAGTTTATTGCTTCAATCTAACTTATGAAGGCAGCTCTATGAAAATGCCCATGCCGGAAGGCGCGCCGCCAGAAGCACCTCGTGAGATGCCTCATTAATGCCTGAAGTAATCAAAAAGCAGATACGCAGCAATTCCGATAAAAACCATTCCAGTGATGCGGTTAACCCAAACCAGAATGGAATCATTGAGAAATTTTTTAATCCGGTGTGCAAGGAATGAGATCAACACTTCTGCCCCGAATATAGCAATCAGGCATCCGGCGAAAAAAATGACCAGATGCGATGTATCATAACCCCAGGTTCCTCTTGCCATGGCCGCAATGCCTGCCCAAAACAAAAAATTCACCGGATTCAGAATATTTAAAAGGAAGCCATTACTCACGAATGAAAATAGAAACATGGCTTTTCCTAACTTACTTTCCGGGTAGCTTAATTGCTTCTGCTTTCCAAATAGTAAATTTAAACCCAGCGCAGTGAGCAGAATGACAGCCCCGGCATATATCCAGATATTTTTCTCTTCCGGATCCATGAAGGAAACCCCCAGTATGGCCAAACAAATGAAGATAAAGTCGGAAAAGACGACACCCGATGCAATCAACATCCCTTTTTTCCAACCGTGGGTAATGCTGTTTTGGATCAGCGAAAAAAAGACGGTACCGAGCATAAAACTCATCCCAAAACCAAATACCAGTCCTTTCCCCAGGGCATATATCATGCGGCAAAATAAATCATTTTTACCTTTGGCCCATCTATGACAGCTGTTTGGGTTGTAAGTGCATATCTGCTTTTACTTCTGGCAGGAAGTTTTCAGCATCGAAAGGGCAATGTCGACGCCGATTCATTCTTGCTCGCAGGAAGACGGTTGACCCTTTTCCCCTTTGTTGCCACCATGGTGACCACCGCCTACGGATGGATCTTTGGGATTGGTGAGTTATATTACCAATATGGTATTAGCGCCTGGCTATTCTTAAGCCTCCCCTACACTATTTTCGCTGGAATCATGGCATTTTTTCTCTCCGGAAAAATCCGGAAAGAGCAAATTCACTCGGTACCCGAACTGCTCGAAAAATACTACGGGAAAGGCTTCGCAAAACTTGGATCTCTGGCGGTTTTGATCACCATTTCTCCTGCCATGTACGCCTTGATGTGTGCACAACTGCTCAGTTCCATTTTCCCGATCCCAATATGGATTTCCATCATGCTCGCCTTGTTCTTTTCTTCGGTCTATTTATACAATGGAGGATTGGCCGCATTGGCAAAAAAAGATGGATGGAAATTCATCCTGATGTTCGGAGGTTTTGCAGTTGCTTTAGGATATTTATTTATTCAATATGGACCATTGCCCTTAAAAGGAATGCCAGCCGGAAGTCTGAAATTCTCACTGCACGCTCACTTTTGGGAGGTGCTATCCTGGTTTATTCTGGCTAGTTTACTCTTTGCAGATCCGGGCTTCCATCAACGGATTTATTCTACCCATAATGCAAGAACGGCGCAAGTCGGTCTCTTCATTTCCATTTTGTGCTGGACCTTTTTTGACTTCCTTGCCGGTTCTGTCGCTTTGTACGCACTGGGATTGATGCCCGAATTGGAGAATAGTGCATTTGTCTATTTAGCTCTTGCCACTTCCCAGTTACCGGAATGGATTGCAGCTCTGTTTATACTGGGCTTACTCGCCACCATTATGTCAACCCTCGATAGCTTCCTGTTTCTTTCGGCACAAACTCTGATGTTGGATTTATTCAATAAGAAAACGGAAACGAAAAAGGAAATGCGAAAAGGACTTCTTTTAAGCAGTGTATTGACATTTCTCATACTTATTCCATACCAGCAAGAAAGCGCCGTGCGTATTTTCTACGACTTTACTCCGTATATCGTATGCATACTGGTGCCTCCGGTCTTGTCCATCTTTATTCCCTCAATCAAAATCCAATCCCGTCAGCTATGGGTGCAGGTGCTTGTTTCTATCCTTGTTTGTCTTATCTGGAATTGGGCATACAGCAACAATGACGAAGCGTTGAGTGCCGTTGTACCTGCCATTCTAGCAAGCATTGGTATACAGGCCTTCTTTTTGCTATATAATAAAAGCATGTCAGGAATGCAGAATTAGTTTGATATTTGCACTGTGGATTCAAAACGACAGGAAAAATTTGCCCGATTAATTCAAAAGGATCTGGGCGAGATCTTCCAGATGGTTTCCCATCGCTATTTCAATGGAGCCTTTATCACCATCAGAGAAGTAAAGGTGACTCCAGACCTCGGTCTGGCCAGGGTTTACCTCAGCTTCTTTCAGGTAGATGATAAAGAAGACATGCTGGAAAAGGTAGACATGCATGCTAAAGAAATCCGGCACGAATTGGCACAACGCATTCGCCACCAGGTACGCAAAATTCCGGCCTTGGAATTTTTTGTGGATGATACACTCGATTACGCCCAGCACATGGAAGATGTTTTCAAAAAGCTTCGCGAAGAGGAGGGAAGCAAAGATTAATCATGTTTTACGATCCGGTCAAAGATATGTTGGGCGGGATGTTTACCCGTCACCCTTTCCTGCGCAGAGTATTTTATCGATTGCTTGACGCTTTGCTTTTGCGGTCCTGGCATATGCACCGCGAAATAAAAATCTGGTCGAAAGAGCATAAAAAAGCGACTCATATTCTTGATGCCGGCTGCGGCTTCGGGCAGTACAGTTATTTCCTGCATAAGCTAAACCCTCGATACAGTATCCTGGGCCTCGATATCAAAGGCGATCTGGTTTGCCGATGCAATTCCTTTTACCGGGAACGCAAAATCAGCAATGTGTATTTCAAAACCGGCGATATCAATCAATATAGGCAGGAATCCGCTTTCGATCTGGTTGTTTGTGCGGATGTTTTGGAATATGTGGAAGATGAAAACAAAGTCTTTAAAAATGTCTACGAAAGTCTGAAGGAAAACGGCATTTTCCTGATGTCGGTTCCAACAGATGGAAAGACAATGATTAATATCCATCAATTTCGTTTTCGCGAAGAAGGAAATCAGTTGCACGATGGATACAATATGAGCGACTTAAAAATTCGTCTCAAAAAGGTGGGCTTTAAAAAAGTAAGAGCGCGCTATACTTACGGAAAGCCGGGACAAATATCCTGGATGCTTTCCACCAAGTGGCCGGTGGAACTCCTCCGGCTCTGGAAAGGCATGGTAGTCCTTCTCCCAATTTATTTTCTTCTTATCTTTCCGGTCTGTCTGATTTTAAATTTTATGGACACCCATATGGGCCATTTAACCGGAGCCGGATTGATTCTGAAAGGATATAAATGATATTAAGTCGTTTTATTGCCAGACGCTACCTGTTTTCAAAAAACAACCCAAATGCCATCAATATCATCAGTGGCATTTCTGTTTTGGGCTTCACTGTTGGTGCCATGGCGCTGGTCACGGTTATGTCGGTATTCAATGGATTCGAATCGCTTGTCCATTCGCTTTACTCTGCCTTCGACCCTTCGATTAAAGTAGAAGCTAAATACGGCAAAGTTTTTCATGTAGACTCCATCCCTTTTTATCAAATTAAAAACCTTGATGGTGTGGATGAAGTAGCCCGGGTTTTAGAGGAAAACGTGGTGCTGCGCTATGATGAAAGGCAGGCAATTGCCACCATGAAAGGGGTAAGCAGGGAATTCGTGGATGTAACCAGGCTCGACAGCATGATTTTCGAAGGACAACTTCTTCTTGAAAGCGGAACGCAGAATTTCGCCGTTGCCGGCATTGGCATTGCAACCCGCCTGGGTCTGTCGACCTACAATGACTTCACCCAATTGGCTATTTACATTCCCCGACGTGATGCAGGAATCACCATGAATCCGGAGAAAGCATTGAATCAGGCGTTTTTGCGCCCCAGCGGAGTTTTTAGCATCGACGACGATATCAATAATAAATACGTGATTGTTCCATTGCGTTTGGCGCAGGATTTACTCAGCTATGGAGATGAAGTCAGCGCCCTGGAGATCAAAGTGAAAGATGGATATCGGGTAGACGAAGTGCAGGAAGAATTAAAACATTTACTGGGCGACGACTTCTACGTTAAAAATCAAGAAGAACAGGAGGCGAATCTTTATAAAGTGTTCCGATATGAAAAATGGGCGACCGCTCTTATCATGGTATTCATTCTAATATTGCTCACGTTCACGGTTGTATCCTCTCTTAGCATGCTCGTGATGGAAAAAAGAAAAGACATTGCGGTGCTCCGTTCCATGGGAGCCAGAGATCGATTTATTCGCGCAATTTTTATTCGCGAAGGACTGATGATTGCACTCAGCGGAGGAGTTATTGGACTCCTACTCGGGTTCGCCATTTGCTACTTGCAACAAACGTATGGAATCATTGGTTTCGGCGGACTCGGTACTTTTATCGTGAACGCTTATCCAGTTCAATTGAATCCCTGGGACTTTTTGGTGACCTTTCTCTTTATTCTGCTTCTTGGATTCGCTACTTCCTTTTTCCCTGCAAGAAAAGCGGCACGCCTGGATTCACGTATGGAGTATTGAGAAGAAAATCCGGTTCTTGCATCCACCTGCTCAAACTGACTACTGCTCTTGAACGTTAACAAAAGTGAGAGATTGGGCCATTAGATGAGTGACTATATGAATTCTTTGGTCTATCGTCCATGAACAATCTACTGTCGGAGGTCGACCAAACAAAGGACTAATCTTTTTCCCAGACCCGGCAATCTGATCCGGCTTTCTTCCAGATCATCCAATGCTTTTTATGAGCCAGATGAATCATTCTTTTCCTTAAAAGCTTCGGGTAGAAAATTCTGCACCAGGTTCCCCGACGCGAAAAGGGTTCAAGCACTCCAATCTCTGCAAGTATATCGTAGCTTGCCGCGGCGCAGCGCATTCCTAAAAAGGCATAATCGTAGGGGCAGTTTTCAGGGTATCGCTTCACAATACTATCCAATCTGTGACTTTGAGCTGAATCGAGCGGAACCAGAATGGTCATGACTTTAAGTGAAGCGGAATCCGACTGTTTAAAGGTATGCCAGAACGCTTTCATGCTCCTTAAGGAATATGCACTATGCGGACATCTTTGCCTTTCGATGTAATGAAACTTCCCTTTTGGCGCAAAATCGATCACCTTCCCGGTATCGTATTCAATTCCCACATGTCCGCCATGAATCCCGCCAAACCACTTTGGTTCTTGTTTGCATCCATTTTTTGGTCTTGATCCATAAATGAAATGCACCTTAATCCAGGAGGTGTCCTGAGCTAAAGAACCCGTATGCGAGATTAATAGGAAGAAAGATACATAAGCCACTAATTTCCGAAAGGAAAGACGCGTCAATCCGTGGATAGTCTTGGCAAAACTCGGTTGTGGTCGTATCATGTATGCTTGAGAGTGAATGTTTTACACGGTATAATAACTGAACAAATCGCATGCCGCTGTCGAACACATTCTACACGACAATTCTAACCCACGCATGAATTCGGAATGATTATTTTTGTCCGCATGAAATACCTGATTGCCGGTCTGGGAAATATAGGAGCAGAATATGCCAACACCCGTCATAATATCGGATTTAATGTGGTGGACGAATTGGCTCGCCGCATGGGTGTGCAATTTGAAGTTGGACGCCATGCATACATTGCTGAAGGTAAATTTAAAGGAAGGACTCTGGTATTAATCAAGCCCACCACTTACATGAACCTGAGCGGTAAGGCAGTGAATTACTGGATGAAAGAAGCGAAAATAAAAGATGAAAATCTATTGGTCATTACCGACGATCTTGCCCTGCCCTATGGAAAGTTGCGAATGAAGGGCAAAGGCAGTGATGGCGGGCATAACGGACTCAAGGACATCAATTTGGTTCTTGGACATAACCACTATCCACGACTCCGCTTCGGCATCGATGCTCGTTTTCATAAAGGACATCAGGTGGATTATGTGCTGGGCAAATGGAATGCGGAAGAAGAAAAGTTTCTGGACGACTATGTCCAAAAAGCCGCAGATGCTGCTGAAGCATTCTGCAGTATCGGACTCGAAAGAGCCATGAATTTCTTCAATTAGGAATATTTTCTTTCTTAAATGAATATATATTCATCTATTTTGCTTATCTTTTATTATGGCAAGAGTTAAAGATAAGAATAAGCTTCATGCCATTCATGAGGCAGCATTGCATCTGGTAGTAAAAACAGGATTCACCAGCTTGAAGATGGCAGAGGTAGCACGTGAAGCAGGCATTGCCACAGGAACTCTGTATATTTACTATCCATCCAAAGAAGATTTGGTCAATATGCTTTACAGAAATATCAAATCAGAAATGGTGGAGCTTTTCGACGCAATAGTCATCGATGAGAACAATTACAAGCTCACTTTCCGGGAAATCTGGATGCGGTACTTTCGTTTTTGCATGGAAAATCCAGACAAAATGCTCTTTGTCGAACAATTCCATTATAGCGGCATTATTGAAGATGAGATTATTAAAAGCACCAATAAAGCCATGGCTAAGATTGAAGATTTTCTGGCCTATGGCCAGCAAAGCGGCTGGATTGTCAAGGGCGGCCTTCACCTCCAAAAAGCATTTTTGCACGGCGCCATTCATGAATGGGTTAAAAGCTTTGTAGCTAAACGGGTTAAACCCGGCGAAGAAACAGTTGAAAATTGCTTCAACATGACGTGGAATGGCCTGCATGTTGCACACCTTTAATTGGTCCTGAATTCCTGACTCACCTAATTCGTAACTATGTATCCTTTAAAAAGTAAAAAATATAAAACCGGTATCGCCCTCGGTGGTGGTGGAGCCAGAGGTTACGCGCATTTGGGCGTATTGCAGGCATTGAAAGAAAAGGGAATTGAGGGAGATATATTCGCAGGAACCAGCTCTGGGGCGATCGCCGGTGCATTCATGGCCTCTGGCATGGATCCCCTCGAAGTATTTAAAATCATGAAACGGAATTCCATCTTCGACTTTGCCAAGATGACCATTCCTTCACTTGGCTTGATGAGACTGGGTCATCTGGGAAAATACCTGGGAGCACATATTCAATATGAAAATCTGGAAGACTTGCCCAAACCACTGATAATAGCCGTTTCCGATCTTTTCGAGGGAAAAGTCTGCTATCTAAAAGAAGGCCCTTTGATTCCTTTGGTGCAGGCCTCTGCTTCCATTCCGGTATTATTCTCACCAGTCGAATTAAACAAGACACTTTATGCCGATGGCGGCATCTTTGATAACCTTCCTTATATGGCAATTCAGGATCAGTGTCGCTATGTTTATGCCATCCATATTAGCCCGGTTCGTCCGGTGAATCATCTAAAAAACCTTGCTCAAATTGCTACCCGCACCTTCGAATTGAGCGTGAATGGACATATTGAAGAAACACGTGGCAAGAAGCTCACGATCATTGCTCCCAAAGGAGTAGAGAATTATGATATTCTCGACGCCAAACATGCCGATCGTTTATTCGAAATCGGTTATGAACATACCATCAAAATGAATCTGGACTGACTCAAGTCATTTTTTGGCCTTGCCGAATTCCTTATCTTTATAAAAACCATAGATTATGAACAGAGAAGAATTTCACGCCTATGCAGACAAGAAAATAGATGAGATCTATGACCGTCTGGATGAATTAGAGAAAAAACGTGATTCCGCCACAGCCGCGGCAAAAGAAAAGTATTCCGATCAGATTGAAGCAGCCAAGAAAAAACGCGATGAACTAAAAGCAGATTTGCAAAAGCTAAAAGGCGCCAGTGGCGAGTCCTGGGAAGAATTGAAACTTGCATTTAATGAAAGCGCCGAATCCTTCAAGGTTCATCTTTCCAATATAAAGGCCCGCTTTAACGAGTAAGGACCACTTTCGCCTTCTCGACCGTTTCCAGCCATTCCTGTTCAGGATTTGACTTCGCGGTAATTCCTGCCCCTACATACTGGTATGATTTACCATGTAACTGATGCAGGCAGCGCAGATTAACAAACAAGCGGCTTTCGGATGCGGATATTGTACCCATAAATCCGCTGTAATATGAACGAGACATTCCTTCGTGTTCCCGGATGAACTGCATCGCTTCCCCTTTCGGAATTCCTGCCACGGCAGGTGTTGGGGAAAGTCTTTGCAAGGCTTTCATGTCGCCGGGGTAATGCTCGTTTAATGAGGCTTCGATGCGGGTTTTAAGATGCAAAAGATGACCGCTTTGGGAATATTCTTTGTCCTTTTGCTCCACATTCGAACTCCAGTCAGACACGCAGAACTTAATGTATTGCGTAACCAGATCCTGTTCTTCTTCCTCTTTGTATCCGAATGATGTATCCGGGCGCTGTGTTCCAGCCAAAGCCATGGTTTCTAGTGAATTTCCATTGCGATGTAAAAGCAGCTCCGGACTCGCTCCCATCCATAATCCTGTTGAGGGGCTAAACCAGAGGTAGCAAAATGCATCTTGATTTTTTAGACAAAGGCCATGGAAGTGATCCAAAGGATCTGCGTAATCATGCCCCAGGAAAATGGCTCGTGCTGCCACAATCTTTTTGTAGCCTCCATTCCGAATCGCTTCAACGGAAGCATTTACATAATTGATGTAATCTGACTTACCCCCGCAGTTTGGTGCCTCGATATGGATGGGGCTTTCCACCCCACTCACCCCTATACCATAAATGGGCAATTCATCTGTATCAAACGGGGCAAAGATAAATCCAGGTTTGTCGGGCATTATTCCATCCCAGGCTTTTTCCAATGCAGGACCAAGATGATGCAGGGAGGGCTCATTCGGAAATCTCCAAATCACCCAGCTCATCCCATTTCTTATGGCCGAGTCAAGCTGTTCTTTATAATCGGAGCCCATCGTCCTTTATTTCAACTACGGTCATCGTAAGCCTGCTTACACATACCCGATCTCCCACTTCATCCCGGATATCAATGTCCCACACCTGAGACGACTTGCCCACATGATAGGGACGGGCTGTTCCGTAAACATAGCCCTCCTTCGCCGGTTTGAGATGGTTGGCATTGATTTCCATTCCAAATGCCACGTATTTGTTTCGATCGATTAAAAGATTGGCTGCCATGCTTCCGAGAGTTTCCGAAAGTGCGAGAGAAGCGCCGCCATTCAGCATTTTTAACGGCTGAAAAGTTCTTTCATCTACCGGCATCCGGGCTTTAAGAAAATCTTCATGAATCTCAATGTATTCAATTCCAATTAATTCGGCCATGGTGCCCTTCATCCGCTCATTTAATTGCTGGAGCGGTATATTTGTGTCAATTTTTGGTAACTGTCTCATCTATGAACGGAGTGTTGCAAAGTTCCTCTAAGCCACAGAAAAAAACAATTTACCTTATCCGTCATGGAGAAACGGAATTCAATCGATTGGGCATTGTCCAGGGAAGCGGCGTCGATAGTGACCTGAACGGAACAGGTCTTCATCAGGCAGAGCGCTTCTTTTTGAGTTATCGGAGTCATCCATTTGATCGGATTTACACTTCGGCCCTGCGAAGAACACAACAATCTGTTCAATCTTTTTTAAGTTCAGGCATCCCTCATACCATACTTCCAGAATTGAATGAGATCAGTTGGGGAGATTACGAAGGGAAAGAAAGTAAAGCATTCTGGAAACAGGATTATTTGGATATGATTGAGGCCTGGAAGAACGGAAATCTGGAATACCGCATTCCCGGCGGTGAAAATCCTTTGGAATTGCAAACAAGACAAAAAATAGCCCTGCAACATATCCTTTCCCGTCCGAACGAAGAACAGGTTTTGGTTTGCATGCACGGACGTGCCATGAAGAGTTTCCTTTGTCTGATGCTGGACCTGCCTTTGAATCGAATGGATGAGTTCGAACATCAAAATCTCTGTTTGTATTTACTGGAACACGAGAATGGTCGTTTCAAATTATTGGAAGCCAACAATACCCGGCACCTTTAAGGATCGAAACAGCCCGTTTTTAATGTTATTCATACTAACCTATATTTGCAGCACTTTTTAAAACCGATATGAATTTTGAACTGAGTGAAGAACACCTGATGATCCAACAAGCAGCGCGCGATTTTGCGAATGCTGAATTGTTGCCAGGCGTATGCGAACGCGACGAGAAGGGCATTTTCCCAATGGAACAAATCCGTAAAATGGGTGAGCTCGGCTTTATGGGGATGATGGTTAGCCCTGAATACGGCGGTGGAGGAATGGATACCATTTCTTATGTGTTGGCAATGGAAGAAATTTCCAAAGTAGATGCATCTGCATCGGTGGTTATGTCGGTAAATAATTCTCTTGTTTGCTGGGGACTCGAAACCTACGGAAACGAAGAACAAAAACAAAAATACCTTGTACCGATGGCGAGCGGAAAAGTGCACGGCGCATTTCTCCTGTCGGAGCCTGAAGCGGGATCAGACGCAACATCACAGCGCACTACCGCATTCGATCAGGGCGATTATTACCTGTTAAATGGTACAAAAAACTGGATCACCAACGGAAGCACCGCCGACTACTATTTGGTAATCGCTCAGTCTGACGTGGAAGCCGGCCACCGTGGTATCAACGCATTCATCGTTGAAAAAGCATGGGACGGTGTAACAGTGGGTAAGAAAGAAGATAAAATGGGAATTCGTGGATCCGATACCCATTCCATTATGTTCCAGGACGTAAAAGTTCCAAAAGAAAATCGCATCGGAGAAAATGGATTCGGATTTAAATTCGCCATGAAAACATTGGCGGGTGGCCGTATTGGTATCGCTTCCCAAGCTTTGGGTATTGCTTCTGGGGCCTACGAAAGAGCACTGGCTTATTCCAAAGAACGTAAAGCGTTCGGAAAAGAAATCATGAACCATCAGGCCATTCAATTTAAACTGGCAGACATGGCCACTGAGATTGAAGCCGCACGCTTGCTTTGTTTGAGAGCGGCCTGGTTAAAAGACCAAAAGCAAGATTATGGTTTGGCCTCTTCCATGGCTAAAGTATTTGCTTCTGAAACGGCCATGAAAACAACAACCGAAGCCGTTCAGGTTCACGGAGGTTATGGTTACGTTCGCGAATATCATGTAGAAAGAATGATGCGTGATGCAAAAATCACCCAGATTTACGAAGGCACTTCTGAAGTAAACCGCATTGTGATTTCCAGAGCAATTTTGAAGTAATATTCAATCTGCAGATGGACCAAAATATTTAAAACCCGGCAAACGTCGGGTTTTTTGTTTTTCGGGAAAACTCAGCGAAATATTGTCACTCAGGCCCTCCGGGCCGAGTGACCTGCGATTTCTTTGCTCCGCTTAAGAGCGCTCCGGACTTTCCGGATCGAGCGCTTCAGGTTTCCGGAAAAAATCAACAGCTTAACATTCCTGCCAAATATTGTCACTCGGCCCGGAGGACCTGAGTGACCTGCGATTTCTTTGCTCCGCTTAATAGCGCTCCGGCCTTCCGGGCCGAGCGCTCCCAATCCTCTGAGTATTTTGACATTCCCTGGACTTTTGGACTCGTGATGTGTTCGAATCAGCTATAAATTGTCTGTATGCAAACTTTCTTTTTTACTTGTGTCGCCACCTCCAGAAAGCCCATCTTTGATCGCCAAAACCTCGATTTCATTAATGCAATCATTCAATGTTGCGAGTACTTTTCCTTACGCCCGAGTTTCTTGCTTCACGCTTTAAGCATAATGCCTAATCATATTCATTTCTTATATTCAGAAATAGACTGTAAAACAGATTTTAATACCCGCTTTCTTCGATTCACAACCAAACAAATACTTTCTACAAATAATCTTAGGTTAAAACATGAAAGAGTATCCTTTACATCCAATTATAATGACAGAAAAACTCAAGTTTGGAGACCAAGAAGCAAGCTAATCCTGGTACATAATAAGCAACAATATTTTGCAGTGAAGAGGTATATCCATTCAAATCACCTCAAGGAATTTTGGAAAGGTGCCGCTTTCAATCAAAAATTCCCCAGTCTGACTTTTTCGCCAAGATTCTGGGATTGATTGTCACTCGGCCCGGAGGGCCTGAGTGACCTGCGATTTCTTTGCTCCGCTTAATAGCGCTCCGGCCTTTCCGGATCGAGCGCTTCAGGTTTCCGGAAAAAATCAACAGATTAACATTCCAGCGAAATATTGTCACTCCGCCCGGAGGGCCTGAGTGACCTGCGATTTCTTTGCTCCGCTTAATAGCGCTCCGGCCTTCCGAGCTCAGAGCTCCCTACATTTTCTGGTAATTGTCTTTATAAAAGAATCCGAATACCAAAATTGGCGGAATATTGGACACTGGCATATTTAGTCTCATTCAACCAATTATTAAGAATCGTCTGATGTGGCCCATATAAGCCTTTTAATTCCTGTTTCCAGGCCAAACCTGTCCTGTCATTAAATGGGACCAGGATTCCAAGCTCACCAAAAACTTGAAAATCGCAGCACTTCCAACTCATCAGAGAATAATTGTAGCCCATACGGAAAAACGAATAGATATTCCAGGTTGATCCTTTCCCTGTAAAAGTCCTATAAGCCAAATTACCAGAGGAATCACGCAAAGATGAATAACCCTCCAATCGAAAGGTATACGTTTGCCAACTCAATCCAAAATCAAGGTAAATCGAATTTTTCTTCTCTTTTCCAAATTTTCTCTGAAGTCCTGCAGATACCATACTACGCGATTGTTGTTCACTCCCTGTAAGAAAAAACATCGCATTTGTTGTCTGACTGAATGTTTGAGGATAATAGTATTGACCCGACTGAAAAAAATCCAACATTGTTCGAAGTTGCCAAAGGGAATCGAGTTTCCAATACTTACCAATTCCTGAGCCTATATCATAATGTCCGGTTTTTATCGCATGCTTTTGTCCTGGCATAGTGGCAAAATAAAATCCTTCTTGTAAACTGAAGACTGTTTGACCATTTACATTGTTCGCCAGGAAAAAAGTTAAAATTAATACTACTATTCCTCCTTGTTTCATTATTTCAGTTTGAATGGAATGCTTACCGAACCCACCGTCAGTGTTGCATCATTGTCGCAAGTACCGTTACCGTAATCGATTATTCTTGGAGTAATACCTGTTTTACTGATTTGAAGAACCCCTTTATCAATATATGCACATGCCAATGCTCTATGTAGATTGCTTTGTATATCCAGATTGTATACGGCATTGGAGGAAGTAGTCAAGGTTGCTGAACCTTCCATCTCCCAGGCATCGTCGGTCCAGTTAGCTGGCGTTCCGCTTCCGGCAACCCAATGCATAATCCTGTTACAAATCCAGCCTACAGTTCCACCATTCAATGGTTTTATTACAGTGCCATTCACATCTACCTGCCAATGTGGATTACTGTTCGCATCCAACCCAAGATTGGTTACCATTTTGGTACCATTTAATCCATAGTCGTTCACATAATAATTGGAAGGAGTGATAGTAATCACATTCCCGCTATCCCAATAGGTTTTGGTATAGGTAATGTCGAGGACTCCCCTTCTGAATCGATTGTCTTTACACAAACAGTTGCTGGAGCCAAAATCAACTTTAATTTTTTTGTTCGATTGATCCAGTGTTACCGTAGCACAGCCCGCACTTTTAAATGATGAAAGGCTGCCAGATTCCGCTTCATCTGCAATGGATTTTAAATCTCCAAAATACTGTTCGGAGATAACCAGTTCCTGCCCCATAAGCAGGTCACCCGAGTTTTCAGGTTGCGAAGTAGTTGTTTTGTCTTTTTTACAGCTCGCAAAAATGAGCACAGAGAGAACGGCGGAAAGTATTCCGCAATTTTTGGATATAGTCATAGTTGATTCGTTTTTACTACAAATGGGCGCCGACCAGAAGATCGATATCCTTGTATTTCAAGTTGAACCGCTCCCCGATATGGCGTTTAACCAGATTTCCTTTATAAATATACACTCCATTACGGATAATCATATTCTCCCAGAAATAGTTTTTAAACCCTCCGCTATCGGCAATATCCAGTAGGATTGGTGTAAAAATATTGCTCAAAGCATAGCTGGCTGTTCTGGCCACACGCGACGGAATATTTGGCACTCCGTAATGAATGACATCATGTTTCAGTACCGTAGGATTGGTATGGGTAGTTACTTCGGAGGTTTCAAAACATCCCCCCTGATCAATACTAACATCCACAATGACCGCTCCGGGTTTCATCTTACTGACCATTTCTTCGCTTACCACATTCGGGCTTCTACCTTCGTCACTTCGTAAAGCCCCAATAGCCAAATCGCATGTAAGAAGTGCCTTACCTAAAATATTGGGCTGAATAATGGAGGTGAAAACAGGAATACCGATATGATTTTGCAAACGACGCAGCTTCGCTAAGGAGTTGTCAAAAACCTTGACACTCGCTCCCAATGCAACCGCAGTTCTGGCCGCGTATTCTCCCACTGTGCCTGCACCGATAATCACCACTTCGGACGGAGGGATTCCAGATATTCCGCCCAGCAATTCGCCCTTGCCGCCACGAGGGTTGCCGAGGTATTCAGCACCAATCAGCACAGCCGATCTTCCCGCAATCTCGCTCATGCTCCGAATGATGGACAATGTGTCTTCCTGATCTTTCAGAAACTCGTAGGCAATGGCGGTAATCTTTTTATTGATGAGCTGCTTGATATAGGAATCCGTGAGGTTGGTCATCTGAATAGCCGAAAACAAATAATGTCCCGGCGTCATCATATCAATCTCCTCTTTGGTGGGAGGATCAATCTTTAAGATGATATCCGATTTATATACTTCCTCTTTGCCGTATACAATCTTGGCACCCGCTTCACTGTACTGGCGGTCTTGGAAATTGGCGTTTTTTCCCGCTCCGGATTCAATGGTTATTTCATGTCCGGAATTTACCAGCAAGGCAACAGATGAAGGGGTAAGTGGAACGCGGTTTTCCTGATAGGTAATCTCCTTCGGTATACCAACAGAGAGCCGCAATTCGTTTTTTCTGATCTCCAACAATTGTTCTTGTGGCTGCAGAGACGCCTGCTTTGCCAACTCCTGAAAAGGCGATTTGGGGGTTTCTTTCATGAAAGCCGAATAGGTCTTTTAAAGGTACGAATATTCCCCGAATTAGCGATAATAACTACGGTCGCGGTAAGGGAATTTTTTCGAACATCGCCGATTCGCAATATTTATAGCATCATTTGCTTTCGTGTTGTAGTTAATATTCAATCTCAGCGGGACATTCCACAACATGCTTCCGTCGGCGCCATTCATCAATTGACAATTCAGTTTGATCTCGTATGTCTTACTCGCATTAGAACTTACGTATGGCAAGGCAGTCGCTCCTGGAACCTGCATATTTCTAAGCACCTGTCCTGCGGCTATAATCCCAAAAGATTCCAGATCCGACAGGAATTTTTCCTTTTCCACCCGGGTGCATATCACCGATTGAACACCAAGAATACCCGCCAATCTTTCCGGCGATTCCTTCCATGCATCTGTAAGTACAACGCCACTATCCAATAGCAGGCGATTGGTAGTGGACGGGTTTTGAATTTCAATCTTGATTTTATGCCTGCCTGTTCCCGACCTTCTCAACAATTGGTTGTATAAGCTCAGTTGGAAGGCCTGAGATTCTGTTTCATTGATTTTCTGAAGGTCAGCAGGAGAAAGCTCTTTGATGAGTTTTCCAGTATAAACCATCTGATAAGGAATGATGGCCACCGATTGATGGTCTTGCGTTTTTTGTGTGAATTGTGGATTGGTGTACACATGGGCACAGGAGGCCAGCATTAACAGGATTGGGGCCAGCAGAGGCAGTAGGTAATTTTTTCTCATGGTTTCAGGACGAAGCGGTTAATCCTTCACTTCACTCTACCAGCTAATACTTCTTTTTCCATCTTCCTCATGATTCAGGCTCACCCGAATTCCCTCTTCCGGCAATAAATCCAGCACCACTTCGGGCCATTCAATCAGACAAATTGAACCTGAATCCAGGTATTCCAAAAATCCGATATCGAGTGCCTCATCCAGGCTGTTCATACGGTATAAATCGAAATGAAAAATGTGTTCGTCTGAATTTTGATATTCATTAACCAGGCCAAAACTTGGGCTCGACACAAAATCACTTACTCCTAATGCTTTGCATATTTCCTGAATAGTAGTGGTTTTTCCCGTTCCCAAATTTCCGGAAAAGGTCATTATTCTTGATTCCTTTACCAGGTTTGCCAATGTTTTAGCCACCTCCCGTGTATTTTCTATGCTGGAAAGCAGATACTTTGGCATTATCCTTTTCCTTTGAGTGAGACAATCGGTATCATCATCTCTTCCATAGAAATACCTCCATGCTGAAAGGTATCCCGATAATATTTCACGTAGTAATTGTAGTTATTCGGATACGCGAAAAATCCTTGTTCCTCTGCAAAGACATAGGCCGAGCTCACGTGCAGGCGGGGTAAAAATCCTTCTGCCGGATTCTTGATCTCAAAAACTTCCTTTCGGTCGTAGCTCAGATTCTTGCCTTG
This sequence comes from Bacteroidota bacterium, assembly GCA_016124735.1. GTDB lineage: Bacteria > Bacteroidota > Bacteroidia > UBA8524 > UBA8524 > UBA8524. The sequence continues at coordinate 171,738 of WGMZ01000031.1, forward strand.
CTTATAACGCAAATTGGTATTGGTATTTTTATCGCCCACAATTTTAATTGGATCTTTGACCCGGACGGATCCGTGGTCTGTTGAAATAATCAATTTCACCTTTTTATCGCTGATGCGTTTAAGTGCTTCCAACAAAGGCGAATGCTCAAACCAACTTAAAGTCACAGAGCGGTAGGCTGCCTCATCTTCCGACAACTCACGCATCAATGACACATCAGTACGGGCATGTGACAATGCATCCACGAAATTGTAAACTATCACACTCAGGTCAAAATTCAGCATGTTCGGGATCTGGTCTACCAGGCTCTTACCTCCGTCCAGATTGGTTATTTTGGTATAGCTGAACTTTGTGCCTTTTCGGGTTCTGTTTAATTGATCTGCGAGAAAATCTTCTTCAAAATTGTTCTTCCCTCCCTCGTCTTCGTCGTTGCTCCACATCTTCGGAAACCGCTTTTCAATTTCTGAAGGCAGGAGGCCGGAAAAAATCGAATTCCGGCAGTATTGGGTGGTAGTTGGGAGAATACTCATATAAAGGTCTTCCTCCTCCACCGTAAAATATTCACTCAGCACCGGTTGTATCACTTTCCATTGATCAAAGCGCAGATTGTCAATCAAGAGAAAAACCACCGGGGTTTCACCGTCCACATGAGGAAGGATTTTACGGCGCATCAACTCATGACTCATCATCGGCGCTTTCGGATCCCGGTTATTGACGAAGTTAAGGTAGTTTTTCCGAACAAAATCCGACCAGTTATGATTGGCCTCGGCCTTTTGCGTATTCAACACTTCATCCATCCCGGAATCTTTCGATGCACGAAGCTCCAGGTCCCAATACACCAACTTCCGGTACATTCCTTTCCACGCCTCGAAATCCAAATCATCCATAAAAGCCATGGAGATATTGCGGAAATCCTGCTGGTATCCCTGGGCCGTCTTTTCGGAGATGAGACGTTTGTTATCGACTATCTTTTTAATGGTCAGCAAAATCTGATTCGGATTCACCGGTTTGATCAGGTAATCGGCAATTTTAGAACCGATGGCCTCCTCCATGATGTATTCCTCTTCACTTTTGGTAATCATCACCACGGGCACGTCGTTCATGGCTTCTTTGATTCGACTCAGTGTTTCCAGTCCGCTTAAGCCCGGCATGTTCTCATCTAAAAAGATGACATCGAAGCGCTTTTTCTGAACTTCATCCACCGCATCAAGACCACTGTTTACGGTGGTTAAATCGTATCCTTTTCCTTGCAGAAAGAGAATATGGGGTTTCAATAAATCGATTTCGTCGTCAGCCCAGAGTATTTTAATTGCCATAGTTAGTGTAACGCATGAATCCCGTTTTCCTTACGCAAAGGTGGGAAAATATAATGGAAGACCATAGACCATGGTAGATGTTCCATAGCTCAATTGGCTCAAATCACTTATTCCGTAATTATTTCATGATTCTCCACTTTATCTGCATTTTGCCCAAGATGGGGATCATCCTATTTCTTTTTATTGTATGTTCATTTTGTCTTGATGTTTCGACTTGGCTCAGCATAAATTCCAAATGAAAGAAAAAATCAATTTCTTAAAGACTGTGATGTGATCTTTAGCTGGCGCAAGTATTAGGGGCCTGGCTTCCGTCCAGAAATCTATCGGGAGGGCACACCTGCGGTCTGACGGAGCATTGCAAGCCTGCCAGCATCCGGTTCATTGGAGGAATTGTTTCTCTCAGATAAACCCAATTTGCCGTAAATTCGCTGCCTGCTTTGAATAAAAGAAAAAACATCAACGACCCGCTTTACGGATTTCTCACCCTTCCCTACGACATCCTTTTCGATCTGATTGAACATCCCTACTTTCAGCGATTGCGGCGGATTCGTCAGATGGGAATGAGCCACCTGGTTTTTCCCGGAGCCAACCATACCCGTTTTCACCATGCGCTGGGTGCCCTATTCCTGATGAACGAAGCGTTGAAAAACCTGCGCGATAAAGATGTGGAAATAACCGATGACGAAGCCGAAGGGGCCTGTATCGCGATCTTATTGCATGATATAGGTCATGGACCATTTTCGCATACCCTGGAAAGAACCATCGTGAGCGGTGTGCACCACGAAGACATCTCGCTGGCCATGATGGAGCAGATGAATGTGGATTTCAAGGGGCGACTGGATACGGCCATTGCCATATTCACCGACAAATACCCGAAGCATTTTTTACATCAATTGGTCAGCTCACAACTAGACATGGATCGCCTGGATTACCTACTCCGCGATAGTTTTTACTCGGGTGTTTCTGAAGGGGTGGTTAGCTCCGACCGCATTATCAAAATGCTGTATGTAGTGAATGATGAGTTGGTGGTGGAAGAGAAAGGGATTTATTCCATCGAGAAATTCATCATTGCCAGAAGATTGATGTATTGGCAGGTCTATCTCCATAAAACAGTTGTGGCTGCCGAAGAATTACTCCTGAAGATTCTGGAGCGGGCCAAAGAACTGGCCTCCAAAGGGGAAGAGTTATTCTGCACTCCCGATTTTCATTACTTCCTGTACGATCACAGTGAAAAAGAAGATTTCGTGCATCGACGGGATTTACTGAATCGTTTTTCATTGTTAGATGATAATGATGTGATGAGTTCCATCAAAGTTTGGATGAGCCATTCCGACAAAGTGCTGAGTATTCTATGCGAAAACCTGATCAATCGTCATCTGCCTAAAATAAGGGTGGAACGCAGTACGATTCCCAGAGAGGAGATTCAGAAACATCGCGAAAAGATGATGAAAAGGTTAAATCTCAGCGAATCGGAATCGCGCTATTTTGTCTATTCCGGAAAACTGGAAAACAAGGCCTACGATACGCAAAGCCGCGGAATCTCTCTTTTGATGAAGAGTGGTGAGGTAGTGGATATCGCTGAAGCTTCCGATAATTACAACTTGAAGGCCCTGAAAGGCAGTGTACTCAAGCACTTTCTTTGTTATTACAAATAGCTAACTTGCACACGATTTTCTATGCAAATTACTGCCGAAGCATTATGCCAACTCCTGAACGGCACCCTGGAAGGGGATGCCCGGGCCGTAGTGGATTCTGTAGCCAAGATTGAAGAAGGCCATTCACACTCGCTCTCCTTTCTTGCCAATCCAAAATACGAAGAGTTTCTCTATACCACCGAGTCAGGAATCGTTTTGGTTTCCAAGGATTTTAAACCCAGCAAACCCGTTCGCACCACCCTTGTTCGTGTAGATGACCCTTATGTAGCATTCACTGCCATCTTAAGCGAATACGTTGCGCAAATCAACAATAAATCAGGTATTGAAGAACCTTCCTTTATCGGAGAGAATAGCGAAGTAGGAGAAGGGATCTATCTTGGCGCATTTGCCTATATCGGCAAAAACTGCCGCATCGGGAAAAACGTAAAAATCTATCCGAATTGTGTGATTGGCGATAATGTGGAAATTGGCGACAATACGATCCTTTATCCCAATGTAACCGTCTATCTGCACTGTAAAATCGGCGCTAACTGCATCCTTCATTCCGGGGTGGTGGTTGGATCAGATGGATTTGGTTTTGCACCCCAAACGGATGGAAGCTATGCCAAGATACCGCAAACCGGAAATGTAGTAATAGAAGATGAGGTGGAAATTGGTGCCAATACCTGCCTCGACCGGGCAACCATGGGCAGCACCATTGTCCGCAAAGGAGCGAAGCTTGATAACCTGGTCCAGATTGCCCACAATGTAGAGGTGGGGGAGAATACGGTCATCGCAGGCGCCACGGCCGTAGCCGGAAGCACCAAACTCGGTAAGAACATGGTTGTAGGCGGACAAGTAGGTATTGCCGGTCATATTCAGTTGGCCGACGGGACTAAAATTGCTGCTCAATCGGGAATACTCAGCACCATCAAAGAACCCGGAAAAAACATGATGGGCTCTCCCGCGTTTGAATTCAAACAATATTTTAAATCGCAGGCAGTTTTCCGAAATTTGCCGGAGTTAGATAAACGTGTTCATGATCTGCAACAGGAGCTCGATGCGCTTAAAGTAGCAATGAACGAAAATAAATAGACTGTGAAACAGACAACACTCAAAGAACCCATTGAATTTCGTGGGGTGGGGCTCCATACCGGAGCAGAGAATGTGATGACGGTTTTGCCGGCACCCGAAAATCATGGCTATAAATTCCAGCGTATGGACGCAGAAGGCCAGCCGATAATCGAAGCCGATTGTGATTTGGTAGTGGATACATCCCGCGGAACCACGCTCGAAAAGCACGGTGCCCGTGTTTATACCGTAGAACATATCCTGGCTGCTCTGGCAGGATCAGAAATCGACAATGCCCTGATTCAACTCACAGGTCCGGAAATTCCAATCATGGATGGAAGTTCGGAAATATTCATCAGAGAAATAATGCGTGTGGGAACGGTTGAACAAGATGCGGACAGGGAATATTTTGCTATTCCTCAAAACATCCGTTATACCGAAGAAGAAAGAGGTGTTGATATGGTCGCCATGCAGCTGGATGATTATCGTCTGACAGTAATGGTTGATTATAATTCTCCCGTATTGGGTAGCCAACACGCTTCCATTACCAGTCTGAAAGAATTTAAAGATGAAGTAGCACCAAGCCGCACCTTCTGCTTCCTGCATGAGTTGGAACAGCTTCTGGAAGCCAACCTCATCAAAGGAGGCGACTTGAACAATGCAATAGTTATAGTGGATCGAGTGGTAGAACCCGGAGAGCTGGCACATCTCGCTTCCCTCTTTAATAAACCCACGGTCGAAGTTCGGAAAGAAGGCATCCTGAACAATGTTGACCTTCGTTTCCAGAACGAGCCGGCACGGCATAAATTGCTCGACCTCATTGGCGATCTGGCTCTAATCGGAATGCCAATCAAAGCACAAATCATGGCTGCGCGTCCAGGGCATGCCGCCAACGTGGCGTTTGCTAAAAAGATCAAAGCCATGATCAAAAAGAGGAAAGCCAAGGCCAATGTTCCTCACTATGATCCGAACAAAAAACCTGTTCTCGATCACGTTGCCATTTCAAACCTCCTGCCCCATAAGTTTCCATTCTTGTTGGTAGACAAGGTAATTGAGCTGAGTAGCAACCATGTGGTGGCTGTAAAAAATGTCACTGCCGATCAGTATTTCTTTCCAGGCCACTTTCCAAATAACCCAATCATGCCTGGAGTTCTCATGGTAGAAACCATGGCGCAGGCAGGCGGTGTATTGGTTTTAAGTGATGTGCCAGATCCCGAAAATTACAGCACCTATTTTATGAAAATAGATAATGTACGGTTCAAAGACAAAGTTGTTCCGGGCGACACCCTGGTTTTAAGATTGGAACTAACCGCTCCTATTCGCAGAGGTGTGTGTATGATGAAAGGAATCGGATATGTCGGAGATAAAGCTGTAATTGAAGCAGAAATGATGGCACAAGTAATACGCGACAGAGCACCGGCAGACGAACCAGGAACTCCATCCGCTTGATATAAACCAAAAAGAAAAGGAAAATGATTCAACCCCTTGCTTACGTAGATCCACAGGCAAAGATTGCCGACAATGTGGTGATTGAGCCCTTTGTGACGATACATAAGAATGTACAGATCGGCGAAGGCACCTGGATTGGTTCCAATGTAACCATTTTTGAAGGTGCCCGCATTGGAAAAAACTGCAAAATTTTTCCAGGAGCCGTCATATCTGCCGCACCACAGGATCTGAAATACAAAGGAGAAGAAACAACCCTGGAAATAGGCGATAATACGGTTATACGTGAGTGCGTAACCCTCAACAAAGGAACAGCTCTGGACAAAAATAAAACCGTCATTGGCTCCAATTGCCTTATCATGGCTTATGTCCACGTGGGGCACGATTGTATCATTGGAGACAATGTTATTATTGCGAACAGTGTGCAATTGGCGGGACATATCGAAGTGCAGGATTTTGTTTACATCGCCGGAACCACAGCTGTTCATCAGTTTGTGAAAATCGGAGCCCATTCCATGGTAGCAGGTGGTTCTCTTGTTAGAAAAGACGTTCCTCCCTACACCAAGGCCGGACGCGAGCCAATTTCTTATGAAGGCGTAAACTCCATCGGTCTGCGCCGAAGAGGGTTTAGCCCGGAGAAGATTTCCGAAATACAGGAGATTTACCGAATTCTCTATTTACGCGGACACAACAACTCCAAAGCCATGGGCATCATTGAAAAAGAGATGGAACCCACCAAAGAACGTGACGAAATTCTGAGCTTTATCAAGGAATCCGACCGGGGAGTAATGAAAGGTTATATCTCCCGAAGGGATTAAAAAATGGAAGCCTTTGAAATTCGTGTCGAAGGCGCAGGGAAAAAATTCGGACGCGACTGGATTTTCAAGGCCGTGAATGCCCAATTTTCCCTTGGCGAAAAAGTAGCCATTCTTGGACATAACGGTTCGGGGAAGAGCACTTTTCTTATGTCTCTTTCTGGCTTTTATGCCCTATCAAAAGGAAATATCTGTTGGTTTCAAACTGAAAAAAATATTGAAGATTTGAATTGGTACCAGCACTATGCTCTGATCTCTCCGCTGCTTGAACTTCCGGAAGATTTTACCATCGACGAATTCCTCGATCTCCATTTTCATCTGAAAAAGATGAAAGCCGGTTGGACCAAACAAAAAATGCTGGAACGTACAGGTTTAGAAAATGCCCGGCATAAGTATCTAAAGCACTTGTCTTCTGGCATGCGTCAGCGTCTTAAACTGCTTGCTGCATTTGTGCCGGACCTACCTGTCATCTTTCTGGATGAACCCTGCACCAACCTCGACGAGCATGGTATTTCCCTGTACAAGGAACTTATCACCGAATCCAAAGACCAGTTGATTCTGGTGGCGTCGAACATGAAAGTGGAATACGAATTCTGCGAGCGGGTGATCGAGATGGAGGCGCTTCGGGCTTAGTTTGCTTTTCGAGATTTTTAACGCAGGACGCAAAAAGGGAATGCTGGCGCACAACGGAGACGCGGTTGTGTTTGACACTGATTGCAAATTCTTTGAAAAAAAATGAACGCAGAGGACGCAAAATGGGAATGCTGGCGCACAACGGAGACGCAGTTGATTTTGCTCGCTCAAATTTAGACGCGGGGACGCAAAAGGTTAAGCTTGCGCCAGACGGAGACGCGGTTTTGATTGCCGATGAATATTTCATCCCAATAAATATTCGACGCGGAGACGCGGTTGTGCTTGACTCTGATTAATTCTTCATTGAAATAAATTTTGACGTGGGGACGCAATAATTTAAACGCCTGCGCCTGAAGAAGACGTAGTTGTGTTAATGCGTTCCTTGTCAAAGTATGGTCAAAACAGTGTCATATTCAATCCGATGCATTGACCATTAGTTGAAACATATGGAAATTCCAGTATGAATCAGTTGGATAAAGCTAAAATTGAAAACCGAATAGCTACCAAAATTATTGAAGCAGCATTCGAGGTTTATGATCAACTTGGGCCAGGGTTAATGGAAAGTGCCTATTCTTATTGCTTGATGTTGGAATTTAAAGAAAAAGGTTTGGCCTTTAAATCTGAACTGGCGTTACCCATTGAATATAAAAGCCACAAGCTAAACCATCATTACCGACTAGATTTTCTGGTCGAGGACAAAGTCGTAATCGAATTGAAAGCAACAGAATCGATTCATGAAGTGCATTATGCGCAACTGTTAACCTATTTGAAATTAAGTCGGCGTAAACTAGGACTATTGATCAACTTCCATTCTTCCTTCTTTAAATCAGGAATAAAACGAGTCGTCAACGGATTATAAATGACCCATCGAAAGAGAGAACTGCGCCTCCGTTGCGCGACAGCTTAATTCTCCTGCGTCTCCGTTAAAAATTCAAGCGATCATGAATTTATCCGGGAAATAACTCTTTCTCACTATCAAAAAAACTGCGCCTCCGTCGTGCGACAGCCCAAATTATCCTGCGACTCCGCATTAACAATTCAAGCGAGCATAAATTTATCCGGGAAATAACTCTTTCTCACTATCAAAAAAACTGCGCCTCCGTCGGGCGTCAGCCTATAAACTTCTGCGACTCCGCGTCAAAAATTAGAGCGAGTAAAGAAAATGAAGCGCTCAGTTACCGAGCTCCCGTAACGCCAGCCAGGCCATTAATCCAGCTCCAACAGGCAAGGCGTCTTCGTCGATATCGAAGTTAGGGGTATGCACAGAAGCAGTGATTCCTTTCGCCTCGTTTCTCACTCCGAGCCGGTAGAAGGTAGCCGGCATTTCCTGGGAGTAATAGCTGAAATCTTCGGCAGCCATCCAGATATCGAGATCTTTTACATTCTCTTCTCCGAGGTATTCCTGCGCCCATTTTTTCGCATCCTGACTCAGACGGATATCGTTTTTGAGAAATGGATAACCGTGCTCAATTTTTACTTCGCAGGCACCGCCCATGGATTCGGCGATACCACTGGCCATTTTTTCAATCTTCTGCAGGGCCTCCGCTCTCCATGTTTCATCCAGTGTGCGGAAGGTTCCTTCCAACTTCACTTCGTTGGGGATGACATTGGTCGCGCCATTGGCAATCACTTTTCCGAAAGATAAAACAGAAGGAACAATTGGAGCGGCATTTCTGCTCACGATCTGCTGAAGTCCGGTGATGATATTCGCGGCAATCAAAACCGGATCGATATTGAATTGGGGCATGGCACCATGTCCGCCTTTGCCTTTCACCGTCATGTAGATTTCATCGCAGCTGGCCATATAGAGGCCAGAGCGGAAACCAACAGTGCCCACGGGCAACAGTGGCATCACATGCTGACCGATGATGGTATCTACGTCTTCAATGGCTCCGTCCTGAATCATAAGAGAAGCGCCTCCCGGCATTTTTTCCTCACCGGGTTGGAAGATGAGTTTCACGGTTCCGTTCCACTCCTCTTTTGTTTCGTTTAAAATTTTTGCTGCCCCTAAGAGAGAGGTTGAATGTACATCATGACCGCAAGCGTGCATCACGCCGTTGTTCTTAGAACCATAACTCCGTCCATCTACCTCCTGAATAGGGAGTGCGTCCATATCGGCGCGTAAAGCTGTTGTCTTTCCGTTCTCTTTGCCCCGGATATAGGCCACAATTCCGGTATTGGCCGCATGTTCCAATTCGGTGATGCCCATTTCCCGCAATTGCTTTTCGATAAAGCGTTGGGTTTCGTATTCCTGAAAGGATAATTCCGGGTTTTGATGAATATGATGACGAATCGCACGGATTTCCTCGTGGATTTGCGCTGCGCGTTGTTTAATTTTGTCCTTCAAGCTCATGCAAAAACAAAGCTAAGGCTTTCTTTTATGATCCCTAAACACATCGTCGACGAAATCATGGCCACCGCCCGTATTGAGGAGGTAATCGGCGATTTTGTGGCGTTGAAAAAATCGGGATCCGACCTCAAAGCATTGAGTCCGTTTAGTCAGGAGAAGACGCCTTCTTTCTACGTCTCCCCTAACAAGCAAATCTTTAAGGACTTTAGTTCGGGCAAGGGAGGCAACGTGGTGACCTTCCTGATGGAGCACGAGCAAATCAACTATCCGGAGGCGCTACGTTTTCTGGCCAAAAAATACGGCATCACCATTCCGGAAGAAAAGGAAGTTACCCCGGAGGAGATACAGGAAGCCAACGAAAAGGAAAGTCTGTATATCGTGTTGCAATATGCGCACGACTTCTACCGCGACCAATTGGAAAATACCGAAGAAGGAAAAGCCATCGGCAAAAGCTATTTTCTCGAACGCGGTTTCCGGAATGAAACAATAGAGAAATTTGGATTAGGATTCTCTCAAGCCCAATGGGATGCGTTCAGCGCCGATGCGCTGGCAAAAGGCTTCAAGTCTGAATTTCTGGAGATTGCCGGTCTCAGCAAAGTGAATGAAGCGGGTAAGCGTTACGATATGTTCCGTAACCGTGTCATCTTCCCCATCCACAACCTGGTGGGCAAGGTGGTGGCTTTTGCCGGAAGACAATTAAGCAAGGAAGACAAGGGCCCCAAATACCTGAACTCACCGGAAACGCCGGTTTACCATAAAAGCGATATCCTGTATGGAATGTTCTTCGCCAAGAACATGATCCGGATGAAGGACAAATGTTTTCTGGTGGAAGGCTATACCGACGTCATCACCCTGAATCAATCGGGAATTGAAAATGTGGTGGCTTCATCCGGCACCTCATTGACGGAAGGCCAAATCCGACAGATACGCCGATTTACGCCGAACATCACTGTTTTGTATGATGGAGACCCTGCCGGATTAAAAGCGTCTCAACGCGGTATCGACCTGATTCTGGCCCAGGGTATGAATGTACGTCTGGTCATCTTCCCGGATGGAGAAGATCCGGATTCTTATTGTCAGAAAGTAGGCGGACAGGAGTTCGAAGCCTATATCGAAGAGCACGAACAGGATTTCATCCTCTTCAAATCCCAATTACTCTTTGGAGAAAGTGGCAAAGACCCGCTAAAAAAGGCCGAAGCCATAAAAAGTATTGTGGCCAGTATTGCGCTCATCCCCGACCCGGTTACCCGAACAGTTTTTGCGCAGGAATGTGCGAAAATCATGGAGGTCCCAGAGCAGGTCATTGCCGCCGAACTGGGAAAATCCCGTCGAAAAGAACTGGATGAAAGCACGCGGAAGAATCTGGAAGCGGCGCAAATAGCCGAACAAATTGCTGCGGAGGAAGAGGTGGTATCGCACCTTACCGAAACGGATAAACAAGAACAGCAGATTCTCAAACTCCTGATCCGGCATGCCAGCGATGCCTACGACGAAGAGCGATCCGTTGCCCGCTTTGTCTTGGATGAAATTGATGAAGGCATGGATTTTCGCAATCCCCTGTATCAGCGTATCCTTGCCGAAGCACGTGAAGTCATCGATAAGGGAGAAGCCCTTGATGCGAGCTATTTTGTGCAACATCCTGACCCACAGGTAAACGGTTTCGCGGCCGATGTGCTGCAGGACCGCTACCGTGCGAGCGATCGCTGGAGAGAGATTCATGAAATCAGTCTGATACATGAGGATGAAAATTTTAAGCCGGATGTTTTTAGTGCGATTCTTCATTATAAAATTCGTCGGGTAGAAACGGCCATCGAAGCCAACCAGGAAGAGCTGAAAGACGCTTCGGAAGATGAAGCCATCGATCTGCTGATGCAGAAACAACTCTACCTGATTGGATTGCGCAAGGCGCTTTCTGAGTTGATTGGGGCGACGATAATTAAGTAGTTATTGTTTGGTTGTGTTCATTTTGCCTTGATGCTTCGACCTCGCTCAGCATAAATTCCAAATGAACCAAAAAATCAAGGCCAAAATATGCTTCCCCGCGCGCGATTTTTTTCTTTCCTTTTTTCTAAAAAAAATATGGAAAGAGAATATGAACATCCGGAGTTTTCCAATTAAGAATTACCCGAAGGCATCCAATGGACAAAAAAATTAAATTGATCCCATTTAATATTCAGACTTCCAACTACCCTTTGACAGGCACTTCGCAGTGATGCCCTTCTTCCCTTAAGGTCTTTTCAATCACTTCGCCGTCGATTAAGGCCCAATGCTCGGCAATCTTTCCATCGGCCAATCGGAACATCCTGAAACCGGGGCTTACCAGTTCCTTTTCACTGGCCGGAATTCCCCGCCACTCGCCGATATGGCGCAGGTTCATCTTTAATTTGACTACAACTTTGTCTTCCTCACAGACCATGTCTTCGATGTGGGTTTCATGTTCGAAGGCTTTCCCTGTTGCCCGAACCCAGACTTTGAGTCCGTCGGCATCATTGCGCATGGCCGGAGGTAAGGAATGATCGATAAAATCGGGACAAACAAAGTGATCGAGACGATCGAGGTTTTGCTGATTCCATATTTCCTGAATGAAATCGGCGACGAATTGTTTTGTGTTCATTTCTTTATGATTAATGGCACAAAGGTCTTGCAGTCCATTCAGGCGGACCTGCGTCAAAAGTCACAAAATCATTTCGCCCGGATTCGGCTCAGTGTTTCCCTGCTAATGCCCAGGTAGGAAGCCAGTTGGGTCAGTGAAACCCGTTGAAGCAAAGCCGGTTCCCTCTGTAAAAGTTTTTCATAGCGTTCTGTGGGACTCAATACCCGAAGATCAGTAGCACGCTGCTCTTGTTCGCTCAGGAGCTTCTGGAGAAATTTTCTGCCAAAGGCCTCAATCTCATGCGAACTTGAATAGGCCTGAAGTAAATCCACCTTTGGAATCCGGATGGCAATGCCTTTTTCGATGGCTATCAACGAATAGTCCGAAGGACTGCTGCGACTCAAACTGGCAACATGGGTAAAGAAATCTCCTTCGAAGAAAAAGTCGAGATTGAATTCTTTGCCTTCTTTGTCCAGACTCGCTTTGCAACACCCTGCATTCAGAAACCAGATATGCTCACAAACCGCCTCCTCTTTGAGCAGATAGTCGCCTTTTTGAAAAGTTAGCTCTTCACAAATCGAGGCAAGAATTTCCCAGGCTGAATCCGATAAGGGAGAGATTCCTTCGATGATTTGCCGGAGTTGATTGAAAGGAGGCATTGGTGCAAAAATAGGGAAGGTGAGGTTATTGAATCGCCTCTCTTGAAAACCGTATTTTGAGCTTAGGTACGAGAAGAACTTTTAAGCAGTTATGATAAATGCATTGCTCTAAAAGAGCGAATCCAATTCCAAATATTTTTCTTTCATCTGACTTAAGGCAAAGGCAGCTGCAGAGGCAGCAAAGACTGAGAAATCCAAAGGTGCCTTTATCCCGGTGGAAAATGCCATCGACAATCCGAAGAGCAATAAAAGAAAGCCACTCAATCGAGCAACCCATTCTGTTTTAAAGCCAAAGATGAGGAAAATGGCCAAAAGCACTTCAGCTGCTGTCGCAAGAATTCCTGCAATCGAAATTAAAGATTCAGGCAGCCATGGATTGATGAGTTGGGTATAGGCCAGAAAATTTTCCCAATTACCCCATACCGAAACTTCCGTGCTCCACATTCCAAACCGATCGGCTACTGCGGATAAAAATCCAGCTGATAGTGCCAGCCGCAAAAAGAGTTTGATCAGGTGTTGTGCCTTCATCTTGGTCGCTGTTAGCGTTCAAAGAAAGGTATAGTCAAAAAGAGAGACAAGGGTTTTAGGTTTATTCACTCTTTCTCCTCTCTATTTCTGTTTATTGCACTCACGTACGTCTGAATCGCGGATTATTCAGCTTACGCCGATTTGTATTCGGAAACAGATTCTAACTATTCGCAAATAAAACCGCGACTCCGTTTGGCGCCAGCCAAAGCAATTGCGACTCCGCGTTAAAAAATTTGAGCGAGCAGATACTAACGAACCGCGTAAATATCCACCGCCGTATCTTCCCGGTATTCTGAGGTGAAGTGGAACTTGATATCCGGAAATGCTTCGCCGGCCATCTTGAGTGCCCAGGCAGATTCGGCAAGGAAGACGGGGTTTTCGTCTTTGTCGCGGGCGATATTGCTGCCTTTTCTGAGGATGAATTCATCCAGCTTCTTTCTGTCGTCGCAGGAAATCCAGCAGGCTTTGTAGAGGTTCATGAACATAAAATCAGCTTTGGCGCCGTATTCGTGTTCGAGACGAAACTTGATGACGTCGAACTGCAGTTCGCCCACCGTTCCAATGATTTTTCTGTTCCCTGGTTGTTGTATAAACAACTGGGCTACGCCCTCTTCAGAAAGCTGTTGCACGCCCTTGTCGAGCTGTTTGGCTTTGAACGGATCCTTGTTGATGATCTCGCGGAAAATCTCCGGAGAGAAACTTGGGATTCCTTTGAAGTGCAGGTCCTCGCCCTCGGTAAGTACGTCGCCAATCTTGAAGTTGCCGCTATCGTATAAACCGATTACATCGCCCGGGTAAGCTTCTTCCAACAAGTTCTTCTCGTTGGCCATAAAGCTGGTTGGGTTCGCAAAACGCAGCTTCTTGTTTTGGCGAACATGGTGGTAAAAGGTATTACGTTCGAACTTACCTGAGCACACCCGCATAAAAGCGATGCGATCGCGGTGGTTCGGGTCGAGGTTGGCGTGGATCTTAAAAACAAAGCCGGAGAATTTGGGCTCGTTGGCCTTGATTTCTCTTTCTACCGCTTCCCTTTCCGTTGGTGCCGGAGCAATCTCAATAAAGGTATCCAGCATTTCCTGCACCCCGAAATTGTTGATGGCCGAACCAAAGAATACCGGAGCCAGCAATCCATCCAAATAGGTAGATGACTCAAAGGGTTCGTAGACGCCTTCAATCAGTTCCACGTTCTCGCGGAGCTCATTGGCAAAGCGTTCGGTTACTTTCTCATCCAGCGATTTATCCTCGAGGTTTTCGAGCTTCATGATATCATCCGACTTCGACGTCTTGCTCGGAGTGAACAGATTCAGCGACTTCTGATACAAATTATACACCCCCTTAAAGGTCTGTCCTTGTGAAATAGGCCAGGACAAAGGACGCACATGGATATTCAGCTTCTCTTCCAGTTCATCCAACAAATCGAAGGGGTCCTTTCCTTCGCGGTCGAGTTTGTTGATGAAGATGATCACCGGCGTATTCCGCATGCGGCACACTTCCATTAGTTTCTCAGTTTGTTCCTCCACTCCTTTCACGCAGTCCACTACCAGGATAACACTATCCACCGCCGAGAGTGTCCGGTAGGTATCCTCTGCAAAGTCTTTGTGACCGGGTGTATCCAGGATATTGACCTTGATGCCTTTGTATTCGAAACCCATTACGGAGGTAGCCACCGAGATACCCCTTTGTTTCTCAATCTCCATAAAGTCGGAGGTAGCGGATTTCTTGATCTTGTTCGACTTCACCGCACCCGCTGTCTGGATGGCTCCGCCAAAGAGAAGGAATTTCTCTGTCAAAGTCGTTTTCCCCGCATCCGGGTGGGAGATGATGGCAAAGGTTCTCCGCTTGTTGATTTCAGATTGAAGGCTGCTCATTTTGAGGGCGCGAAGATAAATAAAGTACCTGAGTACATAAGTACGAAGTACAAGAGTATTGAGACTTTGAGACGATGAGACAGTGAGATTTTGCGACATAATTATTCGGCGACGGATAAACCGCGTCTCCGGCCGGCGCAAGCCAATTCTATTTTGCGCCCCCGCGTTTAAAATTCAGTGCAAGAAATAGAGCGAGTGCAAAAGAAAAGAGACAGTGAGATTTTGCGACATTGAGAAGCTTTGCATCTTCGTGCCTTGGTAACAATTTATTCAGCGACAAACAAAACCGCGTCTCCGGCCGGCGCAAGCCGATACTATTTTGCGCCCCCGCGTTTAAAATTAAGTACGAGAAACAAAGCGAGTGCGAAAAAAAAAGAGACAGTAAGATTTTGCGACATTGAGAAGCTTTGCCTCCTCGTGCCTTTGCGACAATTTATTCAGCGACAAACAAGACCGCGTCTCCGGCCGGCGTAAGCCCATACTTTTGCGCCCCCGCGTTTAAAATTAAGTACGAGAAACAGAGCGAATGCGAAAAAAAAGAGACAGTAAGAAGCTATACGTCCTCGAGCCTTGGCGACAATATTATTCAGCGACAAACAAGACCGCGTCTCCGGCCGGCGCAAGCCAAAGCTTTTGCGCCCCCGCGTTAAAAATTGAATTCGAGAAACCGAGCGAGTGCAAAAGAAAAGAGACAGTGAGATTTTGCGACATTGAGAAGCTTTGCCTCTTCGCGCCTTGGCGACAATATTATTCAGCGACAAACAAGACCGCGTCTCCGGCCGGCGCAAGCCCATTCTATTTTGCGACTCCGCGTTTAATTTCAAAGCGAAAAACAGAATGCGTACGAAGAATAAATAAGACAATGAGATTTTGGGATCTTGAGTCAATTCGCGAATTAGCGTATTTGCAACAAAATTATTCGGCGACAAACAAAACCGCGTCTCCGGCCGGCGTAAGCCCATACTTTTGCGCCCCCGCGTTTAAAATTAAGTACGAGAAACAGAGCGAATGCGAAAAAAAAGAGACAGTAAGAAGCTTTACATCCTCGAGCCTTTGCGACAATATTATTCAGCGACAAACAAGACTGCGTCTCCGGCCGGCGCAAGCCAAAGATTTTGCGCCCCCGCGTTAAAAATTGAATTCGAAAAACAGAGCGAGTGCGAAAGAAAAGAGACAGTGTGATTTT
Source organism: Bacteroidota bacterium (assembly GCA_016124735.1). Lineage (GTDB taxonomy): Bacteria > Bacteroidota > Bacteroidia > UBA8524 > UBA8524 > UBA8524. The sequence continues at coordinate 187,835 of WGMZ01000031.1, forward strand.
GCGACATTGAGAAGCTTTGCATCTTGGTGCCTTTGCGACAATATTATTCAGCGACAAACAAGACTGCGTCTCCGGCCGGCGCAAGCCAAATATTTTTGCGCCCCCGCGTTAAAAATTGAATTCGAGAAATAGAGCGAATGCGAAAAAAAAAGGGACATTGAGACAATTCGCGACTTAGCGCATTTGCAACAAAATTATTCGGCGACAAACAAAACCGCGTCTCCGGCCGGCGCAAGCCAAATATTTTTGCGCCCCCGCGTTAAAAATTGAATTCGAGAAATAGAGCGAGTTCGGAGGAAGTCTTCCTTACTTATATACCTTAATAATTATTCAACATCATCGGCATCACAAGCATCAGCACGTCTTCCCCCTCTTCATTTTCCTGTGGAAGAATTACACCCGCACGGTTTGGAGTACTGAGTTCGAACTTGATGTTTTCGGTGGTCATACCATTAAGCATGTCCATCAGGAATCGGCTGTTAAATCCAATTTCGATGTCTTCACCGGTATAATCGCACTGAAGTTTTTCCAATCCTTCGTTGCTCATGTCAAAATCTTCCGCTGAGATGGTCAATTCGCTACCTGCAATTTTCAAACGAATCTGGTGGGTGGTCTTGTTGGCTACAATGGCAATACGCTTTACTGCATTGAAAAATTCACCCCGGGCAATATTCAATACATTCGGGTTTTCTTTTGGGATCACTGCATTGTAATCCGGATAGCGCTCATCGATAAATCGACATACCAGGGAAGTATTATTGAAACCAAAGAAAGCATTGGCGTTATTGAAGTCAATTTTCACCTCTGCTTCACTGTCCGGAAGGGATGATTTCAGCAGGTTGGCTGCTTTTTTAGGTAAGATGAAGCTATGTTCCACTCCTGGTTTCACGTCGGTGCGACGGTAACGGACCAGGCGGTTGGCATCTGTGGCCACGAAAGAGAGGTTATCATCTTTTAACTCAACATAGATACCGGTGAGGTTGAGGCGCAGCTCGTCGTTACCAGTGGCGAACACCGTTTTGGTAATGGCATTCAGCAGCACCTCTGCCTTGATGGAAAAAGATTTTTCGCTTTCTACTTCCGGAATCTTTGGAAAATCGGCACCGGGTTGTCCGGCCAGTTTGTAGCGACCTGTTCCGCTATGAATTTCAATGGAGTTACTTCCCGCATCGATGCTGAAAGTCACCGGCTGATCCGGTAGAGATCTCAGGATATCCATGCATAGCTTGGAAGGTACAGCGATGGTCACATCTTCATCGGCTTCCACTTTGATGGAGGTCGTCATGGAGGTTTCCAAATCGGTGGCACAAATCATTAACTCACCGTTTTTGATATCAAAGAGAAAGGTCTCAAGTATAGGTATCACAGGCTTTGACACCACTACGCCCGCTACAGTTTGGAGATGATTTAAAAGCGTGGAAGTAGAAACAATAAATTTCATAGGGTTATTCTATCAAGCGACCAAAATTAGCCCGTGACACCCTGCGATACAAGTTAATTTATGCACAGTGTTGGTAAGGGTGCAAGGGGCGTGAGCAAGCTACAAGTTGCAGGCTTCAAGCCATAGGCGATAAACTTATAGCAAAGAGGCGTATGTAGGGAGTGCTCGTCAGAAGGAGCGAAGCCGAAGACAAAGGGCACGGACAGAGCAGAAAAAAGGGGCGAGCGTAAATTTTTAATCGTACTTGACTTCTTCTGCCAGGTTACCGTCTTCGTCATAGAATTTCCAGGTGCCGGTGCGGTTGATATAGATGAAATCAGGAATATGTCCGCCAAAATAACAACCTTCATCATCTGCATCTACCTTTTCAATTTTATACATTCCTTCCGCATAGAGTTCGCCATTCGAGTGGTAATAACGCCAGTATCCAACAGGGTACATTTGATAATCGATATTTGACTCAACATCCGTTTTGCCTTGAGGTAATTCAATAGTGCCTCCAGCAATGTATCTAAAAAATCTTCCCTGAATGTGTTTACCTAAAATCGTATCATTCATACTACGAACCTCTCCTTCTTCCCTTATTAGATTTCCCGGATAGAAGGATTTAAAATATTCGTTTTTAACCTTAGTGAAGGTATCACCCTCAATAAAATGTAACTTGTTTTGAACCTTCCCTATGGATTCGGGTTCAACAATCATCCTATGCACTTTTTTATCTTTAATAAAAGTGACTGAATCAAAAGGAATGGTCAAACATTGGCCTAATTCAGGAAGTTTTTGTGGGTCCAGTGATTCCGGATAATGCATGAATTCAGACCCCATATCGCGGCATTGAATAAATAATGGCGAAACACTCCTCTGGTCAATTCCTGTCTTCTGGCTAACATAGGCGTCCCAGACCATTACACGACTGAATGGTTGAACCATTTCCCTGCTAATTCCAGGATGGAGTTTTGCGCCTTGCTGTTTACATACGGTAACCCCTCCAACTCCTTCTATGCTTACAAATGCAGAATCTAAATAATATGAAACCCCCTCATAAGCGAAACCTTCACCAAGTGTGCCATAGATACCAGGTTGAGCGAGAATAATCCCTCTGGGAAAGTTCCCTGATTCTAAAGTACCAAAACTGAGTTCTGGCCTGGGGATAGATCTGGACCGCATTACCCGGTTATCCAAGGTATCTCCCTTTTGATTCATAATCCAAACATCCGCATATCCTCTTTCAAAACTGAAGAGATAAAATTGCCCGGATGAATCCACTACTTCGCAATTCTTAGTAGCAAATCGTAAATCTTCTCTCGGTACTCCCTGAACAACCACATTGATTGGGTTAGGCAAACCAATGTATACGACATTCATTGCTGGCAATTCAATCGCAACTTGTGCCGTTGAATTGATTCCAGTTAGTAGAAGGATTAGATAAATGAGTTTTCTCATAGCAAGTACATATGGTTAACGGCAAATAGGATCGCATTTGTTTTCAAATATATTCTTGGAAATTACCGTTCCCTCTACTTCGGCTTCGCTCAGTATGACTGGAACTATGTTTCCGAATTTTCATCATCTCAAATTCACTAAGTCTCGCCATCTCAACGTCCCAAAATCTCAACGTCTCACCGTCTCTCTACTCTTGTACTTCCCTACTTCTTTATAAAGTACTTATGTACTCCCTATTGATGCTCCCTAGTCAAAACTCTATCCCTCTCCATTTGCAACCTGACCGTGTCAACCGGCATTTCCTCCATCTGCATTCCCAAATCAGGAGAACCGGCGTTGATCCAGGCAGTGTACCATAGAGAACCGACTAACAGAATGGCCCTGCGCATTCTTCTTTCAACCATGCCCTGAAGTGCTTCATGAAAGGCAGCACTGTATTCCCGGGAATAAACTTTCACCAGTCCGTTTCCTTTTTCTTCAAAGCCATAGCGTTGCTCTTCCGGAAAATTTTTGCTCAGGGTCCTTTCAATCTCCAAAACAGAATCCCTGGCTGCAAAACTTTCTTCAAAAACCTCCCAAATCGACTCCCGAATATTCGAAAGGTATTGAGCTTTGCCGACATAAAAATCATATTGGTCAGCAAACAATTCCGGCAGCCGGCTTTCCCAAAACCCATGAATACCCTTCTGATTGGTGAGTTGGCCATCGTAATTCGTAGTAGCATGGAGAGGAACACACAGGTCTGCAGCATAATGCCCAATCTCTGTGCTTTGTTTCAGAATAAATGACGCATCCTTCTTTGCAAAGGCATCCTGCAAACGCCACATCATCTTCTCCAAATACCAGGGACCAATTCCATAAGCTTTCAATGTGTCTTCCGAAAATTTCTCTACGGCTTCCTGCCATTTTTTGGGTAGCGTATCCAAAGGAGGACTCTGCTCGAAACGGTCTGCATCCAGATAATGGCGCGGAGATTCTTCCGGAACAGCATAGCGTCGTTTGTCGGGATCGACTGCATGCTCGCTGATATAATCGGCATTTGCCTTGTAAAACCCCATCATCTCCCCTGGTAGGGTGTAAATAGCCAAGCGGTTAATACTCTTGTGGCCATAAAATCCCCAGGAACTGAAAATCAATACGATGAAAATAAAAGGAAAGGGTGGTTTCACACTGAAAGTTAAACTCTTTCAGTCTATGCCGTGAGGCAGATGAGTAGATTTTACAGAAAGATGACAGTCAGCAGAATGCGGAAAACTAAGCCATGACCCACCGAGTAAAGCGCCCTAAGCCCCTATTTGAACCCCTCTATCATCCGGCGAATAACATTCTTAGGAATTCCGCCTTCATATAAAATCTGGTATACCGATTCCAAAATGGGCATATTCACATCCAGCTTTTTCAAAATCTCGTGCATAGATTTAGTGGCATAATAGCCTTCGGCAATCATGTTCATCTCCATCTGAGCAAATTTTACCGAATAGCCTTTGCCCACCATCATCCCAAAAGTACGGTTACGGCTGAATTGCGAGTAGGCCGTTACAAGCAGGTCGCCAAGGTAAACATGGTCGTTCACATCGCGCACCATAGGACTGCAGTTAGCTAAGAAATAATCCATCTCTTTTACGGCATAGCTCATCAATACCGCCTGAAAATTATCTCCATATCCCAAGCCATGGCAAATACCGCTGGCGATGGCGTAGACATTCTTCAAAACTGCCGCGTATTCTGTACCGTATAAGTCGTTGCTGGTAGTCGTTTTCAGATAGCGCGACTCCAGCACGTCCGCCAATTTAATCGCCGCATCCTCAGATCCGGAAGCAATGGTGAGAAATGAAAGCTTTTCCAGCGCCACTTCTTCGGCATGACACGGTCCGCCGATCACGAGCAAATCCTTCTCCGGCATCTGAAAGCGGTTTTTCAGAAATGCACCCACCACTTCAAAAGTTTGCGGAATGACTCCTTTGATGGCAGAAGCAATGTACTTGCCTTGAAAGGCATCGACCGGAAGCTCTTCGAGTTGCTGATATAAAAAGGCGCTGGGAATGGCTAAAATAACCATTTCAGCCCCTGCAATCGTTTGAGAAAGATTGGTGCTGATCTCCATCTTGTCCGTTGGCAGCAATACCGAGCTGAGATAATCAGGGTTATGATGGAATTGGATCAGATGTTGAGCGGTTTCTTCCCTTCTCACCCACCAGCTAAGCGCCTCCACTTTCCCGGAATCACTGTCGCTAATTAATTTCACCAGAGCAGTCGCCCAACTACCTCCTCCTATGACGGCTATCTTCAATCCTTTTTGTGTTTATAGATTTCGTTTTTATCCTTCTTCTGGACAGTATTTCCATCCTGAAGCGTACGCGAAACTACACTATACGGACCGCTAATTACGTCATTATTTTCTTCTATTCCTTCCAGAATCTGGATATACCGACTATCCTGAACCCCTGTTTTCACTGGCACCATGTTCGCTTTCCCATCCTTATAAAGGAATACAACTTCCTTCTTATCCTCTTCATCTTTTTCAGAATTTTCGTCTGCTTTCATGGAGCTGCTATCGCCCTTCACCTTTCGCAAAGCCACCGCTTCGATAGGAACAGAAATTACATTTTCAGCTGACTTGGTGCGAATATCTGCCATGCCAGACATGCCCGGCAAAAAGGGTGATACTTTCCCACGATTTTCTTTCAGAAGATCCTGGTAAGAAGAAGCCAACAAGGTAATTTTCACTTCAAAATTGGTCACCTGGTCGGATGTAGATGTGGTGGAACCAATATTTTTAGCAGAATTGGCTACTTCCTTCACGATACCCAAAAAAGTCCGATCATCGTAAGCGTCTACTTCAATCTCTGCGGTATCGCCCACATTCACTCGGATAATATCGCTCTCTCCTACATCGACACTCAGTTCCATGGTACTGAAATCAGCAATACGCAAGAGCTCTGTACCTGTCATCTGCATGGTTCCCACCACGCGTTCGCCTTTTTCTACGTTGAGTAAAGAAACGATGCCATCCATGGGAGCGAAAATACTGGTACGATTCAGGGTTTTCTGTTCACCACTCAGCGTAGATTCAACACTTTTTACCGTATAAATTGCTGCATCCACAGCCTGCTTTGCAGCATCCAATTCACCCTTCGCAGCCAGATAGTCAGAATTTACCTGCTCAAACTCCGAGTTGGAAATGACTTTTTCATCATGCAATTTTTTATTGCGGTTATAAGTCTTCTCCGCTTGATCAAAACGTGCCTGAGCCTGTTCCACCCGGGCACGTGAAGCCTCCAGATTTGCTTTTGCATTGTTCACGGAAGCGCGTGCACGCTCAACATTGCTTTCCGAAATATCCGGATTGACCTGCAGGAGCAAATCGCCTTTCTTCACGCTGTCGCCTTCTTTGACGTACAGGGCAATGATCTCACCCGAAACTTCCGAGCTGATTTTGACCTCAATTTCCGGTTGAATAGTTCCACTCGCGGTAACGGTTTCAATCAGGTCTCTCTTCTCGGCTGGTTCAACCGTAACAAATGTTTCTACCTTCTTATTGGAGAAATAAATTATCATGCCGACAAGAAGAACAAGCAGGATACCGGCTGACCACAGCCATACTCTATTTTTAGATTTTGCCATTGGGGGATAAAATTAATGAACCTCGGGATATACGGTTCCGTGTTTGTAAAAGTCTATAATTTTATAGCGGAACATCAGCTCGTATTTCGCCTGAATATAATTCGACCGGGCTGCGTTTCTGTTGTTGAGGATGATATTGTATTCTACGGAGCTGATCAGATCTTCATTCCGTCGTTTTTCTGCATACTGCAGGCTGGCTTCCTGCGCTTCAAAGCTCGCTTTGCTTGCCTCGTATTTCGCCTTTGCACTCAGGTATTCATTGTAAGCCTGTGTTACACTTTGTTCGATGGTATTCGCCGCAATCTGTTTGTTCAGAATTGAAGTCTCGTAATTGATTTCCGCCCGCTTTACCCCGGCTTTATTCGCATAATTATTCAGAATCGGAATGTTTAAACTCAGCGAAACGGTTTGTCCGAAGTTATTGTTCATCTGCGTACCAAAGGAGGTAAGCGACTTGCCTTCCGCCACCGGGATGGGTATCAAAGAAATGGGGTTTCCATTCGCATCGTAGTATTGCTGGTACACCATTTTGTTTCCATATATCGGCTGATAGGCCTGGTTTGAATAGATATTTCCTAAACTCCCATTGATAGATATGGTGGGATAATACGCCGCCTTTGCCACCTTCCAGGCATACATTCCTGCCTTCACTCTCTTGTCTGCCGCCTTCAGTTCCGGAGCATGCTGCTCGTACATAGCCAAAAGATGACTTGCACTCATTACACCGGCATCCGGCACTTCATCTACTGCTGGCACCTGCACGTCGTTGCTATCAGGAGAAAGCATCAGAAGCTGGAAAAGGGTAACCCTTGCCATCCACTCCTGGTTGTTTGCATTCACCAGACTGAGGTTGTCATTTGCAAGTTGCGCTTTCAAATCCAATACCGCCGACTCAGATACCTTTCCATATTCAAAATATTTTTCGGTGCGCTCAAGTTGGAGACGGGTTGCATCTTTCTGACTGTTATTGACCTTAACCAGTTCCTTTGCAAAAAGCACCTGTAGGAAAGCATTGGCAATACTCATTCCCAGGTCTTTCTTGGCCACTTCCTCATCGAACCTGGAGGCCTGAACCAGATACTGCTGCTGTTGAATATTGTTGTAAATCCGAAATCCGTTGAACAAAACCACACTCGCATTGAGTCCGAAGCGCAGGTTGGCCGAGTTTCTTTGTACGTTCTCATTGGTCAGCGGATCAATGGACCGTCCGAAGTTATTTACATTGCTCGCAGAGCCATTCAAACTGGGATATCGCTGCATGCGCGCCTGAACCAGACCGATACTGGCTTGCTCCACAGCTAATTCCTTTTGCTTCAGACTTAGGTTATGCTGTAAAGCATAATCAAGACACTCGTCAAGAGTCCATAATTTTTGTGCTCCACTTTCTACCGTCACGAAGACCAGAAGCAATAAAACAGATAGACGTATCTTTGCTTTTAACATGATGAAGGATTTAGTGAAAGACAAAGAAACAAAGCAGATGGAAGACTTGCCCTTCAGCATCGACAAAACAGAATAATGTATCGGTATACTACGCCCGGAATTATCAGAGCGGTCGACCCATTCCTCATCTGGAAGATGAAAAATGAAAAAGATCGCACCCTCTACCTTACCTTCGACGATGGACCGCATCCAACCATTACCCCATGGGTCCTGGAAATTTTAAAAAAATACCAGGCCAAAGCGACCTTCTTCTGCGTGGGGGAGAACGTCAGAAAATATCCGGAAGTCTACCAAAGAATCCTGAATGAAGGACATCAGGTTGGTAACCATACCAACAATCATCTGAATGGCTGGAACAACCCAAACGACCACTATTACGGTAATATCGAAACCTGTTCAGAAACCGTATCCTCTAAGCTTTTTCGTCCGCCTTACGGAAAAATAACGCCGGCACAAGCCATCCATCTAAGAAAGAAGGGGTTTCGCATCGTGATGTGGAGCATCTTATCCCGCGATTTTCAAGTGGATCTCAATCTGGATGAAAGCCTGCAGGCCATTATAGATGAAAGTGAAACCGGTCATATTATCGTGTTTCACGACAGTGAAAAATCTCAGGCAAATCTGGAATATCTCCTCCCTCGCTACCTCAATCATTTTAGTCAGGAAGGCTTTCAATTCGACATCATCGATCTATGATCGTTCTGATTAGTGCAATACTCATCATCCATCTCATCTTCCTTTTCAATCTGATTGGGAAGAAAGACGACAGTTCTTCACCCGACCAATGGCCCAAAATCAGCATTTGGGTAGCGGCACGCAATGAGGAAACCCAAATTCAAAATTGTTTGGCAAGCCTGGCGCAGCTGGACTATCCGGCAGATAAGATCCAAATCCTCGTTGGAGATGATCAAAGTGAAGACCGCACTGCAGAAGTAATCAAATCCTTCATCACAGATAAACCCCAATTTCACTATGTATGGATTGATGGAACGCTAGGAAAGGCAAAAAAGAAGGCCAATGTTCTGGCGCATTTGGCGCATCAATCTAACGGCGACTATTTCCTTTTTTGCGATGCCGACATTCAGGTGCATCCGCAATGGGCGAAAAGCCTGGTTCGATCCTTTAAAAAAAATATCGGTGTCGTTTCCGCCACAACAGGGATCTCGGGAAACAACTGGTTTTCACGAATGCAAAACCTGGACTGGCTGTATTTTATGGGATTGATAAAATCGGCTTCCAATGTTAAGATTCCCTGCACAGCTGTTGGGAATAATATGGCCGTGAGTCGAGAAGCCTACTTTAAAACAGGAGGTTACGAGAATATCCCTTTCTCCATCACGGAGGATTATATGCTTTTTAAGCAAATATTGATTCGTGGTTATGACTGGAAACATTTACTAACTCCCACTACTACTTCGGCATCTGCCGCGTCGCCTGACTTCCGAACCTTAATGCTGCAACGCAAACGCTGGCTTACCGGAGGCAGGGATTTGCCATTCTACTGGAAGATGCTTTTGGCGCTCTTCGGACTCTTTGATCCATTGATACTCGTCTGTTTTTTTATCCTTCCCTATTGGGCCCTCATGCTCTTTTGTCTGCACTTTGTCATACAATCTTCGATCCTCATACTAACCATGAAGGGTGCCGGCAAACACTTTCCTTTCCTGGATATATTGAGCTATTCTTTCTACAGCTCAGGTGTCACAGCAGCCACTGCTTTGTTCTTCCCTTTTAGCAGCGGAAGAGAGTGGAAAGGCAGAAAATACTAAGCGACATTAGTCGATAAAACTCAATTTTTTTCCGGGTTAGCCAACCAATTGATTCAGGCTCACGACATATTGGTAAATTAAACCTTTCGTCATGAAAAAATTTCTACTTTACATTATTCTACTGCTACCAGCACTTTTCATTCAACATGCAGATGGACAAACGAGCGGTAGCACGACTATTTTATTTTACGATAACAATGGAGTTCCTTATTTCCCTCAACCCACTATTGTTATTCGAAATACAGATTCCACGAATCATCAAAACCCTTTCTCTTATGTCAGTCGGTCGTACACGTATGAATACACTGATTCCTTTGCCTGGGACACGGCAAATCAGGACTCCGCAGTAAGTATTCATTATTACTCATGTGGCCAATGGAATACTCTGGATACCTTCTATACCGTGTATCACCCCAACTGGTCACCAAACACGTTTTACAGACTTTCCATCGATATTCAACTACCTTGCGCACGACCCTGTACAGCGGCCTTCACGAAAAGCAATTCCTCTGGATCAAATTCCTTCTATTTTTATTCGGCTACCTTAGGAAGCGGAGGAACTCATTTTTGGGATTTTGGCGACGGACAAATTTCGAACTATCAGAGTCCATATCATTACTTTGATTCCGTAGGAACTTTAGGAATAAAGCACGTCATTCATGATCCTTCCCGAAATTGCTCCGACAGTATAATGGACTCAATTTCCATTTCACCTCATTGTTTTGCGGGCTTTAATTACTCTTACACGAGCAACGCAAACCAAATTGCACTTTACGCAACGAACGGCAACTCATATACTCACTTATGGGTATGTGACGGCGACTCTGTCTATGGTCAACGTGCCTTAACCTATACTTTCAGTACAAGTGGGATTCATACCGTAACGCATACCAGTTCCTATCAAAATCAATGTACCGATACTTACACGAGAAGTATACAAACACAAGGGTGCCAGATTGGAATGACAACCATGCAATCTTCCGGTGTCATTACGTTTATTCCCTCAGATACGACGAAAGTGTATTTTTATGTATTTGGTGATGGAGACTCTTCCTATCATTCAGGAACTTTCAATCATATTTACACACAGTCTGGAAATTATACTGCTGTCGTGAAAGACTCCAGTAATGCTTGCGTGCCGAAAATCATTAACCTATCCATTCAAAGTACCTGCAACTCTACTTTCGCTTTAAGCAACCCATCATCCCATGTACTTCGTGCGGTTGGAATTCATAATGCCAATTTAAATTCCCGATATATAATTAATTCAAGCGACACATTGACTGGTGATTCGGTCGATTATACCGCAGCAAACAAAGGGAATTACTCCGTTCGAAGGGAAATTTATGATCAATCCGGTGCTATTCATTGCAGTGGAACCAATTATCTGTATTTCACCACTTGCGGAACCGGAACCAACTACTATCAACCTGAGGAAATTAATGGAAGAGTGGTTTTCAATAATCAATACTCCACTAATTACGGCGCATTACGAATTTACCTGATTGACTACGACTCTGTGAATGGCACATTAACAGGCATAGACTCTGTAGATTTAAGCAGTTCTTCTCCTGATTCGGCCTATTTCAGCTTCTCTCCGGTTTGCGACATGTCTAAAACCTATCTGGTAAAAGCTGCCTTGCTCTCCTCTTCCAGTATATATTCCAGTTATATCCCGACTTATTACCCCAATTCTACCAGTTGGTCGGGTGCCTCGGCCTTGTATCCAGGATCCTATATAAATATCATTCACATGACAGCTGGCAGCAACCCCGGAGGTTCTGGCTTCATCGGCGGGCAAATCAGTCAGGGTGCCAATAAAAATTTCCATCCATTGGAAGGCATTCAGGTCAATCTTTTCAATGATCAGGATGAACCCGTAGCTTATACTTTCAGCGACCAGGATGGAAAATATCAATTCAGCAATCTGGCTTTTGGCAAATACAAAGTGATTGTTGAATTGGGAGGCAAAACTTCTTCCTTTTATTGGGTAGACCTGAGTCAGGCAAATCCAGAATCAAAAGGAAAAGATTTTGAAGTCAATTCCACCTATGTTTCCTTGCTAAATTCTGTACAACCTGCCATAAAAGTAGTATCCGGACTTTACCCTAATCCAGCAGAGAACGCCCTATTTATTCAATGGGCAGAAGAAATTGACGGACCCGTGGAAATACAGGTTATGAGTATCGACGGTAAAATCATGAAGTCAGAGCGCCATATAGTTGAACAGGGAGAGACCAGCACAATTAATGTAAGCATATTGCCTCAGGGAATTTATCTGATTCGAATGTCCGGCAATTTTGGTTCGGCGACGTATCAAATTCAAAAAAATTAATGGGAGAATCCAACCCCTATAGGGTCAATCCCGTTTATCCCACAGAACAGTACATACGCTAATGGGTTTGGCCAAGGTTTCTTAGTTTAGTCGTTCCTTAATAACACACAACATCTTGAATATAAACATATTATGTTGAAAAGTATGTATTTTGTTAGATGATTATTTGCAAGGTTTTGAGGAAATTAGAAGAAAATCTTGCAGACTATGTTGGGAAAATTGAAGC
>WGMZ01000025.1 GCA_016124735.1 Bacteroidota bacterium
AAATGGCCCGCAAAACAGCAGAGCCTTCTTGTATTTCAGGGGGGTCAGTTTAACGCGGAATAGACGGGTCAATTTGACGCGGAATAGGTGGACCTCATTGCCGCGGAACTACTGGATCACTTTGCGCGGAAACTCCACATTTGGGGTGAAAGTGATTAAACGAAAGTGTAAACTTAAAACAAAGGTCGGTGCTAAGCTGAAAAGTTAGGGCAAAAAATCCCCACCTGTTAATAGCCGAGACCGTTGATGGTCATTGAAACAAAACGACCCAATTGTAAGCTTACACCTTTTTGATATTACAACCGGGCAATTCGACAGCTCAGTGTCCCGATACGCGATACTATTCCTCAAACTGCTTCTCCATACCCGGAGACCATTCTTCTTTAAAAGAATCATCTTCTCCTGAATAGATGAAGTAGTATTCGACTCCCTGAAGACTTGATAGAAAAGTTTTCGCTTCTTCCCTGCCCATCACCATGCAGGTTGTTGCCAGGATATCTGCGGTAACTGCATCCGGAGCTATTATGGTGGCGCTCAGCAAATCATGTTGCACCGGATATCCGCTACGTGGGTCAATGGTATGGGCATAACGCTTTCCATCCATCATGTAGAATTTCCTGTAATTTCCGGAAGTGGCAAGCCCCTGATTGATGACATGAATATAACGCATGGCTTCATTTTGTCCGGTTTTATTCGGAATTGGTTTCTCAATTCCAATTAACCAAAACGCAGAATCCTGATTGACTCCTGAACAAAGTATCTCGCCTCCAACATTGATGTAAAAATTCTCGTAGCCTTTTTGCCTGAGCATTTGACCAATCTGATCCGCAGCAAAACCTGGTGCCAAAGCATTGTAATCAATGCAGGAACCAGGATTGAGTTTTCGCAACTGCATATTGCTCGAGGTAAACATGCCATAACCACATAACCGCCGAGCTGAATCAACCTCTGCAGAATCTACTTTATGTGGACCCTGAGTTCCAAATCCCCACAAATTAACGAGTGGTCCTACAGTAATATCGAAAGCTCCCCTGCTGGCACGCGTCCACCACATGCCTTGTCCCATAAGCTTAAAATTAAGCGAATCCAGCTGGGTACTTTGGTTGTGATTGATCCGTGAAATGACAGAGCTAGAATCGTAGGTAGAGAGCGAATGATTAAAGTTCTCTATAAAGTTCCCCATCACAAAATCAAGACTGGTCAAAGGCTCTCCGAGGTAGGATATTTCCAGGTAAGATCCGAAAGCATCTGTTTTGAACTTTTGGAGACCATTCTTTTTACTGTCTCCGGAGCATGCAGCCAAAAAGACCAGAGCCAGAGCTGGAAGGAGGATTCTTTTCATGGGTCCAAAAATAGAAAAAGCCCCGCAATGCAGGGCTTTTTTTATTCTTTCACAGATGATTATCCACCGAAATCGTCGAAGGAGACATTTTCGGGCGGTACACCCCAGTCGTCACACATTTTCAGTACGGCTTGGTTCATCATTGGAGGTCCACAGAAATAGAACTCAATATCTTCAGGAGCAGCATGCTTACTCAGGTAATTGTCTATCAAAGCCTGGTGAACAAAACCTGTAAATCCATCTCCATCATCGTCGATGCTCTTTTTCTCCTTCCAATTATCTTCTGGAAGAGGTTCTGAGAGGACGATATAGAATTTAAAGTTCGGGAACTCTTTTTCTATTTCGCGGAAGTCATCTACATAGAATAACTCACGTTTTGAACGGCCGCCGTACCAGAAGCTTACTTTTCTGTTGCGTTCTTTCTCCGTATGGAAAAGATGGAAAAGATGAGAGCGCAAAGGAGCCATGCCTGCACCACCGCCTACATAAATCATTTCCGCACCGGTTTCTTTGATAAAGAACTCGCCATAAGGTCCGGATACTGTTACTTTATCACCTGGTTTCTGATTGAAAACATAAGAAGAACAGATACCAGGATTTACATCCATCCAGCCATTCTTTGCACGATCCCAAGGTGGTGTTGCAATACGAATGTTTAGCATTACAATATTACCCTCAGCCGGGTGGTTAGCCATGGAATAGGCACGGAATATAGGTTCCGGGTTCACCATTTTCAGGTCCCACAACTTAAACTTATCCCATTCCGCCTGAAATTCATCCGGAGCTTTTCCCATCCGAGGATGAGAAGTAATATCGATATTTTTAAAATCTACTGTCGTAGCAGGCACATCAATCTGAATATACCCGCCAGCCTCGAAGTTCAGCGATTCTCCTTCAGGTAGCTTTACTACAAATTCCTTGATGAAGGAAGCTACGTTGTAGTTAGACACCACTTCGCATTCCCACTTTTTAATTCCGAACACTTCTTCCGGAATCTCGACTTTCATGTCGTTTTTCACTTTCACCTGACAGGCCAGACGAACATGTTCTTTCTGCTGGCGACGGTTGATATGACCAGTCTCTGTAGGAAGAATCTCTCCTCCACCTTCCGGAATTTTACATTTACACATGGCGCAGGTACCTCCCCCTCCGCAAGCAGAAGGAAGGAAAAGTTTTTCATTTGCCAAGGCAGTGAGCAGGGTTCCTCCTGCGGGCACCGAAATGGTTTTTTCGCCATTAATCTCAATTTGCACATCTCCTTGCTGAACCAGTTTTTTGGCGGCAATTTGCAGCATAATAACCAGCAATAGAATTACCAGGGTAAATACCGCTGCGCTGGCAAGGACGATAGCTACATTTATTTCAAGTACAAGCATGATTCTTTTTCCTTAGATGCTGAAACCCATAAAGCTTAAAAATCCGAAGGACATCAATCCCACGATAATAAAGGTGATTCCCAACCCTCTCAAAGGAGCAGGAACATTGGAGTATTTCAGTTTTTCACGGATAGCTGCCAGAGCAACTACTGCGAGGAACCATCCAATTCCGGATCCAATCCCAAATGTGGTGGCTTCAGCCAGGTTGTATGGGCGACCAATCATAAACAATGCACCACCCAGGATAGAGCAGTTCACAGCAATCAGTGGCAGGAAGATACCCAGGGCAGCATACAATGCCGGTGAAATTTTCTCTACTGCCATTTCTGTCAGCTGCACAAAGGCGGCAATTACAGAGATGTAGATGATTAGTCCAATAAAACTCAGGTCGACATTTGCCAGGGCATCAATCCCCGTCCACGACATAGCCCCTGGTTTGAGGAAGTAGTTGTACACCAACCAGTTCAAAGGAATGGTGATACCCAATACAAAGATTACGGCTGCACCCAGACCAATGGCGGTACTTACCTTCTTAGATACCGCCAAATAAGAACACATACCCAGGAAGTAGGCAAATATCATGTTGTCGATAAAAATCGACCGAACACCAATGCTGATTAGATTTTCCATTTTTTAGCTTCCTCCTTAATTATTCTTCAACCATTCCGTTACGGGCACGTTGCGCCCATATAACCAAACCAATAACGATAGCAGCTCCTGCAGGGATTACCATCACCCCATTTCCGATATAGTTAATGCCCAAAGCATCAAATATTTTGAATCCGAAAAGCGATCCGGAACCAAACAATTCTCGCATGAAAGCCACAATCATCAGAATGGCACCATAGCCCAATCCATTTCCGATACCGTCAATCAATGAAGGGAAAGGTTTATTTCCCATTGCAAATGCCTCCAAACGCCCCATTACGATACAGTTGGTTACAATCAAACCAACAAATACGGAGAGTTGCTTTGAAACATCGTATGCAAAGGCTTTCAAAAACTGGTCTACTAAAATTACAAAGGTGGAAACCACGGCCAATTGCACGATAATCCGCACACGACCCGGAATAGCATTCCGCATGATGGAGATCAAAAAGTTCGACATCATGGTTACAAACGTTACCCCCAATGCCATAAACAATGCCGGCTTCATCTGCACGGTTACCGCCAAAGCAGAACAAATACCCAGTACCTGAACGGTAATCGGGTTATTGCTATCCAGCGGGTCACTCAAAAGCTGACGCTCCTTCTTACCGAACAAGGGCTGAGAAGGAGCTGATTTTTTTTCTTCTACTGCTGTTGACATGATCTTAACTTAGTTTAATGCGGTTTTCTCTACCGACAATTGTTTAAAATAGTTGTTATAGGCGGTGAAGTAATCAGAAAGCATTTTGTTAACTCCTTTACCTGTAAGGGTTGCACCTGACATTCCATCAACCTCGTGTGGCTGGTCTTTGTACGCTTCGATACTTTTTTCTCCGCCGCCATTTTCCCCCTTCATAACCGTTACGGAAACTACGTCCCCTTCTTTATCATGAATGGTTTTACCTACAAAACGAGATTGAATTTCCTGTGTGGTGATACGGGCACCCAATCCAGGTGTTTCTCCTTTGTGATCGAATACCACCCCTTTGATGGTGTTGGCATCATTCTCCAAAGCAACATATCCCCAGATATTATCCCAAAGTCCGAATCCATATACAGGAAGTACCAGATATTCCAGTCCTTCGGAACCTATGATGGAATACACCGGTAAACGGCGCTCTTCTAATGGCTTCTTGTATTCTTTTTCGATTTCAATATCATCTACTGGCACATCAAGCGTTTTACCCTGATAATCTACTACAGATGATTTCACTTTGGCATCGTATACTTCGTTGACCTTGGCAGGAGACATTCCTCCCACTGCATCGGCACCCATAAAAGTAGTGAGGATGAACTTGCGTTTTTCAAAGGCCACATTCGCAGCCTGTTTGTCTTTCAAAGACTCATTGGTCAAGGAAAGAAGCACCGCACATATCATGGTCAATGCCACGATAAAGGTGAATATGTAAGTGTTAGACCGTTGCACGTTTCAATCTCCTTTTTTTGTTAGACTCTACGACGAAATAATCAATCAATGGCGCGAATACGTTCATGAGCAGAATGGCCATCATCATCCCTTCCGGATATGCCGGATTGCTCACACGTATTAAGACAGTCAGCATACCTATTAGTAATCCGTAGATGATTTTCCCTTTTTCTGTCTGAGCAGCAGACACAGGATCTGTTGCCATGTAAACAGCACCAAAAGCAAAACCACCAACCAACAAATGCTCGTAAGCGGGGAAGTCGAGGTATGCGGTACCACCAATCATATTGAAGATTGAACCCATCACAAAACCTCCAACAAATACAGAACTCATGATTTTCCAGCTACCGATTCCGGTAATGATAAGAATTAGTGCTCCAATCAGAATGGCTGCAACAGAAGTTTCTCCAATAGAACCCTTTTCCAGTCCAAGGAACATATCCAGTGCAGAATAAGTAGGTGTTGTACCAGTAGCAAGTTGTCCAAGGGAAGTGGCTCCCGAAACTCCGTCTGCCAAATCAGCGCGGTTTCCGGCAAACCATACCGCGTTACCATTCGATAAAAACTCACCCGACATGTATGCAGGGTAAGCAAAGAATAAGAATACGCGGGCTGTAAGGGCCGGATTCAATAGATTCATTCCGGAACCTCCGAATACTTCCTTGCCAATGATAACGGCGAAGGCAGTACCCAAGGCAACCATCCACAATGGAATGGTTGGAGGAAGAACCAAAGGAATCAATAATCCGGTTACCAGGAAGCCTTCGTTTACCGAATGTCCTTTTACCTGGCAAAAAGCGAATTCAATTCCAAGACCTACACCGTAGGAAACAACGATAATGGGCAATGTCTGCCACAAGCCGAAAAGGAAATTGTTTATCAGTGAACTTTCCTGTCCGAGGGCTAAAAAGTGCTGGTATCCAACGTTCCACATACCGAATAAAAGGGCTGGCAACATCGCCACCACTACGGTAATCATGGTACGTTTCATATCAATACCATCGCGAACATGAACCTTTCCATGTGTGGTATGACCGGGCACAAAGAAGAAAGTTTCAAATGCGTCGAATGTCGAGTGAAGGAAGAACAGCTTCCCTCCTTTTTCGAAATTCGGACGAATCTTGTCAAAGGTGTTTTTTAAGAACTTCATTATCCCTCTTTTTCAATTAAGGTCAAACCATCAGAAAGAATGTCGAGTACAGGCTGTTTGGAAGTACAAACGAACTCGCAAAGAGAAAGATCCTCTTCGACCAATTCGAATATTCCTAACGACTCCATCGCTTCCAGATCTCCAGCCAGAATAGCTTTGAGCAATTGCACCGGATAAATATCCATTGGCAATACTTTCTCGTATTCATTGGTTACTACAAATGGGCGTTCCTCTCCGTGCATCGAAGTATTTACGCGATATTTGCGGTTAGGTGTCAGATAAGAAAGGAAGGTTTTTGAGATGGATGGACGTGCTTCAGATGGAATCACCCAACCGAAGAATTCCGGCTCATCTCCTTCAGGAATGGCAGTAATTTGCTGATCGAAATAGCCAAGGAAACCTTCAGATGAAGATTTAGTTCCCATCAAAACGTTTCCGGAAATCAACCGAACATTGTGGCCTTTTATTTTTGATGCCACGGATGACATGGCCATCCCAACTGTCATCTTGGTATAAACCGGATTATCCATCTCGGAACCGGTCAATGCTACCACACGGCCGGCATCATATACGCCTTCTGTAAACAGTTTACCCAAATTGGCTACATCCTGAATATTCATGGTCCAAACCACATCCCCTTTATTAATCGGAGCAATATGGTGGATTTGTACCCCCACGTTTCCAGCAGGGTGCGGACCAGCAAACTCATTGATGGTCACATTATTCAATCCGCTAAAGGTGCTGTTGTCGGCCTTGTGTCTTATGCTCAAATAAACTTTTCCATCAGTCAGGGTTGCCAATGCATTGATCCCAGCCTGGAGGTGCGATTCGCGCCCTTTCAAAGCAAAATTCAAATCCGGCGCAAGTGGCGCAGAATCAAATCCACTGATGAAAATGTTCTTCGGAACAGTTTGCGTATGCGCAATGCTGTTGTAAGGACGTTGACGCAGGAAAGTCCACATTCCGCTCTTCAACATTTTTTCCTTTACTCCTTCTCTGCCAAGTCTTGCCGGTTCTGCTGCACCAAAGTTCTCGCTATCCGAAGTCCCATCTTTCTGGATTCGGATTGACATGATTCTTCTTTTTTCACCGCGAACAATATCTGATACTACGCCACTTACGGGAGAAGTAAACAGAATACTTTCTTCTGTTTTAGGATGAAATAAAGGAGAACCAGCTTTTACTTTTGCGCCTGCTTCAACCAACAGCTTTGGAACCAACCCACGAATATCAGCGGGTTGGATGGCATAGGTTTCGGGAGCTTCGATGCTGACGATTTCTTTCGCAGCCTCGCCTACGAGTTTGATATCGTAGCCCTTTTTTAGTCTGATTAGATTTGCCATCGGACGGTTTAAGTCGTCTATTTTGTTAACAAAGGAATCCGCAAAAGGATTCATCATTTTTAAACGGGTGCAAATCTAATAAAAAATCAATAGCATAAAGGGTTTTGGGTGGATTGTTAAGAATATTTTAAGGCTTGATAACTAGCTGAAAAACAGACTATTATTTTAACGCCCTTTTCGTCTGTCTTCGCGAAGCCTTTCAACCAGCTCTTTCCTAAACTCCATTTCCGCCTTATATATCATGGCCACCTTTTTAATGGGCAGAACTTTTTTGAATTCCGAAGTATATCGATTCGTAATGGCTACCTCCTCGTTTCTGTATTCGACAATATTTTGCACCAAAAGCTCGCATTCTTTATCAGTCATGAAGGTGAGGTCGACATCACGTAAATCAACTTCATTGCGAAATTTCCTCTTCAGGGAATCCAGCTCATCCAACATATGGATATACAGAGGAATAAAGGTCTTTTCCTCTTCCGGCGTAAGTGCCAGCTTTTTCTTCATGAACTCAATACGAACTTCGCGGATTTTGTCTTTCCTCGGTTGTGCCATTACCTGCAATCCAAGAATCAGGCTCATGCATATAAATAGGGTTCTCATAATTCGCTGTTGATATTAATGTTCTCTACTAAATAATCTTCTATATCCTCGACAGCCAACTGATCCAGAGGATCCTGCTCGTCTGCCTCATAAACGTAATCGTCGAGGTATTCCTCATAAATCACTTCAGTTTTCATTTCCTGGTACACGGGTTCGTTTGACAGCTTTTTGATTAGATGGCTGTCTACTTCCAACTGAACCGGTTCGGAGGTGGTAATCTCAAAATATACTTCTGCAGCATCACTTAGCATCAGGTTGTCTGGCGGCGGTTGCACCGGAACACCTTGCCTGCTAAGGAGAAAAACAGCCACAGCAGCAGCCGCAGCAACGGGAACCACCAGCAACCAAAGAGGTTTTATCTTCCCTGAGGCAGCATTGCTTTTCCTGCTCGCTTCTTTCTCTGAAAGAATCTGTTCTTTTAATGAAGCGAAATGATTCCCGGGCAGGGGGAAACGTTCCCTGTCTTCACCGAGCTTCGCTTTCAATTTATCTTCCCAGGATGTATTCGTTTTCATTGTTTTTTGGATGTGCTTAAAAGTAAAAGGTTTAAATAAGCTGAATATGATGTTCTAATTTTTTCACTGCATGATGGTAGGAAGCCTTCAAGGCTCCAACGGAAGTCCCCAGAATTTCCGAAATTTCCTCGTATTTCATGTCCTCAAAATATTTCATCTGAAAAACCAGCTTCTGCTTCTCAGGCAATTTGACCAGGGCTCTAAAGAGTTTTTTTTCAATCTCATTCCCGCTAAAGAAACCGGGTGTATCCACGCGCGATGCAAGAATTTCCCCGGCATCATCGAAATTGAAGAAAACACGTTTCTTCTTCTTCCGGATGGCCGCCAGTGCCTCATTGGTGGCAATGCGGTAAATCCAGGTAAACAATTTACTCTCTTCTCTGAAGTTATCGAGGTTTTGCCAAACCAGAATGAAGGTGTTTTGGGTGGCGTCGTCTGTTTCATAGGGATCTATCAACATTTTCCGGATATGCCAATAGACCCTTTCCTGATAGCGATCCACCAACAAAGAAAAAGCCAGATCACGGGTTTTGGTATCCCGCAATCTGGCTATCAGTTCTTCTTCTGTTATATTTTCTTCAAGGCGAATCAAAAGGGCTAACGCTTATTTGCGTTTCAATACCCGTTCTGCTGCTTCAACAATATTTACGGTATCAATTCCGTATTTGGTCATCAATTCATTGGGTTTGCCCGACTCCCCAAAGGAGTCGTTAACGGCCACCATTTCAACCGGTAATGGATTTTTTCTGGCCAATAACTGACAAATGCTATCGCCCAATCCCCCGTTCATTTGATGTTCCTCGGCTGTTACAGCACAGCGGGTCTTGGAAACTGATTCTAAGATAGCGGTTTCGTCCAAAGGTTTAATCGTATGAATATTTATTATTTCGGCACTGATTCCTTTCTCTGCCAACGCATGTCCGGCTTCGATGGCTTTCCAAACCAGATGACCGGTAGCAAAAATGCTCACATCGGTTCCTTCGTTCAGCATCAATGCTTTTCCAATTTCAAATTTCCGGTTCGGGTCGGTGAAATTTGGCACTTTAGGACGACCAAACCGGAGATAAACCGGGCCTTTGTAATCGGCAATGGCGATGGTGGCAGCTTTGGTTTGGTTGTAATCGCATGGATTGATAACCGTCATGCCCGGCAGCATTTTCATCAAGCCGATGTCTTCCAAAATCTGATGCGTCGCTCCATCTTCACCCAGCGTTAATCCGGCATGTGAAGCACAAATCTTCACATTCTTTCCACTGTAGGCAACCGACTGACGAATCTGATCGTATACGCGACCGGTAGAGAAATTCGCAAAGGTACCGGTGAAAGGAATTTTCCCTCCCACAGCCAATCCTGCTGCCATACCAATCATATTGGCTTCGGAAATACCCGCCTGATAGAAGCGCTCCGGAAATTCTTTTGCGAAAGCATCCATCTTCAGGGAACCCGTGAGGTCGGCACAAAGGGCAACAACTTCAGGATGTGTTTTTCCCAATTCATCCAATCCGGCTCCAAATCCGGAGCGTGTGTCTTTTTCGTTTTGAACGGTATACGTCTTCATTCGTGTGTTTAGAATAGGTTGAGGTGCGTGCTGCCCCCCGATTGTATTTCAAATATTTTCTCGACGGTCATATAGGTTTTTGTTACCCGTTTGGCCCGGTAAATCACTTTGTATTTTCCTGGCTGTAATGTCAGGATTTGTCGCTTTTGTGTGTCATCTATATCGCAAACCCACTCCAGCATATTTCCTTTCATCTGGTAAATCGCTCCGAAATATTCCTGGTTGCCCATAAGATGAAGTTTCCCTGGTTGAGGAATATTGACAATGGTATTTTTGGACTGTTCCACACTCACATTGATATAAAGTCGCGGAAGAGTGAGTATTTCCAGGTCGTATTTGCCAACAATAAATTTCTGCGTGGCATTGAATTCCTGAACAATGAGTGTTTGCATGGTGCCGTGCTTTCGCACAATGGCCTGTAAATCGGGATAGGCGGTAACTCCATCGACCTGCAGACTAAGTTGCCCTTGCGGGGCATCAATTGCAATGATATTATGGCGGCCCGGAATCAGGGTTACGTTATTTTTAAATACCGGAGGCACGGTGTGTACCTGAATATCGTAAATGAAACTTGGATCGACGGTAAGTGTATCGGGCACTCCCCGGTCGTTCATTGTATGGATAAAGTTGTGAATAGGCCGTTTTGATTTTTGGTCGTAGAAGGTCATGTTCACATTGGTTTCCAGTGCTCTTCCGTTGATATCCAATAGATTGACCTGACAGGTCGTTTCGTTAATCGCCTGAGAAACTACCACCCCCAAAATATTCTCAAATTCACTTTCTGTGCTCGCATCAAAATAACGCCCTACACAGTCGTAGAAATTGATAAATGTAGGATCGCCTCCCACGCCAATGATAAAAGGTTTTAGAATAACCCCCTGCCTTTGAAGCGCCTCCGACACGGCACAGGGATCTCCAGAACATTCTTCGAGTCCGTCAGTAATAAGAATAATGACATTCCTCACGCCGTCTTCTTTGGGAAAATCATACGCAGCTTCCTGAAGAGAATAAGCGATCAAGGTGGTTCCTTTTGGCGTTAGTTCACGGATTACCGTTAACATTTCGTCGTAATTATTCGGAGAAAAAGGAACTTCGAGTCGGGTGTCCTTGCAATCCTGGGCTGAAGACGGACTGCGGTGACCGTATATTCTCAATGCCAACTCCACATTGTTTACATGACGCAGGCTGTCGACCATATTGCTCAACAAGCGTTTAGCTGCAGCAATTCGAGTCTCAGTTTGCATCTTCGCATACATGCTACCACTGCCATCCAATAAGAAAAGGATGCGTGTCTTTTTTTGAGCATGCAAGGATGCGCTGGCCGTAATCAGGCAAAAAATTAGGAGAAGTAGTTTTTTCATTAATAATCACCAAGGGTTTCCGGCAACTGACTCAAAGCCGATTCAAGTTGCGCATCGTTCGGAGCAATTCCGTGCCATTCATGGGATCCCACCATAAAATCAACGGGATAACCCATTTCCGTATGCATAACGATCACAACAGGTTTTCCATTGCCACAACGGCTTTTCGCTTCAGCCAGTCCTGCAACTACCTGCTTCATATCATTGCCTTCCATGTGCATCACATCGCAGCCAAATGCAGCAAAACGCGGGGCGAGATCTCCAAAGCCCATAATGTCTTTGGTGTCGCCATCAATCTGACGACCATTTGCATCCACGGTAATAATGAGATTATCCACTTTGTTATGCGCTGCAAACATCACTGCTTCCCATATCTGACCTTCCTGCAATTCTCCGTCTCCACAAAGTGCAAAAACGGTTTGAGGGTCCTGGTTGGCTTTTTTCGAAAGCGCAATTCCCACTGCAACGGATAAACCTTGTCCCAAAGAACCTGAAGCAATGCGAATACCTGGAAGGTGTTCATGTGTAGCGGGGTGCCCTTGCAGGCGGCTGTTCAACTTTCTAAAAGTGCTGAGCTCAG
This sequence comes from Bacteroidota bacterium, assembly GCA_016124735.1. Classification (GTDB taxonomy): domain Bacteria; phylum Bacteroidota; class Bacteroidia; order UBA8524; family UBA8524; genus UBA8524. Next base: position 11,900 of record WGMZ01000025.1, read on the forward strand.
GGACAGGGAAATAACCGGAACGTGCCAAGGCACTGTAATATACCGGTGAAATATGTCCATTCGACAGAATAAAGACATCTTCTCCTTTTCCATCCATATGGAATGGCTCGGGAGTATGTTTCATTACATCAAAAAATAAGGCGGTAAAAAAATCCGCACAACCCAGGGAACCACCGGGGTGACCTGATTGTACAGCGTGAACCATTCGTACGATGTCTCTTCTGATCTGGGAGGCAACTTGCTCCAAATGTTGAATATCAGCCATGAAATTATAATTAGCGCAAAAATGAGCTTTTACAGAGAATTTAGGAAATTTGCCGCTGTTTTAGGATAAACACCTAACCCGATTATGCACACTCTCGAACTCTATCTTAGTCCGGAAACGGCTGCTTCAGAAGAATCCATTCAATCTGCATCTGCTCGTGAACTTCGTGTTCCTGTTGAAAAGATTTCCGCCATTAGTATTAAAAAACGCTCCATCGATGCACGTCGTGCACCGATAAAGATCCGACTGGTCCTTGAAGTTTATATAGATGAAGCCGTTCCGGAAGTTGTCTCTACCGTCTATCATCAGATAAAAGAAACCGACAGGAAAGTAATCATTGTCGGTTGTGGACCGGCCGGAATGTTCGCAGCCCTGCATTTATTGGAACGTGGAATTAAACCCATCCTGATTGAACGCGGCAAGGCTGTGCGCGAGCGTCGCCGCGATCTGGCCGCCATCAACAAAGAGCGGGTGGTCGACAGCGACAGCAATTATTGTTTTGGCGAAGGCGGAGCCGGAACGTATTCGGATGGAAAGCTTTATACCCGCAGTGGCAAAAGGGGAAGCATTGAGAAAGTTCTCAAAATCTTCACAGAACATGGCGCAGATGAGCGCATTCGCTACGAAGCCCATCCTCATATCGGCACCAATAAATTACCGGGAATTGTCTCGGCTATGAGTGATACAATTCGCGCCTATGGTGGAGAGATTTACTTCGAACAGCGCCTTTCCAATTTGATTTTAGAAGGGAATCAAATCAAAGCCGTTCAGACTGCCCAGGGAAAGGAATTTACCGGAGATGCCGTAATCCTGGCTACCGGACATAGTGCCCGGGATATTTTCGAGCTGCTCGACAAGAAAGGAATTGAGATTGAAGCCAAACCATATGCACTCGGTGTGCGGATTGAACATCCGCAGCAACTCATTGACAAAATACAATACCATTGCGATGTACGGGGTCCCTATCTGCCCCCTTCCTCCTATTCGCTGGTGGAACAAGTTGGAGGACGTGGTGTCTTCTCTTTTTGCATGTGTCCGGGCGGCATTATTGCTCCTGCAGCAACGGCTCCCGGTGAAATTGTGGTCAATGGATGGTCGCCCAGCAAACGGAACAATCCCTTTGCAAATTCAGGTATGGTCGTGGCTCTCAACGAAAAGGATTTCATCCCATTCAAACAATTTGGCGCTCTGGCAGCGCTGGAGTACCAAAGGCAGGTGGAGCAGAAAGCCTTTGTCCTGGGCGGCGGGGATTTAACCGCACCCGGACAAAAACTTCTGGACTTCCTGAATAAAAAGGACAGTAGTGGAAGCTTGCACACTTCCTATATCCCGGGAGTTAGAGCCGTTCCATTAGATGAGGTACTTCCGGGCGAAATAGCCAGGAGCCTTCGCGGCGGACTCCAGGCGATGGGCAAAAAGATGAGGGGCTACCTGAGCGAAGAATCTGTTTTAGTCGGCGTCGAGTCGCGCACCTCCTCTCCTGTCCGCATTCCCCGCGACCGAGAAACGCTGCGTCATCCGCAGATTGAGAACCTCTTCCCTTGCGGCGAAGGAGCCGGTTATGCCGGTGGAATTGTCAGCGCCGCGATGGATGGGATACGCTGTGCGGAGATGGTTTAGATGACAGAACCTAGAATCCAGATTCCAGAAACCAGACGGCTGAAACCTGAGCCCTAAGTCAATTCGATCCTGTCGAAAGGTTGAGAAATGCTTGTGGCTTCCTTAAACACACCCTAACTGAAGTCTTCCTTAATTTAAAGTAGTAGAGTCCCTCTCAAGAGGGACAGAGAAGTAGATCTCAAAAGGGGGTAAAAATTTTAGTGCATAATGCAAGTAGATTGAAGCTCCCTTTGTAAAATATTTTGAGTCCGAAAGTTTCAGAGACCCAGGAGGAGTCGCCTACCCTTTGGTTGGAGTATAAGCTTTTAACAACCCTGATGGGGTTGAACAATCAGAATTAAGAATCATTTCAAAAACCAACAGCTTAATGCATTATTCCAAAAGCTTTTGCCTCAAGCTTTTTTGGCATGAAACAAGGCAAGACCCAGAGATTTCGAGACCCCGGAGGGGTTGCCCAATCAGAATTAAGAATCATTTCAAAAGCCACTAGCATAGGACTTCCTTCGTGATGCCTTTTGCCTGAAGTTTGTGGCTAAAAAACTATTCCAAATCCAGCACTTGCTCTTCCGTTCCATCGATGTTCATGATGGCAATATGACTGCTAACTTCCAACCTTGTGTCCGATATTTTGGTCCGATTGTATCGTTCTACGACCATTTTTTGACCCGAAGGCGAAATGCTCAACTTGCCATACATCTTATTGTCACAATGGGGTTTGACCAAGGTTAATTGGCCGGCCTTATACTTGTATATCCCATCTTGGTCATTTGTGAAAAAAAGCGTTTCATTATCCGGATGCCATTTTACATTTCTTGTCCTTTCACCTCCACCAACTGGCTTTTTGAAAATTGGAATCATGGAGTCATGGGCTAAATCAACCACGCTAACTCCAAAATAATCCAATGCGGAACTTAAAGTGGCAATACTATCTGTACCGGAAAAATCACCTTCAAGGAAGGTAAACCCATCCACCCCATAAAAAAAGGTATCCGATTGACTTCCGTCCAAATAGTAAAGTACAGTTTTACTTGAGGCACCAATAACCCATGACATCACCATCTTACTCATCGATCGGTTAATTATCAAATTGGATACATTCATACCGAACGAATGAAATTTCTGCTGATTATTTCCATCGGCATCCATGATGCTGAATATTCCTCGATCCACTACATAAACAATTCGACCATCAGAAGTAAATACTATTGGAGAATCCATTTCAAATGGCAAATGGGCTAATAACTTGATTGAATTGCCAGTCTCAAGGTTAAATTTCCAAAGTGAATAATTGTCTACTAAAGTGGTAGTATCAAATTCCTTTTTGGAATAAATAAACTCGTTTTCATTCGTTGGATTAAAAATCGGGTTCATCACTTCTGTATAAACATGTGATATGTGATACCCCTTAAACCCTAAATCGAATCCGGCCCCGGCATTTACCTCCGGATATGTAAGGCAGTCAGAGTTTGATTCAGGCACCTGCTTCTTCTCTTTTTTGCAGGTACTGAAAGCTAAACCCAAAACCAATAAAGCAAGATATTTAAAACCTCTTAGCATCTTTCGAAGATCGATATAAACTGCTAAAGTAAAAATACCTGTTTTGAAATAGTTTTAAGAGTTAAGTGTTAAGTTTTAAGATACCAGTGTCTTGTCCTGGAATAGGTTGACAGTTTTGTTTTCTAATTACTCTTTCAAGTGGCATAGATTTCAGCAGGTTTTTTAAGACCGATAGCCATATGAGGTCTTTTTCTGTTGTATGTTTCTACTGCCTGTTTAGTTGCCT
>WGMZ01000034.1 GCA_016124735.1 Bacteroidota bacterium
AACCCAATGGGCCTTACATTGAGCTTCAGTTCTGTAACGATTAAAGAATTCTAAATGAGTCATATCCTGTATTTTTACAGGCAAGTTAGATTCCAGCTCCGCCAGAATACGACGTGGTGGGAATTAAACGGACAGTCATGTAGTTATTAATTATGAAAAGAGCCTTTTTGTTTCTGAGCGCCTTGAGTATGTTGGCCGCGATGCCGGCAGACAAGCCCGCAAAAATTTATGTTTTCGAAAGTGGTCAAATTGGATTCTTTTCCGAAACCCCGGTTGAAAATATTGAAGCGCACACAAATACCTACGCTTCCGTGATGAATGTAGAGAGCAGAAAATTTGCTTTCAGCGTTCAGGTTGTTTCTTTCGATTTTGAGAAAAAACTGATGCAAGAGCATTTCAATGAGAATTATATGGAGAGTGAGAAATTCCCCAATGCTACTTTTAAAGGAGGGATAGAAGAGGAGGTGAATTTATTTAAAGACGGAATCTATCAGGTTATGGCAAAAGGAGAGCTGGAGATACATGGGGTAACCAAGGAAAGGAGCATTCCGGTCAAAATAGAAGTTAAGGGAGGGAAGATTTATTTTAAAAGTGACTTTCAGGTAAAACTGGTTGACCACAACATAGAAGTGCCAAACATTGTTGTTGCGAACATTGCCGAAGTAATCAATGTGAAGGTCGAGGGGATACTTAAGCCTAAGCAATAAATAACGAGGGCTTTTTGTAATTTTGGTGAATGCACCAAAAACTAATTCTATTGGTTTCCATAGTCATTGCAGTGTATGCCTGCAATAAAATAGAGCCCAAGAAATTTCACGAAAATACCTGCGAGAGTGTAGGCGTGGCACTAGACACGGCGGTATTCGACTCGGATACTTTCGTAATGTCGGCAACAATCAACACGCAAACAGAGCTTTGGCTTCGTCTTGAGGGAGATACAGTCGTTAATTTCGATTCACTGGTCTCACACTGGATTCAGATAAAAAGTTCCGACGATTGCTACCAGGCAAACACCTTTAAAAGAAGGACAGAGTTAGGAGAAACCTATATGGTGGTTGACTATATCATTCCCACCTTTATCCAAAAAGGCTATCCCATTGTATGGAAACTCACTTACAAAAACGAGGACTACCTGTTAAAATCAATGCTGCAATAGGCAGCTAGTGATCTCCCAGAATTTTCACAACGAGCCCGTCGAAAGCATTCTCCGGACGGATCTGACAAGAAAGCCGGCTGTGATCCGTAAGATTAGGCACGGTGTCGAGCATATCTAATTCCGCATCCTGTGGCTCACGAAGACCCGGGTCGTTCAATACTTCCACATGACAGGTTGCACACAAAGCCATTCCGCCACAGCGGGCTTCTATGGGATAACCACTTCCCTTGAGCACCTCCATTAAGCTTAAACCCATGTCTGTAGGAACCTGGATGGGTGTAAGTTCCCCGCTCTCTTCTTTGACGAAAACCGTTATAATATTTTCCATCAGAACGATTGTACCCCGTTAACGGTGGTATATTTTAGATTGAGAACCTTTTCAGGGAAGATATGTTTATAGGCACCGTGCGACATCAATGCCGCTTCGTGGAAACCACAAAGAATTAACTTCAATTTACCTGGATAGGTGTTGATATCGCCGATAGCGAAGATACCGGGAATATTGGTTTCAAAGTCTTTGGTGTTCACCACCAGCGCACCGTTTTCAATTTCCAGCCCCCAATTTTCCAATGGGCCAAGTTTCGGACTCAGTCCGAAGAGGGGAACCAGATAATCGGTGTCCATCAGGAGTTCGTTTTTATCCTTATCCAGGATGCTTACTTCCTGCAGGGAGCCATTTCCATTTACCTTGGTGAGGTTGGAATTCAGCAAGAGATTGATTTTTCCAGCTTCTGCGAGGGCCAATACTTTTTGAGCCGAGTCCGGAGCGCCACGAAAGCTGCTGTTGCGATGAACCAGGGAAAGCTCCTTGGCCACATCTGCCAGGTATATGGTCCAGTCGAGAGCTGAATCGCCTCCACCAGCCAAAATAACTTTCTTGTCCCGGAATATTTCCGGGTCTTTGATCATGTAGGTGATGCCTTTACCTTCAAATTTTTCCAGGTTTTCGATGGCCGGTTTTCTTGGCTCAAAACAACCAAGACCCCCTGCAATGCAAATGACCTTGCTGTGAATTTTGGTTCCGTCGCTTGTGGTGGTAATAAAGCTACCATCGTCCTGACGTTCGATTTCATCCGCCCTTTCACCCAAGGTAAAAGTAGGCTTGAAAGGCTCTGCTTGTTTCATCAGGTTGTCGATCAGATCCTGAGCCAGAACTTCCGGGTATCCGGGTATATCGTAGATAGGTTTTTTGGGGTATATCTCAGCAAGCTGTCCGCCCACCTGAGGAAGTGCGTCAACCAAGTGGCAACGCAATTTAAGAAGGCCCGCTTCAAAAATGGCGAACAGACCAACTGGCCCGGCACCGATGACGCATATATCAGTCGTAATCATAATTCCGCGCAAAGTTACGACTTGTGCATCAATGGTTAATGATTTTGCTCAGGAAAGGATATGATGGGCATCAGGCAAGGCGGATCAAGGGAACACAAGGTTCGTGTCGATATGCGGGTTCACAATATATTGAGGATCTGCCCATCAGACAATGAACTACAAAAGCGTGAGCAACTCACGCAAAGATTGAATCTCCTTTTCGATATGATTCGGGCGTTTCTCTCCGTGTGGGTTGAACCAAATGGATCGGATTCCCGCATTTTGCGCTCCTTTGATGTCTGCATGGGCATTGTCGCCTATCATCACTACCTCCTCTTTTGATACTCCTGCTTTTTGAAGGGCTGCGAGAAAAATTCCTTCGTGTGGCTTTGCAAACCCTACTTCTTCGGAGATGATCAGATGATTGAAATAAGAATGGAGACCTGATGCTTCCATCTTTCGATGCTGAGATTCGGGGAAGCCATTGGTGAGAATGCTCATCGGGTATTTCTTTTTTAGTGCGGTGAGCACTTCGTGGGTATGAGGAAATACGCCGGGTTTAACGGTGCAACGAAAAATATACTGATCTGAAAACTCGGAGGGATGATGTGCCAGAGCCAATCCAAGGTCTTCGAATGTTTCTTTGAATCTTCGCTCGCGCAATTCCTGTTTAGAGATATTCCCCTGATTGTATTGGTCCCAAAGAAAGCGGTTCTTCACCGAATAAGCTTCCATAAATCCCTCGAAATCGAATATTCCATGTGATTGTAACTGATGTTCTTCAAACAATTCCAAAAGCGTGGCATTCGAGTTCGTTTCGAAATCCCACAAGGTATGATCGAGGTCGAAGAAAAGGTGTTTGACGGTATTTTGCACGCGGTAAAGGTACAAGAGGTCTTTTAATTCGGCATCACTTGAATGAACGGGTTAAAGCTTCTCCCCAAAAGCGAGGTCTCCTGCATCTCCCAGCCCAGGCACGATGTAGGCATGTTCGTTCAGGATATCGTCGCAGTCGGCCATGAATATATCGGCTTCCGGGATTTCTTTCTGAACATAGGCGAGGCCTTGTTTGCTTCCAATTAAACTGGCAATGATCAGTCTTTTAGGTTTTCCATTTTTCTTCAGCGCGTGATAGGTGGAAACCAGGCTATGTCCGGTTGCAAGCATGGGGTCGGCTAAAATAAGGACCCGTTCGTTGAGCTCGGGAGTGGCCATGTATTGTACGACAATATCGAATTCAGTCTCGCTTGAATATTTACGATAGGCCGAAATAAAAGCCGAATCGGCATGATCAAAAAACTCTAATAAGCCCATTTGAAAAGGCAGGCCCGCCCGTAATACCGAACAGATGACGGGTTGCGTATTCAGTAAGGCGCTGGTTTTGACACCTAGGGAAGTCCTGATCTCAGCTGCTTCAAAGTCTAATGTTTTACTGATTTCATAAGCAATGATTTCTCCTATGCGTATAATATTCTTTCGAAATCGAAGTCGGTCTTTCTGAATATTCTCATCCCGCAATTCACGCATGAATTCATTGATCAAACTATTTTCCTGGCTAAGTAGGGTAAAACAAGACATAAGGCTTTCTGGTGATTTTGGGTTAAATTTACGCTTAACCAAAAATAATATCCATGAAATCAATCAAAACAGCGGGTCTTTGCTTGTTGCTCATTTTGAGTTCCGGCGTCACCATGGCGGATGAATTCGACCAGGTCGTGCTGTATCTGGGAAGCGGCAATGCGACCAACATCAATAATTTTTTCACACGACAAACGGAAATCGAGTTTCCGGATGGCAAAGTGGTAAGAAGCAATCCTGTTCTTTTGGAAGATGCCTTGCAAAAGTTCATGGATGAAAATGTTCCCGACAATGTAAAAATCATTCACAGGGGTCCGAACGGGAGCCGGTCATTCGTGATTATTTTGTACAAAAGCACCAACGGAAAAGAGTTTCGCGTCACACTATTTATGGAAGGATACGATCAACACAAAACGATAAAGGAATTGAAGTTCGAAAATTCCTGATATTTGCCCTGTGTTTGAACAGGGCTTTTTTCAATCAGAGGATATTCGGGATTTTATTCGTCGATCCCTACAAGAAGATATCGGAAGTGGCGATCATTCCTCTCTCGCATCCATTCCGGAAGGAACCCGGGGCAAAGCAAGAATGCTTATCAAAGAAGATGGAATTCTCGCCGGTGTAGAATTGGCAAAGGAGGTATTTCATCTGGCCGACCCAACACTTCGTGTGGATATTCGTATACAAGACGGAACCCCTGTTCACAAAGGTGACGTGGCGCTGATTGTGGAAGGCAGCGTGCATTCCATTCTGAAAACCGAGCGGCTTGTTTTAAACCTGGCTCAAAGGCTTAGCGGTGTGGCAACGAGAACGTATCACATGGCACAGTTGATAAAGGGGACTGGTTGCCGCTTGCTCGATACGCGTAAAACGACCCCGGGACTTCGTTTGTTGGAAAAATGGGCCGTTAAAACGGGTGGAGGGGAGAATCATCGCTTTGGTTTGTACGACATGGTGATGCTGAAAGACAACCACAATGATTATGCTGGAGGAATCACCACCGCTGTTGCAAATACCGTGACCTATCTCAAAAAGCACAACCTGAACCTGAAGATTGAAGTAGAAACCCGAAATCTGGATGAGGTCAAAGAAGCACTTGCTACCGGGCATGTGGACCGCATCATGCTTGATAATTTTACGCCGGAAAAAATGAAAGAGGCGGTTGATTATATCGCGGGCAAAGTGGAAACAGAGGCATCTGGGGGAATCACGGAAGCCACCATCAGGGCCTATGCAGAAACCGGTGTAGACTATATTTCTGTTGGAGCATTGACCCATTCAGTGAAATCTCTTGACATCAGTCTCAAGGAGGTTTAATTGGTCTTACTGTCGAAAAAATTCGTTTTGGTATAACCCTTGTCTTAACAAATCGTTTACTTTGTAAAACACTTGGCAATTAATAAATATGAAGAAAATTTTTACCGCGTTTATTTTACTCGGCCTTGGATTCGCAGCGAAAGCACAAACTTTTACTGTTTATCCAAAGGTGGGAAGTATTTCTGGTGACCACGAAGAATATGAATTGGTGGTTCACTCCATGATACACAATCAAACAGGCGACAGTAATTTCACCTGGAAAAGAGTGACGAATAACCTGGAAACCAATTGGGAGTCTGGCGTATGTGATAACATCACCTGCTGGGGAACGGAAAAAAGCAGGAGTGAATTCCTTTTACCGCAGGGTGATTCCGGATTGTTGGACGTGCATTTTTATTTGCATAACACCTATGGCAATGGCATGGTGAAGATTGCAATTTGGTCGGGCAGCGACTCTGCGAGCGCAGATACTGTAACCTATAATGCTGGTACCTGGGCCATGTCGGTAAATAAGCCAAGCCTGGTTAAAGACGTAAAAGTTTACCCAAACCCTAGCCACGGAACCTTGAATATTGATTTCCCTTCTACCGGCACTGTGAAGATTGAAATCTTCGATGTGTTAGGAAAGAAAATGAGTCAACCGGAATACCAGGGAGAGCATACCCGCATTGATGTCGGCGGATTGCCGAACGGCTTATACATTCTTCGCATCACAGAAAACGGAAAGTTATATAGTCGCACCTTCCGACTGGCGAATTAAAAAATTAAATTGGACTTAGAAAAAAAGCGCCACAGAGGCGCTTTTTTTATTGCCTGATGGAAAGAGTACGAATGCCTCCTGGCATGATCAAACCGACCTCCTGAAGTCCTTTTTCATCCGCAGGGATCAGACCTGTCAGTTTACCGAAGGCAGGCAGTAGAATTAGCTGCTCATAACGAAAAAAGGCTGGTAGAAGCAAACTTTGTCGGCCCTGACCTTTCAAACGAAACCCGGGATGGATATGGCCACAAATTCCAGCCTCGGCTTTGTTTAAATCGGCCGGATTGTGGCAGAGTATCAGGTTGCCCAATGGATGGCATTTTTCCGTGATATGGAGGGTAGGGGATTGATTCAATGCCACATCGTGATTGCCCGGAATCAGGGAAAAGCGACGGTGGCTTTCTTGATCCAATAGCGAATAGAATGCTTCCATTTCATTATTGGTTTCACTGTGGAACAGGTCTCCCAAAAAGTAAACATCGGCGGCAGGATACCGCCCTATAAGTTTCTTGAAGCGAAGCAGATCATTTTGTGCAGCAGAAGCAGGGATAGCAAGTCCATTTTTTCGAAAATGCTGTGTTTTACCCAGATGAAGGTCCGAGAGGAGGAGTGCATTTTTTTCCGGAAGGTAAAGTGCCTTTTCCGGGAGAAGCGTTAGTTTTTCTCCAGCGAATTCCCATTGAATTTCGTTTGCCTCCATTTTTCAAAGATGTGATTATTGACTATGCTTCATCAAGTTGTTGAAGCATTTTTTGAATCCGGTCCTGGAGGGTTTCGGTGCTGAATTTTTCACGCAAACGATCTACCAGGATGGGAAAGGCAAAAGGAGTGACCTGATTCGGATACTTGAGAATAATATCCTGTTGGTGAATGCGTTCGAGGGCCTGGCGGAGCCTTTGTTCTTCCAGCTCAAAATCAAGTACTTCCTCATAGGATTGACGAAGAAGCAGGTTATCAGGCTCGTATTCGTTGAATACATCAAAGAATAATTGGGCATTGCTTTGCAGGTGTCGCTGTTTCACGGGTTTTCCCGGGTAACCTTGAAAAACAAGTCCCGCAATTCGAGCGATATCCCTGAATTTTCTTCTCGCCATCTCGGAGGCATTCAGACTTTTCATTAAATCATCCCGAAGATGATCCGCAGAAAACATGTCCGAGTCAAGAGCCATCTCAATAGGGATGTCCTGATCGCTCAACAATTCAAAGCCATAATCGTTGATTGCTATTGAAAAGGTAAATGGTTGAACAAGCGAGAGGCGGTATGCCAATAAAGAAGCGAGCGCCTGGTTCACAAAACGTCCTTCAAAGGGATAAATAAAGAGGTGGTAGCCCTCTTTGCTGTGAATTTTTTCAATGAGCAATTCCAGCGCGTGAGGAACATGGGACAACTGCTTTTGTTTATCGAACAGAGGATCCAATGCATTCAGTTCTGTTTCTTGATGGGCGGAGGTCATCTGACTCATTTTAAATCGGAGCATATCAGACAGGTTGGAGGAAAAAGACATCCGTCCGCCCATCCAGCTGGGAACTTGTCCTTTGGTTTTGTTTGACGGCGCAACAATGGCCTCCATGGCCTGAACCTGAATCAGCTCCAGGTTTTTCCCGGCAAGCCAGAATACGGCGCCCGGTTTCAGTTGAGAGATGAACCATTCTTCCACCTGTCCAATTCGTTTTCCGCTGCGGTATTTTACCAGAAGCATTTGATCAGACACAATGGTTCCTATTGAAAGGCGGTGCAGCATGGCTATGCGTCTCGATTCCACTTTGTATTTTCCTTCTTCAACAACGACCCGATGAAACTCATCGTAGGCTTCCAGGCTTTTTCCTCCCATTACTAAAAAATTGAGCAGCTCCTGAAATTCTTTTTCATCTACACTGGAATAGCTGTAGGTGCTTTGAATTTCTTCCATGATTTGATCAGGGAAAAAGCCATCACTCACGGCAAGGGTCATGAGGTATTGTATCAGCACATCGAAGCTTCTGATATAAGGAATACGCTCTTCCATAAAACCCCTTCTCACTGCTTCGCGCAGCGCTGCAGCTTCCAGGATTTCCAAGGAATGGGTGGGAACAAACCAAATATGACTGGGTTTGCCCGGCTCGTGCCCACAGCGTCCGGCCCGCTGAAGAAAGCGGGAAACGCCTTTTGGACTTCCTATCTGTATGACGGTTTCAACCGGATGAAAATCGACTCCCAGATCCAGGCTGGAAGTGCAAACGACGGTTTTGAGCAGACCTTGATGCAATTGATCTTCCACCCAACTGCGAATTTCAGAACTGACAGAACCATGGTGCATGGCAATTTGTCCGGCGAGATGAGGAGCGGCCTCCAAAAGCTTTTGATACCATACTTCGGCAAAGGAGCGGGTATTAGTGAATATGAGAGTAGACCGGCTTTTTTCGATGATGGGAATTACCTGCTCGAGCATGCGGATTCCTAGGTGGCCAGCCCAGGGGAAGCTCTCCACCTTATCGGGAATGAGCGTATGAATCTCAATCTCTTTTTTTGAATTGGAACGGATGATAACACCATCGGCCGAGGCGCTGCCCAAAAGCACCTCTTTGGCTTCTATGAGGTTTCCTATGGTTGCAGAAATGCCCCAAATACTCAGGTTCTTTTGAAGCGATTTGATCCGGGAAAGGGCCAATTCTACCTGAACACCCCGTTTCGAACCCAGAAGCTCATGCCATTCATCTGCCACGACACAGCGCAGATTTCCAAAGAGGGAAGGATAATTTTTTTGTGCCAGGATAAGATGCAAACTCTCCGGTGTGGTGATGAGAATATTAGGCAGCTGTTTTTTTTGGGCGGATCTTTCCTTTTGAGAAGTGTCGCCAGTGCGTATTCCAACGGTCCAGTCAAGGCTGAGTGCGGAAACAGCGCGTTCTGCAGCCAACGCTATTTCTTTAGTCAGCGCACGTATCGGGGAAATCCAAATGAGCCTTAACCCTTTAGGAGCGACTTCTCTTTCATTTAGCAGCACGGGCAGAAGAAGGGAATAGGTTTTTCCGCTTCCGGTTGGAGCATTAACCAACCCAGATTTACCTGCTGCGTAAGCTTCCCAGGCTTGTTTTTGGAAGGCTTGTACTTTCCATCCAAGGGAGTCAAACCAGGAATATGCGGGATTCATGCAATGCTCAATAAATGCGCAATTTTTGCCCAGGTCTGATCATGCTGGATTTTAAGTTGTTCCAGCTTTTTAAATTGTTGACAGAACAATGGTATCTGGCGGCAATGCCTGATAGTGTATCGCCACTGCGTACGGTGTAAATTCGGTATTTCGGGGCAGGTGGTGGTTTGGGAATATTCACCTGAATTTCATGGTAGATGACCAGCTTGGTTCCTGCGGCCAAGTCATCTTCCTCCAGATCGTTCCATTCTGAAATCTGTTCAGGGCTGACCAGGTAAGTTGATGCAATCGCCTCAATAGTTTCTCCTTCTTTCACCACATGGTAAAGGGTATCGAATTTGGTTTCATCCTCACCTTCTTTTTTCGTTTGCTGTTTAAAGTAGTAGGCATCGTAAGGAGCAAAATGCAAAGAATGAATCCACTGGGAGGAATCTTTCAGTTGGGCTGGCAAGTTCAGAGGAAAGCTGTCGAGCATATCCGGAATGACATGCCTTTTATAGGAGGGGTTGAGAAAGCAAAGTGTCTCCACTCCAACGCCGGATTTGGCAGCAATCATGTCCAGGGAACACCAATCGTGTACAAAAATGCAGGACGCAGCTTTAGGGGCTTGCCACACTTTTACCTGCATTTTGTACTGCACCTGTTTCTTGTAGATGATTTGTGCCGCTAACATTCGTGCTGTGATTTGCGAAGCAAGGGTGTCCAGGCTATTGCGAATCACATTGTAAGAAAGGCTGTCGCCATGAAGATGAATGGCCTTGTTGACTTTAGGGGCGGAAGAGATAAACGCGGCAATTGCCAGTTCCCAATCCTGATATATTCTGTAATACTCGCGAATGGCGCGCACAAAAGCCCGGCTGGATTCTTCAAAGTCCAGGCGTTCGTCCTGGTAAGAGGTGATTTTTAAATTAAAAAGTTTTGCTTGTTGGTACCGAAAATGCCAGAGACCCCTGGCGCCGTCGAGGGTATCGAAATAATCATAGCGCAGACCACTGGTGGCCATGGCCAGAAATTTCAGTTGCCGGGGAAGTTTTTCTTTTTGAAACAAGCTGTCGAGGAGCGGGAAGTAATAATGCGAATAAGACAGGGCAGACTCTATGTCTTTCCTGGCCGGCCCGGCCCAGTGCTTTACAAAATTCCTGACAGAAGCGTTCCATTGAAGCTCCAAAGGGTTTTCCAATTCACGGTATGATTTTAACAGGCTGTCCTGAGCAGAAGCCGAAGAGAAAATCAGGACAAAAAGGAATAATAGTTTATGCTTCATGGGTGGCTTTGCCTGTTTGCAATAAATGTGCAAAAGATAGCAATTCCACGTCGTTACTCCTAGCCGCAATTAACTGGATTCCCCAACTCATTCCCTCAATTCTGGAAGCCGCAGGTACAGAGATTGCAGGCATGCCGGTGATATTCGCCTGAACTGTAAAAATATCAGCCAGGTACATGGCAATCGGGTTATTGGCTTTTTCCCCCAACCTGAATGCGGGTGTCGGAGTGGTTGGCAAGAGAATAAAGTCGTATTGGGAAAGAATTTCTTCCGTTTTCTCGGTAATGAACCGACGCACCTTTTGCCCTTTGGTGTAGTAGGCGTCGTAATATCCTTCAGACAACACAAAGGTGCCCAACATGATACGCCGTTTTACTTCTGGCCCGAAGCCTTCGGAACGGGATTTTTTAAAGGTGGTTTCGAGATCGACTGCGTTTTTGCTCCGGTATCCATAAAGAAGCCCCTGGTATCTGGACAGGTTCGAAGAGGCTTCGGCGGTAGTGAGCACGTAGTAACAGGGCACCAAATAATCGAGGTAAGGGAAGCTCACCTCTTCCACTGTATGCCCTTGAGCCTGTAATTCAGAAATCGTTTTTTTCATCCCGGCACTTATCTCCGGATGGATGCCTTCTCCGTCAATTCCTTCTTTTAGGTAGGCAATCTTTTTCTTGCCCACATGTTTAAGGGAGAAGTTTGGAGCAGGTTTTTGGATGAGGGTGGCGTCGAATTCATCTGGTCCGGCCAACACTTCACATAGCAGAGCTGTATCTTCTACCGAATTTGTGATAGGGCCTATTTGATCAAAGGATGAAGCATAAGCCAACAATCCATGACGCGAAATCATGCCATAGGTAGGCTTGTATCCAACAGTTCCTGTGAAAGAAGCAGGTTGACGAATCGATCCGCCGGTGTCCGAACCCAGTGCAGCATGGCAAAGCTGAGCCTGAACAGCGACAGCAGACCCCCCCGAGGATCCACCGGGTACCCGCTCGGTGTCGTCTGCATTTAATACAGGGCCAAAAGCAGAGTTTTCATTCGATGCGCCCATAGCAAACTCGTCGCAATTGGTGCGGCCAATAAGAATGGCATCTTCGGCCAAAAGTCTGTCGGTAACGGTGGCAGAATAAAGGGATTCAAATCCCTGCAGTATTTTGGAAGATGCGGAAACCGAATGACCGGCGTAACAAATATTGTCTTTCAGCGCGATGACCATTCCCGCGAGCTTACCGGCGGTTCCTGCCTTGATTTTTTTATCAATCTGGTTGGCACGCTCAATCGCTTCCTCTTCCCATATTTCCAGGAATGCATTGAGGTGTATGTAGGTTTTGGCGCGCTCTACAAAAGACTGCACAGTGGCTGTGACGGTCGTGTTGCCTTGCTCCAGATCGCGGCGGTAATCTGAATACCTCTTATATGCCTCCACGTATTAGTTACTGCTGGCTGACTTACCTTCTGATTTTTCCGGTTTGCTTTCCGCTTTATTTTCCGGCTTTTCGTTCATGCCTTTTTCAATCTCTTTTTTGACATTGGATTTGGCATCCTGAAACTCGCGAATTCCCTGTCCGATGCCACGCATCAATTCCGGAATTTTACGCCCTCCAAAAACCAAGACCACAGCGAGAATGATGAGGACCCATTCCATGCCACCGGGCATACTGATTAAAAACAATGGACTTACCATATTCTTCAATTAAGGCTGCAAAGTTAGGGTATTATTCGGCAATTCCCGTATTCTGTAGAGGAAGCGAAACAATCCGATTTTCAATGTATTCAGGCACCACCGGACAGCGATTCATATCGAGGCAAAGCGGCAGGTCGTCGACGCCCAATTTTTTAAAGCGTTGGGCATGCGAAGATTGATCGATGACTTCGGAGAGATTCGATTCTGCGGCAAGCCAAAGCTCTTTTGCCATCAGTGTTGAATCGCAATCGCAGTCGAAATTAGTCAAACATGTGGCGAGGGCTCCCGCGAACAATGAATCTTCCAGATTGACCTTGTTTTTCCAACCGGCACAAACCAATACCACGTCTTTGTTTTCGCGTATCAGGAAAGAAGCTAGTGCGTCGAGGTTCACAAATGCGCCAATAAATATCCTTTCGGCCTGCTGCGATTCCAGGAGGGCATAAGTTCCGTTTGTGGTGGTAATGGCGATTTCGCGCCCTTCCACTTTTTCCCGACGAAATTCATCGGGAGAGTTTCCCATATCGAAGCCTTCGAGTTTGAGGCCATTTCTTTCTGCTGCACACAAATATCCCTGGCGACGGTATTGCAGGCAGTGCTCGGGAGTTGCAACTGGAGTGAGGGCTTTTGCCCCCTCATTCAATGCGTAACAAATAGAAGTGGTGGCCCGGAGGACATCAATAATAACGGCGTAGCGATCGTCCAGTAGATGATGCTGAATCAGCGCCGGGGAAAAGATGGTTTCTACGCTGGGCATTATTTTATCACACCTAATTCCCTGCCCACTTTGGTAAAGGCGGCAATGGCTTTGTCGAGATGATGCTGGTCGTGCGCAGCAGAAAGCTGCACCCGAATTCGGGCCTGTCCTTTTGGAACTACAGGAAAGTAGAAACCGATGACATAAATTCCTTCATCCAATAATTTTTCTGCGAATACCTGTGACAGTTTAGCATCGTAAAGCATGATCGGAACAATTGGGTGAACACCCGGCTTGATATCAAAGCCAGCCGCTGTCATTTTTTCACGGAAATAGGTGGTATTGGCTTCGAGCTTATCGCGCAACTCGGTGGTTTCGCTTAACATATCCAATACGGCAATGGAAGCACCAACGATACTTGGAGCAAGGGTGTTGGAGAACAAATAGGGCCGGGAGCGCTGACGCAGCATGTCGATGATTTCTTTTCTACCGGAAGTAAACCCCCCTGAAGCGCCACCTAACGCCTTGCCCAAGGTCCCTGTGATGATATCGACACGTCCCATGACCTCACGGTATTCATGGGTGCCACGTCCGGTCTTTCCGAGAAAACCGCTGGCATGGCATTCGTCTATCATGACCAGAGCTTTGTATTTGTCGGCCAGGTCACAGATTTTATCCAGCTGAGCAATGGTTCCATCCATAGAGAAAGCGCCGTCGGTTACAATGATCCGGTGCCGTTTGTCCTGGGTTTTCTGTAGGATCTCCTCCAGCTCATTCATATCGTTATGGGCATAACGATGGCGGTCGGCTTTGCACAAACGGACCCCATCGATGATGGAAGCATGGTTCAGAGCGTCAGAAATAATTGCATCCTGATCATTAAATAAAGGCTCGAAAACCCCACCGTTCGCATCAAAAGCCGCGGCGTATAAAATGGTGTCTTCTGTACCAAGGAATTTGGAAACCTTTTCTTCCAGTTCTTTATGAATATCCTGGGTTCCACAAATAAACCTTACTGACGACATGCCATATCCGCGTGAATCGATTGCCTTTTTGGCAGCTTCTATGACTTTTGGGTGAGAGGACAGCCCTAAATAATTATTGGCGCAAAAATTCACCACCTCTTTGCCGTCATTTAATCGAATGTCGGCGCCCTGAGGAGAAATGATGATGCGTTCGCTTTTGTAAAGTCCGGCATCTTTAATTTCCTGAATTTCGTTGATTAGTGCAGGTTTCAGCGTTTCGTACATGGTATCGGAAAAATTAGGCTACAAACTTATCAAAAAAATCAGGCTTGAATTCCTTTACGCTATTTGGATTGTTTTTTGATGAAACCAATATCGTCCTGAATATCTGCAGAATCCTTAGTTTTGCGGTGAGGGGCTAAAAGCTCACAGATATTTCGATGAAGGAAAACGAAACGAAAACCACCTACAACAAGGGTGAAAAGAATGAAAACCCCAAGAATCCATTTGGGGCAAAAAAGAATACAACGAAACCGGGAGGAGGCAAGAGTGGAGGACCTAAATTCAACTTTTACTGGATTTATGGAATTATACTGGCAATACTTCTGATACTGCAACTTTTTCCGAATGAGGTCGCCAAGAAAACCAATATCAATGAGGTATTGGAAATGGTTCAAAAAGGAGACGTCAAAAAAATTCTCATTGTAGATGAAAAAGTAGCACAGGTCTTCCTGACTGAAAATGCGCTGAAAAATTCGCGCTACGAAGAAGTTGCCAAAAAGAGCAAAGGGATGATGGGGCAGGACAACCCTCAGTATACTTTTCATGTAGGCGATATCAAATACTTTCTGGAATCCATGGACAAAGCTGATCCGAAGAGGAGTGTGGACATGGAGTTCAGCGAGAGCAATACCGTTTTGCAGGATATCCTGAGCTGGCTGCTTCCGATTATTGTAATGGTTGCCATCTTCCTTTTCATTATGCGACGCATGGGGGGAGGGGCTGCCGGAGGCGGAGGCCAGATTTTCAATATTGGAAAATCCAAGGCCCAGTTGTTCGATAAAGACGCGATGGTGAATGTGACATTTACCGACGTAGCGGGACTGGAAGAAGCAAAGGTTGAAATCATGGAAATCGTTGATTTCCTCAAAAACCCTAAGAAATACACCGACCTGGGGGGGAAAATTCCTAAAGGAGCATTGCTTGTTGGCCCTCCCGGAACAGGTAAAACACTTTTGGCAAAGGCTGTAGCCGGAGAAGCCAATGTGCCTTTCTTCTCGCTGAGCGGATCCGACTTTGTGGAGATGTTCGTTGGAGTGGGTGCTTCCCGGGTTCGTGACCTTTTTCGTCAGGCAAAAGAAAAAGCGCCATGTATCATCTTTATAGATGAGATTGATGCCATTGGGCGTGCCCGTGGAAAGAATATGGTGACGGGAGGAAACGACGAAAGAGAAAATACCCTGAACCAATTGCTGACGGAGATGGATGGCTTCGGAACAGATTCCGGAGTAATCATCCTGGCTGCAACGAACCGTCCGGACATTTTGGATTCAGCCTTGCTGCGTCCGGGCCGCTTCGACCGTCAAATTTCAATTGACAAACCGGACCTGGTTGGTCGGGAGGCTATTTTTCGGGTGCACCTGAAACCCCTGACAAAACTTGCAGCCGACGTGGACCCTAAGAAATTATCGGCCCAGACACCGGGATTTGCAGGAGCAGAGATTGCCAATGTGTGCAATGAGGCCGCCTTGATTGCTGCTCGCCGAAATAAAGAAAGTGTTGATATGCAGGATTTCCAGGACGCAATCGATCGTGTGATTGGCGGTTTGGAAAAGAAAAACAAAATCATCTCTCCGGAGGAAAAAGAAATTGTTGCTTACCACGAGGCGGGACATGCCATTGCCGGTTGGTTCCTTGAATTTGCAGATCCTCTTGTAAAAGTATCGATAGTTCCGCGGGGTGTTGCAGCCTTAGGTTATGCGCAATACTTGCCGAAAGAACAATACCTCTACCGCACAGAGCAACTCATAGACATGATGTGCATGACTTTGGGTGGCCGCGCTGCAGAAGAGGTCATCTTCAATAAAATCTCCACGGGTGCACAGAACGACCTGGAACGCGTAACCAAAATGGCTTATGCCATGGTTACGATGTACGGAATGAATGCTAAAATCGGGAATGTATCCTTTAACGATCCTCAGAATGAATATGGCTTTGGCAAGCCTTATTCCGAGCATACGTCCGAATTGATTGATGAAGAGGTGCGCAAGCTGATCGCATCGGCTTTTGAACGCACCAAAGCGCTTTTGGTTGAGCGCCGCAAGGAGCTGGAGATTATTGCCAAGGAATTGCTGAAGAAGGAAATCATCTTCCAAACCGATCTCGAAACCTTGATAGGCAAGCGTCCGTTCGACCATAAAACCAATTATCAGGAGTATATGGATGAGAAGAAGGAATTTGCGACCCAAACGATTGAGGTGGAGAGTAAAGAGGTGAAGAAAGAAAAGCCTTCTGATGAAGAAGAATCTAAAGGAGAGTAGTATCTTGCTTTAGATGGAAGACATCACCACACCAAGGGAGAAGATCTTAAAAAAGGTCAGGTCGGGGCTTTTAAATAAGTTTCCTACCCATTTTGGAGATGTTGAGCTGGAGACGGAACTTTATAAATTTTCGGAGTCGGATCATGCCGTTGCATTTGCGAAACATTTCACCGCAATGGGTGGTGGTTTTGTCTACTGTCACAATGCATTTGATTTTCACGAGAACCTCATCATCTGGATGGAGAAAAGAGGGATTAAGTTCTTATTGGTGAGCGACCCCGATCTTAAAAGAGAAATGCAGAATCTGGGTTTGCCTTTGGCCGAATCTCCACAAGAACATCCCGGACAAACTGCCGCACTTTTAGCTTCCGAAGCTTTGATGGCAAGAAATGGAGGAATTGTTTTTTCGTCTTCCACTACGCAAAGAGATTTACTGAACTGTGTCGAAACGGTTGCGGTGATGGGAAATCTATCCCGGATGGCCGACGACATGAAACATATTCTGGTACTTTTAAAAAACCGGTATGGAGAAAAGCTCCCTTCGCTGATTAGTTTTATTCAGGGTCCTTCATCTGGACAGAATGCGGGAGTACGAAAAGAATTGATCCTCTTCCTGATCAATGATAAGGCATGAGTCGGCCGAATATGTATTTTTGAAGCATGCAGCTCCAGGCAGGTAAAAAGATTTATTTCAATTCCGATTATCATTTGGGCGTTCCGAACTACGAAAAAAGTTTGGAGCGGGAAAAGAAAATAGTGGCCTGGCTGGAAATGGCCAGACAGGACGCACAAGAAATCTATCTGCTAGGTGATCTCTTCGATTTTTGGTACGAATACAAATACACGGTTCCTAAAGGCTATGTGCGTCTGCTGGGAAAGATGGCTGAAATTGTTGATTCAGGCATTCCCATCTATGTATTCAGCGGTAACCACGACATGTGGATGTTCGGCTATTTTGAAAAAGAACTGAATATTCCGGTATACCATCGGCCTCAGGTGAAAGAATGGAATGGCAAGAAATTCTATCTCGGACATGGAGACGGACTGGGTCCCGGAGACCGGGCATACAAATTCCTGAAGAAGATTTTTAGAAACCGGATGTGTCAGATTGCATTCTCTGTTTTGCCCGCGAGCTGGGGCATGGGACTGGCAAATTATTTTTCAAAGAGAAGCCGCCATGCGAACGGGGAATCGGATGCAAAATTCCTGGGAGATGATAATGAGTGGTTGGTAGTGTATTCCAAAGAGATTCTGAAACGGGAGCATTACGACTATTTTATCTTCGGTCATCGGCATTTGAATCTGGATATTGATTTAGGGAATGGTTCGCACTATATCAATCTAGGTGATTGGATTCACTATTTCACCTATGCCGTTTTTGACGGCGAGAAAGTACAGCTTCATGAGTACAAAGGTTAGGGCTTACAGAGAATTTCCTTAAAGAGAAGGAAGGGAGGCCAGTGTGGGTATCGGCAGGCAGGAGCAGTGCTTAAAATCAATTCGTCAGGGCCTTGTGTCGGGCACTCAGGGACTTTTGACTATCTTTCGAAAAAATCATCCAATGAAAAAAACAGCAGCCGTTCTATTTGTGGCGGGCCTTCTTGTGGCCTGCAGTCCTAAGTTTATGACACCTATGCAAACCGACGTGGATCGGATGACTGCGAAGTTTCCGGGTTATACTCTGGCCGATTTACAAAAGGGAATGAGTTTGTACCAAAGCAAATGCGGAGCCTGTCATGACCCAAAGGCACCCCGTTCGAGAGATGAAGCCGGATGGAGAGAAATTGTTCCGCATATGGTTGAGAAGTCGAATAAAAAAGGAAAACCCATTTCTCCGGAAGAAGCGGATCTCATTTTACGCTATGTGATTACGATGGGGAAACACTAAGTAGGGGTGTTTTCTTTCTGACGGGCCTCTCATGGCAGGGAAATATTTCCCGGGCGAAAGGATTTCTTCCTGTAGATTAATAGGTTTGTGGAAGTGTGAATCCTGACGAGAATACTCAAGTTTCTTCAGAAAGCTCTGAAGTATGCATCATTGGTGCAGGTCCTTCGGGACTGTACACGGCTATTCGTCTTGCCAAAGAAGGCGTGGCCTGCACGGTTATTGACAAAGCCGTTTTTCCACGTGATAAGGTCTGCGGGGAAGTCATCACGTCGGCCTCCCTTCGCTGTTTGCTGGAGTTAGATCCAGGTATTTTTAAGTCGGAGGTTTTTCAAAAATCGGCCAACCTGGTGTCGGGCATGAACCTCTATGCCCCAAATGGTAAGATGTTCTATGTTCCATATTATTCGGAAAAGAATCGGCACCTGGGCCTGGATTCGTGTATCGGCATGCGCCGCATCGACATGGACGGTTACTTGATGGAGTATGCCAAAAAGCTTCCGCTAATCACAGTTCATGAAGGGGTTTCCATACAGCATCAGGAAAGAACGGATTTCGGGTTTCGTCTTTGGGACCGGGATAGAAAAAGGGCATTTGATACACGGTTATTGATTATTGCCAATGGCTTTCATTCGTCTTTGGCCAGGGAACTCAGTCCGCATTTCGAAAACAAGAACGAAGACGCCAGCGGACTCACGGCTTATTACACCGGTGTCGAAGAAATTTCCAATGGCCATGTGGCGGAATGCTACGCCTTATCGAATCTTAAATCGGGAGGCTTATTTTTGTGTCCGGTTGGGAATGGAGTTATCAATGTAAACATCGCTGTTCACAATTCCGTTCGAAAAAAGCACCAGATCAACTTGCGCAAGGTGCTGGAGGAGGCCTGCGAACAGAACCCACAACTGAAAAAACGTTTTGAAAAGGCCACAGAAATCAGAAAGGGTGTCGGACATGGATATCATCTGGGAATCAAAAAGAGAAAGGTTAGCGGCGACCATTTTCTGATACTTGGCGATGCGGCGGGTTTTAATGATGCCATCACGGCCAATGGCATTGCTCACGCTTTTGAGAGCGCGAAACTGGCGCTTCCTGTCATTGTAGATGCGTTGAAGACGGCCGATTTCCGGGCGAAAAAACTGAAGGAGTACGAGGTTCAGGCGTACAAAAAATTCAGGGAAGTCCGAATCCTGGGAAAGATCGGGAGCACTTTGATGAATTGGCCTGGGCTTTTGTTTTTTGTGTTGAACCGATTCAATAGTCTCCCTTTCATTTCCGATCTGGTTTATCTTTTAATCTATACCAAGAGCCCCTGGTTATTGCCATTCAAAAGAGATTTTTATCGGGTGGTCATTGGTAGAAAGCGCCCTGCAGCCCTGAGTAGTGTGAATTAAGATGATTTTATTTGCTCGTTCAATTTTTGACGCATCCCGGAATCAAATTTTAATGCGGAGCCGCAATTAGGGTAGGCTGACGCCGGACGGAGTCGCAGTTGATTTTGCTCGCTCAAATTTAGACGCGGAGCCGCAATTGGGGTAGGCTGACGCCGGACGGAGACGCAGTTGATTTTGCTCGCTCAAATTTAGACGCGGAGCCGCAATTAGGGTAGGTTGACGCCGGACGGAGGCACAGTTGATTTTGCTCGCTCAAATTTTAACGCGGAGCCGCAATTAGGGTAGGCTGACGCATAACGGAGTCGCAGTTGATTTTGCTCGCTCCAATTTAGACGCGGAGTCGCAATTAGGGTAGGCTGACGCCGGACGGAGTCGCAGTTGATTTTGCTCGCTCAAATTTAGA
>WGMZ01000020.1 GCA_016124735.1 Bacteroidota bacterium
ATATCCCGAACGTACGGGATAGCGAAGGAAGGCATAGCGGGTCATTGAGGAAGCAAGCGCGCTTTTTTTCTTCCTTTTTTTCTAGAAAAAAGGAAATAGAAAGAAGGATAAATGGATTAAGAATCCTTTGGCAAAAGGTTTTGCGGGAGATAAATGGATACGCATATAAAATTATTCATCAGAATATGTCGCGATGCATCGGCTTCCTTATTTCAATACAATTCCATGGTTTTACAATTGATGAAAGGTCATCGATTTATCGAGATTCATTATAGTCTTTAAATTCCTGATAGTAGAAGTCCTTTCCAACCCACAGCTTTTGAACTTGATCCGTAAAATCCAACTTTTCGAACTCCGAACGCATTCTCCGAACTAAACAAAAAAAGCGACCGAAGTCGCTTATTTTGTTTCCGTGGTGCGGGGCGGAATCGAACCGTCGACACAAGGATTTTCAGTCCTTTGCTCTACCAACTGAGCTACCGCACCAATGGGGAGTGCAAAAGTAGTATTTTTCGGAACTCTGCAAAAAAATATTTTCATCCCTTTCAGAGTCTCTTCACAAACTTGGAGAGAACAGGCAAAAATCCGCATATTTGGTGATTCAAATATCCGCCTATGATCGCTCAGGGAATCTTTGTTGTTGTGCTGGCCGCTTCTATCTACCTCTTTAGCCGTAATGTGGGAAAAATAGCTCGTAATATCCATCTGGGTAGAGACCTCGATATGTCCAACCGAAAAGGTGAACGATTTCGTACCATGATGCGTGTGGCTTTCGGACAATCCAAAATGGGGACACGCCCGGTACCTGCCTTCTTCCATCTTTTAATCTATGTGGGGTTCGTTCTCATCAATATTGAAGTGATGGAAATTCTTATTGATGGCGTCGCAGGAACCCACCGCATCTTCCAACCCCTGCTCGGAGGTTTCTACACCTTCCTGCTTTCCTTCTTTGAAATTCTCGGAGCGCTGGTGCTCATAGCCTGTGTCGTGTTTCTCTACCGCCGTCATATTCAAAAACTCTTTCGGCTCAATATGCCCGAGATGAAAGGCTGGCCGGCCAAAGACGCAACCAATATCCTCCTCATTGAAATCATTCTGATGATGGCGCTTTTCACCATGAACGCGGCCGATCGCTCTTTCCAACTCTCTACCGAAGGAGCCATGCCGATTAGCTCTATGCTGGCACCCCTGTTTGATAACATAGGCAACCACAGCCTTCATACCATTGAACGCACCGCCTGGTGGTTCCACATCTTGGGCATTTTAGCCTTCCTGAATTACCTTCCTTTTTCCAAGCATTTTCATATCATCCTGGCCTTCCCCAATACCTGGTATACCCGTTTGGAACCCAAAGGGCAGTTCGCCAATATGGAATCTGTAACGACGGAAGTGCAACTGATGATGGATCCAACGGCTCCGGCACCGGAAGGCTACGAACCCCCTACCAGCTTCGGAGCAAAAGACGTACAAGACCTCAGTTGGAAAAATCTGATGGATGCCTATACCTGCACAGAATGTGGTCGCTGCACTTCTTCCTGTCCGGCAAACCAAACAGGTAAATTGCTTTCGCCCAGAAAGGTCATGATGGATACCCGCGACCGACTCGAAGAAGTAGGCAAGAACATTGATGCCCACAGCGGCACATTTGAAGAGGACGGAAAAAACCTGCACAGCTATATCAGCAAGGAAGAGCTCTGGGCCTGCACCACCTGTAATGCCTGTGCAGAAGCCTGCCCTGTTAATATCAACCCGATGGAAATTATCTTCCAAATGAGACAGTATCTGGTAATGGAACAAGCCGATGCTCCAGGAGAGTTGAACAATATGTTCAGCAACATGGAAAACAATGGAGCCCCCTGGCAATTTTCACCAAGTGATCGGGCAAACTGGACGCAGGAACAGTAAACAGTATGAAAATTAGACTCTCCGTTCAGCAGTTGAAATAAACCGTTGAGCCTGAAAGCTTGCCAACGGTTCAAAATATAAGTATTACAACGTACCTAATCCTCGTAATTTTAGTACTCCCCGTTTACCATTCAGGAGATTTTGGTATAAATTGAAACTAAATTCTCTGACCCTATGGTAATGGACATCAATATTAAATCCAGTCGACCAGCCAGAATTTTTATCGTTGACGATCATCAGGTTCTGATAGACGGAATTAAACTTCTATTAAGAAAAGATCATTCTATTCATTTCTCCAAAGAAGCCAATAGTTCCGAAGAGGCTCTCGAGCTTCTGGATCGTTGCCATAATGAGATTGACATTCTCATCACGGATATATCCATGAATGGGATGAGTGGCCTCGACTTGATAGAAATTGTTAAAAAACGCTACTCCCATATCCGGGTAATAATTCTAAGCATGTATAAAGACCCGGAGAAGATAAGTGCCATCATGGAATCGGATGCAGAAGGATACGTTCTAAAGAATTCGGGGAAGCAAGAGCTACTCGAAGCTATCCATAAGGTATATCAGGGAGGAAATTATTACAGTCCCGAAGTAATTGGCTCCTTCATGCGGCACCGCAACGCAGAAAGTAAAAAACAGAAAAAAGATATACGCGAGGTCCTCACCGCTCGTGAAATTGAAATTGTTCAACTCATCTGCAAAGAAATGACCACCGCCGAAATTGCTGAAAAACTATTTATCAGCCCGAGAACTGTAGACACCCACCGGAAACATATCCTCGAAAAAACCGATAGTCGTTCGGTTGTGAGCCTTATTAAACTAGCCTTTGAACACCGCTTGATTTCCATTCCGGCTTAAGTCAACAGGCTTTTCTTTTCTTAATCCGTATTGCTAGGTATCAGAAAATCCCCGTTTGTAGTGATTTATTGATAATCAACGGGTTCTAGTTTCGTATTGAGGAGACTTGACCTATGAAAAAACTGACTCTGTTAATCCTGGTGCTTCTAATGGGCATTGCGGTTCACGCTCAAAATGGCGACACCTATTTCGAGAAGGGCGATTATCAAAATGCCATACGGGCTTATCGATCTGAGGCGATGCGTAACCCATCCGTTTACTTCAACCTGGGACGTGCATATTTTGGCATTCAAAATTACGACGCAGCCATTTTGGCTTTTGAAAACTGGAAATCGAAGGATCCAAAATGCGATCAAAAGAAAGCCGACCAATGGCTGGCTCTCCTGCGTCGAGACGATCAGGCAGTAACCATTGAGAACATGGGTTCCTCCATCAACACTTCCAACGACGAATACGTACCCCGCGTTTCAGCAGATGGAAAATACCTCTACTTTATCTCCGAAGACCGGAGTGGCGGACTAGGAGGTGAAGACATCTGGTATTGCGAAAGAAATACAGATGGACACTGGGGAAGCCCACAAAATTTCCGGCAACTGAATACTTCCTCCCACGAAGGGATTCTGGCCATTTCGCCCGATGGAAATGTGGCCATCGTGTTTGGCAATTATCCGGGCAGTTTCGGAGATGGAGACCTTTTCTATTCCGTCAAAACCGAAAACGGCTGGAGCTATCCATGCAACCTGGGCGGAACCATCAATACCAAGAAATGGGAATCGCTGGCCACTCTTGGTCCCGATGGAAAAACGCTCATTTACTCCACGGATGGCCGCGACGGAAAAGGCAATTCCGATCTCTGGGTAACACAGCTTACTGAGAAGGGATGGACCACTCCAAAAAATCTGGGGTCCACCATCAATACCAAAGAAGATGAAAAATGGCCCTTTATCGCCGCCGACGGTAAAACACTTTATTTCAGTTCCGACGGACATTTTGGTTTCGGTGGAAGTGACCTCTTTATGGTTCGACGCCTCGACGACAGCTGGACCAATTGGTCAGAACCGGTCAATTTGGGTCGCTATATCAATACCCTGAACGATGACAAAGATTTTTCTGTTTCCGGTTCGGGCATCAACGGTTTCGTTACACGTTCCGGAGCCGCAGATGGATACGGATCCAATGATATTTACTCCTTTTATGTCCCAGTTCAATTTCGGCCAGAACAAGTGTTCAATGTCTATGGTCGGGTAAATGACGAGAACGACTCCAATGCTTTTGTCACCATTCATTACTATGATCTGAGTGATGGAAAAGAGGTGAATTTCACCAGCACAGACAAAAAAGATGGCATGTATACCGTATCCCTGCAGAAAGGAAAAAAATATCAGGTGGAGATCAACATGAAAGGCTATCTGTATTTCACTACCGTTTTGGATTTATCCAATCCCGATCTGCTTCGTAAAAAAGAAGCGTTCAAAGAAAAATTGAAATTCAAACAAACGGAAATCGACCGAATTCAGCACGATCTGGATCAACAGAATGCCGCCTTAAAAGCTGCGATGCAATCGGGTTCGGAAGATATACAGAAGATGTTCGACCAGGTTCAAACAACCCTGGCGCAACTACGCAAATCCCTGAATGATCTGGAACAACTGATGGCCGAAGCTAAATACAATTGGCTGGAGGAAGAAGGCCAGAGCCTCAACCTGCGGCAGGATTATACATTACAGACCGCAAGAATCGGAGCCAAGTTTGAATTGAAAAACATCTTCTTCGAATTTGGTAAAGCTACTTTGACCAAAGAGTCTGAAACTGAGCTCGACAAATTATACGAAATCATGGCCAAGAGCGAAATAGTAATTGAGCTGGGAGGCCATACAGATAGCATCGGATCGAAGGAAGCGAACCAAAAACTTTCTCAGGATCGGGTGAATAGCGTAAAAACATACCTGGTCGGCAAAGGGATCGACGGGCAACGTATTCAGGCTGTTGGATACGGAGAAGAGCAGCCCGTGGCGTCCAATTCGACTGAAAAAGGACGGGCTATGAACCGACGGGTGGAAGTGAAGATCCTGAAACTGCAGATGGACCGCGAAGGCGGGGAAGAGGTGGTAAAAGGAAACGATAAAAAAGACAAAAAGAAGAAGGAAGAGGTAGTGCCAAATGAGCAAGCCGAAAAAGGAGATATGCTGGCCCTACTGCAAAAAGCAGCTAAAAATGGAGGACTGCCTTCCGGCAGCGATTGCAATAAAAACCCCGAATTCAATACCAACCCTCAGTATAACCCCAATCCAAAAAAACACCCCCGGGCTGCCTGGCTGAATTATAGCACAATGAACAAAGGCAATTTCATCTTAAAATCCTTTAATGCCAGTGTTGTAAATTGGGGCTATAAACCTTTAGGATCCAACTCGCTTGGTGCAGAGATTTCCTTCGTATCTAAAAAACTTACAGAGAACCGGTTCCAGTACTATTTCGTCAATCCCGATTCAATCAAATTGGGGATCGGATATAACAATTTAAAGAATCTTCAGTTGGGTAAATCTCCTTTTGTATTTTGTTACGGATTGGAAACTAAACTCTTTTTGGGAAAAACAGCGAACATGACAGCTGATCGCTTTTTTGGCCACATGAGCGTCCCACTAGGCTTCCGCTACTTTATGAAACCAGGTGGCATAATACTGGCACCGGAAGTATTTTACAATGTCAATGTTTGGACATCCAGAACAAAAAGAAACGATGGTGCATTCGAAAACGGAGCGCAATACATACGCATTGGTGCAAACGCCAGATGGAAATTTATTCATGCGGGTGCGAATTATAATATCGGACCAACGGTAAACTTTCTCGGTTTCCGAGCCGGCGTGTCGTTTTAATCTATACAGGAGGACTCTAATATGAAAACAGTTTTAACAAAAAGAGAAGAAGAAATCATTAAGCTGATTGCACAGGAGCTCACATCGAGTCAAATTGCAAAAAAGCTTGATATAAGTGTACATACCGTTGAAACCCATCGTAAAAATCTTTTGGTGAAAACGCGATCCAGTTCTGTGGTTGGATTGCTTAAGTACGCCATTCAGGAAGGATGGGTTCCCGGATTCTATGTAAATGGTAAGGTCTCGTAAACCTTTTCATAACCTAAGGTAAAAGCCGGCCTCGTGCCGGTTTTTTGTTTAGTGGGCTTCAATAACTATTTTGCAGTCGATTTAACGCAACACGATGACTCTTCATGTTCCAACCATGGCCGATATGGCCGCTCAAGGCGAAAAACCGGAAGTCCTATTCTGGGTAGGTTGCGCGGGTTCTTTTGACGAAAGAGCGCAAAAAATCACCCGGGCCTTTGTTAAAATTCTTCAAGCTGCCGATGTCAAATTTGCAATTCTTGGAACTGAAGAATCCTGCACCGGTGATCCGGCAAAAAGAGCCGGCAATGAATTTCTATTCCAGATGCAGGCAATGGCAAATATTGCAACTTTAAATGCCTATGAAGTGGCGAAGATTGTCACCGCTTGCCCTCACTGTTTTAATACCCTGAAAAATGAGTACCCTGATCTAGGCGGGACCTATGAAGTGGTGCACCATACCCAATTTCTCAACGAATTACTGAACTCTGGTCGTTTGGCTATTGAAGGAGGCGCATTCAAAGGAAAGAAAATCACCTACCACGACTCCTGCTATTTGGGCAGGGCCAACGGAGTTTACGAAGCCCCGCGCGAACTCATCCAAAAATTGGATGCTGAATTGGTCGAGATGAAACGCTGCCGTAGCAACGGTTTATGCTGTGGTGCCGGCGGAGCACAAATGTTCAAAGAGGCGGAAAATGGAAACAAAGAGGTCAATATAGAAAGAACCGAAGACGCTCTGGAAACCGGTGCTTCAATCGTCGCCTCTGCTTGTCCGTTCTGCATGACTATGATGCGCGATGGAGTGAAACATGAAGAAAAGGAAAGCGAAGTGCAGGTTCTGGATATTGCCGAGCTCATCGCCCAGGCGAAGGATCTTTAACCGAACTTATCGTATCAGAGTAATTGTGCCTGAATACCGATAAGCCTTGTTGTGGATACTTTCCACCTCAACCAAATAGGCATACACATCTTCCGGAACATTGACTCCTTTATACCGACCATCCCAGGTATCATCTGCATTTTCGGAATAATAGATTTCTTCGCCCCAACGGTTATAGATATGGATGCGAATGGATTTATAATTCCCGGCAACAATTACAAAATGATCGTTCAATCCGGTATTATGGCCGGTCGGAGTAAATGCATTGGGAATAAATACGCTTAATTCAGGAACGATGAGCACCACTTTGCCGGATGAATCCCAACAGCCCTGATTGCTTGTAACCCGCAAATGAACCCTGTAATAAGCCGAATCGGATTCGTCTAATATAGGGAATGTATAAAATGGGTCCTTGCTGGTAGAAGAACCAAAATTCGGATCTCCAAAATCCCATTCCCATTTCGTGATATAGGAGCGGCCATAGGTGATGCTATGATCGTAAAATTGGATGCCGGGGAAATTAACTGTAGTAGTCCATTTGTTCGCATCCGGAATGGCCCGGGGCTGCGGATAGACTTCAACCGAAACTGGAACTGCTTCGGCAGTGCAGCCGCCATCCGCAGATGAGGTTGTCACGGTCAATTCAATCTGAAAAATACCGTACGCATTGTAAGTATGCTGAATATTCGCTGTCAGATCTGTTCCCTTAAACGGGCTACCCTCTCCAAAATCCCACACATACATGCTATTCGTAGAAACAGCTCCGCTGCTATTTGCCAATACTGTTAGCGGTTCACAGCCTTGCGTTGTATCAACAGAAATAATGGGACGAGGAAGCGGGAATACCCGCACCAATTTGCTATCTGCTGCCTCCGGACAAACACTTGCCTGCTCGGTACGGATATTAATGGTAACCTGACCCGCTCCAACATCCCCAATTCCGGGTTTATATTTAGCCTGGCCATCATGGGATACCGAAAGCCCATCGAACAATCCATCCCCCGTGGAACTCCAAAATACTGTTGGGCTTTCTGTATAACTTGCCCGAAGGGCCAGTTCAGAACCTTCGCAAACCTCATCGGGAATAATAGCCTCCAATGTAGGAAGTGCTTCGAGAAATAAAGAAGCATCGACCGAACTACTGCAGGCATTGGCCGCAGTGAACGAGTAATTAATGGCGTACCAACCACGCTGCAGTCCGTCGATATTCCATTGACTTCCCTGTATATCCAAGCCAGTACCCGTCCAGCTTCTTCCCGAACCATCGGGATCAGAAATCAAACTGAGGTCAACTGGATTCTGATTCATGCACAAGGAATCATCCTCAAAAATAAGTTTGGGCTGAGGTTTGATACTCAAGGAAACAGAGTCTGTATGGGCACAGTTTCCCAACTTGCGGGTATAATAAAACCACACCTGATTTCCTGTATAGCGAAAGGATTCTCCGATGGAAGCTGGCAGGAAGGAGTCGGGCGCAATCAGGGATTCATTGGAGGTCCAAATGCCATCCGAAGGTGAGGCATTGCTTGCTTCAAACAAGCTCATCATCCGATCATTAAAACAAACAGGATTGATTGAACCTGCCTGCACATTCGGAATGGGCCGAACGGTCAATATGCAGGTATCGTAAGCCGAGCATCCATTGACATTATTGGTGAGCTTGAGTACGATATAATAAACTCCATTCGCAACTGCGTTATTCAATTTCAACAATACATTCGTGGGGTCACTTTTATCCAGATTAGACTGAATATCCGATGCCCCGTTTGCCTCATACCAATTCACCGTCAATCCATTATAATTTGCGGGCTGTAGCTTGAGAGAATTCAGAACGAGTTCCTTTTCATTTGCACAAACGTCGAAAGTTGGCATCAGTTGAGTAGATGGGGCGGGTCGAATATTGACATTGATGGTCTTTGAATTGGGACATCCTTTTGAATCGGTTACTTTATATGTCAAAGCATGATTTCCCGAACCAGCGACCAGCGGGTAAAAGATATTGTTTGCAATCGCCTGGGGATTCGGGGAAGCCGTCCAGGTTCCATTGAAAGCAGTCGGAAATTGAACCGCGGTAATAAGATGAATGGAATCATCATCCGGACAAATAGGACCAATTCCGGTGATATCCACGTAAGGCTTCGGGTCCATGGTTAGTACCACCGTATCGAGGTATGCACATTGAAGCGTGTCAAAAGCTTTTTTGCCACGTACCACGAATCCGCGGCTTTGAGATACGATATAATTAAAACTATCCTGGGTGGAAAAAGGGGTAGGCAAAGGATTGCTAGTGAAAGTCGACAAGTCATACCATTCAAACTGACTCCCTCCAATTGCGCCTATTCGCACGGTATCGCCTTCGCAGGAATGCCTGTCGGGACCTGCATCAAGGCCAATTAGAGCCAGAGTATTGTGCATCGTGTCGGAATTGTAACAACCAAATGAGTCCGTAACACGGACCCAATAATCCCAGTCATTCACTGCTGCAATCACCCGACTGGTTTCTCCGGTGACCCAATAATAGCTGAGATTCAAGGAATCATTTCCAGCGTCGAGGAAACTGGTGTCGCCCTGACATACCCGCTGATCGGGACCAAGATCCACCGGTGGTGGATATTTCACCTGCAAGCGAACGGTATCCCAGTTCATGCAACCGTCTGCATCTTCTACCTGGATTACATAAATGCGACTGGTATCGGGTTTTACCCTCACATCTTCGGCAATAGTAAACGGACCAAAGGGAACCGAATCCGTCAATTCGCTCCATCCGAATGAATAGGGCTTTGACCCATTCCATGTTGTGGCATCCAATAAAAGGCTGTCTCCAATGCAGATGAATGAGTCGGAAACCACATCCACTTCAACAAAGTCCGGTATTTCCAGCGAATCAATCTCGATATTGTAGCAAGGAGTATTGGTATGGTATATAAAACTTACCTGATATTTCCCAGGATTTATGAAGGCCGTATCGTATACCGCATTGTTTCCACTGCCATAAGCCACTTTCTGATTTTCATCCCGAATAACCCATTGCGAGGCAAACCCAGGATAATTTTTATCGGGTATATAATGCAATGCCACCTTTCCACAATCCAACACTTTTGTACTGATAGTTGCCCTGGGCGTTTCCCGAACAAAGATGTTGAATGAGCGAATGCTTTGCCCTTTGATTGGACAGGCATCATCTTCTGCTGTTATAGTAAATGAATAAGGAATATTGCTAATATCACTTTCCGTTGGTGTCCAGCAAACCTGCCCCTTGGCATGTTTGACCAGCCCATTGTTATGGGTAAAAGTTGCCCCTCTGATTCCTCTGTTCCAACTAATACGCACCGTATCGCTGCTATTCGAATCATTTGTTATGATATCCATACAGGTTTTTTGCCCTGCACAAGCATAGGCTGTGAAAGGCGATTCGATACTTGGTATTTTGTTATTGGGACATGAGATGATGATGAATTGCATGTCCCTCCGCGTCTCGCCAATTTTAACCAGGGCGCCTCCTACCCGCCTCCACTCGGTGACTTTTATAACAACCACGGCAATTTGATTGGCCTGCATCGGACGGAAAGCCAAATCGCCTGAAACGGGATCAAGATGGAATCCGGCAGGCAGGCCGGCATTGGCATTTGGAAAGCCAAAAAAATTCAATGGCTTGGTATAGCTGTAACTTCCGTAATAAGTTGCCGACTGTCCTTTCGCGCGCATAGCCGGTGCCAGCTCAAAAGACATGCTGTCTCCGTCCATTGAATCCAAGGCTCCATTATTGAACACAAAATCCTGTCCGGCACAGATAATTCCAACCGGGTCGTTGGTAAATATGGGGCTCGAGTTACAGGAAGTCTGACAACGGTTCAGCTCCACATAAGTATAAAACAAATCCGAGTTGCAACAAGTGGTGGTCGCATGGTTGCGCGTCGAATTGCCGATATAGCCAATATGAAAATCGCAACAGCTCGTCCCGCCCAGGTAGACGATTACCTTATAGGTCAGCTTTTCGATACCATAGGCAAAAGAACAGGAGCCATTGGAGCTACTGGAATTGCAGGTAGAATTGCACTTCGTGCAATAACCATCGCAAACCGGAGTAATGTCTTTGCAACTAATCTGCTGCGGATAGTAGGTTACCGGAGTAAAACTGCAGTTGATGGCCGATACATAAAGGTTATATACATTGGCCGGAATAGACCAGTTGGCATTGCAGTCCTTGTAGACAATCGTAGTAAATTCGAAGCTATCGGTTCCAACGCATCGATAACTCATGTCTGCACCCATGATATCACTTGCCTCCGCCTGCATGGAAATCATCAGCATTGGCAAAAGGAATAAAAAAAGCCTGTGAATCAATTGGTGCATAGGTAAAAATCAAAGTTACTAAACTCCCTGCACACGCTTTTTGATTCCTTAATTTTTAAGACGAAGGAGCCAAATCTGCTATAGATGAGTTCTGTATATTTGAAGCATGAATACCACGGCATTTGATCCTTCCTCCCGCCTTTGGCTCTACACATCATCCCGGAATTTTAGTGATGCGGAATGCAAAGAAATCAAGAGTCTTTTGGCTGAGTTCGCAGCGGGATGGACCGCACATGACAAGAAATTGAAAGCAACCGGCTCCATCGAGCATGGCCGGGTAGTGGCTTTAATGGTAGATGAAAGTCAGGCAGGTGCCAGCGGGTGTTCAATCGACAAATCGGTTCATTTTTTACGAGATTTGGGTGTAAAATATGATACTGACTTCTTCGTTCGAAATCTGGTTGGCGTCAAGATGAATGGCACCTGGGAATGGGTTGATTTCAGATCGATACCAACACTCTTGCAAGAAGGAAAAATTTCATCCGATACGATGGTTCTCGATAATACCATCCAAACGGCCGGATCCCTCAATCGGTGGGAGAAAAGACTGAGCGATACCTGGCTGAATCGCTACCTTTAAAAAAAGTCTGTTGAAAACCGAAAGTCTTCTTCGATTTGCCCCCTGGGTTGTTGCACTAATCTATTTTATCCTGTCAGCCCAGCTTCCTTTTTGGGGCGATAGTATTGCCAGTGTTTCCAAAGCTGCTGTGCGTATCTATACTGAAGGGTTGGCAAATCCATGGAATTACCCCGATGCAGATCCCGGCCATCCAACCCTTTTCCCATGGATGATTGCCTTATTTTGGAAAGCACTCGGTTTTCAACTTTGGGTACCTCATCTTATGGTGGCCATCCTCAGTGCTCTGCTTTTAAAAGAGCTCATCCTGGCTAGTCGTCTCCTGGATGAAAAGCTTCAACTCTGGGCCCTGATATTAGGCAGTATCGCTCCTTTGATGCTTAGTCAGGCGATCGAAATTTCACTGGCTCTTCCACTCACGCTCCTTTTCTTTATTGCCGCCCGGAATCTAAAAAAATGCAATACCCGGGCCTGGGTGCTTGCAGCGACAGCCATGGTTCTGGTGCATTTGCAAGGCCTCATGTTGCTCGGAGCCCTGGGATTCTACGACCTGCTTCGTTCATGGCCCCTGAGGAAGTCCTTTTTCTATAGACTACCCTACTATTTTATCCCTTTGCTAGCTTTCGGCATCTGGCTGTATTTCCACCAAAGAGCATTTGGCTGGGCACTCTTCACACCCAACTATGAACGTGGTGCACCCGGACTGCATGTAGCTATTTATAACCTGTTTATTAGTGGATGGAGAATAATAGACCTGGGGTATTTTGTCATGATTCTTCCCGTGATGTATCGAATCATTCATCATCTGATAAAAAAGAAAGGAAGCGACCAGGAAAAATTGTTTCTCAGTTTGTTCCTGGTATTGGCTATTGGAATCCCTGTGGTATTTGCCTATCCGCCAAATCACCGCTATCTCCTTCCCATTTATATACTCAGTATCCCCTTATTTCTTCGGATATTGCTTCCCTTTTCCAATAAAAAAAAGGCTCTGATTTTATCTGCCAGCTTCCTGGTCCTGTTGAGTGGCAACCTCTGGTTTTATCCCGGAAAATGTTTGGGTGACCAAAATCTGGTTTTTTTAAACTACCGTCCATTGGAAAAGCAGATGATCCAGGACCTCCCTGACAGCGCAACCGTATATTCCTATGCTCCTTTGAACAATGCCAGCCTCTATACATATTTGAAAGACAAGCGGAGCATCCGCTACGACGATTTATATGGAAAGGATTACGCCTCTTGCGACTGGATAGCGGAAAGCAACCTGAATTGCGAATTCAATCAAAACGACCGAGACAGTTTGGAGGCTCTTTTTGTGTCGCATACGTATGAAAATTATGGTGTATTTGTGCGTCTGTGGATGAATAAGAAACTTCTACCAACCTACCCCGATTTTCCCGGACCTGATCGTCAGCCTGGTTCTCTGGAAAAGCTCATTCGAATCCTGAAAGCTAAATTTCGCAGTTAAACGCTGTATTTCTGGTAGAATCTCCACCACAAATCAGGTAATTCTTCATTGCTTGCAGTCAGGTAATCCTCATAATTGCAAGGCACCATAATGGGCAGGGTATTCTGCTTCCCGCTTTTCGGGTGAGGTATTTCCATCCACCAGCGGTCGCTAATCTGACTTTTATAAAATACCAGTTCCTGGTTTTCCTTAAGCACCAAGACATAGCGGGTAAATTGTTCATTATTCTCCGATGGATGCTCGGCCCTTCTCTGAGGAAATGCTTCCAGAAAGAACCATATCATCTGTGCCACCTGTCGTGCGCAAACCTTGCTATTATCTAATTCCGGACTGTAATTAAAAAAACCTACACTCATGCATTGCCCTCCCAGACCTGCATAGCGCGCAAGCTGACAAGCTTCTTCGTTTAGCAGTCCATTCGGAGAAGCATCGTGTACCGCAGGGAATTCCGAAGCGCGTATCACCCCGCAGTCGAATACTGCCAGATGCGCCGACCGAAAAGCCGGTTCTGCGAGCTTAAGATTGGAACGAAGTGTTCCCAAACGCACCGGATCGAAGAACATTCTTTCCATCACATCAACCGAAGCCTGTTCCGTCAAATATGTCTGGTGCCCGAAAGAATAAAAATTAAAAAGATGACTATTGGAATCAAGTACCACTTTATTCAGCCAGGTTCCTTCCCGGAAGTTCACTTTTTTGCCACAATAAACGATCTCGAGGTTATTGGATTGATTTTTCAGTGCATGGTATTGCTGGCTTGCCAATCCTTCATCTCCTCCGATCAGCACTGCACAGATTCCCAGGGCACTCAACTCATGCAAAACCGTTTGGACCGCAAATCGCGTATCTTCCGGAGAATCGCCAGCCTCCACATTGCCCAAATCGGCCACAACAGACCATTCTTTGGCGCACATCAGACGATAGAGCTCTGACCGCACCACATCTGCTGCCTGCGAGGCTCCCGGATACATTCCATCAATGCGCGCATCGTTTATACCAAACATAGCTATCTTAACTCCTTCCAGATCTGGAAATCTGTGCAGATGAATGCGCACATGGTTGGCTAAAGCACCGGGCAGTTGGTCTGAAGAAAAAATCAAATCGGGATGAACCGGACGCAGGAATGTTTCAAGCATGGCCAAAATTATCCTTTTTCGCTTACTATTGAATTGACTAATTTGCCGGCTCATGATTCTTTTAACCGGAGCAACGGGATTTCTTGGCAGTCATGTTTGTGCCACATTGCTGGAAAACGGCTATCAGGTAAGGGCATGCAGGCGTATAAACAGCTCCCTGCAAGAGTTTCATCAAATCATGAAATGGCGCTTGGGCAACGATTGGGAGGAACAGTACCCCTCGCCCGAATGGGTCTATGCGGACATTTTGGACTACGAATCCCTGATGGACGCGATGAGCGGTGTAGAAGCAGTATTTCATGTGGCTGCCATTGTAAGTTTTTGGAGCAAACGCCGGGATGAACTCTTTGAAGTCAATGTGGAAGGAACCGCCAATGTGGTCGACGCCTGCCTTGAAAGTGAAATTCCCTGGATGATTCATACCAGTTCTATTGCTGCCATCGGACGCGACGACAAGCACCCTCAGATAAACGAAAACAGTGAATGGATCAATACGCCGAATAACTCACAGTATGCAATTTCCAAGCATCTCGCTGAACTGGAGGTCTGGCGCGGAAGAGAAGAAGGGCTCAAGGCTTCGATGGTCAATCCCGGAATAATTTTAGGAGAAGGCGACTGGACCAAAGGAAGCTGCAGACTGTTAAAAAAAATTGCCGACGGACTGCCTTATTATACCCAAAGCCAGAACGGGTATGTGGATGTGATTGATGTGGCCAAAGCCTTGCTGGCACTGTATCAGAAACGAATTGATGGAGAACGATTCATTCTGGTCGGTGAAAGTCTGACAGCCAGAGACTTAATTCAAACCGGCGCTCAAGTTTTTGGAAACAAAGAGGCCCGAATAGAAATACACCCATGGATGATGCGAATCGCTGCCTATGTAAGTACCCTTATTTCCTATTTCAATAAGAAAGAGCCACTTATCACAAAAGAAACAGCAGCAACAGCTACTCACACCTATCAATACGCAACAGAGAAATCGAAAAATGAGTTGAACATTCAGTACAATTCATTAGAAAGTTTATTTCGTCGAATTCAGTCGATAATCTGATAAATAATCACGTAATCAATCCATCTTTTAGACAAAGATTGCTTTTCTTGCACTATAGTGTATTCATGTGATACATTTAAAGCCAGATTTATATGAAAATTTTCAACAAAACGACCTTTGTCGTCGGGCTCTTCATGCTCTTATCGCAATGGAGTTCGGGACAAAACCCTGTCACCATCGGGACAGGAACCTCAACCCAAAGGTACCCATTTGGTGCATATTGGGGTTATGAACGATCAGCCGCTATCTACCAGGCATCGGAAGTCAGCCGTTCAGGCGTTATCGACAAACTTTCCTGGTATTTCACAAGCACAACAAGCGGAACCTATGGTATCCGAATCTATCTGAAACAAACCTCAAACAACAACTTCCCGTCTTCTACTACTTACGCTTCAGAAGCAAGCAATGCTAAGTTGGTTTATGCAGACAGTGGAGTGGCGCCTACATCCGGGGGGTGGTTCCAATTCACATTAGATGATACCTTTAATTACTCCAATTCATCGAATCTTCAGGTTATTGTAGAAATGAATACCGGAGGTACGGGCATAAGTAATTCCACCAGTGTTCGTTACACCTCCACTTCATCATCGGTTACGAATACTATGCAAAACTGGACTGCGGATAATAATCCGCCCACATCAACGGGTTCTACAAACAGTAGCCGTCCAAACATTCAGATTCATTTCGTACCCGATCCACTTCCGGATTTGAATATCCCTTCCGTGCTCAGCCCGAATTTTGCCGGCTGTAATTCCAGCACCTACGATTTGCAGTTTCAGATTGGCAATAGTGGCGGTGCCGCGGTGAGTTCTGGAAAGTATATCCGTGTTGGATATACGCTTAATAATGGCAACGAAGTCATCGATTCATTTCAATTAAGCTCGGATCTTGCCATCAATGGCTCTGTAAACCACACAATCAATGGGATCTCCATTAGTGGTATTACACAACCGAATTTTAAAATTTGGGCCAATATCGATGCAGATGATATTCATTCAAACGACAGTACAACTTTCAATGTAGTCAACCCGAATTGTATCGGAACCAATTATTCCAGCGATTTCGAAGGAACCGATGGAGGTTGGGAAACCAATGCTTTGTGGGTGAATGGTGCGGTCAATAAAGGCAGTTTGAACAACCCACCAAGCGGTACCGACGGATGGATAACCGATGCAAGCAACAATTATCCAAACAATGCCAATGCCAGCCTGTATTCTCCATACTTCGATTTCAACCAGGTATGTACTCCTGTTTTCTCCTGGCAAATGCGCTTTATTACTGAGAACAACTGGGATGCTGTAATTCTCGAGGCCAGCACTGACTTTGTCAACTGGACCAAGGTAAGCACCCTGTCACCCGGCTATAATAACAATAGCAACAGTGGACCCTTGGCTGCTCCTAAATTCTCAGGAAACAACAATTCAT
Organism: Bacteroidota bacterium; assembly: GCA_016124735.1. Classification (GTDB taxonomy): domain Bacteria; phylum Bacteroidota; class Bacteroidia; order UBA8524; family UBA8524; genus UBA8524. The sequence goes on from WGMZ01000020.1 coordinate 16,779, forward strand.
GGACGCTTTACCAGGCAGATTTATCTGCTTTCAAAGGAAATACAGTACGCCTTCGTTTTCGTTTCGGATCGGATGGAAGCGGCACAAATCCCGGAGTTGCCATCGACGACGTCGACATGCTCATGTTTCCTAACTACAATGGAGCAGGGATGATTGTTCCGGACACCATGATTCAAAATGCGATTTACGACACCGAAATCAGCTCCACTTCTACACCAATCACAGGAGCTAAATTCGACTGGAAACTGGATGGCACCGTAATCGGAACCGATCAGGATTTAGATTACAGTTTCCCAAATACAGGAACCTTTACCCTTACACACCGGGTACTCGATGCCTGCGGACTCGTGCTCGATTCCGTAAATAAAAGCATTGTAATCATTGCTCCGACTGCTATTCCAACTCCTGATTTTGTGGCAGATGCCAACGTAATCAGTCAGTTTGGAACAGTGAATTATACCAACCTCACCGGAAATGGAGCTTCTTATTATGAATGGTACGTCTCTCCTGCCATTTACATTGATCCACAAACTCAATTGCCTCTGCCTTCCGTATCTTACGGGAACAATACAACGGCCTATTCTAAATCTCCAAGCATGGACTTTTTTGGAACCGGTAATTATGATGTATGTCTGATTGCCGAGAATGCCCTTGGACGCGACACTTTGTGTAAAACACAATATATCCTCGTTGGAGGAGGTGCAGCAGGAGGCGATTCGGTTATGTGCTCTGGAACCAGCATGGATGCGAATACCCATACCATGGGACATATTTATGATCCGGGTGGCCCCAATGCAAACTACGGAAATGGACTCAACTGTACCTTTACCATTGATTTCTCATGTTATGATTCTCTGGTGATGGGATTCAACTCCTTTAACCTCGAAGACAATTATGACTTCCTGCATATTTACGACGGAGATCAAAATTCAGGTACGCCATTGTGGGATATTTCTGCATTTCCTAACGGCCTCACCAATACCACCATCCAAAGCTTAAATGTGGCGACCAGCGGATTGGTTACTCTTGTATTCTCTTCCGATCCTTCAGTGAACAGACCCGGATTCGAATTGGAATACGAAGCCAGAAACCAGAAAACAACTATCGCAGCATCTTTCGATGTGCCTGATTCACTTTGTCAGAACTTCCCGGTAACCTTTAATAGCACAAGTACCAATGCAAAAACATTTGCGTGGGACTTTACTGGAAGCGGAATATTTGTGTCCAACACTGGACAACCCACCTTTACTTATTCAACGCCCGGAACCTACGATGTGAAACTGGCTGTTTCAGGTTGCGCCGGAGTTGACACATTCACGAAAACTGTAGTGGTAAGAGCAATTGGATCGAATGCAGTCGATTTTGCAGCAGACTATACCACCTATACCATTCATGATGAGGTGGTAATCAAGGACATGACACATGGGTGTATTTCAGATTACCAATGGGTGATAGAGCCGGCAGTTGCAACATTTTTGAACGGCAGTGACAAAACAGCAGAAGCTCATGCAACCATTACAACTCCAGGTTACTATACAGTAAAACTCTTCACCACCAACTCGGCAGGCACCGATTCTCTTGTAAAAACGAATTATCTGCATATTGTTAATATCTGCAAGCCTTCCGTTGGAACAAACCTGGCAGATATGGGAATCAGCCGTGTGGTATTTAATGATATCGACAACTCAAGTCATCCAGATGATGGTTACTTCGACTTTGCAGATCAAAAGACCACGTTGATGAAGGGCAAAGTATACGATATCACCGTTTACCGCCCATCCACTTCCAATGAGATCAGCCGAAAAGTCTGGATTGACTACAATGGAAATGGTGATTTCAGCGACTCAGGCGAATTGGTGGCTTACGAAGCCGCGGCACGAACACTGTCCTTTACCTCCAGCATAGGAATACCCAGAAGTGCGATGAATGGCATGGTAACGATGCGCGTAGCCACATCGTACCGGAATCAGACAAACGACCCATGCGGTACCCGCACCTATGGTGAAACAGAAGACTACCGCGTGATTCTGGTACCAGATCAAATCAAACCGATAATCACCTTGAATGGAGCAGACACAATCACCATCAACCGAAACGACAGTTATACAGAACTGGGCGCGACGGCTACCGACAATTTAGATGGAAATCTGACGCCATTTATCATGATTACTCAAAGTATTGATACGTCCATTGCCGGAACCTATACCATTTCTTACGATGTAACTGATACGGCTGGAAATGCGGCAAATACAGTAACCCGTATTCTGATCATTCTTCCGGATGCGCCGTTTATGAATTTGAATGGATTGAACCCAGACACTCTGGACGTATTCCAATCATACGTCGACCCCGGCGTTGTGGCTTTGGACTTTAACAATCAAGCTTTGGCAGTAATGGTTCAGAGTAATTTGGATTCCTCACAGCTTGGCACGTATACCATTACTTATACTGCAATGGACGTAAATGGAAGAAGTTCCAGTGTTTCAAGAGATGTGGTGGTGGTAGATCGCGTCAAACCCACAGCCATCCTGAATTCCTCGGATACTGTAGTCGTTGAAGTCTTCGGTCCGTATAACGACCCGGGCATTCAAATCAGCGACAATTATTGCAGCAGCGGAAATCAGTTCACGACCAACTCGGTTGACATTGCAACTTTAGGTTTCAAAACACTTATCTATACCTTCAGCGATTGCAATGGCAATACCGATAGTATTAGCAGGGTATTGAAAGTAGTAGATACAGAGGCTCCTGAGATTCATTTGAAAGGAGACATCACTGCAAACACAATCCGCCAGCACGATTACATCGACTCAGGTTATGTGGTTACGGATAATTATGATCCGGAAGCCAATATTACCGTAGAGACGATTACAACTCTTAACAGACAATCGCCCGGACTCTATACTTTACAGTATAAAGCAACCGATGCTTCCGGTAATGTTTCCTACAGTGAAAAACGTTTCATCTATGTATTAGACAACGTTGGTTTGGCACCGCTTGCCGACAGCAAACTGACTGTATATCCAAACCCGGGAACAGGTGTATTCAACCTTTCAACCGATGCATTCAGTGGAGAGGTAACTCTGCATGTCTACGACATGTTTGGAAAAGAAGTAAAAGTACAGCAGTTGGATTTCCACCAACAAGGCATTAGCGACCTCACCGGTTTAGCTAAGGGCACGTACATCCTGCGTCTGACACAGGGAGAACGTTCTGCCACTGCGCACGTAGTGCTTCAATAATAACACGGAGTATTCTCCTTAAAGGCCGTCCCGATTTCGGGGCGGCCTTTTTTGTGGTATGGGCTCCCTTCTTTTAAGGATATTGGTTGTATAAATTAGTTAAGGAGATGACGTCTATGACGTTGTATGTCAATTTATGGAAATTGAAAGTTTATGACCTCTTGTTGCATGTTTTAAAATGGGAGAATGAGACCTCAAGATTAAAGGTGCAACGATTAGACAGAGCTCCTCCTTTAAGCTTGTTGGCTTTTTATTCCATAAAAAAACCCCGACAAAGTCGGGGTTCATTTTATCCCTTAAAGAAAATTCTATTCTACAGTATAATTCTTTTTAATACCGCCAGGCAAAGTAATGACAATATCATTATCACATTTTCCGTCGCCGAAATCAACGGATAGGGATGTGGTAGACCCGTCATTCTTCAATTCCACTACTCCGGAAATGCATGTTTTGGAACAAGTTGGATCCACTTTGCTAACCAGATCTTTTGTGATAGAGACGGTGTATTTTTTGCCGCTGTGGTTTTCCCCTGCTGAACTTCCGGAAAGAGAATAGACATCATCCTTTGTACCGGCAGTTTTCACTCCATCCGTTTGAGTAATTTCATATTTACCAGTCGGCACATAGGAATATTGTGTTTTACCATCGAGTTGAGATTTCAGAGTGAAATTGTAACTCACACTGAATTTATCGCTTGCCGTTCTTTGAATATAGAGACTATCCATATCACCAAATACTAATTCACAAACAGCCTCATCCCAATCTTTGTCTTTCTTCCTTTTCAAATTTATTTGGGAATGATCTTTTCCAATCCACACGGCAGAGCCGATTTCATTGAATTTTTTCTCATTGGAATAGACGGTAAAGGAACCGCCCCGCTTCCAGCCGTCACCACATACAACACCGGTATCTAAGTCGATAGTGATTTCGATTCCATCGCCATCTGTGAAGATGGTATCCTTATAAGTGATTTTAACGCCGTCTGGCAAGATGGTATTTCCATTTTTACCGAGAAAACCTTGCGTTTCACCAATGTCTTGCAATAAGTCGGTCATTCCCGAAATGGCTGTCTGGTCTGTACTGAAATCCTGAGCAGACTCAGAGGTTTGTGTAGCGTCTTGCAAAACTTTTTCACAGGAAGTAGTAGCAAGCATGGCTATGCCAATAGCAAGTATAATTCCTGCATTCACTATTTTTTTCATGATATGGGCTCCTTTCTTTTAAGGATGATGCACAAAGTTGTGAAAAAAATAGAAATGCCGGGTACCTGTATTCCGGTAATTCTATAAAGGAATCCTGAATTCGTCTATGTTCGAAGGTTTATGGTTCAGAATGATTGCCTCATATCAACTAAGCCGCTCCGTGAAAAGACGGGTCTTTTCTTTTTCGACTTTACCACAGCCTCCGTTCTAATCCTCAATACTCATCCTCATTCCCTCAAACAAAAAAGCCCCGACAAACGGGGCTATGTAAGCAGATAGTGATTCGTTAATTTATTTCGATTGTTTTTTTAGTAATTCTGGTATTACCCTTATATACTGTAACGTCGACCTTATTGTCGCAATCACCGTTTCCAAAATCAGAAACTGCTTTCAGGGAACTTCCTGTCGTTTCCAGAGTGTATTTGCCTGAAACGAATGTTTTCGAGCATGAATCCGACTTTAAGACCAATGTTCCATCCTGGGAAGTAGTAATCGTTTTATTATTCTCCGTTATCTTCAAGCCAAAATCCTTGAATTCATATTGATCGTCACTGTTTTTATCCGGAGTTGAATATCCCATAGTTTGAGTAATGATAGGTGTTCCAGTTAAAGAAATATCATAAGTTACCATGGGATTAACAGGACGCTCTACTTGATAATAAAGGGAAACTATCGCAATTGTATAACCATCTCCATCTGGTGTTGGTTGTAAATTCCATTGAGAATTTATAATTCCATGCCCACTCCTTGACCTTATTTCTCCTTGCACTAAAAAAGTGTAACTGTAGCACCCATTCAGGAAAATCCTATTGCCTATATCAAAAGTAATTTTTACTTTTCTTGCAGAGCCGTCTCCACAATCCACCAGGCTGTCATTGTTATTCATGTTCTGTCCCCCAAAACCAACCACAAATTTTACTCCCGGATTCCAACTGCTATCAATCCAATTAATAGTTGCGTCTCCGTCGGGAAAGATATGATACGTTTGCATTTTGTGCAGAGCAGGGGTATTGAGCACAATATCTACCAGTAAGTTGTTCATCTGGTTCATTTGGTCCTGTACATAGGCAACATCCTGGGTTGCCTAAACCAATTCTTCCGCTTCCTTCTTGGGGTCTCCAACCTTATTGCATGCAACGCTGGTTAAGACCAATGAAGCAATGAAGGAGAAAATTAATTTTTTCATTGTGATATGATTTAAGGAGTAATATTTCAAATTAACAATAATCAGGACTTACCGATCAGGTTTGCAGGCCCCGATTAAGCCTCGTTCATCTCAACGAATTGATAGATATTTAGAGTTGTCTGTAATTTTATAACTGCGGAATTAAAAAGGCCCCGACGAGCGGGGCTTTCAATGCTATTTGGGAATAAACCTATTTAAGAGTGAAATCCGTTGCGGGGAGGTTTCCATATTTAATTGTGCCTTTGGCATCGCAGGATCCGTCTCCAAAATCAATTATAAATTTTTTACCTGATGAAACAGTGAGCGTAAAGGCACCTTTAACGAAAGCACTCGTTGCTGTGCAAGAAAAATCCTTCACAAGGGGTTTACTATCATCAATAAGCATAGTGTAGGCTTTATCGTCATTATCAAATCCGGAAGAACTTCCTTTGATTTCGTAAATATCATCATTGGTATCAACAGTGGTATTTCCTGCGGTTTGAGATACACTGTAATTTCCAGTATACTGATAATTTCCATGATAACTAAAATCTGACCAATTCGATTTAATGATCCTGGAAGAATAATCTAGCTTTAAAGTTGTTGGATTTTTTCTTGAAATAGTAAGAAATGGTGCAGGCACAATCACATATTTTGGAGCTCCAGGAGCCGTATTAAAAGTACTATCCTTTACCTTATTATCATTTGTGAATGCATAAGCTACCCCTCCACTTTGAAATACCATGGGAAGGGTATACCCGTCCACAGTGTATCCTCCAGCATTTTTATTCAGTAAAAGTCCCTGACTAACTTGAATCACCAGACCATCTTCGTTGTATTTCTTATTAGCCTGTATGCGGACAGTTCCTGCATAAAAGGTTCCATTCATAGATTTAATAAAATCATTAAAAGACAATTTACTTGCCTCTATATCTTCGACTTTAATATTTGAAAATTCCACTTGAAAATCGATTCCATTTCCATCGGTAAATACAGAATCAATCCAGGTGATTTCAACCCCATCGGGAATGATAGCGTACCCCCCTGTTTTTAGCATGTTCGGATCGTTTTGCATTACATCTTTTGCCAAATCTGCCAATGCAGAGAAAGTTTGCTGTGTTCTTGAATAGTCTTCCATTCCAGCCTCTGCGTCTTTGGTGTCCTGGACCGGATTAGTTACTTTATCGCAGGAGCTCAAGGCAATCATTCCTGCGGCAGCCGCAGAAATCATCAGGTGTGTCAATTTAAATTTCATTATAATGGGGATTTTAAAATAAAGAACAAAGATATATGCCCACGCAGTTAAACAATATTTGTGTAGGCCTCGAATAGGCCTCGATAAAATCAATTGACTGGTAATCAATATTATAGATCTTATTAAACCTATTATTCATTTGAACAGGTGAGATTTTAATGAGACAAAATAATCACAATAAAAACCCCGACAAGCAAGGCTCTTTTTCTCTCCCCTTATTGCCATTGATCTTATAATAGCAAAAACTCTATGGCACACTTTTGTGCCAGGGGAGCACAATGACTATCGCTCGGAAAGGTATGCATTAGCCTTTCACCTGGGATAGATTCGATACTGCAATTATTTGATAGTTATGGTCTTTTTCACCCCACCGGGAAGTTCCACATTAACATCATTATCGCAGGTCCCATCACCAAAATCTGCCTTAAGGGTAAATTTCGATCCGTTATTTTTCAACTCCATCTTCCCCTTCACAAATGTATTTGAACAACCAGGTGTTAGTACTCGTCTTAATGTATCGGTAACTGTAAAAGAATAAACCGTCCCTTGTCTATTTTTGCAATTGGCGGCTGTTCCTGTTACCATCATCTGATCATCTAATAATCCTTCTGAACCACCGTCTATGGTAGCAACATGAAAGGTCCCAACATTGTATGTTTTTCCTCCCACGTAAGATTCAGTCAATTTACGTTTGACGAAGCTGAAATTATAGTCGATATCCCAAGCATCGGCTCCTGTGCGGCTGATTATGCATTCGTAACTGCCGGAGCCTCCGAGTTTTTTATTTCCATCATCAATTAGATACAGGGTACCCTCCTTTAAAATGATATATCGATCCAGTTCCAAATTGATGGTGCAATTTGGGTCCGAATAGGGTAAGTCCATTCGTATGCGTCCGGAACCCCAACGTGTGGCGCCATCACCACCCTTGGAACCTGTGCCGGCCGCTGGATTATCAAAAATTGAAAGATACGGATAATTCGGATTATCAGGGTCCTCGAACTCAAATAAAATGACTATACCATCACCATCCGTAAAAACCGAGTCATCGTTTTTATAGCTAAAATACTCCCTTGAAATAAAAGGGTTCCCATTTTTCATTTGCAGGTTGGGATCCGAGCTGACTATGTCTTGTAAGGCATCGGTCAAAGAAGACACCGCTACCATATCCGAGGCCATATCTTCCGCTGAATCGGTCGTTTCAGTGGCGTCACTAATTACCTTCTCGCAAGCTGTGAAAGCAAATGCGATCACAACGAGCCGCGCCATTGCGCTAAGCTGTTTGGAAAAACCATTCATGTCTTACTCCTATTTATTAAATAATCAAATGAAGATAGGATAAACCCTACAATGCCACAAGGAATACAGGGCCTCGAAAAGACCTCACTACTTTCATTAAGTTGATTTTCAGTCAATTAAAAATAATGGATGGTTTCAAGTTCGGTTCCCTTCAATCCCAGAGAATGGAATAGGTCAAAGGAGAAGGTACGGAAAAGATACCAGGGTATGGTGAAAAGGTAGGTGGCAATTCCGATTACTCGTTGGAAACCACAAAACCCTTATTAGCCCTTTAAATCAATCTTTTCCCCAGAGCCTTCGCCACCAACCTCTGAATCCTCCTCCACCATAATTGTCTTTATGCATGGTGCGGTAAATAGGTTTGTTCTTGAGTTCTTCCAGGTTTTTCTTTTCTCTTGCCGCCAGCTCCTGATCCATGTAGCGACATTTCTCTTTGTCTTTACACACATAGAGATTGAGTTCTCTGTCCAATACAAACTCCATCCCGGAAACTATGATCAGGGAATCGGCACCATTTTTAAAATCTATATCCGCTGCTCCCGTATGAAAAGATCCACCGGTGAGGTAGGCCAGATTGAGGTATTGGGGATTGACAGTCCAATCGCCATCGGCAAGAATCACAGCGACAGGGTGTTTGATCTGATCCCAGAGATCGAAGTCGCGGATCATGGAATTATCTGCGACCAAGATGAGTTCCTGATAGTCTTCATACTTCTCCATGGATTTGATAATAGCCTCGATATCATTCTCTGGCATCTCTCCTCCCAAACCCTTGCGCATGGCGGTATTGAATACACGGACCACCTTGTTCATATTATCTGAGCTACCGAAATAAATGCCTCCGGTTTCTCCCAACTTTTTCTCGTATTCCCATTTGGCGTCCCCATCGTTGAAAAAGGCAAAATATTTTATTCCCGATGTGTCAATATTATCGAGATGCCAGGCCAGGCATTGGGCGGAATATTGGTACATGCTGCTGGTCCAGTCGATGACTACTAAAGCATTGTTCCATTGTTTGTTTCGATCAAAGGCCTTATAAACACTGGAATCAAGCATGCCGCCAGCATTCCTCATGTACCGATCCACCCTACGTTTTACCCCGCTGTAATCCGGGGGAGCACCTGCCGCCAATTCCGCAGCCCTTTTCGCTTCCTTTTCTTTGATCTCCTTCTTTGTTAAGGGCCGGTACTTTATCAATATTCCATGATAGAGCTTTTTGGCTTCCTCTTCTGTATCGCAAGCGGTTTCCAAAACAAGATTGAAAACGATATTCATGTCGTTCAACTCGGGATCAATATCAAATAAGGTCTTAAGTCGGTTGGCCAATAACTCGTAGTAATTCGTTTGCCAGAAACTAAAGTCTTTAGGGTATTTGCTAAACACCAGCGACACTTCCAATGGCAATATCGTTTCCTTTACCTGGTACCAGGGTTCGGCATTACTTATTTCATATTTCGCATAACCGTTCTCGAGGCTCACCGTGTTTTTTAGGTAAGCTGGGTTGACCTTTTTGGTGATTTGAATTTTAAAAAGACCTTCAATCTCCCGCGCATGGGCTTTGGGATTGTTTAACAATTCGGCACTAAAACGCTCCTTCCTTTGTCCCTGAACAAGACATACGCATAGCAGGGAAAAGCTTAGGATTAGTGCGCGAATCATGGTGCAAATATCTTCTTATTGGGTGGCTCTGGCAAATGCCAGCATCACAAAGAGAACGGAAGGCCCTTTCCTTTATTTCATCCTTCAGACTTATTAAGAGCATAAAAAAACCTGCTCTTTAGAGCAGGTTTTCATTTAATATTCTAAGATTTAAAACTTACAGCTCAACCTCTTTGGTAATCTTGCTCACGGTAATCTTCACCTTATTGTCGCAGGTACCATCACCATAATCAATATCTGCAGTCTTGGCTGCTTTAAAAGTTAACGTTCCCTGGACCGGGATTTTTGCACAGGTTTTTGACTTAAGTATCAGGGGAGTATTAATCGTGACATTGTAATTGCCATCTTGATCTCCATCAGATTCAGAAGCTCCTGTTATATTGTAAACGTCGTCCAAAATGTCGCTGGTGGAGGCACCTTCAGTTTGATTTATAGTATAATTTCCAACTACAGTGCCCCGATAAATTGCTCTGAACTCGAATTTATCCAAATCGGCCCATTCAATGCCCAAAGGAAAGTAGCTCACATTAGTTTTTATTTGATTTACATCTTCTCTTGTTACCCGGATCAAATTATAATTATATGCCTGGTTTTCAACCCCGTAAAAATTGGAATCCGCAGCTGCACTTAGCTTATCGACATAAGCCTTTTCAGTTGGGCCGGAAACTGCGATAGAAACATTACCCATCATTATAAGATCATCCCCTTGATTTGGATGCATATAAAACACTCCACCTACAGCAGAAACAAACAACTGAGCGCCCACTTCATCCATGTGTGAAGAAGCATAACAAAGCAGCTGGCCCTTCACTAAGCCTCCATCCTGCGTTGAAAAAACTTTAGCCGAAAAATCACTTGCAAGTGTATCTAAAGTCCCCAAATCGATTACAAAAAGCACTCCGTCCCCATCTGTAAATACAGAGTCGAACCAAACCACTTTTGCCTCGTCTGGAAGATATCCATAGGTAGTTCCCTTCTTTTGCATATTGGGGTCGTTATTGGCCACATCCATCACCAAATTCGTCAGGGCAGTTTGAGCAGTCTGATCTTTCGAGTATTTTGTTGCTGCCTTTTGTGTCGCGGTGATGTCATCTACCGGGTTTGAAAGCTTGTCGCAAGCTGCAAAGAGAAAAAGCAATAAAATTGCTGGAAGTGTATATTTTTTCATTATTCGTGTGGTTTTGGTTTTTAAAAATAATCAATCCATCTGAATTTATTCAATTTTACCGATTAATGCATGGCCTCGATTTGAAGAATTTACTATTTATAACTTGTGTATCCGTTTATTTCCCTCAAAACCTTATAATGGATTCATAATCCATTTTTCCTTTATTCTATTTCCTTTTTTTAGAAAAAAAGGAAGAAAAAAATCGTGCTGCTTCCTCGATGACCCGCTAAGCCTTACTCTGCTATCCCGTACTTACGGGATATCCGCTCCGTTAGGCAGCGGGTACCCTCCCGACAAATTCGGGACAGAAGCCAGGCGCCTATTGCTTACGCCAGCATAAGATAACATCTCAGTCTGTTGGATATAGATAAACTTCGTGCGGGTGGGCTGGCCAAAATGCGGGCCGCGCGCTGGCGTGATGTTTTTTTTAGGGAGGCCAGGTGCAATGGCCGACCGTTAAGAAAAAAACAGAGAGTGGGGAAGCTTATTTTGGCCTTGATTTTTTGGTTCATTTTGTATCAAGACAAAATGAACATACAATAAGAAATAAACAAGATTATTCTCACCAATCAGAAGTGGTATTGAAGCGGAGGCTCATGATTTATCAATCACAGAGAAACCTTTGCAGACTGAATAATCTTTTCGAATAAGCCCATGCATTCGGTTATGCCTTCAATACCCTGGAAAGTCACGGTCAGGCTTTTCGCCGTCTGCTTCATGCGGCATTGCGCCGGATTGGACGTGATGTATTTGAGGATATTGCCAAAATAGGCACTGCTGTAATACGCACTTTCCTGATCTGAGGGAAACCAGGCCTTTACTGAACCCTGGTCCAGAATGACTTTTTCAAAGCCCAATTCCCGGGCTTTCCACTTCAGCCGCACGGCATCCAATAGTTCCAAGACCGGCGCCGGCAATGGGCCAAAACGGTCTTTGAGCATAAAGCCAAACTTATTGAGCGCTTCCGGTGTGTGTACCTTGGCCAATTCGTTGTACAAGCTCAGTCGTTCGGAAATGCTGCGTACATAATCATCCGGAATCAATAATTCCTTATAGCTTTCCACCTGGCAATCCTGGAAAGAAACATCCATCTCTTCCTCTTTGAACAGCTCGCTGAATTCGTCGCGTTTCAATTCGCGCAGTGCTTCATCCAGAATTTTTTGGTACATATCAAAGCCAATCTCAGCAATGAATCCACTCTGTTCCGCGCCCAACAAATTTCCTGCGCCACGGATATCCAAATCGCGCATGGCCACGTTGAATCCGCTTCCCAACTCAGAAAATTGCTCAATGGCACTCAGCCTCTTTCGTGCTTCCTGGGTCAGGGTGCTGAGCGGCGGAGAAAGCAAATAGCAATACGCCTTTTTGTTGGATCGACCCACTCGCCCACGCATCTGGTGCAGATCGCTCAAGCCAAACATATGTGCGTTGTTGATGATGATGGTATTGGCATTCGGAATATCCAGTCCGGATTCAATAATGGTGGTGGCAACCAGCACGTCGTATTCGCCTTCCACAAATTTGATCATCACGTCTTCCAGATGATCGCCATCCATCTGTCCGTGCGCCACCGCTACCCGTGCACCCGGAACGGTATCACGAATCACTTGTGCCACATCCTGAATATCCCTCACCCGGTGATGAATCATAAAGACCTGTCCGTCCCGCTCCAGCTCATGTTCCACCGCCTCCTTTATCAGTTCCCGGTTGAAGACATGAATTTCTGTTTTCACAGCCTGCCGGTTTGGCGGCGGTGTATTGATAATGGATAAATCGCGGGCACCCATCAGCGAGAAATGCAGGGTTCTTGGGATTGGCGTAGCGGTTAGTGTCAGGGTGTCTACATTGACTTTGAATTGCTTGAGTTTCTCTTTGGCCGCCACACCAAACTTCTGTTCCTCATCAATAATTAACAATCCCAGGTCTTTGAATTTGGTCTTTTTCGAGATGAGTTTATGCGTACCAATCAGAATATCAATCTGTCCTTGCTCCAGTTTTTTTAATATCTCCGTTTGCTGCTTTGCGGTGCGGAAACGGTTGATATAATCCACGTTGCAGGGAAAATCCTTCAATCGGCTTCGAAAGGTCTTGTAATGTTGCTGGGCCAGGATGGTTGTCGGCACCAACACTGCTACCTGCTTGCTGTCGCATACCGATTTAAACGCCGCACGAATCGCCACTTCCGTCTTACCAAATCCCACATCGCCGCATACCAGTCGGTCCATTGGATGTTCCTGTTCCATGTCGCGTTTCACATCTTCCGTGGCTTTGGACTGGTCAGGGGTGTCTTCGTAGATGAAGGAAGCCTCGAGTTCCGTTTGAAGGTAATTATCCGGAGCAAATGCAAAGCCTGGCTGGGCCTTTCTTGCCGCGTAGAGCTTGATCAGATCACGGGCAATGTCTTTAACCTTTTTCTTTGTGCTCTTCTTGAGTTTTTCCCAGGAATCCGAACCCAAACGGTGCATGGTCGGCTCTGTGCCGTCTTTTCCTACGTATTTGGAAATCTTATGCAGCGAATTGATGTGCACATACAGCAGGTCGTTGTTTTTATAGATGAGACGCACCACCTCCTGTTTCACCCCGTTCACTTCCAGCTTCTCAAGACCGCTGAATTTCCCGATGCCATGATCGATATGCACCACAAAATCGCCGGGTTTGAGTTCGCTGAGTTCTTTCAGGGTTAATGCATTCGTGGCCTTATGCCGGGATGCGTTGCGGTATTTGAAATAGCGATCGAAGAGTTGGTGATCCGTATAACAGGCCACACCAAATTCCTCGTCGATAAACCCTTCGCTTAATCCTTTGTAAACCGGTTCAAAGGCCACGATTTTGTCGATATCCGCAAATATGGAATACAGACGTTCAATCTGTTTGCTGGTATCAGAAAAGATAAGGGTTTGAATGTGCCTTTCTCCCAATCCTTTGATATCCGCAATGATGCGCTCGAAATTCTTGTTGAAATAAGGCTGGGGACGTATCGAAAAGTTCCTTTGGAACTCAGGTTTCATGGCCGCCCGGGCACCGAATTCCACCAAGCCAAATTTTCGCAGGTGCCGTTTAATGTCGGTACCCTCTTCAAATAGCAGCTCCGGATCCAGAAGTGCGCCTCTGTCTTCCAGATTCGAGAAATGTTGGCGTGCCTTCTCTAGACCCAGGGAGATGCTCTCTACTGTATTGGAAGCGTCTTTCACCCAGATCCGCGTGCCTTTGGGCAGGTAGTCGAAAAAAGAGACGCGTTCTTCTGCTATCCCCTCATTCTGAATATTGGGGATGATGTTCGCACTTTTGATGCGTTTCACGGAGAGTTGTTCTTCCGGATCAAATTCACGGATACTTTCCACGATATCGCCATCCAATTCAATCCGGTAAGGCAAATCATTTCCGAAAGAGAAGACGTCGATGATTCCTCCCCGTATGGAGAACTGTCCGGCTTCAAACACAAAATCTTCTCTCTCAAAGTGGTGCTCAGCCAGGAGCTCCATCAGGAAATCCATATCGAAATTTTCACCTTCCCGAATTCGAAAGCTGTTCTTCTCCAGTGCTTTTTGTGCAATCACCCTTTCACTGACAGCCTGAGGATAGGTCAACACAACCGGAATTTCTTCCGGATCCCCCAAACGGGTCAACACTTCAGCACGAAGCAGTACCGCGTTATTGTCCAGACTATCTTCCCTAAAAGACTTCTTATAAGAGGAGGGAAAAGTAAACGCCTGTGCTCCACTCACATTTTCGAAATCCGTCCGAAAATAGGCCGCTTCCTCTTCGTCGTTCAATACAATTAGCATCGGTTCCTTCAGTGCCTCATAAAGGCTGGCTGCCACCACAGCTGCTGCCGATCCCGATAAGCCCCCGGCAAATGCCCTGAGTTTTGGTTGCAAACGCATTTGCTCCTGCATTTCAAGAATGCCGGGATGTTCTTTGTATTGATCCAGAAACTGACGGATGTTCATGGGGCTGCGAAAATACACATTGCGGAGCGAGACAGGAAACCTTCTGCGGCTTACGCAGATGAATTTTTCGAAAAACTTTTTTGAAATTTAGTTTACCGGAGTTGCAAAAATTAAAAACAGTCGTACATTTGCAGCCTCGAAAGAGAAAATGGCCCGTTCGTCTATCGGTTAGGACGCCAGGTTTTCATCCTGGAAAGAGGGGTTCGATTCCCCTACGGGCTACAACAAACAAAAAGCGACTTTAGGTCGCTTTTTTTGTTTGAGGGAAGAGTGCGGAGAAAGAGAGCGGAGTCCCTTTACGGATCAAGTACGAAACCTGTGGGGTTGATTAATAAAAGGTGATTTTTGCAGGGATAAATTCTATGCACGAGTCATTACACATATTACTGGATCTGGTATTACCTGAGGGATTAAAGAAGTATTTCGAGTTAGTTGATCAT
>WGMZ01000045.1 GCA_016124735.1 Bacteroidota bacterium
CATTTTAATCCGGATAGTATCGGAAACAAGGCAGCCTCGATTATTGTAGCCACTCACATAATAAGTCCCACTTTCTGTAACTTCGTATTCATTTGTATCTGAACCGTCTTGCCATTGGATACAGCGGATATTATCAGGAATGGCCAGGTTAAGTTGGCTGATATTGCAGAGCAGCGTATCATGGTCATGGTTTGGATTCGCGAATTTTCGAAAGACGAGGACGGATCCAAAGCCAATTTTGTAAAGCCTGGGCAGTAATAAATGTTGTATTCGTGCTTCGGGTTGTCTGTACTTATTCTCAACGATTTTGGTATAGAATAACGCGGTGGTATCAATGCACAATGCACAGTTTCTGTCGGCATAGGGTTCCTGATTCTTGTCACTTAGCCACATTTCTCTATTCATAGGGGTTAAGAGCGAACATGATCTAAGTCATGCTTTTGGTTGATGACGGTCATTTTAAAGGTATCATCCTACGCACATTTTTGAATATGCTTTTAAAAACCCAAGGGTGAAACGTACAAATGAAATCTGAATGCGTCAATCTAAAGTATTCGGATGAAGTCTGAACAGGTAGCGTAATCCTCGGAGATCATTGAAGGAATGTATGCTCGAAGCTGTCGTATCAATCTAATCAGCAAAGGAGTTTAGTATGAACTATGTGAAACAATTTTCAGAAATCGGTATTCAGGATATTTCCCGGGTAGGAGGGAAGAATGCCTCATTAGGCGAAATGTACCGGAAACTTACGGGAAAAGGAGTGGCCGTTCCCGATGGCTTTGCACTGACCGCGGATGCCTATTGGTCCTTTCTGGATGAAAATGGATTCCGTGAAAAACTCAGTCAGATCCTTTCCGGATTAGACACCGCGAATTTTTCCAATCTGGATCAGGTTGGGAATGCCTGTCGAGAATTGATTCGCAGTGGAAGCTTGCCCGAACCCCTTATTGTGGATATCCGGGATAATTACACAAGACTGACAAAAAAATACGGGGAAGTGTCCTTTGCTACCCGGAGCAGTGCCACCGCAGAAGATCTTCCAAACGCCAGCTTCGCCGGCCAGCAGGAAACCTATCTGAACGTCAATGGAATTGATAATCTGCTCAAGGCCTGCATCATGTGCTATGCCTCCCTATTTACCGACCGGGCAATCAAGTACCGGGCAGACAATGGGTTTGACAGCACAAAAGTGGCGCTATCCATCGGAATCCAACTGATGGTGCGCTCCGATCTGGCATGTTCTGGCGTTACATTCACTATTGATCCGGATACCGGATTTGAGCAAGTCGTGGTGGTGACAGGAGCCTGGGGTTTGGGTGAAAATGTGGTACAGGGAAGTGTCAATACCGATGAATTTCTGGTTTACAAACCCTTTCTGGGCAAAGTCAAAAAACAGGTCCTGTCAAGGAAATTGGGTAGCAAAGCGAAGACCATGGTCTATTCCGGAAAGTCCATCCATGCGATTCTCAGACCTCAGGATGCCATTGTCAACGAAGACACGCCGTTGAGTCGGCAGCAGGAATTCATCCTGTCTGATGAAGAGGTGGTGCAATTGGCGCAATGGGCCCTGATAATTGAAGAACATTACGGGCGACATATGGACATCGAATGGGCCAAAGATGGAATAAGCAACAAGCTGTTCATTGTTCAGGCCAGACCAGAAACCGTTTATAGTCAAAAAGACAAAAAGACCAGCTTTAAGGAATACAAGATCAGGGAAAAGGGTCGCCTGCTCTGCCAGGGCATTGGCTTGGGAAACAGCATCGTTTCCGGGAAGGCCAGGCTCCTGAGCTCTCCCTCCGAAATAGACAAATTGGCCCCGGGAGAGATCCTGGTAACAGGGAGAACGGATCCCGACTGGGATCCTATTTTGAATAAAGCCGCTGCCCTCATCACCGATCAGGGAGGAAGAACTTCGCATGCCGCTATCGTGGCGCGGGAAATGGGTACCCCTGGCATCGTTGGAACGATCGACGCCACACATACTATTCAGGATGGACAGCTTATTACCGTATCCACAGCCGAAGGGGATGCCGGCTATGTGTACGAAGGCAAAGCCAGCTGGTCGGAAAGTGAAACAGATCTTTCTCAAATAAGGATGCCGCTCACCGCACCCATGCTTATTTTAGGGCATCCCGGAAAAGCGTTTAAGTATGCGGCCTTGCCCAACAAAGGGGTGGGACTCATGCGGATGGAATTCATTATCAACAATTCCATACGCATACACCCGATGGCACTCCGGCATTTTGATCGGATAAAAGATTCCGGAGTACGCAGGGAAATTGAGGAAATTACCCATCATTATCCCGATAAAAGAAGCTATTTTGTTCTTCGCCTGGCCGAAGCTACAGCCACCCTGGCTGCCGCATTTTATCCCAAAGATGTGATTGTGAGGATGAGCGATTTCAAATCCAATGAGTACGCCAACCTCATTGGCGGAAAAGAATTCGAGCCCAAAGAAGAAAACCCAATGATTGGCTTTCGGGGAGCCTCCCGTTATTATCATCCGCTGTACCGGGAAGCATTTGAAATGGAATGTGAAGCCATGAAAATGGTCAGGGAAGACATGGGCTTCAGAAATATCAAGATCATGTTGCCTTTTGTCAGGACCGTAGAAGAGGCCGAAAAGGTCATCGCGTTGATGGAAGCAAAAGGCTTGAAAAGAGGGCAGCAGGAACTTGAACTTTACATGATGCTTGAAATTCCCAGCAATGCGCTGTTGGCTGAAAAGTTCGCCGAGCATTTTGATGGCTTCTCCATCGGCTCCAATGATCTGACCCAGCTCACCCTCGGGGCGGATCGCGATTCAGAACTTTTGAGCGAGATATTCAGTCCTTTCGACCCGGCAGTAATGATGCTCGTTAAAATGGCTATTGAAAAAGCCCGGAAACACGGAGTGAAAATTGGCTTGTGCGGACAGGCACCCAGCGACTATCCGGAATATGCTAAATTCCTTGTGGAATGCGGAATCAACAGCATTTCATTCAACCCGGATGCATTGATAAATGGCATCACTAATATTCTGAAAGCAGAAGAAACAACCCCTAATCAACAAGCAGTAAAATGAAAAAAATAGTTGTACCAACCGATTTTTCCGCCTGTGCCCGGGCCGCTGAAAATCTTGGGATTGAGCTTGCCCTAAAGGCCCATGCGGAAATTCATTTTTTACATGTCGTAACCACACCCGTCGACTGGGTTGACCTCCCTCTTGAAAAGGAAAAACTTTATCCGGAAACCCGTGAAATGATAGGACATGCTACCAATGAGCTCAATGTATTGGTCGATCGTGCTCAAAAGCTTGGTCTAAATGCGAAACCCTTCCTGTTGTTCAATAAATTCCGGGAGGAAATAGATGAACAAATCAAACAACATCATCATGATTTTGTAGTCATGGGATCGAATGGTGCCAAAGGCTTCAAACAGGTTATCGGCTCCAATGCACAGAAAGTGTTGCGCCATGCGGATGTTCCCGTTTTGATTGTCAAGGAAAAACTTCCTGAAAACGCGATAAAGGACATATTATTTGCCTCTACTTTTGATGAGGAGGTCCATGCAGCTTTCCGTAAGATGGTTCACCTGGCCGATTTGCTCGGCGCTAAAATCCATCTCTTGTACGTCAACATGCCTTTCCTGTTCCGGGAAACGGATGACATCGAAGCGAGCATTGCTGAATTTCTTTCTAAATATCCCCGGCTGAACTGTTCGGTGAATATCTTTGATGCATTGAATGAAGAAAGAGGCATCCAAAAATTCGGTGACAAAATAAATGCGGACTTGATTGCGTTGGCCACCCATGGCCGCACTGGGATAAGACGTATGATGCGTCCGAGCATTACTGAAAGCATTGTAAATCAATCGGAAAAACCTGTGTTGAGCATTAGTGCAGCAGGGCATTCCCAGGCTGAATAGAAAGAATACAATCCGGTAGCCATAGGCGGTAATTGCCTCAAATGGAGAAGGTGCAGGAATGAACACGAAAACACCAGGGAACAGTAAGACGGTGACCAAAAGATCGGGGGAAGAAAGCCCTTTCAATCGTCGTAAGCTGGAATTGTCTTTGAGGCGTTCAGGAGCTAACGAAGCAATGGTCCATCGGGTAGCCGATGAAATTGAAAACTCCCTTCACGATAAAGCGAGCACGCAAGAGATTTACAAGAAGGCTTTTGCCATGTTGCGGAAAGGTTCGCGTCACATGGCAGCCCGCTATAACCTGAAAAAGGCGCTGTATGATTTGGGACCCACCGGCTATCCCTTTGAACACTTTATTGCCGAAATACTTCGCCATCAAGGGTTTGAAACTCAGGTAGATGTGATTGTTCAAGGTCAATGTGTGAACCACGAGGTGGATGTGGTGGCCCACAAAGACAAGAAACATTTCATGATAGAATGCAAATTTCATAGCGACCAGAGCCGATTCTGTGATGTAAAAGTTCCGCTCTATATCGATTCCCGCTTCCGGGATATTGATAAAAAGTGGATGAAAGAAAAGCAAGAATCCAAGCGGTTTCATGAGGGTTGGATATTTACGAATACCCGGTTTACTTCGGATGCGATAGACTATGGCAATTGCTGCGGACTCAAACTTGTTGGTTGGAACTACCCACCCCGGAATGGTCTGAAAGAACGTGTCGACGCCCTCGGATTGCATCCCATAACGAGTTTGACCACCCTCACCCAGGAAGAGAAAAGCGGACTTTTAGAAAACAAAACCATCCTATGCAAAGAACTTTGCCTGAATCCCGAAGTCCTCGACCTGATTGGAATGAGCACGCTGCGAAAAAAAAGGATATTGGAAGAGGCACAACTAGTTTGTAACTTGTAAACTCGGAATGGGTGCAAAACTTCAAAATAAAGAAAAGCAAGCTTTTGGTGATGTGGTTGCTGTACGCGGGGGAGTTGTCGATGTGTATTTCGCGGAACAATTGCCTGCTATCCATACACTTCTACATACGGGCGACTCAAACCAAATTTCCATTGAGGTACTGACCCAACTGGATGCGAACCGTGTGCGTGGCATCGCGCTCACGCCGGTGCACGGGCTGTCCCGCGGAATGAAGGTCGTAAGCACCGGAGAACCCATGAAAGTAGCCGTCGGCAGAATTACATTGGGTCGCATGTTCAATGCACTGGGAACTCCCATTGATCATAAAGAAAAGTTAAGCGGAGTCGAATACAAGAGCATCCATCACAATCCTCCGTCTTTATCCGAAAGATCCTCCGAATCGGAAATTTTTACAACCGGCATCAAAGCCATCGACATACTGATTCCCCTGGAACGCGGGGGCAAATCGGGGCTGTTCGGTGGCGCCGGAGTGGGCAAAACGGTTTTGCTCACCGAGATGATTCACAATATTGTGGGCAAGCAAAAGGGGGTGAGTGTGTTCTGCGGCATTGGCGAACGTTGCCGCGAAGGTCAGGAGCTCTACAACGACATGAAAGAGGCGGGTGTTCTTGATAGCATGGTCATGATGTTTGGTCAGATGAACGAACCTCCGGGAGCTCGTTTTCGCGTGGGACATGGTGCGCTGACCATGGCCGAATATTTTCGGGATGAAGAACACCGGGACGTACTTCTCCTGATTGATAATATCTTTCGCTTCATTCAGGCGGGGATGGAGGTTTCGGGCCTGATGGGACAAATGCCCTCCCGGCTTGGCTATCAGCCGACTTTGAGTACAGAATTAGCCGAGCTCGAAGAGCGCATTGCCAATACAAAAGTAGCAGCGATCACCTCTATTCAGGCAGTGTATGTTCCCGCCGACGACCTAACCGACCCGGCAGCCGTACACGCCTTTTCTCATCTGTCATCTTCCATTGTACTTTCTAGAAAACGCGCGAGCGAGGGATTGTATCCGGCCATTGATATCCTGCAATCGGCATCCAAGATGGCCACACCGGGAATTATTGGCGAACGGCATTATAACCTGGCCCGGGAAATCCGCGATACCCTGGCCCGTTACGAAGACATTAAAGACATTATCGCCATGTTAGGTCTGGAGCAACTTTCTCCGGAAGATCAGAATTTGGTGAACCGCGCACGGCGCTTGGAGCGTTTTCTTACCCAGCCTTTTTATACTACGGAACAATTCAGCGAGATGAAAGGAAAGAGCGTTAACCTGGAAGACGCACTGCTCGGATGCGAACGGATTCTCGCAGACGAATTCAAAGATTTACCCGAAGATGCCTTCTACATGGTAGGAACCATTGAAGAGGCGATTGAAAAAGCAAATAACACCCGGCACCCCGATCCAAAATCTGCCTAAGAAACGTAAGATGTCAACAGCTTTCACCCTGAAAATTATTTTGCCCGATAAAATCTTCACTGAGGTGAACAATGTGCGCAGCATGACGGCCGAAACGGGCAAGGGTTCCTTTGGGATTTTGGCGCACCGCCTCGATTGTACCGCAGCACTTGTGCCCGGTATCGTGAGCTACCAAACCGCCGAAGGACAAACCTGCTACCTGGCTGTCGATGAAGCGATATTGGTGAAATGCGGAACAGAAGTGCGGATATCCACACGCAACGCCATTTTTGGAAAGGAGCTGGCAGAACTCCATGACCTGGTTAAACGTGAATTTAAAAACCGTGATCAGCAGGAGGTGCAGGTACGTAATGCCATGCTGAAACTGGAAACGAGTTTCTTAAGAACTTTTGAAGAATTGAGAAAGGGATAGAGGGGTATGGGAAACACGGATAAAAAAGTATTTGAAGAAGAAGTGAACGAAAAAGCCCGGCGTAAATTAAAGGCGCGCTCCGAAAGCAAACAGAGTGTTTGGGCGGGCTTCGGGCTATTCGGAATCATCGGTTGGTCGGTGGTGGTACCCACCTTGCTGGGTGCAGCTCTTGGAAGGTGGCTGGACAGAAACTATCCGCAGCACTTTTCCTGGACCCTCACTTTTCTGCTTATCGGACTTTTAGCCGGATGCGTGATGGCCTGGGGCTGGGTGAAAAAAGAACATTCGGACATGCATAAAGAAGAAAACAGATGAACGAAATCATCCCAATAATACTCCGCGCCGGAATCGGATTTGTTTTGGGCGCCGTCTTTTTTGGAGGGTTGTGGCTGACGGTAAAAAAAGGCCTCCATTCCGGAATGCCGGGTTTGGTTTTTATCCTGAGCTTCCTCCTGAGGACGGGTGTCACACTGACGGGATTTTATTTCGCTGCCGCGGGGAATTGGAAATATATGCTGGCCTGCCTGGCGGGATTCATTCTGGCACGAATCATCATTCGACGTTATACAGGTCCGATCAGCACCATGGGTCTGACCACTAAAAAAGGAGCATCATGAAACTGAGTCCGGATCAAAGCGTGTACTGGCAGTATGGCGACATTTCCATCAATGCCACTCTGGTATGGACCTGGGTCATCATGGCTGTATTAGGCATCGGCTCCATCCTTATTACCCGAAAACTGAAAACAGACATCCGCATTTCTCGCTGGCAATGTATTCTCGAGATGATCGTCACCGGTATCA
The DNA here is from genome assembly GCA_016124735.1 of Bacteroidota bacterium. GTDB lineage: Bacteria > Bacteroidota > Bacteroidia > UBA8524 > UBA8524 > UBA8524. The sequence continues at coordinate 7,479 of WGMZ01000045.1, forward strand.
GCAAGCAAATTCAGGAAGTAGGATTGCGGCAGCCACAAAAATTCATCGGCTTTCTCGGAACCCTTTTCCTGTTCATTGCTGCATCCAATTTGTTCATCATCTTTCCGTTTTACGACCCGCCTACCGGTTCGCTTTCTACCACAGCGGCACTGGCCATCTGTGTGTTTGCGGCTGTTCCCTTTTACGGCATCCGCGAAGCCGGATTGGGAGGCTATCTGAAATCCTATATCGAACCGAATGTCATCATGTTGCCCTTCAATATTATTAGTGAACTGACCCGCACACTGGCTTTGGCGGTCAGGTTATTTGGTAATATCATGAGCGGGGGAGTTATCATTAGTGTATTATTGAGTATCACCCCTTTTATTTTTCCGGTGGTGATGAACGCTTTGGGCCTGCTTACCGGCATGGTACAGGCCTATATTTTTAGTATTTTAGCTACGGTTTATATCGCCGCAGCCACTGCGGAATCGAATAAAAAGAGAATTCCGAAAGGCACCAACGATTAAAAAGAATTTTATGGATAACACAACACTTATTGCGGCCGTTTCAATTATCACCTCCGGGCTCACCATTGCGTTAGGTTGTATGTTCCCGGCGCTGGGACAGGGAAAGGCCATTGCCAATGCACTGAATTCCATCGCCGAGCAACCGGACGCTGAACAAACCATCACCCGGACACTCTTTGTTGGTTTGGCCATGTTGGAGTCTTTGGCGATCTACAGCTTTGTGATTGCCATGATCCTCATCTTTGCCAATCCTTTCTGGTCGCATTTCATTGGTCAATAAGTCGGAGGAATCATGCTGATCGACTGGTTCACCGTCATTGCCCAGATTGCCAACTTCTTTATCCTGGTCTGGCTGCTGAAGCGCTTCCTGTACAAGCCGATCCTGAAAGCTATCGACGACCGGGAAAAGCTGATTGCTTCGCGGATAGCAGAGGCAGAAAAGAAAGAAGCGGATGCGAAGCAAAGTAGCGATGAATTCCTTAAGAAGAACAGAGAATTCGATAGCCAGAAAAGCGCGCGGATGAAAGAAGTGGATGCGGAATCGGAAGCAGAACGCCAGCGTTTGCTGGAGCAGGCCAGACAAGATGCGGCCTCCCTTAAACTGAAGCTGGAGCGGGCGGTAGAAGAGGAACGTGCCCGCCTGAGCAAGGAAATCATCTCCCGCACACAAAGCGAAGTGTTTGCTTTGGCCGACAAGGTGCTGAAGGAAATAGCTAACCTGAGCTTGCAGGAACAGGTGGTTCAGGTATTTGTCAGCCGACTGGAATCCATCAATGGAAAAGAAAAAGACAACCTGCTATCTGCCTTTGGGGAGGCAAAAGAACCACTCGTGGTTCGCAGTGTATTCGACTTGAATGAGTCGGAGAAATTGCGTCTGCAAGAGACGCTTGCCAGGGTCTTATCCGGAAAAGTTTCTTTAAAATTTGAAACCTCCCAAAGCCTGGTTGCAGGAATTGAACTCAGCGGCGCAGGTTATAAGATGAGTTGGAGCATTGCGGATCATCTGGCCTCTCTTCAAAAAGAACTCGAAAAACTTATCCGCTCAAAGGAGCGGATCAATCTGACTGAATCTCAAAGCAGTGAAGATGACAGAAAATAACTTAGACCATGTCATCGGTGACCTGTTCGACAAAATGGGGCGGCTCAGGGATTCAGGTGTTCCGTCTCTTGAGCTGCACGAAGTAGGCACCATCCTGAGCATTTCTTCCGGCATTGTGCGTGTATCCGGATTGCCGGGAGCAGGCTCAGATGAGTTACTTAAGTTCCCCGGAGATTTGTATGGTATCGCTTTCAGTCTGGAAGAAAATGAAATTGGCGTCATCCTGTTAGGAGATGAAACGAAGTTAAGCGTGGGAGATGAAGTGCAAAGGACCTTTCGTGTGATGGATGTTCCCGTTGGGGAATCCCTGTTGGGACGGGTGGTGGATCCGCTGGGATTTCCATTGGATGAAAAGGGCCCCGTTCCCTATGAAGAACGTTTGCCCGTGGAAAGAGATGCGCCGGAGATTATGGATCGGGCTCCTGTGAGAGAACCCTTGCAAACGGGGATCAAGGTAATTGATGCTTTGATCCCGATCGGGCGCGGACAAAGGGAATTGATTTTGGGCGACCGGCAAACCGGTAAGACGTCCATCGCGATCGACGCCATTATCAATCAAAAAGATAAAAATGTGGTATGCATATACTGTGCTATCGGACAGCGCATGTCGTCAGTGGCGAAGTCGGTAACGCGTTTGCACGAAAAGGGAGCTATGGCACATACCATTGTTATAGTGACAGAAGGAAACAATTCTCCGGGATTATCCTACCTGGCTCCCTATGCCGCCACCAGCATGGCAGAATATTTTATGGAGAAGGGCCGCGATGTTTTGGTGGTTTACGATGACCTGACCAATCATGCACGCGCCTACCGCGAGCTCTCCTTATTGCTGCGGAGACCACCCGGCAGAGAGGCTTTCCCGGGCGACATCTTTTATATCCATTCCCGCCTGCTGGAAAGAGCGACCCATCTGAATGAGAAAGATGGAGGAGGCTCGCTGACTGCTTTGCCCATCGTGGAGACAGAAGCGCAGAATATTTCGGCCTATATCCCAACCAATCTTATCTCCATCACAGACGGACAACTTTATCTGTCGCCGAAACTTTTTGAACTGGGTGTGCTCCCGGCAATAGATATCGGTAAATCTGTTTCCAGAGTGGGTGGCAAGGCACAATTACCCGCTTACCGAACCGTAGCAGGAAGCCTGAAGTTAAGCTATGCGCAGTTTGAAGAGCTGGAAACCTTCTCGCGTTTCGGAGCCAAATTAGACGAGCGTACGCAGAAAATCATCCGGCACGGACGGGCCATTCGGGAATGCTTTAAACAAAATGAGATGAGTCCGCTTTCCGTTTCTGAACAAATGCTGGTTTTGCTGTCGCTGAATAACGGTTTGTTGGATACAATTCCTCTTTCTAAAATAAGGGAAGCCGAAAATGCACTCTGCATGGCCACGCAACAGATTCCGGCGGATCTTCTGAAAAGACTGCTTTCTGATCAATCTCTGATGGAGCCTGACAGCAACAGGTTGCTTGAAATAGCAAGTGAAGCGCTACGAACCTTTACCTATTCTGAACAAAACACAACAGAACCCACAAGCTGATGGTGACGATTGAAAGTTTACGCAGAAAAATTGAGAGTGCTGCTGAGCTCGGACAAGTGGTCAGTACCATGAAGGCCATGGCGGCACTCAACATCGGTCAGTACGAACAGGCAGTTCATTCCCTGAAAGAGTATTACAACACGGTTGCCCTGGGAATCACTGCCTATCTGAGGCGAAATAAAGCGTTCATGATGCCCGAAAGTGCGGAAGCACAAACGCATGTGGCCATTGTATTTGGCTCAGATCAGGGATTGGTTGGTTCTTTCAACCATCAACTTGTTCAGTTTGCGGAAGCCAAATTGAAATTGTTACCGGGCACCATTCAGGTTTGGACCATTGGAGAACGAACGAATGTGGGATTGGCAGATGCGGGGCTGGACATACGAAAAACTTTTGCCGTTCCCGGTTCATTGGATGGGGTTACACCTTTGATTGGAAAGCTAATATTGGAGATTGAGACGGAAAGGGAAAGAGAGGAAACCGTAGAGTTTTGGATAATTCATAACCGCTCCCATTCGGGATTGCATTATGAACCCACTCAGCACCGATTGTTTCCGTTGGATGACAAATGGCAACAGGAATTTCAACATACGAACTGGCCAACGAATAACCTGCCCAATATTGCCGGCAATCCGGATGTCACCTTGCTGGCTTTGATCCGGGAGTACCTCTTTGTTTCGCTGTATCAATCCTGTATTGAATCCCTTGCCAGCGAAAACGAAAGCCGGCTGGCATCCATGCAACGGGCAGAAAAGAATATTGAGGAACTGCTGGATGAACTTCGAAATACCTACCACCAATTCCGGCAAAATTCCATCGACGAGGAATTATTCGATGTGGTATCAGGATTTGAGGCTTTGAAATAGTACCTTCATACTATTTCATGAGTCTTCGCTTTATTTCCACCTCGACGTGATGAGAATAGCCCAATTTCTTTTTATTGTATGTTCTTTTTGGCTTGAACCAAAAAGAACCAAAAAATTCAAGGCCAAAATAAGCTTCCCCGCTCTCTGTTTTTTTCTTAACGGTCGGCCATTGCATCTGGCCTCCCTAAAAAAAACATCACGCCAACGCGCGGCCCGCATTTTGGCCAGCCTACCCGCAAGAAGCTTATCAATTTCTTATAAACTGTGATGTAATCTTAAGCTGGCGTCAGCAATAGGCGCCTGGCTTCCGTAGATGGGGCACCCGCTGCCTGACGGAGCGGATATCCCGTACGTACTTGATAGTGGAGGAAGGCTTAGCGGGTCATCGAGGAAGCAGCGCGATTTTTTTCGTCCTTTTTTTCTAAAAAAAAGGAAATTGAAAGAAAAATAAGGATTGTGAATACCTCAGCTAAAAAGCTTTGTGAAAAAAAGGGATACACATGTACAATTTATTACGTAATCGGATGAAACACATACTCATTCTTTTTTCCCTTTTTGTTTCAGGAATATCGGTTCATTCCAGTGCGCAGGGAGAAAAGTATGGTCCCTGGGGCGGCTATCAGTTTCGATTGGGTACCGCACTTTATAGTCCTTTGAATCAGTATTGGATGAAGGACGGGAGCAAGGGAAGTCAGGCGCGTTCTTTGTCACTTACCTACGATCGTTCCATGGCAAAAAATTGGTCCATGAATCTGACGTATTATACCTCCCGGGTCGATGTGAATATGACCGGCAATGGGAACAATTATACCAAGTCGATATTGGATATGAATTTTCAGGTTGGGGTGCGGTACAATTATTACCTGTCGGAGCATGTCCGCTGTTTTGGGGAAATGTCAGGAGGATTGGAATACACCCGTGCCCATCTTGCGGATAACAAATTGGTAAAACTTTCCTATCAGCCATTGCATTTGGCTTATCAATTCGGAGCAGGAATAGAAAGACTCATTGGGCGGCATTTCTCTGTTTGGGGTAAGGCAGGCTATGGCACCATGGGGGTTATCAATGGGGGTGTGGCTTTTCAGTGGTAAATTAATCCGTGTCCCAAACCAGAAAATGGTCTTGTAAGAGCTTTCCAGAATAGTCGTATTCGTTCAGATAATACCGGTACCGGGCATGGGTATCATCTGTGAGTACAATCTCCCGAAACATAATCTCGAAGCTGTTCGCATGAAATACCGGGTTAATTACCTCATTGGACGTACATTCAACGGCTATCCTGTGCGGCTCCCAGCTATTCAAATTCATCAGGTAACTATATTGACCATTGGTATATAACGCAGTATTTTGACTATTTGGTGAGGCCCAGCAATTCGAAATTTGGGAAGTTATAGTTCCTCCAATACCAGAAACATTGGAATTATATAAATTCACCACAGCCATCGAACTGTAGCCGAGGCTTAAAAAGGAACTATCCGATAAAATGGCCGAACACACACCATGGCTGTAGAATCCTTCCTGGCTCCCATTTGATTTGTACCATTGGATGGAATCTCGCCAGTCTTCGATAGGGTGTCCGGAAAAGGAACTTTATACCGCTGTTCAGAAAGTAATTTTGGGCGGCATTTGATTTCATCCATGAAAATTTATTTACCCTATTCACTGCTGAGTTTTTGTATATGGTTGCCAATGAGCTTGCCTTCGTTGTCGAATTCATTGATATAGAATTGATATTTGGCGTTTGAGGCATCGGTAAGCTTCATTTCCTTGTAGAGAATTTCTACAGTATTGGACTTGAATGCCACATGACGTGCTTCATTCGCAAGACAATAAGTTCCAATGGTGTAAGATCGATTCAGATCTGTGCGGAATAGCTTTAACTGATTTTTTTCAAAAAACACGACCCGGTTTGAATTGGGTTGTGTCCAGATCCCAAACGGACTAATTAAGTTGTATGGCTGATGTTGATATAAGAATAGTACCTCCGGATGATTCAGATTGATGGTATTTATGGAATATGCATTGTATAGCAGAGCCAAACTATCATTCAACAAACCTGCGCAGGCATACGCGTCTATGGTACATATCGAATCTTGCTTAGAACTTGAGTGATACCAGTACAAATAGTTTTTGTAGGAACCGCCATCAGAATTATATGCACTATAAATAAAACCATCTGAAGGATGAGCAAACACCCTTTTTGCCATGTAAAAGGTGTTGTAACGGTTACTTTCTCCGGTTAGAATATTAAAGCTTTGAATTTGAAAATCCGTGTTAATGTAAAATAAAGTGTCGTTCTTAAAATCGGCACACCGAAGAAAATCCTTTAGAAGAATAGATGAAACAGAGTCTCCGTTCTGGAATTTAACAGCATAAAATGAGTTATTATTCCGACAGATTAATAGACGATTTTTATCCTGCAACGGGAAGGATTGGAAATAGAACTTTTCTGGTTCTTTCACTTGGACAGAACAATCACCTTCGAAATAAAGATTTCCGGGAAAACAATAATCAATCTTGCAGAGGTCAAGCGCCACCTCTCTCTTGTTTTTCAGGCAGGAAAGTCCTCCGCTTGCCAGCATTAATATGACCAGAAGTAGGTGAAAGTTTTTAGCCATCTGAGCTTTACGCAATACAATTTACATGAATTTAAGGTCGTAACAAGCATCCTTTCAACGTCTTTAGTCTTTAGTCTTTCGACTCTAGTCTTTCGACTTTCGTCATTTTTTAGTTTCTTATTTTCTCCTACCTTTCCTTTTTCGATTTCATGGTCAGTAAAGCAGATAAGGCGAAAATGCACGAGCTCTACATTGAGCTGGTCAAATTGCAGAGGGAAATAATTGCCTCCGGACTGAAGTTGCTTATCCTACTCGAAGGACGCGATGCGGCAGGTAAGGATGGCACGGTCAAGCGATTAATCAAACATCTGAGTCCGCGTGAAACACGGGTGGTGGCGCTCAATAAACCGGATAGCCGGGAAACCACCGAATGGTATTTCCAACGCTATACGGAACACCTGCCGGCTGCCGGAGAGTTTGTCATATTTAACAGAAGTTGGTATAACCGGGCTGGGGTGGAAAAAGTGATGGGATTTTGTTCGGACGAACAGTACCATGATTTTATGCAGGACGTGGCACTTTTTGAAGAAATGTTGTGTAATTCCGACATCATGCTCATCAAATATTATCTCGATATCAGCAAGAAAGAACAAAAGAAGCGATTGGACGATCGAAGAAAGGATCCGCTCAAACAATGGAAAATCAGTCCAATCGATAAGAAGGCACAGAAACATTGGGATGATTATTCTGAAGCACGGGACATGATGCTGGATCGAACGGATTTTAATTTTGCACCCTGGTATGTGGTCGATTCGGAGAACAAAGACGCCATGCATCTCGAATTGATTCAGCATCTTTTGTCGCTTTTAGAATATAAGGACAAAAACGAGGTGCTCCTGAGCGGGGATTTGAATTTAATTAACCCGGTTCGTATTCTGGATTTGAAAAAGGATCTTTATCAATAAGCATGCAGACCGAAATGGTGATATTGATCTTGGGTACCGCACTGGTGATACTCTACGACTTTACCAATGGCTTTCACGACGCCGCCGACATGGTGGCAACAGCCATTGCAAGCCGGTCTGTGAGCCCGGGTCGCGCTATTTTTCTGGTCACACTTTTTACTTTCCTCGGACCTCTGATAGGAGGAGTGGCAGTAGCTGATACCATCGGTGGGTTTGTCGATATTCAGGGAGTGCCTGGGGGTATGGCTCAGACATTAACACTTTCGGCTTTGCTGGCAGCCATTTCTTTCAATCTCATCACATGGAAACTGGGACTACCCAGTTCATCCTCCAATTCGCTGACCAGCGGCTTGGTTGGTGCCGGACTATTCATGCTGGGAAATAGCAAGATTCATTGGGGAGTAGAGGAGTTGATGCATGGTGAAATAACAGGGTTTATGAAAATTGTGGTCGGGATGGTGATCTCTCCCCTGGCGGGGCTTGTCGTCGGATTTTTGTTAATAAAGCTGATTCACAGACTTCTTCACCGGCTTCGTAGTAAATCCCGGGTTTTCCTTCTCGGATCACAATACCTGACCATATCCTGGCTGGCTTTGAGCCACGGCACGAACGATGCACAAAAGGGAATGGGCATTATGGCGATGTTTCTCCTGGCAAGTGGAATTACTCCGACGCTTTCTGTACCTTTATGGGTCATCTTTATGTGTGCAACCTCCATTACTCTGGGAACCATGTTCGGAGGATGGAATATCATTAAAACGGTAGGCTTTGGCATTTACAAGGTAAAACTGATTCATTCCATTGCCGACCAGATCGGAAGTGCTTTTGTTATTTTGTCGTCTTCTCTTATCGGGGCTCCTGTATCTACAACACAGGTGGTTACCACAACACTTGTGGGAATCGGAGCGGGAGAGAGGCCGCGCCATGTGCGTTGGAATGCGGCCAAGTCGATTGTTAAAGGCTGGTTATACAATATTCCAACCTGTATCATTTTAGGAGCCCTCTATTGCTATGTATTTTCTAAATTACTTCTCTGATTCATCCAATTTAGATTATGTCCTTTTTTAATCGAATTCAATCCTATATCCTTCCAAAAGAGATTGATTTTTTTCAGAATCTGATCAAACAAAGTCAGATGGTTTTGGAAGTGATTCAATCCCTCGAAATGGCGTATGCCGGAACGGACCATGCCCAAGCCTTGCTTCTGGAAAAACTGAAAGCAGCAGAAATCCTGAGGGAACAAAATCTGATGGAGTTGAACGATGTTCTGATTACGCCGATTGATAAAGAAGCCATCAGCAGGGCGTATCTTAATCTTGATTGGATATTATTGAGCGTGAAACATCTGGATGTGGAAATTCGGGCGTATCAAATTCACCGTTTGGAAGAATATGCAAATCTATTCAGGCTGCTCAGTGAAGAGGCGAAGCAAATACCCCATTGTTTTGATTTGTTGAAGCAGCATAAGTTTGACCAGGTGATAAAACTTTCCAAGGAGATTATTGCATTGGATGATGAATTAATCCATTCCTATTCCGGCAAGGTTTCCAAATTGCTTGAAGATCAAAACTGGGTCCACGTGATGAAGCACAAAGAAATCCTGTCCCAAATCAAGGAAATCAGCAAACGCATGCACGTTTGTGCCAACACGATTGAGGATTTCGTGTTTAAGATGAATTGACGAGTAGCTCTTGGGGTAAGCTTTCTTAAAAATCGGAACTTTATAACTATAAATTAGTCGTTCCTTATGAACCGCAATTCAAGCTCATTTGAACCGGAGATTGGAGTACTTCGGTAATTTTTTCGAGTATTTTTTGAAGCCAAAAAAGGGCAAAAGAGCGGATTTTCCGTATCCAACTCTTCATATTCAA
>WGMZ01000027.1 GCA_016124735.1 Bacteroidota bacterium
AACTCTCACCGATAATCTAACCGAATTAAACAACTAAATTTGACCCAGTGAAACAGCATCAAAAACCTTCATTCAGGCACTTAACTTTAGCGGGTCAATTTGGCGCGGAATAGGTGGGTCACTTTACGCGGAATATCCACCAATGAATATTTTGAAGTTTTTCAGAAAATCCTGGTTTGCCAGAGTGCTGAGTGTTATGACACTCCTGGCCCTGATGGAGCAGTTGCTGTATCCCATGCAGGCCTATGGCTTAACGTCGGGACCTTCTCAACCGGAAGTTCAAAGTTTTGAGCCAATCTCTACCACTCAAATGGTTGATCCGTTTACGGGAGATTTCTCTTACAATATTCCCCTTTTTGATGTTGGAGGTTATCCTATCAACCTCTCCTACCATAGTGGAATTAATATGGAAGAAGAAGCCAGTTGTGTGGGCTTGGGTTGGAATATCAATCCGGGAGCCATTAATAGAAACCTGCAAGGGGTACCTGACGATTTCAATGGGGATAAAATAAAGTATGAGGAAAATTTTAAGCCAATGGTTGGTGTCAGCACAAACTTTGAGTTTACTGCTGTAGATACTACTGAAAAGGAATATTTGGGACATACACCTGCTCCATTTGGAATAAAATTGGACGAAGATGTGTTTAAAGATTTATCGAGAAATTTTCCATCTCCAGTGGCGGCAGAATATTTAGATGTCGATGCTGATAAAATTGGTATGTCCTTTCGATTTGGCTTACAATATCATAATTATCGAGGGGTTGGTTATGACGTAGGCTTTGGCGGAAATAAATCTCTCGGTGAAGGGAAATTGCTAGAACACATGGGTATTAGTTATGATGTGTCATTTAGCTCATTTTCGGGATTGGATGCTACAGCAGGGTTGTCGTATCAAAATGCGGCAATGAAACAAAATAAAGAGGGTAATGAGTCAAAAGGGGTAATTGGTGGCGCATCTTTAGGTATCGGTTTGAATTCCAGAACAGGTCTCAAAGATGTATCTCTGAACAGGTTTACTCAAAGGACCTCTTCAAAAATAGGTGATCCAAAACTAACCCGTTCTCCTGAAAAAACAGAAATGGGGTATAAAGCTGGAGAAGTTAATGTTGCAAGAAAAGATGCAATCGAAAGATCAGGTTTTCAAGGAGGTATGAGTCTGTTAAGCTCCGCTCCTTCATATAGTCCGACTTCATCCAGCTATACTAAATCAGCCAGCTATGCTTTTTCCTATAAAACAGGAATGGAACTGTTCGGTATCTATGGATACGGTAAATTATCCGCAAGTGTAGATTGGTACGGTTTGGATGGAAAATCGCTGGAAAGAAAGGCGTTTGGCACCCTGTACCTGAAGAATGTGGAAGAGAACAGTGATAAAGATCAATTTGCTTTAGACTACAATCAAGTTGGAGTGAAGAATCTCAACAAATTCACCCTCAATATGCATCAGATGAACCAGACAGCAGATATTTATTCTGTAACCGGGCAAGGAACATCGGGAAGTTTTAAAGCGTACCTGGGTTCTATGGGGACTTTTTATCAACCCAAAACGATTAGCAGGAGTCTTCCGTCAGGAAATGCCGATTTGGAGGTGGGTATTGGGAATTACGCCAAAATGGGCTTGAATTTGAAATACATTCATCGCCGCGGCTATTCCGGTAAATGGAGAGAGGAATACGGAAACCTTTCATCCAATATGTACAACTTTACCATTGGAAATGGTCAGGCGGACTGGGAAAGTGTTTACATGAAAAATGTGGGAGAGCGCATTGCCACGGATATAGACTTTTACAATGAATTAGGTGGCGAAACTCCAACTTCGATTCAAATTCAAAATGACAAATGCACCAACTGCCCGAAACCCCGGACCAATATAGCTGTCCGTACCTATATTACAGACAAACTTTCTCATAATAATACCGTTTCAACGGGTAATATATCCCGCACAAAGAGAGCGGAGAGAAACCAGTTTTGGAGCCACCTGACGGCAGGTGAGACGAGAGATTTTGGACTGACCAAATACGTGAGTTCTTCAGCGGAAGACCATCACGTAGGTGAAATCACCATTACCGGGGAAGACGGACGGCGCTATGTATATGGACAGGCTTTGTACAACACTTCTCAGAAGGAAGTTACTTTTAATCTGGCCAATGATGCAGGAAATCAGATATGTGCTCCTTCTACGTTTACTTACAATACTTCAACCGGCGGATCCAGCACAGCAGATAATACTGTGGACAACAAAGAAGGTAAAGATCATGTGTTTCGTTCCACTGAAACACCTCCTTATGCCCATGCCTATTATTTGACGGCAGTATTAAGTGCTGACTACGTGGATGTGGACAATAACGGCCCTTCCGTGAATGATTTAGGCGATTATGTCCTATTTAATTATGAATCCGCCATGCTGGATTACAAGTGGAGAACGCCTTATTCTGAGAATTACAATACAGCCAACGGATATGCAGCCTTGTTGTCGAATGACAATGACGACAAAGCATCCTATGTATATGGAACCAAAGAAGTTTGGTATTTAACTTCCATTCAGTCTAAAACACAAGTAGCTAATTTTACATACGATCAATCAGGGCGGAAAGATGGGTTTGAAGCGGAAGGAGAGAATGGGGGGAGAGGTAGCAGGACCTTATGGAAACTGGATAAAATTGAAATTTATGTGAACCACGACAATCAGATATACGATGCCACCTACCACCCCGCTCCAGGAGTGTCGGGTGATCTGTTGCTAAAAACGGTGCATTTTGCCTATTCCTACGATTTATGTCCGAGTGTGCCAAATAATGCAGGAACCAATACAGGCATTGACCATCCTTTAAATCCGGGGACGGATCAAAATGTGAACAAGGGAAAGCTTACCCTCAATAAAATCTGGTTTACTTACAGGAACAGTAATCTGGGTGAAGAAAGCCCCTATATATTTCAATATAGTTCAACAAATCCTTCCTATGACCCCTCCAGTGTGGATCGATGGGGAAATTACAAGCCAAACGATTGCAATGGGAAATACAATTCGGCATTTCCCTATTCTCTTCAGGACGAGTCCCTGGTGCATCAATATGCAAGTGCCTGGAACCTAAGTCAAATTGAGCTGCCTTCCGGTGGGAAAATCAATGTCAATTATGAGTCGGACGACTACCAATATGTGCAAGATCGAAAAGCTATGCAGATGGTAGAGATTTTAGGTTTTGGGAAGTCAGCAGCAGACTATAAGACAGGACAGACCCTTTCCTCTGATTTGTACAATGAATGGTCCATCTCCAACAGCAAACAAAGACGAGTGAATAATTTTGTGTTTGTATCTCTTCCTGAGGCCGTTGGAAGCAACGAGGAGTTTGTTGAAAAGTACTTAAAGGACCAAACAGAAATTTATTTCAAAGTGAAGGTCAATCTGCAAAAAGCAGCGTTGACCTCGAACGAGAAGTATGAATACATTGAAGGCTTTGCTACGATAGAGAAGCAAAACGGCACATTGAATGCCGGCGTTACATCAGATCCTAATGTAGGTTGGATTTCGTTAAAAATTGTTGGATTAAAAGAGAAGCATATATACGAAGTCAATCCAATTACTAAAACAGCCTGGCAATTCATACGATTGAACATGCCTTACCTGGCATTTCCTACAAGCGATTTTGTTTCAGATCCGGATAACATAATTATTAACAAACATTTTCTGGGGAGTATGATTAGTAAGGTTCCCAGCATGTTTAACCTAATTCGTGGATTCAACGGTAAAATGCTTGCGGGACAATTCGCCAAAGAAACAGATCCTACAAAGTCGGTTGTTAGACTCTTCAATGCCAGCGGGAAAAAATATGGCGGAGGAAGTCGTGTAAGTACTATTAGTTTCTCGGACGAATGGGACCAGTTTGATGCCAATAATCTGAATGCCACTTATACTACACAATATGAATACACTTTGGATGACAACAGCAGTTCAGGAGTGGCGAGTTATGAGCCGATTATTGGTGGGGAAGAGAACCCATTCAAAGTTCCAGTTTTTTATGATGAGAAAACAAATCCATTAGCTCTAGCCAATCATTTATATGATTTGGAACCTTATTGCGAGTTTTTATACCCTGCTGCAGTAGTTGGATACAGTCAGGTTAAAATAAGTTCGGTTCTGCCTCAGAATACTCAGGAGAATTCGGGCTATACAATAACTCGACATGGCAATGGATACACCATCAATAAATTCTATACAGCCAAAGATTTCCCAACGCAATCGTCGAGAACAGCAATTCAAAAGAAATTCAAAGGGTCAAGTAACCATGACGGTACACTGACTTTGGCAGTGAATAAACTTGCCACTTTTTTTGGAATTACGACCACCGGGATGACGGCAAGTCAGGGATTCCAAATCATCCTCAATGATATGCATGGGAAGCTTCGAAGCACGGAAACTTTCAATTCATTGACCAATAAATCGGTAATTAAAACGGAATATATCTATAAGAGCAATAGTGACAATTGGAATATGCAGGGAAAGAGTCCGGGAGTAGGAGTGAGAGGAGAATTGGACAATAATGTGGTGGTGCTTAATCCGGATGGCACATATGAAACAAAGATGATAGGGGTGGATGTCGAAGCTTTTGCTGATGTCAACGAATCCCGTGAAATCACCCATGTGCCTGGTCTTGATATCAATTGGGATTTTGTGGATGCCGCAAGTTTACCATTGCTCTTTATGCTTCCTCTTCCTAAGTACAAGAGAATTGAGAACTATACTCTGACTTCTACCATGACCAAGGTAATTACGAAATCGGGAATATTGGTTCGAACTGTAGTAACAGAAAATGGGTATACGGTGGCTTCCGAGAACCTGGCATTTGATGGGAAGACTGGTTCGGTTCTCCTGACAAAAACGACCAATGAATTTAGTGATAGTACCTTTAGTCTGACTTATCCGGCCCATTGGGCTTACGAGGGAATGGGACAAGGTTATCAAAATATTGGACTGGAATTCGATTTTACTGTCAGCGATGGCTTTGGTTATGCCAGTGAGGATCAGGGGCAATACTTGCGAAAAGGGGATGAGATTCTCTTGCCTGGGGTCAATAAGCGGTATTGGATATTCCGAATAGAGAAAATCGACGACAACGGAACTCCGAAATACAAGTTTGGTCTATTGGATGCGGCTGGGCGAATCAAATACGATGATAACTATAGAGGTAAAGTTATACGTTCCGGCCATCGAAACATGCAAGGAATACCTGTAGGGCAAGTTGTTAATCGTACGAACCCATTGGTAAATGGTTCATTCGGTACGCAAACGAGTTTTTCTGATGTACTGGCGGCTACAGCTGTAGAATATGATGAAAACTGGCAAACATTTATGGGATTTTATGATCTGGGACTTGATTGTTCTACTACCTCGGATTGTTCTCAGGGCCTGAGTTTCAGAACAAATCACTATTCATTAAGGAATCAGGCAGTAAGTCAGCTTTGTCTTGGTACAACAGCACCACCCTATGGTAATCCTGCAAGTATTTGTAATCATGGCGACTGCCCGAAAATGACCTTTCAAAGAAAGGCTCACAATCCAGCAAACAAGAAAATTCCGAGTAAAAAAGACCCGGCTTTTGATAAATCAAAAACGCATCCGTCAGGAATGGGAGCTTTGATGTCGTACAACAATGCTCCCGGAGGTTATTATGATGGTGAATACAGATGGGGAAGTGCCGGTTCAATAAAGCCGCAATTTGCTCAGGGTATTCTTACGGCGTCTGTAGATAATAGTTTTGTTAGGATAAATTCTTTCCCTTCCTGTGATGCCTTGATTGAAAAAATGGGCTACACTTCGGATACAACCTCCACTCCGCCATACGGTCTGTTCAAATATTATCTCGCAGGTGGAGTGGTTTATTGTGCCGAATTGTTCTCTTTCCAATATGAAGACGATGTGGATATCCTTTTGGATGAATTTCAGGTAGCTAACATGAGTTTGAACTTTGAAAGTGTGGAAACAGTAAGTGGTGTAGACTATAACTATTATACTGTCATCTTTCCAATGTATCCTGACCTTGAATGCTATTTGTGGACGACTTGTCCGGACTGTAACCCGAATTCAAGTACCAATACTGGAGGTACCGGTACTTCAGGAGAAGGTTCTTCCGGATCGGATGCCGGTCCAACGCCGATTTATACGACACCAGAAATCACGCCTCCGGGAAATAATCAGGGCACGCTGCCCGGAGGAGTAAACCCATATATCCTGGGGATTTACGGCAACTGGAGACCGAAACGCTCGTACATTTATTACGAAACCCAGAACAGCTTAAATCAAAGAACACAGAGTGAAGATGTTTCTGGTGACTTTAATTCAACCAATATTCGAAAGGACGGGACGTATCAGAATTTCCAGATTTTCTGGAACCCGCCTGCAACAGGTGAAATTAGCTGGTCAATCTCTTCTACCATTGGAAACAACAGTAATCCGTGGAAGTGGACCTCTGAATCGGACCAGTACCATCCTTTTGGCCATGAGGTACAAACGCATGATGTACTTGGAATTTTTAATTCGGCCTACATGAGCCCAATTAATTTCCAGCCCTATTTTGTGGCAAATAACAGCGACCTGAAAAATGCCATTGGGGAGAATTTTGAGGATTACTGGAAATTCTATTTTAATGCCGACTGCGACCAGAATGAATCAGTGGTCTCTATAGATTATTTCGGAATTGATGAAGATTTGTTAGATAATGTCAAACGCACCAGTTACCAGTGGAATTTATGGACCGCATTTTCACCTTATGCATTTATAAGTGAGAATGAAGCACATACGGGATCGAAATCCTTGTTTATTTCCAATACACTTGACCCGGGAGGATTGACATTTAACCTGGATAATATCGTTGCGGGGCAAGCTAAAATAGAAGTAAAACTTCCACATACATTAACCCGGATTGAAGACAATATTTTTGAGCCAGGTAACTCGGATTTAATTGACCGATTCAATCCGGATCAAACGGAATATGTTGTGAGTTTCTGGATGAAGCCGGGATACGATGGATCAAGTGTGAATTTTGACGTAGCCAATGCTTCGGTAACTCAAATTTTACCGCTGATGGCTCAACCTATTGAGGGCTGGTATAAGAAATCGTATAAGGTGTCATTTAGTTCCTCGCCAGGGGGAGAGGCAATAATGGTATTTAATACCAATGGGGATGTCTATATCGACGATTTCAGGATGCACCCGGTTCACGCGCAAATGAAGACGTTCACCTACGATAAAAATTTGCTGCGGCTCACATCTACACTCGACGAAAACAACTTTGCGACTTTCTATGAATACGACCTTGAAGGAAATCTGGTTCGGGTGAAGAGAGAAACAGAGCGTGGCGTGTTTACCATTTCAGAGAACAGAAAAAACCTGAGAAAACGTCCATGACCAGTAAGTATAAATTGCAGTATCTACTGCTAACCCTAATCTGTTCGGCTGCAGGCTTGAATGCACAAACCTATTCGGGAATTGGTGTTCAGGTATTGGATAGCTTGATGCATGATTCAATACTCTTTCAACAAGTTGAAATGGATTTAATGCTCGATGCCTGGACCGATGGAGGCGAAACGGAGAAGAAAAAACTGCATTATTTAAGGTTTGGAAATGATTGGACCATGCGCAATGATGATTTTCTCATGATAGGAAATAAGCGCTATGTATTGGTTGTTTCCGACATAGACAGCGTGGCTTTTTTGACCGATGAAGGAAAAAACAAGCAGGAACATTCACTTATTTTTAAAGACTCTGCATCACTGGACTCAGCCATATTTTATTCCACACAGGGTTCTAAAGTGAGTTTTTTGATTCGTTCTGATTCCAATCGTCAAACCGTTGTCTATACCGTTGATACCCTTCAACGGGTATTGAAGTCTGTGGAAATCAGTACACATACAGAAGACGGAAAAGCAGTGAATAAACAGGTGATACATTATATAAACGTACAAAGTCTTATAGGCTCATCCACTTTTCCGAAAATGGATGAGTTTGTTGAAATACACCGAAAGAAAGCCAAGCTGATTGGCAAATACAGCAACTATTTGTTTTACGATAACCGAATAGAACCATGAAAACCAGATTTGCATATTTCCTGACAGCCACTTTACTGAGTTTTAATTCTTTCCTTGCGGAGGCGCATTGGGAAGAGCGTGCATTTGACAAAGCTACAATTGCAAACAGCACCATGGACATTAATCCTTATGGAACGGGAACACCTTTGCTGCTCTCGAACTGGCTGTTTCCTGATTTGAATGATTCTGCAGTGACTGGAACAGGAAATCCTGACTTACAAAAGGTTGTCAATCAATCGGTTGTTAATACTATTACGGCAGGATTTGATGAAAGTCAGACATTTACACTGGCAGAATACTGTGAAATTGAATTTAAACTTTCATTGACCGGGTACAGCCTGGCGGGGGTTGCAACCACCATCAATATTGATTATTCGGATTCTTTTAAAATAAAATTCGATCCACTTTCTGGTTTGGTGGATTTCCCGAAAGTATCCAGAAATGTACTGGATGACTTTCTTAAAGTCGAATGTCGCATATTTCAAGTCAATTACCGCACCTTAAGTGGAGGGTCTTTGGGGACCTTGTTGGTCGATAAATCCAATAATAATCTGAGCGCGCTTCCAGATAATCTGTATTTGGAATTAAGTTCAGAAGTAAACCGGATTTACGACTTTGATTTTGTGGATTTTGCCGATCCGACAAATAAAAATTTTACCAAGTATACGGACAATACTGCCGTTGCATATACGCCGCTTGATGATGCAAGCCAGGCAACATACATTGTATTGGATGCAGCACATAATTGTGAAGGATACTTTGAATTCACCTGGCCTGGAGTTGTCGCCAATGGCATGGACAATTATGAAGTAGAATGGGTGTACATTGATCCTTCTGAATTAGTCGGTACCAGTCCTAATTTTACTGTTGATATATCGTATAAGAATAACTCAACACGCGTTCAGGTAAAGGGGAACTCCTACCGTATTCCGGCAATTTATCCGGGGGGATACGTGGTCGCGAGAGTGCGAGGGGTAACAGATGACTTCTATTACGCCAATACGAACTTATACAAGAGCGTATGGTCTTTGCCGGATGAATTTACATTAACCTACAACTCAAGTACCCCTGAATTTAAATACGGTTCAACCGTTATCAGTTCAGCGAAAGAGTGCATTGCTCACTCGGAGGATTTTAACTGGGAACATTCCATCGCTTTTGCTGAAGAAGGGAAAAGAAAACAGGTGATTTCTTATTACGATGGTTCCTTAAGAAACAGGCAAACTACTACACTCCTTAGTACGGAAAATGTGCCTGTGAGTGGGGAGGTGATATACGACTATTTGGGAAGGCCTGCGGTGCAGCCACTCCCTGGGCCGGTACTTGATGGCCTCGGACTATGTTATCGTGCTTCATTGAATCAAGCCTCTTCAACGAGCTTGCCGTATAACTGGAAAGATTTTGACCCGGATTACAATGCCTGTGGACAAACACAAACCGGACACATGAGCTCTAGTTCGGGATCTGCAAAGTACTATTCAACAAATGGAAGCGACGGAATATTTAATGCCTCTACGAGTTATGAAATCAGCACCAATCAGACAAATATGGCGGCCTTCCTGCCCGATGCACAAGGATATCCCTTTTCTCAGGTGGAATATATGCCTGACGGCACGGGCAGAGTGCGAAGGCAAGGTGGAGTAGGACCTACGCATCAGCTTTTGGGTGTTGATGAAAATGTTAATGCATTGCCGGGAAAAGAGGTGGCATATTATTATGGATATCCAACTCAAACCGAATTGCTACGATTATTTGGTAATGAAGTTGGCATTTATCAGCGCTATAAAAAGAATTATGTCGTCGATCAAAACGGTCAATGGTCAGTTAGTTATGTAGATGCCAGCGGCAGAACCATTGCTACTTCCTTAGTGAGTGATCCGGAGAATTCAGGTAATTTGGGTGCCTTGTCAAGCGGAGAAATTCAGGCAGATAATCTAACTGAAAATATTGCAAATACTGAGATTAGATTGGATGAAGGACAATTAATTTCTGTCTTAGAACAAGTGGTGACGCTAGATGGGGATTATTCCTTCAACTATTCCATGACTTCTCCTCAATTAAGTGGTTTCTGCAATAACTCCCTTTGTTTCGATTGTATTTACGATTTTAAATTGAGTATCAAAGACGAGTGTGGAAATGAATTAATTCCGGGCGGACCAAAAACAACGACCATTGGAACCATAGATTTCGATTGTGGAGCGGAAGCAATCACCTTTAGCGTTACACCCGCTCCATTAGTAATACCTGTTACTAAAGGGATGACCTTGCATATCGAAAAAGTACTTTCAGTAAATCAGGATGCCTATCTCCAATACGAAGCTAAATTTTTAGAAAACATTGATGACTGTATTCAGAGCTATGACGAACTCTATACAGAAGAGCGGGCGAAACTCAGCGATGACTGCGATTACGATATGTGCGATGATTGTGCGGGTGACGCTGCTACAAAACTGGCCAATGGAGAAATTAATCAGAATGAGTACGACTATACCCTTTTTCAATGCCAGGAAGTTTGCAATCCTACTCCTTGCACTATATTAATGCGCAACATGATTCAAGACATGTCTCCTGGTGGACAATACTATGACAATCTTTCTCCGTATGAACCAGGCGTGACGAATCCAGATGATCAAATAGCAGATCATACTTTTATGGATCAATTGCTGACCCCCCAGCAGCATAATGATTTCTTTTCAGCCGTGAATCTGGAAAGAGGAACCAGTTACACCAGTTGGGACGATATCCGCAACGATTTTGACGATTTGGAGGCGTTCATGCTGGTTCAGTATCATCCGGAATATTGTGTCTATGAAAATTGTAAACTTATTGAAGAGACCTACAATTTTGATTATCAGATGCTGACTTCCGATAATGCAGCAGATGCATTGGTGAATGGTTATTTTAATCCGATAGGAAGCAACACAAATACATCATTATTCCCCGCTCCAACCGTAATGGATCCGTTTTTTGTGAATTCTTCTGGAAATCCAATTGGATACTATTATGAGATGAGAGAGGGCTTGTTGAAATTTGATGGAAGTACCTGGACAAGCTTATGGCAGATTCTCGACGCCATGCAAACAAGCACACCTTCGGTACAAAATACCGTCGGATCTCAGAGTTGTCCTTCAAGTTATGACTTTCAATTATTCTATTCAGGGTATCAAACTAAAAAGTCAGAATGGATTTACAAGTATTACGATTCCACAAGTAACACTTCGACTTGCACTGTAAGCATAGATCCAACTAAAACCCGGCGTTTCGTTTATGATTTTAATGCACAACTAACCTCTAACCCACTCTACGATGCGGATCGTACGGTGATGAAAAAGAATATTGAGGCCGACATGGCCACCGATTGCCACGACCGTTGCGAAGGGTATGCAGATGTGTGGATGTCCTCTTTGGCACCTTGTAATTTATCTCCTACGCATGCCGATATGCTGAAGGCCGAGTTGATAGAAATATGTGCCAATTCATGCAATACGAATCAGGTGGCTGGGGGCACTTCGACCAATGTGCCAACGCTGAATAATAACCGAACCTTTGAAGAAGCACTTGCCTGGATCATGAATCTGGGGGGCTATTCCTATTCAGCGGATTGCAATGTGGATGTCATAGATATGCCCAATACCACTGAGCAATTGGCACCAGTATACACCAGTAAACCACTGGATCAATGTGCTTGCGATAAAATAGCTGCCAATACGACGGAATACCAAACGATGCTGAGCAATTCGACTTTGCCTGCCGGTATTTGTTCGGAGTCGGATTATTTCACGTACAAATATGGATTTTCTGTTAATCTTGATTTAGCCAAGTGCGAGTGTGCGCAGTTGAGTAATCCGGGAAATCTGCCGATTGAATGTGATTATTATAACGGCCTTTTTAATATTGAGGCAAGAAAACGACAGGAAAAACAACTCATCCGGGAATTTGAAATGTTCATCAATCCAATGATTGCTAATTCGGGTATTACCTGGCATAGCTCTGGTGCCCCCGGTTATGATTTGTTGGGGATGTTCCCGGTCTATTTTACTTCTGAGTGGGCATTCTACGATAGAACACAGTATGCCTGTTCTTCTTTGACCTATGTTTCCAATCTAACGCAGGTTTATGATCCTACGTACGGATACATTGATCAGGTGACAATTGACTTCTCCAATCCGTGTTACTCGGGTTGTACCATGACCATCGATTTTACCGATCCGTCTCAGGCATTTTCAATGGCAAATATTTCGTCTTTTCAATTCACTTCCTATGAGCTGGATGGGGGCACTTTGCATGTTACCGTAATCAATCCGGCGAACCAACAGGAAGTGGATCTGAGTATCAGTGGGTGTTTAACGGGAACGACGACGGATCCTGAATTTCCGGATATCTATATACCGAGCAGTTTTGGGTGCATTCCCTGCGTGCAATGCAGTGATGTGCAACAATATTGGTCCGACTTCGAATCGAAATATTCCGGAATTACCTTCGATAAAACGAATACCGACCATGTACAGGTTTTCCAAAACTATGTGAAAAACACCAAGGGCAAGAATTTGCCAATGGATGATTTGCAGGCCATGTTGGAAAATTGCTATACGCTGGAAAATTGTCCGCCCACCCGGATATCTCATTTGCTTGTTTCTTTGTTCCAGGACCTCCTGGACAATGGAAACATCAATGACGCAAGCACCAGTTTGAATAATTCGACCTATGGACCCGCTTACGCTGAACTTTTTGATTTTGGCTTTGATGGCTGCAACCCGCGAGTGGAAAGAATCAGTGCCACAGAATACCATTTGGTGAACGATTGCGGATTTACCTGTACCCTCACTTTGAGTGGACCTATTTATGGATCCATGGTATTGGCAGCGAATCAATCGTATTCCTCTTCAAGTTTGGACCATGTGCTCCAAATTGCTACGGATGCATCCTTTACCAGCTTCCTCACCATTACTTCCGATTGCTTTGTCTTTGCCGATTGTGACCCCGACCCCTACCTGCAAATTTGTGCACCGGACCCTGGCACTCCCGTTGACCCCTGTGTGGCATTTAATGATGAATTAGCTGCCGCCAATGCGTATCGTCGTTATTCGGACTTAAAAGAAGCAGCATTGAAAAACTTCAAAGACCAGTACTATTCGAAGTGCATGGAAGCTTTTGAAGATTTCAATATGAATTACGACATCAAGGAGTACCATTACACCTTATATTATTATGATCAGGCCGGTAATTTGATAAAAACGGTACCTCCGGCCGGAGTGAACCTTATCACCGATCAAAATGACCTGGATCAGGCAGAGAATTACCTCTTAAGTCAAAGCGGTACACGCATTCTTCCTTCACACAGCCTCATCACGGGATATAAATACAATAGTATCAATGAGCTGGTGGAACAATCAACGCCCGATGGCGGTACGTCCACTTTTTATTACGATTACCTGGGACGCCTGGTTGTTTCCCAAAATGCCATGCAGAATCAAAATCAGAGGTATAGCTATACGAAATTCGATGAGCTCGGACGGGTTTCTGAAATCGGAGAAATTACCCTGCCAAATGGCATTACTCCAAGTGAATCAGCCGACCCGACCTTCCTGGCTACCTTGTTGGATAACAACAAAACCAGTAAAACGGAAATTGTTACAACCTATTACGATGAGGCCATCATCCCCATCACGTTAATTCCCGATCTGGACCAGGATAATCTGAGAAACCGGGTAAGTACCAGCACCCGGCAGGAAGTGTATTCAAGCGATCCTTTGGTCTATGATTATGCGACCCATTACAGTTATGATATTCATGGGAATGTAACCAAACTAGTAACGGACCGTCCCTCATTGGAAACCTATGGGCAACGATTCAAAACGATGGAATACCGCTACGACCTGATCAGTGGCAATACCCATATTGTGATGTACCAGCCGGGAGAATTGGATCAGTGGACCCATTATTACCGCTACGATGCGGACAACCGAATTACCCACGTGCATACTTCCTCGAATTTCGATCCGGATCTATTGCGTGGCTTTACCCTTCCGAACTTAACAGCCAACCCCTATTGGAGAAACGACGCAGAAAATGAATATTACCTGCATGGGCCGCTGATGCGCATGAGTTACGGAACACCTATTGTACAGGCGGTAGATTATTCCTATACCATCCACGGCTGGCTAAAAGCCATGAATTCCACCGCCCTTTCACCGGATTACGACATGGGCAAGGATGGCTCATCAACGGGCATGCAGGCGGCGAATCCAAAAGATGTATTCGCCATGCAGCTGCAGTACTATGATGGAGATTATTCCTATGTAAACTTTTCAGGAGCGAACAGTGTGGTAAGCCCCATTGCGACCCAAAGTTCTCAAAGCAACCTGAAACTCAATACCTATGACCTGTACAATGGCAACATTGCCCAGATGCATGTGTCCATACCGGATCCGCTGCAATTGGATCAGGGTAATTTTGTGAACGCGACCCTGGGTAAGACCTATCATTACGATCAGTTGAACCGCATTCTGAGTTCCATCAATCACGACGACTTTGATTTGGGGACCTTCAATTGGGGTACTTCTATTGGGACTGTTTCGGAACAATACAAAACCCTTTACACCTACGATCCGAATGGCAATATTCTGAGTTTATTCCGGAATGGAGTAGATGGTAATCTGCCCATGGACGACCTGACCTATCACTAT
Organism: Bacteroidota bacterium; assembly: GCA_016124735.1. Taxonomy (GTDB): domain Bacteria; phylum Bacteroidota; class Bacteroidia; order UBA8524; family UBA8524; genus UBA8524. The sequence continues at coordinate 14,769 of WGMZ01000027.1, forward strand.
ATATCGGGTACCAACCAATTGGAATATGTCAGCGAAGCACAAACAGATGATTACAATTATGGGGACGATATCGAGAACCAGGATCCGGCCAATTACGACTACGACGAAATCGGTAATCTTATTCAGGATCAATCCGAAGAAATAGCCAGCATCGAATGGAATGTCATGGGTAAAATCCATCGCATTAACCGCACAGTCAATAGCACCAAATCCGATTTGGAATTTGTATACGACGAGACCGGCAGGAGGATTGAAAAAATTGAATACTTCAAAGTACTGACCGGTCAATTGGAGGCGAGAACCGTTTATGCACTGGACCCTTCGGGCAATACCATGGCGGTGTATACCCACAACATCTGGTTGGTGGGAAGTACCTATTACGACAGTTTGTATCTGGGCGAACACATGATTTACGGTTCCAGCCGGGTAGGGCTGGAAAAAGTAAACAGGAACCTGGCGTTCCGGCAGTATGAGCTGGACAACGGACAGGTTATCAATGAAAGCATCACCATCCATCTTCTGGATGGTGATGTAGCCAATTATTCCGCTACTGAAATTCGCTATGCTTTGGAAAATGAACGCGATTACCGCGGCAATAAACGTTATGAAATCAGCAATCATCTGGGCAATGTGAGCGCGGTGGTAACGGACAAGAAACTGGCTGTGACCTCGCCGGGAACCCCGACGGTTCCTGATTACTTTATGGCAGACGTGTACATGCTGTATGATTACTATCCTTTTGGCTCGATGATGCCGGAGCGTTTTTACATCAATAACGGTTGCGTGAGGGTAGCACAACCTCCCGTAACCATTGAGTTGGAAAACGATGATTTCAGCACCCGAATCAATGACCCATCCCAAGTGGGTACCTGGACCAGTACGGATGAAAATACCATCCATACCTCCTTTAACCAAAGCTGCCAGTGTTTTGAAATCAATACCTACAACAATAGTGGAGATTATGTGGCTACAGCCATAACGCCGGCCATTGGTACAAAGAATACCGTAACCGTGCGTTTTGATCCCGACGATGTAACCAAAGTTACACTTCAGGTGGTCGATCCGGTAACGGGTAAGGTTTGGGCCAACCGGATATTTGATTACCTGGTGAAAGGCCATGAAATAACGGCGGAATTGGAGTATACCCCCGATATAACGGCTAATTCCCCATTGGAATTACGAATCTACGCATGGGGTGGCAGTGGATATGCTGGTATGTTGGTGAAAGAAGTGAACTGGCACGACATCGGCGGAACGAATTTTACCACCCTAATGAACGAAACCTATACGGCTACAACGGGTGGCTGGACTTCCGGGGCAGGGGTACTTATAGGCAATGGTCCGGGTATGGATGTGGTGAATATCACATCGACCACCAGCGGCACGGCCTGGAATCCAATGCCGGTTACCCCCGGCTTATTGCACCGCGTTCAATTTGACCTGAGTCTGTATACCGAACCTCAGGTAGAAATTGAGGTTTATGACCCGGCGGCTACGCAAGTACTGTATAAACAACGAGTAGAAAACAATGGGGCCGGAGGCTATCATTTGGATGCATCCTTTACCCCAATGGGAGCCACGCTGGAATTTCATATCAATTTGATTGGCGCCACGCAGCCGTCGGGTATCGATTTGGATAATTTTATATTGGAGACACCTACGAATGGCAAAGCGACGGTCTATCTCGAAGACTATAGTTCGGCTACCACCGGTTCCTGGTGGGGTTCTTCCGGTGCAGTGCTTACCTACGATCCCGGCATTGGAGGCATGATGATACAGGCCGCCAACGACTACGATTTTGCCGAGGATTTGGCGACCGGAGCTTCCGGCGGGCAGGAGTATTATCTCTCCATGGAGATTTATACTGACCTGAACAATGTTTCTCAGATAGATGTATTGGATGTGGCAACTATGCGGCCCCTGAGCTCAAGAGTAATTCCGGTATCCAATGGGCATTATCTGTTAACGCTTAGCTTTAATTCGCTTTCAGGTGTCTTCCTGCAGGTAAGCCGGGTAAACGCCACTGGGGTATCTACTTTCCGAATCGACAATATCGAAGTGGCCGATTACCAGCATTTCCTGAGCTCTCAGGGAGGGCTGACCATGAATACGACTACGGACTATACAGAATGGACAGCCACCGGCGGTAATGCCGATTTTAAAACCTTCCTGAATACCGACTACCAGATGGAAATACGGGATTTTAATTCCTCTTATGTTTCGCGTACCTTTAATGTGGTGATGAACCAATCGACTGACCTCACATTTAATCTGGACAGACGCGGAACGGTAAGTGGTTCGGTGGCGGTTGTGGTAATTAACCCGGCCAATAATGGGACACTGGCCTCTCAAATGGTGAGTGCTTCCGGATTGACCAGTGTGGCATTGAACTTTACCCCTTCTGGTTCTACGGTGGAATTGCGCCTGTACAACCCGGGCGATTACGCTTTGATAGACAATGTCTTGTTAACCTACGACCGGGTTGTATACCACACGATTTGCGATAACAGCAAAGACTACCGCTATGGCTTTAATGGGATGGAAAAGGACAATGAAAGAAGTGGTGTGGGCAATACTGTTTCTTTCAAGTTTAGAATTCACGATACAAGGCTTGGCCGATTCTTGAGTGTAGATCCAATAGCTAGAGAATACCCTTGGAATTCAACCTATGCTTTTGCGGAAAATACGCCTGTAGCTTGTATTGATTTAGAGGGGAAAGAGAAATACATTGCGACTGAACCTGATGCGGATGGATTAGTTGTTATTACATTAGTGTCAGATCAAACGATTACGCAACAACAATCGGCGAAGATGCCACTGGTTTCTTGGGATGGAGGAAAAACGTTTACCAATGATTTTAGATATACCAAATTACAGTTTGTATTTGGGTCTACCTACCTTGATGGTCAACAACTTTATAGGACTAAAGATGAAAACGGAAATGACATTGAACCAACTCAATTTAATACAGGAGGAAATCCTGAATCCGCAAATGGTGGTGGTCCTAATCGTCCACCGGCTTTTTCAACCCACGCCTATGTAAACTCAGATTCAAGGACCCGTCAGGTTAATGAACAATACTCGGCGACATTCGGTGGATTTACCTTTGGTGAAGCGACAGATGCCTCTGAGTCCGTAACTTATGAGGCAGGTGTGGGTGCAACTGGTACATTTACCTATAACATGGGGAGTTCTGCTTATCCTGGCCAAGTTTGGGATATATCGATAACGGACGGAAGTGGAAATATTCTCTTATCCATGACAGGGGTAAATACGGGAGGTGCACCTATTACGCAAGACGTTTCTGGTATTTTGGGGGTTGGAATACAAACCTTGACCGTTAACGTTACACCTTCAGCAACAAGTGTCACTCCATCTGGTTCTGGCGCATACGCTACGAACTACTCCTTTAATTTACAAATCAATACAACTAACGTAGAACCAGAATGATGACAAGCAGGATATTTACAGTTTGTATTTTCCTATTTTTCTTTTTTACTTCAAAAGCGCAAATACATGATGGGCACATGTGGTTTTGTGACACGTGTTCCCTTAAAGTAACAGACGAACTAAGACAAATACCGCGGGATGGTTCAATTTGGAAGACGAAGTCAAATTGGCAACGGGAGGATTTTAATATTGAGTTAAAATTTACCGATAGTGTTTCTTTTCACTACACGTTCACTGAAAAATTCGGTGGCACAACACATTACTATAGCGGTAAGGTTAATACTCAGGATTCACTAGTCTTCCATGGCTTTACTTGCAGTGTAACCAAAGAAGGAGATACTATAACAAAGGCGTATTTTAAAAACAATCTTCGCGACGGTTCTTTTTGGTCTTTTAGCCCAAAAGATTCAACAGAAAGGTTTACACAGTACGAAGATGGATTATGCCAAGGGTCTTACAGAATTATTAAGGAACAGAATATTGTTCTGCTCGGTCAATTTAAAGACGGAAGACGCACTGGAGTGTGGAAATATTATGAGAATGGAAAATTGATGTGTAAAGGCAAATATTCTGGTGACTTGTATGAAGGATGGATTCCTTTTCCAGACGGTTTATTTGGGGACGGTGCCGAAGTGAGCGCCCGCATTCCTGTAAGATCAGGCAAGTGGTATTTTTACGATGTTAATGAAAAAGTGAGCAGAATTGAATTCTATTCAAAAGCTGGCTATTTGAAGCGAACCGTTTACCGCTCTAAAGTCCGTAGGCCGCCAAATATTGAAGATATCACTATCAGAGAGGTTAATTTATGATGCTGAAGGCGCGATTCATTGCACATCACACGATAAAAGTATGAAATCCGGGTACGATCCTTTTCTTAAAATAACCAAAGCCACATCATTTGACGTGGCTTAAGTGTTTATTGCGTGTTCTCTACTGTTTCTTCCTCATCCGGAGTTACCACCCGGAAGCAGGTGTCGGGCTGGCAGTAGATTGGAATAAATTTCGAACCGTCGTCTCTGATTCGGATATAGCCGACCTTATAAGATAGTTTTCTTTTAATACCGTCTTTATCGACGTAGGTTTTCTCGCTGTATGGTGTGTAGGGTCTTGTCTTGCGCCACCAAGGAACTACCCATTTCACTTCACATCCTGCAAGACATTAGAGAGTGCGTCTTTTAGTTTACGTTTACCAACAAAGGCATCGAGCATGGAGTAGAGGGTATTTTTTTCATCCTCGGCGAGGCTTTCGATGAGGGCAACTTTTTCCATTACAGTTTTATCGTGTGCGTTTACTTCCTTGATTTGATCGGTAGTGGCAAAGAGTTCAGCGATAGAAAGGCCGAGCGCATTAGCAATGCGTTGCAGGGTAGTAAAAGAGGGGTCTGTTTTGCCGTTTTCGATGCGTGAGAGTTGTGCTTTGTCGAGTCCTGAGATGTTCAGCACTTCTTTTTGCGAAAGTCCTTTAGCGGTTCTAATCCGTTTTATCTGTTCTCCGAGGTTCATTTTTATTGATCTAAACACAACGAAAATAGCTAACTACCTACTTTTATCCTATTGGCTGTATAAGGCAGTTGTGTAATAAGGCAACTTTATTTATTTTTGCTTTGTTAGATTAAAGCACAATTATTTTATGTCAACCTTGAATAGCAGCAACCCTGATCAGCTCATTTACGAGAACAACATATTAACCATAGAAGTATTGGGAGGTGTAAGGCTTGAGGGTCTGGACAGAATGCGGGTAACGCTGAAGGTGAGTTTGCAGATGAGCGAAATACCACCTGTGCGCCACAACCTGGATTTATACAACGACACCCAGTTGGAGAAATTTATCCGCAAAATAGCGGAGCGCCTGGAAGTTGGAACATCAGTAACCGCGGGAACATTGGCGGAGCTTACCCAATCTTTAGAAAATTACAGGCTCGAACAAATAAAAGACTCGCAGGGCGAGAGCCAATTAATTAAACCATTAACCGAGAAAGAAAAGCAAAGGGCTATTGAGAACCTGAAACACCCCGAATTATTAGAGCAAACTATTGCAGACCTCGGGGCAAGCGGCATACAGGGCGAAGCGGACAATGCCCTTGTTTTATTGCTGGCGATGACCTCCAGAAAAACCCCGGACCCGATTAGCGTACTGTGTTTGGCAAAAAGCGGAACAGGGAAAAGCTATTTGATGGAACGGGTGGCCTTGTGCATCCCCGATGAAGACAAAAAGGAACATACCCAATTTACGAGCAACGCCTTTTACTATTACAAAAGAGAAGAGATCCGGCACAAAATATTTTTGATAGAAGATTTAGAAGGCGCATTGGGCGTGTTGTTCCCCATCCGGGAATTACAAAGTAAAAAGCGCATCAGTAAAACGATAACGCAAAAAGGCAGGGATGGGAAACTTCAGACTATCACCTTGATAGTTGAAGGTCCTGTTTGCGTAATTGCTTGCACCACCAAAGAAAGCATCTATGAAGATAATGCCAACCGATCGATACTGATTTACTTAAACGACAGCAAAGAGCAGGACGAAAAGGTAATGAGCTATCAGAAACGGCACAGGGCGGGATTGGTGGATATTTACGGGGAGCAACAAATACAAATCAAGTTACAGCAGATGCAAAAGGCCTTAGAACCAATAAAGGTTATCAATCCATATGCTCCGCTGATAGATTTACCCGAGAGCTTCCCCAAAAAACGCAGAGCCTTGCCCATACTTTTAAACGTGATAGAAGCAATTACCTTTTATCATCAATACCAGCGCACTGAAGTGGTGAGTCATGATACAGGAGAAGTGCAAATAGAGACCCATCCCTGCGATATAGAAAACGGTTTTAAATACCTTAAAAACGTATTGCTTAGAAGAAGCGATGAACTAAGTGGAGCGTTGAGAGACTTTTATGAAACGTTAAAAGAAGTAACAGAAAAAAACCAGTTGCAAAAGTTCAAGACAAGCGATATCCGGCACTATATCAAACTGACCCCGAGAAGCATACAAGGTTATTTAAAGCAACTCACAGAATACGGCTATGTGCACATTACAGGCGGTAAACAACGATTGGGTTATGAATATGAACTTTTAAGCGGCACAAGTGAGGGTCAATTACAGCAAAGCATAGAGCAGCATATTAAAACGGTAATGGAGAAAGTGAACAAGGTTTACACCGGTCAAATGCGAGGTGCATCCAAGAAGAAAGGAATTTAATACGAAATGCGCAACGAATGCGAAATACAGTCACTTCGCATTGTAAGACTTAACAGCAAGGCGATTAACACAAACGAAACGGTTTTTAAAAAGGTGAAGGGATGCAAAAAATAAACCTAAAGAATGAAAGCTATCAATACTTAGAGCAAGCGTTTAAAGAATGGTTGGACGTTTTGGGATATGGCAGTGGAACCGTAAAGGGAATGCCATTAATCGTTAGGGAATTTTTACACCATCTTGACACGCTGGGGCTGATCCATATAAACCAGCTTCAGCAAAAGCAGATCAAAAGTTACCATGAATACATCAGCACGCGAGTTAACCAAAGGCGTGGCGGAGGCTTGTCAAACAACTATATTAATAAGCATTTACAGGCAGTAGAGAAGTTTTTGGAGTTCTTAAATCATAAGGGAATGCAAAATGTTCCAGCACTGGGGATAAGGCTTGAAAAACTGCAGCGTAAAGAAATAACCGTGCTCACACAAAATGAAATAAAAGAGTTGTTTGAACTGGCCAGCCGGGAGCCGAATACGGAGAAAGAACAGATCATACAAAGCAGGGATAAAGCTCTGTTGGTCATCTTTTACAGTTGCGGACTACGCAGAAATGAGGGGGCAAACGTGAGTATAGACGATATCAATTTTGACACCCGAATACTGCATGTAAAAAAGGGCAAGAACTACAAAGAAAGATTGGTACCGCTGAATAAAACCAATGCAGCATACTTGCAAGAATGGATTTATGATTACAGGAGTCAACTAATAAAGACCAAAAAGGAACATCGGCTTTTTGTAAACATCCACGGAGAACCCATGAGCGGCGGAACCCTTTACACACGGCTGAAACTGCTGCAATTACAAAGCGATAATATAGAACTTGGGCAGAAGAACATTGGCTTACACTCGCTCAGGCACTCGATTGCCACGCACCTTTTGCAAGCAGGAATGAGCTTGGAGAAAATCGCCAGGTTTTTAGGGCATAGCAGTTTAGAGAGTACACAGATTTATACACACCTAATTGAAAAAGAATGAAAGAGAATGTTGAGCCACAGGCGAAATCCCGACCAATGTCGGGAAACAGCTTTGAAAAATACTTGCAATCAAAAGACCTGAGCAAAGCCACGATAAAATGCTATAACAGCGAGTTGGTGGAGTTTATTGTTTGGTGCGACCGGCAGAATATAGAAGTTGAAAACAGCACATCAACTGAGATAACAAGCTATCTGAAACACCTGCAAAACAAAGGACAGCACAGCAAAACAAGAAATATCAACCTGAATATATTAAAGCACTTTTTTGACTGGCAGATACAAGTAGAGCACAGGGAAGATAATCCGGCCAAACACATCAAAATAAGAGGCACAAAAGGCCGAACACTTTACCCGATTTTTTCCAAACAGGAACTTGAAAGCCTTTACCAAGGATACGAAATACCCACGGATGAACACAAGAAATCAAAATGTAATTGGTTCGGAAATTACAAACTCTCCAGGAGTAGAAATAAAGCCATTTTATCGCTGATGATTTACCAGGGCTTATGCACCGATGAGGTAAACCGACTGACTTTAAAAGATGTGAAATTGAGAGAGGGAACTGTTTTTATAGCAGGAACGAGAAAGAGCAATGAACGAATTTTAGAACTGAAACCTCACCAAATCATGGAGTTGATGGAACACACCTTCGAGGTGAGGCAATCATTACAAGCACTTGCACTAGCCGAGTCCGAACTTTATTTTTTGCCTACGCCAGCTGCGGGAAAGAAAACCATTACCGAGAATGACGGAATAAATATATGGAAACGCTTAAGTGCGGATATGCGCAACACAGATAGGAAGTTCATCAACTTTAAACAGGTCAGAACCTCGGTGATCACGCACTGGTTAAAGCAGTACAATCTTAGACAAGTTCAATACATGGCAGGGCACCGCTATATAAGCAGTACGGAAGGATATTTGGCTAATCAGATGGAGGATTTACAAGCGGACATAGAGCAGTTCCATCCGATAGGATAAAGGGTCTTTAATGGTAAGTTTGTGATACTTGCACCACTGGTGCAATAAAAGCAAAGCAGAAAATGGCAAAGAAGAACATACCGGTAAAAGCAATAGCAACGCTTTATAGCCATATCAAACAGGTTATCGAACAAGCACAAAATACTGTTTACCAGACAGCCAATTTTGCAATGGTTCAAGCCTATTGGCACATCGGGAAATTAATCATCGAAGAAGAACAAAGCGGGAAGCAGAGGGCAGAGTATGGCGGGGAGCTGATAAAGCAGTTATCAAAAAAGCTTACAGCTGAATATGGTAAAGGGTTTACAGCAACCAATTTGAAATACATGCGTCAGTTTTATAGCGTCTTTGAAAAAAGTCACGCACTGCGTGGCGAATTAAGCTGGACACATTATCGCTTGCTATTAAAAGTAGACAGAGAAGATGCAAGAGCGTTTTATATGCAGGAATCTATCGACGGCAACTGGAGTACAAGAACCTTAGAAAGACAAGTAAACAGCTTGTATTTTGAACGAATGGTGATGACAAAACAAGAAGGGCAAGCACTTGTAAAAGCGGAAGCGGAAAGCAAAAAAGAAGAGATGAAAGCAAGTGACATAATCAAAGACCCGTATGTATTGGAATTTTTAAATCTGAAATCCAGCACCAATTTTTATGAGCAGGAACTTGAACAAGCCATCATCGACAAACTGCAAGAGTTTTTACTCGAACTTGGCAAAGGTTTTAGCTTTGTAGCCCGTCAATATAGGCTGTCGGCAGGGACGGGAAAAAACTTTTATGCCGACTTGGTATTTTACAATTACATCTTGAAATGCTTTTTAGTGATTGATTTAAAAGCAGGAGAATTAACCCACCAAGACATCGGACAGATGGATATGTATGTGCGTTATTTTGAAGATCAGGTAAGGCAAGAGGATGATAATCCAACCATCGGTTTAATACTTTGTACGGAGAAAAATAAAACAGTAGTGAAATACAGTTTATTGACCGAGAGCAAGCAGATTTTTGCATCCAAATACAAAACCTATCTACCCACTGAAAAGCAGCTAAAGCAAGAAATAGCTCGGGAAAGAGAAGTGATAGAAATGGAAAACAGATTAAAAAACAATCCGCCAGCAAACTAAAACCCACCGCCTCGTTCTGCCCCTCCTCAGCTCCCCGCCCTTCTGTTGTTTTTACTGTCATACTTTTTGTACCCGCCGCAATTTTCGCCCATTGCTTTTTGCTTTTAGGATGCATTATTTTTTAGCGTATAAAAGCAAAAATCAAAGAGCAAAAGCCACCGCACAAAACAAAAAGCTATGCCAGTAAAAACCACCCCAAGCTAAGTTACATAATACACATTATATTCGCTCGGGCCCTTTCAGCGGTGTGCTACGCACGGATTTAATGCCCTCAAAATATAATGGGTATTATGCAAAATAGCCCCACGGCCACCGCGCCCCACCCACGCCGACGCTTCGTGTACAAGCCAATAAAAAAAGTCCTTGATGAATTGATTTTTTAGCGGTAAGGTCTTTTTTTATCCGCTTGCACACCCCGCAAAATCAGCGGTCGGCAAAAGTTTTCCCGAAGAAAAATCGGGAAAACACTTGCCCCAGTTGTGCGCATCTCCTTCCAGTCGGTCAAGAGCGCAGGGCCTGCGGCAGCAAGGCGCTACGCATTTTGTTTTATTGAGGGTTTTCCACCCTCAAACTCCCGGATGCTCATCCCGGTAGATAAAACCGCACCGGGCCGGCACACTCTCCGAAGTTTTATCCATCGGGATCGAGCGTTACCATGTATTACTTCCTGAAAAGAAAGTTGAACCCCAGATGTAAAAGCAATGAAAATAGTATCTTAGCAACCAAGGATAAGCCTTAATTTTTTTGTTGAACACGAGAACAAGCACATACCGAAGCCAGATCAATTTTTTTGTAAAGCCTTTACAAAAACAGGAAAGCCCGTCTAAAAAATTGGTTAATGCTTATACGTTCGGCTTTAACGGGCAGGAGAAGGATAATGAGGTGAGTGGACTAGGCAATAGTAATACAGCAGAGTATTGGCAGTATGATACGAGGTTGGGGAGAAGGTGGAATGTGGATCCGATAATTAAAGATTGGGAAAGTCCTTAT
>WGMZ01000050.1 GCA_016124735.1 Bacteroidota bacterium
GCACCAATGCATCGGCTGAATCCTTCAATGCCAAAATCAAAGCCTTCAGAGCGCAACACAGAGGAGTAAGAAATGTCAACTTCTTCCTCTTCAGATTGGCGAAATTATACGCCTAGCCCACAACTTTTTGACTTGATCCTAAAGTAAACACTCCGATCTCTTTCTACGCTCTCCGAACTCAAATAAAAAGGCTTCCAGATGGAAGCCTTTTTATTTGTTCGTGGAGGATAACGGAGTCGAACCGATGACCTCTTGCATGCCATGCAAGCGCTCTAGCCAGCTGAGCTAATCCCCCAATAGGGCTGCAAATATACTGAACGGATTGAATATGCAAAACGGGTAAGAATTATTCATGTAAATTTGTATGTGATTAGGTAATATTTCGGCCACTGGAAGGATTTCGGCAAGAAATTAGCGGGTGAAAGTGTGGTCGATTGACTGCTATCAATTAAATGAATCTTATGAAACATTCAGGCAAACGCATGTTTCAAAATCCTATTTTGGAACTACTCTCGAAGACCGGCCCGGCAATGATGACAAGCTTCCACCTGATCCTCATCACATGGCTACTTTATCGCGGATGGACCATCCACCATTATTCTGGTTTATGGCCTTTTGTCGCTGTCTTTTTGGGCGGATTTGTTGTTTGGACCTTTGCCGAATACATGCTCCATCGCTATGTATTTCATTTTGTCAGAGACAACAAGCTCGTACAAATCTTTCACTACACTTTGCATGGGTATCACCACAGTGAACCAAACGATTCCAATCGCCTGTTTATGCCTCCTATCCCAGCCGCCCTATTCCTACTGGCTTTTTATGGATTATTCTACCTTATCATGGGGAATCTGGCCTCGGTATTTTTAGCCGGTTTTGAATTTGGATACCTCATCTATTCCAACATGCACTACCGTGTCCATACCAGTAAACCTCCCAAACTACTTAAGCCGCTCTGGAAACATCATGTGATGCATCATTTTAAATATCCGGACAAAGCCTTTGGTGTTTCTTCCCGATTCTGGGATCGTGTGTTTCAGACCATGCCCCCGGAAGAACATACAGGTCCGGCAAAAGTCAAGGCATAAAAAAACCCCGCATTCGCGGGGCTCCTTTTATTTTATTTGATGGTTTACTGTATCATCACTTTCGCTGTTCCAGAGGTATGGTCGCCCAATAATTTCACCATGTAAACACCTGGTGTCATATTGTTTAATTCAACCTGAATGGTTTCTGATCCCCCTTCAATGCGGTGCAGGAGTTTTCCATTCATGTCGTATACCTCCACCATTTGAATGGTATTACCAGAACCAAGTGCCACAAGGAAGCTTCCATTATTCGGGTTTGGATATACATCGACTTTTTCTCTGTCTATAACCGGAACACTGCTCAATTTTGCCGGACATCCTGGAAGAGACAATGCACATACCAGTCTTGGAGCCAGGAAACCCTGAATTGTATCAATGTACTTCGTGGCTTTGTCTTTGCTCATGTCAGGATTATTGAACATGGAGTTATCATGTGCTTCTTTTCCTGCTCCCTGATATGGAAAATTGATTTGTTTAACCACAGTAGAATCCCACCATTCCCAGGGAGATCCCTGATTGGCAAATGCAGGAGTGCGGGCATCCAGGATAAATGGGAACAATCCTTCATTTCCACCATTGATCTGATGTGAACGAAGTGACATTACATCCTTGTAGTCCCTGTCTTCTATCACTTTGTTTGAGCCATTGGCTGTAATCGTATCCTGTACGGCTTTCCCACCTGCTGCCTGATTGATAACCGTTACACCGGTTGTAGGCACAATCACATTTCCGTATTCATAGGGAGCATAAGGATCCAGAACACAATGCATGGAGATGATAGGCACTTCATTTCCGTCCAGCCAGGAGATATCGCCCATAGAACCTCCAATATGGAAAGCGGCACCAATCTTCACACTGTAAAACGGGTCCCCGGGAATATTTAATTGAGGAATTCCCCCGACTCCATCCCAATCACCATAAAGCCCGGTATTGACCATGGGAGGATAGGGATCTGTGCTGTACCGGAATTTTTCCAGCTCCACTTCTTCCTGTTTATCGAGCGTAGCATAAGCCAAAGCGATATACCCACCGGTACCAATTCCGCCCACCACAAATTTGCCCGTATCAAGTTTAAATCCGGCGGCATTCATCTTAAAATAGCGCACACAATTTTTCGCATCCTGAATCCCACGGTAAGTGGCTTGCAGAAGTTGAGCTGTTGCCGTATCCGGATTCAATACGGTTGGGTTCCATCCCAAACGATAGTTCATAGCAACTGCTACATAACCTTTGCGTGCAAAACGGCGACACATCTCTACCATGGCAGAGTCTTCTTTGCTACCCGTCACCTGTTTGTTGATAATGGGAGGAAGAAAAGAACCCGTTGGCATAAGAATCACCAAAGGTCGCTTGGTTTCAGTATCATTTTCGGGCTCATAGATGTCGCAGAGTAAGCCTTGCTTGACAATGGGAGGTTGATTGGGCGGAATGATATTGACCGCCATATTGGAATCATACACCACATTTTTGGTTTCAGTCAGCGCACTAAACTGATCTGTAATGTATCGCTGAGAAAATGCTGAGAGACTAATTATCGTCAGACAGCCAACTAATAGAGCACGTAACATTGTTTTCATATATTCACTTTTATCTTAATGTAAACTTACGATTTATTTCCAGTCATCGAGTTGATAGGTTGCAGAAAAATAGACCAGACGACCCACCAAAGGGCCACCGTATACCTGATAAACCCGTTTATTCGTCAAGTTACTTGCGCCCAGTTTAAAGGTCGTTTTCCAGGCCGCCCACAGCCAGCTAATCTGAGCATCCAACTGATAATAGGTGGGAATTTCACCGGTAAACTGAGGAGAGCCTTCAAATAAAAATCCCTGCACCCATCTGAAATTGACGCTGTATCCCAAATCGCGTATCTCAAATTTGTCTCCACGAATTTTCACGTCCCGGCCCGTAATGCCCAGGTTGAACTTATGCTTCGGAGTGTTGTATGCCGGAATAATTGGGTCGTTGGGAGCTTTTCTATCCAGCACATTGAAGGTATAGTTTCCGTTAAACGACAGATATGTCTTGAAAAAATAGTTCAATCCCAATGAAAAACCCTGGGTGGTTACCAGTGAATTGGAGTTGGTTGTAACCCGCACAATCCGCTGCTTATACGGAGCATTTACCGAATCAAGCTCTACCTCTACCCCGATGATATAACCAAGGAAATGGGTGTACCAGCTATAGTAGTAATTCGCATCGATAAAGAGCTTTTTACCAATTACGCTTCGGTATCCAATCTCTGCTGTAGTGACCCTTTCCGGTCGGACCGCCTTGACATTAAAATACTTGAGGTATTCCGGGTTTCTCGGGGTACTATTAAGAAATGCCAAATAAGACTCCGTGCTTACCAGGTTGTTGTAACCGTTGAGGTTACCCAATAAGGTAGCACGTCCCACATTCATATTAAAGTACTGGTCGGTGAGAGTCGGGTTTCGAATGGCGGAAGAAAAACTCATCCGGTAGGTATGAACTTTATGGTTATACACTGCACTTGCGGCAGGAGAGAAAAGCAAAGGAAAATTTATATTCTTATCCATCCTTAAGGTTGCGGATACCTTCATTGCATTGTGGAGCAGGTACTTGGCCGCACCTCCGTAAACACCCCCCTGATAATTACGTATTACCCGACCGTTTGTATCCAAAAAGATGGTTCCTGCAGAATTGGGGACATACATCCGGCCGCTGGCACCTATTGTAAATTCCATGCCCAACGCGCCTGTTTCGCTTGTATCCCAACTTCTTTGACCCTGAATATGATACAGTGAAGACCGGTCGTAAAACAATGATCCACCCATGGTAGTAAGGGTATTGGTTGTAGCACGAAAGGCGGAATCAAACTCATGTGTTCCGGGAGTATAACGGGGCGATTGTCCGGTTCCCGACTCATAGTAGTCTGCATAATTCCTTGCCATCTGATGCCATTTTACCAGAGAATCGTAATAATAATTGTTCAGAAAACTGTCTCTTTTTTCGACGACCCCAGGCTGCAATCCGGGAAATCCGGGGAGTGCCCGAACGCGGGGGTCAATGTTTTTATTCCAGTAATTGGCATAATCAATTCCCCATTCCGCATCGTTTTTAGCATTTCCCTGCATAACCAACGCGGTTCTGTATGAGTCGTAGGACTTCCCTGCATTTTCGTTGGTTGAGTACATTCGGATGAAAAACTTGTCGTTCTTCTTCCATTCCAGACGATTTTGAAAAAACACGATGTCTTTTAAGCGCATTCGGTTGTCTCCCTGGTACACAGTGGTTCCATAACCGAAGTTGAATGCATAAATAATGCGCGAGCTATCCTTCAGCAGGTAATGGGCCTGCATGGTTGTTTTAATATTATTGGTATTGTAGTTCACCAGGTCAATTTCATGGTAACCCGTTCTGTAATAAATTCCAAGTCCCGGGGTCTTCAAAGAACCCGACTGATCATTGATCCGATTGTATTCGTCGCCATAATTATTCACCTGATCCCAGCCTCCGGGGTTTCCCACTGAAGAATGTGATTGAGGAGTTGCCTGCCGGTTATCTGCCTGCCAATCCAAGGCATGCATGTAGTATAAATTCACTTTATAGGCAAAGCGCGGCTTTCCATTTTTATCCTTGTACACCTGAGCCCATCTTACCGCTGATTCAACCAGATTCCTTTCTCCGACTTTCACCTGAGCAGTAAAACCGGGTGTGGCAAAAGGATCCTTGCTTTGCATCATGATCACCCCATTGAAAGCGTTTGGGCCATAGTATGCAGAGCTGGCGCCTGCGATCAGATCTACACGCATCACATCTAATTCGGGTGCTCCCAGAAAATTCCCAAGTGAAAAATTAAGTCCGGGAGCCTGGTTGTCTACCCCATCGATTAATTGCAGGCTCCTCACAGGAGAAGTACTATTGAAGCCGCGGGTGTTAATTACCTTAAAACCGATACTGGCTGAGGAAATGTCTACTCCTTTCAGATGACTTAAACCTTCGTAAAAATTGGCTGCAGGAGTTTCTTTGATGGCCAATGGATCAAGACTTTCTACTGTAAGCGGTGCCTGTCTTTGTTTTTGGGTTATGCGGATATCCGTTACCTGAGCCTCTTTGAGAAGGGCCGCATTTTCCTCCATCTCAACCAGGATATCGGTGGCCATTTTCTGGTAGACTTTTTCAATATTTTTATATCCCAGATAACTGTAAACAAGCGTCACAGGAAATACGCCCTCGTATTTCAAAACAAAGGTTCCATCCAGGCCAGTGCTGATCCCGATACTCGTTCCTTTAACCTGCACTGTTGCGCCTATTAATGGCTCACGGGTATACTTATCACGTATCAATCCCTGGAATTCGGCAGCGATGGAGAAATGAGCCAACAAAATTCCAAAGACCAGAAGGGGGAGTCTGTTCACAGGTAAAATTGGTTTGCACTAATATATCAATTAATGCGGTATCCTTGGCGCTTATTGAATACATAAAAAAAGCCGGACTTTCATCCGGCTTTCAACATCAGTTAAAATTGTTTTAGCGTGCCGCTTTTACAAGCCCACGATCGAAAGCAATTTTCACTAAATGCGTTGCCTTCTTAACATTCAGTTTGCGCATGATATTCGCCTTGTGGGTTTCAACCGTGCGAGAACTGATAAGAAGACGCTCCCCAATTTCACGGGCAGATAGTCCTTCTGCAAGCATTTGCATAATTTCTACCTCCCGCGCACTTAATCCGGCCTGTGATTCCATCGGTGGGCGGCTTGCAATCATTTTAAGCACCTCAGGCGCATAAAATTTTTGTCCGCTTGCCACGATTCGGATGGCGGTAACCAGTTCATCAAGACTGCAGTTTTTCAATTGGATACCATCCACATTGTAATCCACAGCTTTCAGTACCTGAGCTGAATCTTCATTTTGTGTTAACAACATAATTTGAAGAGATGGATTTTGCCTTTTCAATTTCTGAATGATGGCTACGCCATCGGCATCACCCAGGTTCATCTCGGTTATCACGAGGTCTGCACCAGACTTATCAGCCGATTTGATTAAAGCAGCACCGGTTTCCACCGATTGCTTGACCTCAATCCCATCTTGCTGATTCAGGGCCAGTTTTAAACTGTCTGACAGTAATTTTTGCCCATCTGCCAGAATGATTTTAATAGATCTGCTCATAATCTGTTAATTTAGTGCTAAGTAAAAGAATTTATCTTGAATTCGCCAACACAATTACTAATTTCTTTTAACTTCCACGTAATACTTTTTAGATATAATCTACTCGCTTAATTCTATGAAGTACCGCTTACGTATTACGTTTTCCCTAGTTTCTGGTATCAAAAAATCCCAATTGAGTAATGTGACCCGAAAATAATCCATTGAATCTATCACCTGAAATGGAATATCGTTTTCCTTTAAACTCTTCAACCCATTTTTATTGGTATACACAAACACGTGATCCACTCCCAGCATACTGTCTGTATTCTCGTATGTGAATCCGGAAACCCAATGGTTTTGATAAAAATCAAGGGAATGCGAAGCACCGGTTTTATAAAAATACAAGCGACTTTTATCCGTTTTATGAGCGTTATAAATTGCACTTATTTTTTTACCTAACTGGAATTCCAGCAAGTTAGGATAAAAACTTCCATTCAACATAACAAAACAAAGTAAAACCGTGTAAGTCAATTGATATGAAGCCGCCTCTTTTTGTTTCCTGAATAAAAAGAATCCCATTCCCAATGCCACCAATAAAGGCCACAAAATCACGCTTGGGAAAACAGTATTCAGAATAAAACAGGATAATCCGGCTACTGCCAGAGTAAAAAACCACGCGTAGCCCCGCCAGCTCCATTTGACCAAACCACCTTTCCCCGACAATCGAACCAGCAATTGTGCACTCATCACCGAAGTAAAAGGCATCACAATATATATGTAGTGGTTCAGTTGATAGCCCGATCTGGACAAAGCAATCAACGGAAGTAAAAAAGCAAAGAAACAAATCCACTCTTCCCTGTTTTCCACTTTGAAGCGGCCTTTTACCCATTCAATAATTTTATTGAAAAAGGCTACTGCAAACAGCGGTGTCCAGGGAAGAAAAGCCCACAAGAATGTTGTGGTGAGGTAAAAAGTATCGGGGTTATTTGAATAAGCCGTTGCCCAAATGGAGTCGCCTGTAAGGCGGCCAAAGCTTTGGGTCCAGAAATAGAACTTAAGTCCCGACACTCCTTTTTCCCCATTCACCCAATTATTCGGCTGCGCGTCATATTGCTGGTACAAGCCGATGCACATTGGCAAGAGTATAAGAGAAACAATCAGTAAGCCCACTAGCCATTCCCATCGGAAAATAAATTTCCAATTACGATGCATGAGCACATCCCCACCAACGGCCAAAACCGAAAACACCAAACCCAATGGCCCTTTTGCCAGCATGCTCAGTCCAATGCCTGCAAAAGCAGATAAAAATGCCATTTTGCTTCCATTGTCGCGGTACAGAATCAATTGGTAAACACTAAATATCAGAAGATTGATAATAATAGTATCCGTCCGGATATCTGCATTGAAAAGGAAAAACGCCACATTGGTGGCATACATCAGGGCGGCCCAATAGCCCGTCCTTTCGCCATAATAATGTTTCGCAAAACCAAATACAGACCAAACACCCAAAATAGAAAACAGGACACTCGGCAGTTTGTAGGCAAAATCATTGAAACCAAAAATTCCCATGCTCAAGCCGGATAGCCAGAACAGCAAAGGAGGCTTATCCAGGTAATTCAGGTTGCGGTGGAAGATTTGAAGAAATGATTTTTCCTGCCACATCTGCTTTGCGATGGATGCATACTGCGCCGCGTCTATTTCCATTACCGGAATAAACATTCCGATAAACACCACCAGCGCTGCCACAGCCAGGAATAACTGAATCAATCTTTTTTCCCTTCTATCCATCTTATTTAGGAGCATAGCGGAACAATACCAAACCTATTACCAGGTAAATAATATTCGGAATCCAAACGGCTAAAAGTGGAGGCAAATCGCCCGAATAGGCAAAGGTAAAAGTGAGTTGGCTCACAAAAATAAAACTGAAAGCCAAGGCCAGTCCAAAACCCAGATGCATCCCTATTCCACTCTTCATCTTTCTCGAAGAAATTCCAAAGCCAATCAGCGTAAGGATAAGCGTAGAGAATGGCATTGCCAGCCTTCTGTATTTTTCCACCAAATAGAATTCTATCTTTTCTGCTCCGCGCATTTTTTCTGCCTTTATTATTCGGTTGAGTTCCGGTGTACTGTAGATACCCACATCATCTTTTCGAAGAAAAAATTCGTGTGGATTAAAGGCGATATCAATGTCTTTATTTTCTCCTTTTCTCAGGCTCGAATCACTTTTGAAATCTCTTTCCGTATAATTCTCGACCCGCCATTTACCCGTTTCCTGATCAAAGGAAAATCGTTCGGATGCCAGCTTATATACCAACTCTCTTCCTTCGAATTTTTCGAGAGTAAATTTATATCCAATAGAATCGCGCTTGCTAAAGTTATCGATGAACATATAGACCCCTGGCTGTAATTGGCGGTGAACATTTCTCATCCATTGCTCTTCATGCCTGCGACCATTGATGTATTGATTTTCAAACGCCACCTTTTGCTCATTGCAATAAGGGGTGACCCAGGTATTCATAAAATAACTCAGAACAGCCAGTATAGAGGCGGCAATCATGTATGGACGCAACAACCTGCGGAAACTAACACCCCCTGCCAGCATTGCAATTATCTCGCTATTCATTGCCAATCGGGAGGTGAAGAAAATTACAGAGATAAAAACAAAGAGATTGTTAAAGAGATTGTAAAACCAGGGGATGAAATAGATATAGTAATCGAAAATCAGTTGATGGGTGGAGGCATTGTTCTGAATAAAATCATCAATCTTCTCTGCCAGATCGATGATAATAGAAACAGCACTAATCAATCCCAATGAGTAAAAGAAGGTACTCAGGAATTTGGAGATGATATAGCGATCCAGTTTTTTCAGCATGCTCAGCGTCGGAATGTCAATTTTTGCACCATTTGCGTTTTCCAGAAAGAAAAATCTCCCTGCCTGATATGTTTTCTTGCTTCTGCAACCAGCCAGAGGTAAAACTTCAGGTTATGAACGCTGGCTATCTGTGCCCCTAAAATCTCCTTGCAAACAAAGAGATGACGTAGGTAAGCCTTGCTGTAAAATGGGGTAATGGTTTCATCCACCTGCGAGAAATCATCTTCCCATTTTTTATTTTTAATATTGATAATACCCTCTTCCGTAAACAGCATCCCGTTGCGTGCGTTCCGCGTGGGCATCACACAATCGAACATATCGATTCCCAGAGCGATGCATTCCAAAATATTGGCGGGAGTTCCCACGCCCATCAGGTAACGTGGTTTATCTTCCGGAAGAATTCCGCATACCAGCTCAGTCATTTCGTACATCATCTCTGCCGGTTCTCCCACGCTGAGTCCGCCGATGGCGTTGCCAGCCTGATTGGTGGAAGCAATATATTCTGCCGATTCCATTCTCAGATCGGGATACACACTTCCCTGAACAATGGGAAATAAGGTTTGCTCATACCCATAAAGCGGATCATGAGAATCCATATCTCTGATACAGCGTTCCAGCCAACGATGGGTGAGATGCATGGAATCTCTGGCATATTTCTTCTCACAGGGATAGGGAGTACACTCATCAAAAGCCATAACGATATCTGCTCCGATATGTCGCTGGATATCCATGGCTTTTTCGGGTGTAAAGAAATGTTTGCTTCCGTCAATATGACTGCGGAACTCCACTCCTTCTTCTTTGATTTTTCGCGTTTGTGCCAGCGAAAATACCTGATAGCCTCCACTGTCTGTCAGAATGGGCCCATCCCAATGAATAAACGAATGAAGTCCGCCGGCCTGTTTTAAAATTTCGGTACCCGGTCTTAAGAATAGATGATAGGTGTTTCCTAAAATAATTTTCGCCTGTATGTCTACTTTAAGTTCTGTTTGCCTAACCGCTTTCACGGTCCCGGCGGTCCCCACCGGCATAAATATCGGGGTGGGTATATCTCCATGTGCAGTACTCACTATTCCTGCCCGGGCTTTCGATCCCGGATCCTGCGCCTGTAAGGTGAATTTCATCGAAACCGCAAACTTACGCTAAACTCCGCTCAGGTTGAAATCCAGATTATTCGAAATGGAATGAAAGGGTAAATACTCGTGGAAATAGAGAAGAAAGAGCTTTGGTATAGACCAGGTTGTCGGCTACCAGCATGTTGTTGACACTCTGAGAGAATTTCAATTCAGGCGAGAGATTGAACCAGGGGAAATACAGATCGAATCCAATGCCCACTTCGTAGCTGTACATATTCCGCTTCAACGCCACCACCGGGTCGTTGATGCTTCTAGGCGCGTCAATATTCGAAGTCAGATCGTAGGAGTATTTGAATCCGGCAATCGCATAAAAGCGGGTATTCCAATGCCGCTCTGATTTGAACTTCAGCTCCAATGGAAATTCCACATAAACACTTTCTATCGAGGCACTCCTGTTGCTCAGGGGATTCTTAAAGGTGTAATTGAGGTTTCTTTGTGCAAATGCAATGGTTGGACCAAGGGAGCGCAGGTTAAAGTATTTTCCCATGCGCAGATCGACAATTGCGCCCAGTCCAAAGCCCGCAAAAGGCTGTTGGGTAATATTTGTCAGAGTATCGTTGGCAAAGAAGCCCTGAGAGGTATTCATCTGCAAGGCATTGTAGGTCGTATTCAGGGTAAAGCCGAAATGTATAATTCGGTTATCCCGCTGCGGACGGTTCTGTGCCTGCAAAGTGTGCGCTGCACTGAGCAGAACGAACAAAAAGGCTACTTTTCTGCCGTATAAAGAGAACAAATTCCGAATGTTAGTGCCTGGTCTTTGCATTGTTTAAATCCAATCCTTTCAAGAATGGCTATAAAGTCTTTTCCTTCGGGGAAAGCCTGAACAGATTCGGGCAAATATTCGTAAGCCCGGGAATCTTTGGATATCATCTTGCCTGTTCTGGGCAATACCTGACGGAAGTAAAAATTAAATATCTGTTTTACAGGAAATGCCTTAGGCTTGCTGAATTCCAGCACGGCCAGCTTACCCCCTGGTTTCAATACACGATAAATCTCGCTTAAACCCGCTTCCAGGTTTTCGAAGTTCCGCACACCAAATGCAACGCTTACTGCGTCAAATGTAGTATCCTCAAAGTTTAAATTTTCAGAATCGCCTTTGATAAATTCCATATCCACCATTTTGCGGGATGTGGCTTTTTCCCGGGCTTTGCTCAACATACCTTCCGACAAATCGAGACCGGTAATATGCAGCTTCGGCATTTGTTTTCTGGCTTCGAAAGCCAAATCGCCGGTACCGGTGGCAATGTCCAGTAAGCGCTCAGGCTTCGATTCACGAATAAACCGCATGGCTTTCACTCTCCATACATTATCTATTCCCATGGACAGGAGATGATTTAAAAAATCGTAGCGGTGAGCAATATTATCGAACATCTCTTCCACTTGTTCTTTTTTGGAAGCAGTGGAATTATAATTGGGTTTTACGTGAGTCAAAGCGATTAATCTAAAGTCGTTCCGGCTATTATTAAATAATGCCGTCTATTTTTGTGGCAAATATACTGTCTGCATATGGAAATTAAGAGCGCACGTTTCATCTCCAGTTTTGCCGAAATGTCAAAACTCCCTCAGGATGGGAAACCTGAATTGGCATTCATTGGCAGATCCAATGTCGGAAAAAGCTCTTTGATCAATATGCTATGCGGACAAAAGAAGCTGGCTAAAACTTCGCAAAGCCCCGGAAAAACGCAAACCATCAATCATTTTATCATCAATGAAAGCTGGTACCTGGTCGATCTGCCCGGTTATGGTTTTGCAAAAGTTTCAAAAGTACTGCGTGAGAAATGGTCGCAGATGATTCGGACATACCTGACCAAAAGAGAAACCCTATTCTGTGTTTTTGTTCTGGTTGATTCGCGTTTGGAACCTCAAAAGAACGATCTGGACTTTATCCGCTTCCTTGGAGAATACGGAATCCCTTTGTCTATCATCTTTACAAAATGCGATAAGCTTTCCAGAAATAAAATCCATGGCAATGTCAGGCAATTCGAAAAAGCCATGATGAAAGAATGGGAAGTTCTTCCACCGATGTTTCAATCATCCGCTGAAAATCAGCTGGGAAAGGAGGAAATTTTAACCTACTTTGCGTCGATCATCGATGCACAGCCATGAAACAGAACCTGTTCCTTCTTGGTGGTTTTTTCTTCTTTCTTGCCTGTTCGAATGAGCCAAAAAAAGTTCAGAGCGACGCACCTGCCGACTTGATTGAAATCGCCTACCAATTTGACACGGTCTTGCTCGAAAAGGAATGGGGAAATTGTTCGGAAAGTGACGAAGGATGCATCACCATTTCTTTCAGTTACCCGCAAATAATCAATCCCGACAGCATAGGAATCCTGATAAATCAGCGCATTGTCCGCATGCTGAAGGTTCACGTGCAAGACAGCGTAGGAAGTGCCGAAGAATACAGCGATTATCTAATCGAAGAATTTAAAAAGACACAAAGTGAAAACAGTACGGCCGCAGGTTGGCAGATTGAAAATGAAATTGCGGTAGAATACATGGCCAACCGAATTGTCTCTATACGTCAATTCGGACTTGAAAACAATGGTGCGGCACATCCGGATTTCAGTCTGCACCTTCGGAGTTTTTCTGCTTTAAATGGTCAAAGAATTCTTTTGGATGATGTGTTCAAAGACAATTACCGGGACAGCCTCATGAAGCTTGCCGTCTTTTATTTGGGCACTGCAATGAATGCTTCGATGGAAATAGAATTTGTAGAAGGTAGCACCAAAGGAGCCAGCAGTGGATTTGAGCTAAGTGAGAATTTCAACCTGGATGAAAATGGCATCAATTTCCTTCACATCGACCCACTCAATCAAAGCGACGGAAGTGGTTTTGTAGAATTTACCATACCCTACTCCGAGCTGATTGACGCCAATCTCATCAACGAAAATGGCGTCCTCTCATTTTTACTCGGCTCGGTTAATCCTTGAGTTGCGCATCAACTACGGCGATGGTGACCATATTCACAATCTCTCTCACCGAGCTCCCCAATTGCAGAATATGCACCGATTTATTAAGCCCGAGCAATACGGGACCAATCGCTTCTGCCACATTGAGTTCCTGAAGCATCTTATAGGCAATATTTCCTGCCGCCAGGTTAGGGAATATAAAAGTATTCGCGGCCTGACCGTTTAATTTGCTAAAAGGGAAATTCTCTTTCAGCATTTCTTCGTTCAGCGCAAAATTTGCCTGAATGTCTCCATCAACAACCAGTTCCGGGTTTTCTCTGTGCAAAGTTTGGATGGCCTGCTGAATGCCGGATGGTACCCGGCCCTCTGCCGAGCCAAAATTTGAATACGAAAGCATTGCGATACGGGGCTCAATATTAAAGGCCTTCACCTCTCTGGCAACCAGGCGTGTGATATCGACCAGGTCCTCAGCACTTGGGTCTGGGTTAACAGTGGTATCTGCAAAGAAAAGTGGTCCCTTTTTCGTATTCATGATATACATCCCTGCCACTTTGTTGATACCGGGTTCGGTTCCGATGATTTGCAAAGCCGGACGAATTGTATTGGCATAATTGACTGTTAGTCCGGAGATGAGTACATCGGCTTCTCCATGCTCGAGCATCATGGTACCATAATAGTTCCTTTCGCGCAAAAGCTTTTTAGCGAGGTATTGGCTGACTCCCTTGCGTTTCCTTTTTTCATACAGAACTTCAGCATATTCCTCTTTTCTTAGATCGTCTTTGTAAGGGTCGAGGATTTCAACTCCATCCAGTTCGAGTAAATTTTCATCTATGATGGCTTTGATTTTCTCCTTGTTGCCCAACAATATGGGAATGGCAATGCCTTCATCTTTAACTACCTGAGCTGCCTTCAGGATCTTATAATTATCCGCTTCCGAGAATACCACCCTTTTCGGTGCCTGCTTGGCTTTCACGGTAATATAGCTGATGAATTTATTCTCCAGTCCCAGGCGGCTCTTCAACTTGGAAACATATTTGTCCCAATCTGTAATGGGGCCCCGGGCCACTCCGCTCTCCATGGCTGCTTTTGCCACTGCAGGTGCCACTGTGGTAATAAGCCGGGGGTCAATTGGTTTTGGAATGATATAATGCTTTCCGAAGGTGGTATTTTTCTCGTTGTATGCTGAGTTTACAATATCCGGAACCGCTTCACGGGCCAAAGAGGCGATCGCTTTCACCGCAGCCAACTTCATGGCTTCATTTATTTCTGTGGCTCTAACGTCCAAGGCTCCGCGAAAGATATACGGAAAACCAAGCACATTGTTCACCTGATTGGGGTAATCCGAGCGTCCGGTTGCCATGATAATATCTTCTCGGGTCGACATGGCGAGCTCATAATCGATCTCCGGATCGGGATTGGCCATTGCAAAAACGATGGGGTTATCGCTCATTGAAAGCAACATTTCCGGACTCATGATATTCCCTTTTGAAAGTCCCACGAATACATCCGCATCCTTCATGGCGTCTTCCAGTGTATGTATATCTCTTCGGGTTGCAAAAAGGGCTTTATGCTTATCCAGGTTATCTCGATCCGCGCGAATTACACCGTGGGAGTCGACCATCACCACATTTTCCTTTGTTACGCCCAGAGAAATGAAAATCTTGGTACAGGAGATAGCTGAAGCCCCGGCCCCATTTACCACCATTTTCACCTCACTCAATTTCTTGCCGGCTATTTCAACAGCGTTCAACAAGGCAGCTCCGGAGATGATGGCCGTTCCATGTTGGTCGTCGTGCATGATGGGGATATTCAGTTCTGCCTTGAGTCTTTCTTCAATCTCGAAGCATTCCGGAGCTTTAATATCTTCCAGATTTACTCCTCCGAATGTAGGTTCGAGTAGCTTTACTGTACGGACAAATTCATCGACATTTTCGGTATTGAGTTCCAAATCGAACACGTCGATGTCTGCAAAAATTTTAAAGAGGATTCCTTTTCCCTCCATCACCGGCTTCGATGCTTCCGGGCCAATATTTCCAAGTCCCAAGACAGCGGTTCCATTGGAGATAACCGCCACCAGATTTCCCTTTGTGGTGTAGCGGTAAACATCTTCTGAATTTTCTGCAATCTGCAGGCAGGGTTCTGCCACTCCCGGTGAATAAGCCAAAGTTAGGTCGCGCTGCGTTTGAGTTGGTTTGCTCGATATAACTTCAATCTTACCGGGTCGGCCCATTTCGTGGTAGGCCAGTGCTTCTTCCTTGATATTCTTCGCCATGATATTTTGCTTCGGTGGCAAAGATAGAAGAGTGTTGGAGTTTTTAGAGGATTTAGGACCCGGGAAACTGAGTTCTCGCCGGAATGGAGGATAGATATTCTGCCGCCTACGTTCTATCGCGGCGTATTGGGGTTATCTGTTTATAGAGATTATCAATAATATATTATCCAACTGGCCTGTTAGGCCGGAATTACTCCCGGATTCGATACAATTCCACGCCATATCGATCCAGAATTTTTTCCATCTTCCACTCTTCAATCTTATTTCCAAAAGAATAACCTGGCAGGCTCAGTGCATATTGGTATGGATGCCGTTCCATCATATTGTCCATGATACCCAACTCGGATTTGCTGTCGTTGTGGATTCCAAAACCCTGTCGGCGCATCAGGTAAAGACTGCCATTATGCGTTACATCGCCCATTACCATGATGGCTGCATTTTTAGGAATATTTAAACTATCCAGGGTTTGATAGAAGCCTCGTAATGGTTCTACCGTGTCTGAAAATAAATCCGGTCCGTTTACTCTTCCATAGTATTTGTTCGCATCGTATTGGTACGTTGCCACCAATAAAAAGAGCAGAAACAAGCTCATCCAGGGACTGTGATTAATCCGAGGAAATAGTTTTTGAAGATTGATGGCAAAAGCAAGAAACAGAAAAACGAAATAGCTGTACAGAAGGATGAAATAATAATCGTGGTCCTGAAACTGGCGGAAGAATAAGATAAGATAAGCCAGACAACCGGCAAGAAATACCCAATGCAGCCGATTCCAAAAGCCCGGCGTTTTGCGAAATGCATAAACATTAAAAGCAAAAACCAGCATCCAGATAGTCCACATATTGGGATGATAATAGCTGCTCCACCAATAGTCGTACATATGCTGCCAGGTAACGCGTATTTGCTCTGCCGTCATGCTCCAGATAGGTCTGGCTTCAGAAAGGAAATACCAGTTACCAAATTCCGCATTGTATTGTCTTACATAAAGAACCCAGGCTGCACCAAGGATGACAGGAAATAATCCCAATAGAATAAAACGTCCGAGCCATTGATTTTTGTTCCATCGGCCGAGAAAATCATTGGATGGGAAAAACAGAATAAAACCAACAATAAGGGCTATTGGATGAATTAAAAAAGTAATCTTAAGCAAGGCTGCCAAAGTAAAAAACACGGAAGCCCCAATCAATGGCTTCCAGGATTCTCTTTTCCAGGCACGTAGCACAAAAACCCAGGCGAGTAAGGAAAGGCCAAGCGCGGCCAAATCCGGAACCATTCCGAATATATAATAGACATATACCAAACCCGACAAGCTGATAAAAGCGCCCATCACAGACCAGGCACCGTTTGCTCCGAGTCCCTTCAATATTTGAAAGATTGAGAACCATCCGGCGCCAGCTAAGATCAGGAACCAGATGCGTAGGTCCCAAACTGCCGGTCCGAATACCTTGGCCAACTGTGCTCCCAGGTAATAGAAAATTGGAAATTCTGCTGCAGCTTTGCCATCGGCACCCAATAAATTGTAGACCCGTGGTTCGAAAAATGGTACATCAAACTGATAATAGCCCATCATGAATGAAAGTCCGTCGGTTTGCCGGATAAAGTGGACTCCATCGGCATCATGATTTAAAAAGCGGAATACTCCCACCCAGGCCAAAAGCACCAGTAAAAGCACCAGAAAAACCGGCAGGGCATAGCGGTCGAGGAAGGGGTTAATCCGTTTCAGCATCGTGCATTATTCTGAAACCAAAGGTGGCCAAAAAGTTTGGCTATTCCATAAAAAAACCCGCCAGAAGCGGGTTGATATAAAATGGCTATGATTTAGAATTCAGTTTAAAAATCCGAAATATTCATGTTGATTTTCTTAGACTCGGAACGCTCATAGTCGCTGTAAAACTCAACAGTGAATATTCCCTGAGACTCCTGATCATCCAAAGTGATGCGAACATCATCTACCATCCAATAGTACTGAACGGCTCCCGGCACTTCTCTTAGTTCGGGTTCACCAAATTTGTAGGTAAGAATGTACTTCATCTCCCCAAACTGCTTTTTCTCATCAATTTGGCGTTTTCCAATAAGCAGTACTCCGGTGAATCTTCCCTGCTTGTTGAAGAGATAAAATATTTTATCCAATAGCACGGTGCCTAGCATCATCTCATCATTTGCCAGCACATAAGCGTTTTTATCGGTTACTTCATTGGAAGCGATAAAATTTAATTTCACGCCGTCGCGGTAGATTGAATCCACATGGCTTCCCCATTTGATGTCACGGAAATCCGCCAATACGTAATGGCCGTCGCCCGACACTTTTTTAAAGGTCGTTTTTCCAGATTGCGCAGTTCCTGAGCCGATGCCCAGAATTGCCAACAGAATGATTAGTAAGGTCTTTTTCATTTTTTAATGATTGGTGAACAAATATTGTCAGTAGCTCGATATTTATAAAATAGAGTTGTCGGTCTTTTTGTGGATAAATCAGGCGCCGAAGAGTTTCCGAATATTACTCAACTTGGTTTGTATCTCTTCGTATTCTTCCTCAGCCTTAGAATCATAGGTGATTGCACCTCCTGCATGCACACTCAGATAAGAGTCCTTTTCATTGTACAGCAAGGTACGGATTACCACATTGAGTTCAAAATCACCATTGGGAAATAACACCCCGACAGAGCCTGAATAAATGCCCCGTTTACTCTCCTCCAACTTTTCAATCAATTGCATGGCGCGAACCTTTGGCGCACCCGTCATGCTGCCCATTGGAAAGGCATTTCGAATGGCGTCTATTCCATGTACTTCCGGCCTCAGTTTTCCGCTTATGGTAGAAATCATCTGATGGACATTGGTGAAACTATAAATACCAAATAGTTCTTCCACCTCAATGGTTCCATAGCGGCAACTTCGTGTCAGGTCGTTCCGCACCAGATCGACAATCATCACGTTTTCTGCCCGTTCCTTTTCGGATTCCAGCAGTTCCTTCTTCAGCCATTCATCTTCGGCCGTTGTACTTCCTCTCTTTCTGGTCCCTTTGATTGGTTGCGATAAAAGCTTGTCACCTTTTTTCTGAAGGAAACGCTCGGGGGATGCGCACAAAGTGTAAATTTCATCCATCTTGAGAAAAGCAGCAAAAGGCACTTCGCTAAATTCCATTAAGCGGAGGTAGACAGATACAGGATCGATTTGAACCTGATCAGCAAAATGCTCCACACAGAGATTCAGCTCGTAAACCTCCCCTGCACGGATCAGCTCAATGATTTCTTCAACTTTATTCAGATACGCGCTCTTCCCTATTCGGGCAGAAAATTGAATTTCAGGGATGGATGATTCTGTGTATACCTGCTTTTGAATCTGTTCCCAGATATCCTCAGCAGAACCATAGGATTCTATCTGGAGTATGGCTCCGTCGAAGTGCAGGTAATGCATTGGCTCGAAAAAGAGTCCATTCCCGGCTCCAACAAAATCAGCATTTTCAGATTGAAGTGCTTCCACCTGATTTTTCAAATCGTAGCCGAAATAGCCAAACAAGGGCAAGTCAGATTCTGCATTTTTAAGCAAATCGAAAAAGGCACCATCATCTGTAAAAATCTGATGTACACCCAATCCTGCCATCCAACCTTTCGCCATCCAGGACGGTGCATAGTCCTGACCTTGATTTTCCAAAAAAGCAAAATGACCAAAATCATTGGAAAGAGTGAGCACCAATCTGCGCAGCCTTTCTCTTTCATCTACTGCGATGGCTATGGAAAAACTTGAATGCACGGAGCGAATATAGAGTATCGGCAATCATGCGGCACCATCTTGTTTGGTCGGAGATTTACCTGAAGCCGGCCGCCGCATAAATTGCTTAATTATTCAGAGGCATTAAAATGGCAAAACCTTTGCAATGGAAAAGCTAATCCGCCAGGTCAAATGTATTGTTCCACCTCTCTCTGGAATTCCCCTGAAACTTTGTTTCGAACAAAGGGTGACACTGATCGAAATAATTCATTTCCTGATCATCTTCAAGAAGCCCGTCCGGATAACTCTCCCTACGTCCAATCCGAAATTATTCAATTTCAAGACCTATAATAATATATCCCATGAAAAGGAAACACACTACCAAAATCATCGCTTCCCTTCTGCTCATGCTCATGGTATCGAGCTGCACCGTTATTCGTCCGGGTAATATCGCCTTCAAACAGCGCCTCGGCAAACTCAAAAGAGCAGAACTCAAACCGGGACCGCATTTGTACAATCCCTTTGTCACCCGCGTTTTAAAAATCAATGTACGCACAGTAGAAATTTACGAAGTTCTTCCACTTCCAACAAAAGAAGGCCTTAGTGTAAAGACAGAAATTACCTTACTTTATCATGTTGATCCAAGCAAAGCAGATGATGTATATATCCATTTCGGGATGAACTACGAAGAAGTGATTGTAAAAAGTAATTTTCTGGCTACTGCAAGAGAAATCAGCTCTCGTTTTTATGCCAAAGAGCTGTATGCAATCGAAAGAGAAAAAGTAGAAAAAGCCATTGCCGAACAATTAAGGGAGCATCTGGAACCCCATGGATTTGTAGTGGATGCCGTATTGCTTAAAGACATCATCCTTCCTCCTGCCATGCTTCAGGCCATTCAAAACAAAGTAGTGGCAGAACAGGCAGCTTTGCAGATGGAATTTGTTATCCAAAAGCAAAAGAAAGAAGCCGAGCGTCTGGCCATCGAATCAGAAGGTATTAAAAAATCTCAATTGATTTTGGACTCTTCCATCACGCCGGAGTTGCTTCAATACTATCAGGTTCAGGTATTAAAAGAATTGGTTAACTCGCCGAATGCGAAAGTCATTATCATGAATGGCAATGGGAATACGCCAGCCATCATCAATACGGACAAATAGCGCCTTTGCTTAAGGCCCAACCAGAAGTACCAATCTTTATAAACTGCCCAGGCCCGTCGGTTCCGCCCGATGGGCTTTTTTTTCAAAGGGGTGCGGGGTTTGAGGTACAGGCGACAAGCTTCAAGCTGCAAGCAGCAAGTAGCAGGCAGCAGGCCACAAGCTAAAGGCTGCTAGCCTCAAGTTACAGGCAGCTAGCCTCAAGCGATTAGTCTTCTGTCCCTCTTGAGAGGGACCCTACATCTGTAATTTGAGAAGTACTTTTAGTTAGGGTGTGTAAGTGAACTACAAACAGCAGGCTGCCAGCCTCATACACTTAGCCTTCTGTCCCTCTTGAGAGGGACTCTAAATCTGTAATTTGAGGAGTACTTTCAGTTAGGGTGTGTAAGTAAACCACAAACAGCAGGCTGCCAGCCTCATACAATTAGTCTTCTGTCCCTCTTGAGAGGGACCCTACATCTGTAATTTGAGAAGTACTTTCAGTTAGGGTGTGTAAGTAAACCACAAACAGCAGGCTGCCAGCCTCATGCAATTAGCCTTCTGTCCCTCTTGAGAGGGACTCTACATCTGTAATTAGAGGAGTACTTTCAGTTAGGGTGTGTAAGGGAGCTACAGCCACCAGACGACTTATGTCCTTTCTACTTCATCTCAATCTCCAATTAAAGCTGTATACTTGCAGCGGATTTTGGTTTCCCGGTAAAACGGGAATGAAAAGGGAACACCGGTGAAAATCCGGGACTGTACCCGCAGCTGTAATCCTCAAAACAGCTCTTGACATCTAATACCACTGCGCAAGCGGGAAGGTTCAAGAGTGAGGAAAGTCAGAAGACCTGCCAGATTCCTTTGCATCAGAACCTTCGGGAATAAAGGTTGAAGATGGAAACTGGCATTGCCCTATCTATCTCCATTCTGCCCGGAATCTGTGTACAGATATGAAAAAACTGCTGTTACACATATTTCTATTCTTGTCCGCTACCTCGGCATTCGCTCAGGAACAGGATACATCACGCGTATTGCCGGAAACAGAGGTTCACGGTGAAAAAGGCAAATGGAACGATGTGGGCAAAAGCATTCAAACCTTGCAACCGAGTTCATTGCAATACGACCTGGGAACTTTATTACAAGGTAGCAGTCCGGTATTCATTAAATCATACGGACCCGGAATGCTCAGCAGCCTGAGTATCCGTGGAACCGGTGCTGCACATACCGCGATACTTTGGCATGGATTAAACATTCAAAATGGCATGAACGGACAGCAGGATCTCAGTTTGATTCCCGGATTTTTGTTTGATCATGCAGAATTAAGGACCGGAGCGCAAAACATTCCCAGCTCCGGCGGGTTGTTGGGAGGACGCATTGACCTGAAAAACCTGCAACCCACAGATAAGTTCGCCTTTCATCTGGGAACGGATTTTGGCAGTTTCGGAACACAACGGTATAAAGTAGGTATGGATTTGTCGGAAGGCAAATGGAGCAACCGCATTCGCGCCGCCCGCCAGCATACGGACAACCATTATTCTTACGCGGACGAAAGTGTTCCGGGAAGTCCTCAAAAAACTTTACAACATGCACAGGCGGAGCAAACCTCCATCCTGGAAGAGTTCAACTATCATTTCAATGCAAAAACCCGCATGGGGTTAGGTATTTGGTACAATGAGGCGCAACGGGAAATTCCTCCGACCATGATTTCTGCTTCTACCGCTACCCAGGAAGATCAATCGCTGCGTGTATGCAGCTTTCTTGAATCCGTGAGTGACAAACGCCTGTTCCGCTTGAGCAGCGGACTTTTCCTCGACAACTTGTGGTACCTGGATAAAGTCAAGAAGATGGACGCTTATAACCAAAGCAGCAAGTGGGTGAATCAACTCAACTGGGAAGGACGTGGTGAAAAAATTAATTGGGAAGTAGGCGCCGGTTTTCAAAGTGCTATGGCCTTGAGTCCCGATTACAATCCAGACCATGTTCAATTGAACACCGTCTCGGCCTATGGCGGATTGCACGGTAAATACGGAAGTCGTTTGAAATGGCATACAGACATTCGTCAGGAAGTTCGGGGTTCAGTTGTACCTCTGCCCTCTGCCAGTATGGGTGGAGAGTATCAGATGAAGCATCACTCCAACCTGAGAGTCTACCTAACCCACGTCTCGCGACTACCCAATCTGAACGACCTCTACTGGAATCCGGGAGGAAACCCTAACCTGAAGCCGGAGCATGGTTTCAGTGGAGAGTTGGGATATCACTTTTTAAAAGAGACGAAGAAATCGCGTATAAAAGCACATGCACAGGCCTTTTATTCCATCATCAATAACTGGATCATCTGGCTGCCGGAAAATGGCTATTGGAAGCCACAAAACTTGCAACAGGTGCATAACCGTGGATTTGAATGGGAAGCATCTTTAGATAAATTGAGAAAGAAGGATTTTTGGGAGTTCCGCTATGGTGGAAGCTTTACACTTGCCAGTAATGAGTTGGCCAAAAGCAGTCAGGATGAATCGGTTGGAAAGCAGCTTATATATGTTCCCTTTTGGAAAAATTACCTGAGCCTGCGCCTGCAATGGAAAGGCCTTGATTTTCTTTACAGGCAAAGCTTCACCGGCGGACGATACACCAGCTCTGATAATACCAGTTACCTCGCACCTTATTCACTTGGAGACTTTGAAGTGAATTACCGTTTTGCAAAAGATGGTAGCCGATTGGTCTTTGGCGCATCCATTCAAAACATTTGGGACGTCCGCTACCAAAGTATCCAATGGAGACCTATGCCCGGACGTTATTTTCAATTCTCTTTTAAAATTCAACTCGTTCATAAAAAATCACCATGAAAAAATATTTTACTCTTATCCTTTGTGCAATCGCATTTAATGCCACTGCCCAGATTCCTGCCAGCTTTGACGGTGTTCAATTAAGTCCTGACACCTTTATCAATGGCAGTCATGGAATCAAATTTTTTCAAGACTCGAAGATGACATTCCCTGTGGTTTGGGATACATCCTGGGGAGGCTTTTGGGCCGGTGGATGGGCCTTATCCAATCAATCCGACAGCACCAGAATGGGTACAGACGGACTCTATCAAGCGATTAACGGCAAGGCTCACAGCGGGCAGAATTACCTGGTGGGCCAGGAAGGCAGCGAGATTTATGTAGACAACATCAATTTCAAATTCATCGACTTCAACGGATTCTATGTAAATAATACCTCCTATGCCTATTATTCCATGAGGGATGGAGATGGATTCGCAAAGAAATTCGGAGGTGCTGATGGAAATGATCCAGATTATCTGATTCTGCATATCGCAGGCAAATCTGGCGGAAACTGGCTACCCGATACCATCGAATTTCCTCTGGCCGATTTTCGTTTTGCCAACAATTCTGAGGATTATATTGTCTCTCAATGGCAGTTCGTGGATACCCGAAGAATTCGGAATGCCGATACTCTGGTATTTTTTTACAGTTCCAGCGACACCGGCCAATTTGGTATCAACACCCCTACCTTTTTTGTAATAGATGACGCAGAACGCGATCTTTGGGAATCGGTGCAGATGCCTTCCAAAGAAGCAATCAATGTATACCCAAACCCGGCCAGCAGTACCTTGTTTATAGAAGAAAATAAATCCTGGATGATTTATTCGGTAACCGGACAAATGCTTCTGCAAGGGGATTCCAAAGACATCGATATTCGCAGCTTGAAACCTGGAACATATATTTTGTTAGATGAGCAAGGCCGAAGTGCCCGATTTATAAAACAATGAGACTGAGTATTCTATTTTTCCTTCTTTTGGTATGTCTTGATAATGGATATAGCCAATATGCCCCCCGGGATAATTGGCAGGGCAGCACTGCAATTCCCAAAGACAGTCAAATCTTTGTGAATTGGGCCAAAGGCGCTCAGGTATCTCGAGGCCACCAGGACATTCGCCAGCCAGGACTAGGATTCACTGAAGCAGGAACAAATGAATTTTGCCTAAGCTATCCCGACGGACAATCTGTTTCTCTGGGGGATGGAGGATCCGTGATTTTACAGTTTGACGCTCCGATTGTGAATGGGCCAGGTTTCGACTTTGCCATTTTTGAAAATGGATTTCATATCCGTAGCAACAGCGATTCCGATTTTCTGGAACTGGCCTTTGTAGAAGTGAGCAGCGACGGACAAACCTGGGTGCGTTTTCCATCCATCTCAGAGAATGATACCCTCGTGCAATTGGGGACCTACGATGGCAGCAAAGCCAGCAAAGTGCATAACCTCGCAGGAAAGTATGTGGCAAACTTCGGTACTCCTTTCGATCTGGAAGAATTAAAAGACAGTGCCGGGCTGGATGTGATGAATATCCGCTACATTAAAATTATCGATGTAGTTGGATGCCTCGACAGCGCCTACGCCACACGCGATTCCCGGGGAGTAAAAATCAACGACCCCTATCCTACCCCATTTATTCAGGGAGGATTCGATCTGGATGCAGTAGGCATCATCCACAATCAGGATGCTCCGAACGGAATGCTTGTCCCAAATGTATTTTTGCCCTACCCAAATCCATCCTCTCAGGGAAGAGGCATTGTTCTGAGTGAGGATACCGAGCTAGACTATTCTGTTTATTCTTTGGAAGGCAAACAAATTGAAAAAGGTCATGCCCAAATTGCGGGAATCGAACTGGAGCGCGGCATTTATATCATCTACTATACCTCTAACAATCAAACAAAACGCTTGAAATGGGTCGTTCAATAATATGTATTTTGTTGGCGTGGATGGCTTTTGGGCTGATTTCTTGTTTTAAGGAACCAGACACGAAAACGATAACTACTCCCATTGGAAGTCAGACTTTGCTGGTATTGAATGAAGGCAATTTTCAATGGGGAAATGCCAGCGTGACCCGCTACATGATGCACGACCAAAGCTACGACGACCAGGATCTTTTTTCCCAAGCCAATGGTCGTCCATTGGGTGATGTATTGCAATCGGCCATGCTCATTGACGGGCAGATTTGGTTGGTGGTAAATAACTCCGGACGCATCGAAGTAGTAGATAAAAGCAGCTTCAAACTTGTTCATAGCCTCACTGATTTCAATTCTCCGAGATACCTCTGCCCAATCGATTCCGGACTCCTGCTGGTGAGCGACCTTTATGATGACAGCATAAGTGTGCTTCACCAAAGTGATGGCTCATTGCAGCAAAAAATTGCTTTGAAAGGCTGGACAGAACAAATGCTTCGGCTGGGAGATGATGTATGGGTAAGCAATCCAAATAGTTATAAAATATATCAGTTAGATGAGGACAGTCTTTATTTGAAAGACAGCATTGACATCGGGTTTGGATCTTTTGCCCTTAGCTCCGACAGCCAGAATAGAATCTGGATTGCTACCAAAGGAGATAAAACGCTTGGCATTCCAGCCCAGATTCATTGCCTGGATCCAAATACAAAATCCATGATTCATAGTTTGAACATAGGCACCGAACCCATCATCGACTTTTATCTAAAGGGAGATTTTGTCTATTATATCCAAAACAATAAACTGTATCGTTTTCCAACAGATTCGCCAACAGCCCCAGGCGATTTGCTTTATGATAAAGGAGGAAATCTCTATGCCGTCGAATTGCACGATAACCGCATCTTTATTTGCGACGCTGTCGACTTTGTGCAGCGAGGTAAAGTAATAGTTCTCGACACATCCGGAGCTGAAACCCATTCTTTTCTTGCGGGACGAATTCCCAATGGATTTTTATTTATTCCTTAAATCGTATTTTTGAAACCAATGAAACTGACACTTAAAAACGGAATTTTGGTACTGGTTGTATTACTGGCTGCTTTCAGTCGCATCATTCCTCATGCCCCGAATGTTACTCCACTTGGTGCTTTGGCACTTTTTGGTGCAGCTTATTTCAATAGAAAAGCCCTGGCTTTATTGATTCCAGCTCTGGCACTTTTCCTGAGTAGCCTCTTTTTAAACAACCTGGTATTCCACAACGAATCTTTTGTGTGGTTCGATGTCAACTTCCCTGCACAAATTATTTCCTTCGCTCTGATTGCTGTTATGGGAATGCGTACCCTGAAACAGGTAAAAGTAAAATCGCTCGTAGGTTCAGGCATCAGTGCTTCCTTGATATTCTTTATCATCTCTAATTTGAGCACCTGGCTAACTGACGGAATGTACCCAATGACTTTTGGAGGTTTGATGACCTGCTATGAAATGGCCATTCCATTTTTCTGGAACACCCTTTTAGGCGATGCTTTGTATATCACCCTGATGTTCGGCGCTTATGAAATGGTACGACGTCAGGTTCCTTCCCTGGCACATGCCTGAAAACAAATCTGCTAAAAAGACTTTTACAGCGCCTTCTCCACTTCGGGAAGGCGTTCATTTTTATTCGAATGAGCAAGGCTTGATGGTTTTCACAGAAGCCTATCATCTGGAACGCGGCTATTGCTGTAAAAGTGGTTGCAAACATTGCCCTTACGGTTTTAAGAAGGACGAATAGCCATCCTTCGAAAGGTCAGATTCATTCGTTCCCGACGAACTCCTTTCATTGCAGGCAAGGCATGTCTCCAGTATTTTTGGGTGGGCCCTTTCATCAGCAATAAACTTCCCGATTCAAGAATATATTCTTTAATTAGGGTCTGCTGATTTTATTGGGTTACAAAATGTGTAATGCTATAGATTTTGACCAGGTTGCTTGGCGAGTTGGCATTTAATCTGGACATAAACGGAGCATAGGAGTGTCGGATTGAACTCAGATGGGCCTTTAGTA
>WGMZ01000048.1 GCA_016124735.1 Bacteroidota bacterium
TCGCAGTTGATTTTGCTCGCTCAAATTTAGACGCGGAGTCGCAATTAGGGTAGGCTGACGCATAACGGAGTCGCAGTTGATTTTGCTCGCTCAAATTTAGACGCGTAGATGCAATTAGTGTAGGCTGACGCACAACGGAGTCGCAGTTGATTTTGCTCGCTCAAATTCAAAATCTGGAATCGCTCGGCCCGGAAGGCCAGAGCGATATTTTATCGCGGTCAAAATAAGATCTGATAGCACTCAGGCCGTCCCGGCCGAGTGCTTTTTTGGCGAAACATTATTTAATAGCGGAAAAAGGAGAGAATTCCCTTGGTGAGGGCACCAGGTGACCTGGAAAATTCTCTTTTCTATATTTTTTCGGAATCGAACAAACCGCGTCTCCATTGTGCGTCAGTCGGGCCTTTTTGCGTCCCTGCGTCAAAAATTCGCGCGCGACAAAAACTAGACAACAACGTTCACGATGCGCCCCTTCACGAAGATGAACTTCTTCAGCGGTTTGCCTTCCATCCACTTCTGGACGATATCGTTCGCCATGATGAGGGCTTGCGCTTCATCGGGGTTCATGTCTAAGGCCATCTCGATGGTGGTTCTGGTTTTGCCGTTGATGGAAATCGGATAGGCAAAGGAGTTCTCTACCAGGTAAGATTCGTCATGGGTAGGGAAAGTCTGCTCGGTGACGGAGAAGGCATTGCCCATTTTGCTCCATAACTCTTCGGCGATATGCGGGGCAAAAGGAGAGAGGATCACCGATAAAGGTTCCAGCACTTCTCTTTTATGGCATTTCATCTGGCCCAATTCGTTGACGGCAATCATAAAGGTGGAAACGGACGTGTTGAACGAGAAGTTCTCAATATCCTCCTTCACCTTCTTGATGGTTTTGTGCAGGGTCTTGAGTTCGTCTTTGGTTGCGGCATCATCTACCACTAAAGATTCGCCGTTTTCGCCTATATAGAGTTTCCAGAGTTTTCCTAAGAAACGGTATACGCCTTCGATACCATTGGTGTTCCAGGGTTTGGCCATTTCGATCGGACCCAGGAACATCTCGTACATGCGCAAGGTATCGGCGCCGTATTTATTGCAGATATCGTCCGGGTTCACCACATTGTACCAGCGCTTCGACATTTTTTCCACTTCACGGGCTACCTGGAAGCTTTTGCCTTCCTGGATAAATTCACCGCCCTTTTCAAAATGGAAGGAGTGCTTAAAGCTTTCAACATCCAGCTCGTAATCGCCTTTTACCAGATTGATGTCAATGCGCTCTTCGATAATATGATTCACGGATACATTCTGTACCCCGTGCTTTTCAAACTCTGCCTGTAAAAAGGCAGGAATCTCATCTTTCTTCTTCCACTCGGCGGCAAGCTCATTTGAGATATATAAGGTATATTTTTCCAACAAAGGCACCTTGTTCACTACTGCAGAATAACCTTGTATCATCCCCTGGTTGATCAGCTTCTTGAAAGGCTCATCTACCGGAACCAATCCGAGGTCGTACAAAAA
This sequence comes from Bacteroidota bacterium, assembly GCA_016124735.1. Classification (GTDB taxonomy): domain Bacteria; phylum Bacteroidota; class Bacteroidia; order UBA8524; family UBA8524; genus UBA8524. The sequence continues at coordinate 1,501 of WGMZ01000048.1, forward strand.
CTTCATCCAGAAACGGGCATACAACAAATGTCCCGTGGCATGTTCGGAACCGCCAACATACAAATCCACATTTTGCCAATAGTTCAGCGCGTCTTTGCTGGCAAATGAAGTGTTATTTTTCGGGTCCATATAGCGCAGGAAATACCAGCTGCTACCTGCCCAACCGGGCATGGTGGTGGTTTCGTATTTCCAGTCTTTAGCCCGGGCGAGGGGAGGATCTCCATCTTCGGTTGGCAGGAACTTATCAATCTCAGGCAATACCAAAGGCAGCTCTTCCCGCATTGGATATGGGAGTCCATTATTGTATTCCACCGGAATCGGTTCGCCCCAATACCTTTGGCGGCCAAAGATGGCATCTCGGAGGCGGTAGTTGGTCTTCCCTTTTCCGAGTCCTTTTTCTTCGATTGCTTTGATCGCGGCCTTCACCGCAGCCTTCACTTCAAGTCCGTTCAGGAAATCCGAGTTGATGGCTTTTCCTTCCTTGGCGTCGTACGAGTCTTCCTGGATATCCACGGCCACGTTTCCTTCCACCACCTGGGTGATCTCAATCCCAAAATGTTTGGCAAAAGCATGGTCGCGGCTATCGTGACCCGGCACGGCCATCACGGCTCCGGTACCATAGCCTGCCAGCACATAATCGCCTACCCAGATCGGTACTTTTTTTCCGGTAAACGGATGGATAGCATAGGCCCCGGTAAATTCTCCGGAGATATGTTTTACATCCGACATCCTTTCGCGCTCGGTGCGGTTTTTCGCTTTTTCGACGTATTCGCTCACAATGCTGCGGTGTTCGGCGGGGGTAATATCGGCCACTAATGGATGCTCCGGTGCAAGTGTCAAAAATGTGACCCCGAAAATGGTATCCGGACGTGTAGTAAACACTTCAATCTTCTCCTGGCTTCCATCGATGCTAAACTCTATTGAGCAACCTTCGGATTTTCCAATCCAGTTGCGTTGGGTCTCTTTGATGGATGCCGACCAGTCGATACGTTCCAATCCTTCCAGCAAACGCTCGGAATAGGCAGTGATGCGCAAACTCCATTGCTTCATCTTCTTCCGCTCCACAGGATGTCCGCCGCGCTCGGAAACGCCGTCTTTCACCTCCTCATTGGCGAGCACGGTACCCAAAGCCGGACACCAGTTCACAAAGGTTTCGCTGAGGTAAGCCAGTCGGAAGTTAAGCAGAAACTCTTCTTTCTTTGCGGCACTAAAATTCTTCCATTCGGCCGCTGTAAATGCAGGAATTTCAATTTCGAATCCACCTGTCAGGGCCTCATCTTCATTTCCTTTGTATCCTTCCATCTCCAATTGAGCAATCAATGTGTTGATGGCTTCGGCTTTTTTGTTTGCCGGATTGTACCAGCTATCGAACAATTGCAAAAAGATCCATTGGGTCCATTTGTAGTAGTTGGGGTCGCAGGTTTGTACCTCGCGATCCCAGTCGAAACTGAAGCCGATTTTATCCAGCTGCTCGCGGTATCGGGCAATATTTTCTTTGGTAGTGACGGCCGGATGCTGTCCGGTTTGAATGGCATATTGTTCTGCCGGTAACCCAAATGCATCGTATCCCATCGGATGCAGAACATTGAATCCCTGCAGTCTTTTGTATCTGGAATAAATGTCTGAAGCAATGTAGCCCAGTGGATGCCCCACGTGCAGACCCGCTCCTGAAGGGTAAGGAAACATGTCGAGCACATAGAACTTCTGTTTATCAGATTGGTCCCTGGCAGCGTTTACTTTCTTTGCTGCCCATTCGTCTTGCCATTTTTTCTCAAAAGATGCCGGATCGTAGTTTGCCATGGAAATCAATTTCAGCCTGCGAATTTAAGCAAAGGAAGCCATGATGGCGAATGTGTAAATAATGGCTATTTTCGCAAGCAAGAGCCATGAAAAATACCCGACGCAGACATCCCTCTTCTTTAGCATCCATTCTGAGTATTGCATCCGTTTTGGTAATGTTGGGTTTGTTTCTGAGTGTATTGCTCTTCGGACAAAAGATGGAAAGCCGCTTGCGCGAACATGTATCTTTGGTGGTCCTTTTTCATCTGGATACGGATGAAGCAAAGATTCTGGATTTGAAGAAGCAGCTGGAGCTGGATGATGAAATCAAAGACATTTCCTATTTCTCCAGTGATGAAGGTTTGATGGAGATGACCCAGGACTTGAACCAGGATATTTTGGGAGCATTGGAATTCAACCCGATTCCTGCCGCCCTGGAAATTCATCTGAAATCGGATTATGCCAACCAGGTGAACCTGGCCAGACTGAAACAGGAATTGAGCAAAAATATCCTAGTGAGAGAAGTGACCTATCAAAGTGGTATTCTCGAGCAGATTGAAGCCAATGCGCATAAAGTATTACTGGGCATTGCGGCTCTGGGAGTCCTGTTTACGCTAATTGCCATCACCTTGATCAATAGCACCATTCGTTTGGAATTGTATTCTCAACGATTTATCATTCGAAGCATGCAGCTGGTAGGTGCCAAGCCTTGGTTTATTTTGCGCCCTTTCCTCGGCAAAGGCTTGCGGATGTCCATCTGGGCTGTACTGATAGCGGTTCCGATTCTTGCCGGTATTGCTTACCTGGCCATGGTATTCGCTCCGGATTTAAACGGAATGCTGAGCATGCAGGAACAGATTATTCTTGCGGGACTGATATTCCTTTTTGGCGTTTTATTAACGACGATTAGCAGCTATCTTGCAACCCGCAAGTATTTAAGACTTAAATTAGAAGAACTTTACTGATTATGAGTAAGATAAACCCAACTCAAGCTTCCCGAAAGGAAGATCACGGAGGTACGACCCTGTTGTTTGGCCGTGTCAATTATTTGCTAATGCTGGCTGCCATTCTCTTTATTGTGGTGGGCTTCGCCCTAATGAGTGGTTCAGAGGATATTTTCTCGACTACTAAAATCACCGTGGCGCCCATTATGGTATTGATCGGATTCGTTATTGGTGTCTTTTCCATTTTTTACAAGAAGAAGTAATACATGGATTTGATTGAAGTCATTGTCCTTGCCATCATTGAAGGACTGACGGAATTCCTGCCTGTTTCTTCGACGGGGCATATGATTATTGCTTCGAGTGTCATGGGAATTGCCAGCGATGATTTTGTGAAGCTGTTTACCATAGCCATCCAACTTGGTGCAATACTTTCGGTGCTTGTATTGTATTACAAACGCTTTCTAAAAAGTTTTGAATTTTACCTCCGCCTATTTATCGCATTTTTACCCGCGGCAGTGATTGGATTGTTGCTCAACGATTACATTGATGCCTTGCTGGAGAGTGCTTTTGTTGTGGCTTTAACGCTCTTATTGGGAGGAATAGTCCTGCTTTTTGTAGATCGATGGTTTAAAACAGCAGATGATGCGGAACCAAGCAGAAAACAATCGTTACTCATAGGATTTTTTCAATGTTTGGCGATGATTCCGGGTGTTTCCCGTTCGGCGGCCACCATTATCGGAGGCATGGCGCAGGGTCTGAATAAAAAGTCAGCGGCGGAATTTTCTTTCTTTCTGGCGGTGCCAACCATGTTTGCTGCCACGGGTTATAAGATGTATAAGTTTCATAAAGAAGTGGGCTTTTCAACCGAACACCTGACGCCCATGCTTATTGGCAATGTGATTGCCTTCGTTGTGGCAATGATTGCCATCAAAGGCTTTATTGGTTATGTAACGCAAAACGGCTTTCGCATATTTGGTTGGTACCGAATCATATTGGGTGCGGCCATTTTGGGCATGATGGCCATGGGTTACGACCTGCAGATTATATGAGTTTTCAGGATTTTTCGGAAGGTGAGGTTTTGTTGATTGACAAACCCAAAGACTGGACATCTTTTGATGTGGTTGCCAAAGTACGCAATGCCATCCGAATCAAGAAGGTAGGGCATGCAGGAACCTTGGATCCGATGGCTACCGGACTTCTCATTCTTTGTACGGGGAATTTCACCAAGCGGATTGAGCAGTACATGGCAGAAGAGAAAGAATACGAAGGCACTATACTTTTCGGCGCCACCACGCCCAGTTACGATGCGGAATCGGAGATAGATTCCCGTTTTGACACATCTTCATTAAGCGAATCTGAGCTTAGGGCACAGGTTCAACAATTCATTGGCGAGATTGAACAGGTGCCGCCAGCATTTTCTGCAGTGAAAATAAATGGGCAAAGAGCCTACAAGCTCGCAAGGAAAGGAAAGGAAGTAGTTCTGGAACCCCGACAGGTTAGGGTGCATGCTTTTGAATTCACACGAATTGAATTTCCCGAGGTGGATTTTAGGATAGTATGCAGCAAAGGAACGTATATTCGCAGTCTGGCACACGATCTCGGAAAGGCCATGAATAATGGAGGGCACCTGACACGTTTAGTCAGAACACGTATTGGTCAGTTTCATCTGAAAGATGCGTGGAATCTGAATACCCTGGTGGAGAAGATACGCGCCGAACGCATCGATTCATGAAAGTTTACCGAAATCTCGAGGAATTTCAACGTTTACCATTTGCCGTGGTTACCCAAGGCACTTTTGATGGGGTCCATCTTGGCCATCAGAAAATCCTGAATCAAATCAAAGCACTGGCCAACGAAAACAACGGGGAAACTGTATTAATTACTTTCTTTCCGCATCCCCGAATGGTTCTTCAACCAGAAGATAATGGGCTGAAATTGCTGGAAACCATCGAAGAGAAAATCAATCATCTTGAAAGGATGGGGATTAATCATCTTTTAATTTTGCCCTTTACCAAATCATTTTCCCGTCTGACTGCCCAGGAATTTGTACGCGATATTCTGGTGGAAGGGATCGGAACAAAAATTATGGTAGTGGGTTACGACCACCGTTTTGGCAAGAACAGGGAAGGCTCATTTCAGGAATTGAAGCAACTCTCTTCAGTCTATAATTTTGAAGTTCAGGAGATCGCAGCAGAAGATATTGACGCAGTAACCATTAGCTCCACGAAAATTCGAAATGCGTTATTGTCTGGAGACCTTGTTTCGGCCAATACTTTTCTGGGCTACGATTACAGGGCGAAAGGAGAGGTGATACGCGGACATCAGAAAGGCAAGACACTTGGCTTTCCAACAGCCAATATTCAGGTGGCACCATACAAGTTAATTCCCGGCGATGGAGTGTATGCGGTGGAAGTGGTTTTCAACGGCCGACGATATCGTGGCATGACAAATATTGGGTCGCAGCCAACATTTACAGGAAGAGCCCATGCATTTGAAGTGAATATTTTCGATTTCGACCAGGAAATTTATAATCAGGAGATTGAGGTCATCTTTCATGCTCACCTTCGTCCGGAGATTAAATTTGATTCGGTAGACGCACTTAAAAGACAATTGGAAAAGGATAAATTTGCTGCCCTCAACGTATTGTTGGGACATTAAGTTTTGAACTGATTGTGTTGAAGAAATCCCTCTTTTTATTACTGGCCTTTTTTGCCATACTTCCTGCCTGGGCCCAGGAAGAAACCGACGACGAATACGAGGATGATGAGATTGAATTGAACGATTCTTTGGTGGTCGACAGTACATCTTATGACGAAATTCAGATGGATAATTTTCTGGAGGATTTTCTTCACGAAGTGGGTTATTACTTTGATACGGCCAATGTTCCTGCCATGAATAGCTATGATGGCTGGGACATGAAAAAGATTCATCCCTACGAGCAAAAGCTGGATTCCATTACCGACAGTACCTTGCTGATATTGGTGGAGGGAGAAGACTGTTTCTTTCATCCTCCCACCGTTGGAAATATTACCAGTGGTTTTGGTGTGCGGCGCTGGGGCAGACGATTGAAGTTTCATTACGGCACAGACCTGAAACTTACCACCGGTGATCCGGTCTACGCTGTCTTTGATGGCGTGGTGCGTATTGCGCAATACAGCAAATCGTATGGATATGTTGTGGTGGTTCGTCACTACAATGGCCTGGAAACGATCTATGCTCATTTCAGCAAATTGCTTGTAGTACCGGGCATGAGCATTCGGGCGGGAGAGCCCATCGGTTTGGGAGGCAGTACCGGAAGATCAACGGGGCCGCATCTTCATTTCGAAATGCGTTACAAAGGGGTGGCTTTCAATCCGGAAAAGGTGATTGATTTCAACACCATGAGTCTGCGTTCCGACAGCCTGTATATCGACAAAGGGTTGTACGACCATATCAAGGAAGTAAAACGAATCAACTCGGCTCAGTACTATAAGGTGCGCGGTGGTGATACGCTCGGACATATTGCCCGTCGTTATGGAACCAGTGTACGTGCAATCCAGCGTTTGAATGGGATGAAGTCCACCCGGATTCGTGCAGGACAAATGATACGCGTTCGCTAGCGCTTACGCGAGAGTGGAGAGCGAAGAGCAGAGAGTGAGCTTGTGTTTGCTCGCGCTAATTGTCTGAACCGCGGATTAGGCGGATTGCACAGATTTCATGGATTTTTTTAGAAGGAATATCTCAAATCATGCATCCAATTGGGCAACCCCTTCAGGGTCTGGTGTTTAGGAGTAAACACACCCCCTGGCAAGGCGCTACTTTAATATGAATATTAGGCCCCCTCTCGAGAGGGGGAATGGGGGAGCTTTTTGAGTGCGAAGAGCGGTTTGTGAGGTGTTTGCCTTGGAGTTAAACACGGCCCTGGCAAGGCGCTACTTAATATGAATATTAGGCCCGCTCTCGAGAGGGGGAATGGGGTAGCTTTTTGAGTGCGAAGAGCGGTGTGTGATTGTTTGCCTTGGAGTTAAACACGCCCCTGGCAAGGCGCTACTTAATATGAATATTAGGCCCGCTCTCGAGAGGGGGAATGGGGGAGCTTTTTGAGTGCGAAGAGCGGTTTGTGAGGTGTTTGCCTTGGAGTTAAACACGCCCCTGGCAAGGCGCTACTTTAATTGGGTTGATAGGCCCCTTCTCGAGAGGGGGAATGGGGGTGTGTTAATTCAGTGGTGAGAAGCCTCAACCCTCTTATAAAAAACAAACCCTCCCTTTCTTCCAATCACCTCCAGGTTTGGGTGCGTGGCAAAGGCTTTTTCTTCCGTGATTTTGGAAACAAAGTAGGCGGGTTTATCAATCTTGCCATTCATCAGCCAATCCTTGAACTGTTGGTTTGGTATGTCGCGGCCCGGAAGTGTATTTGCATTCACATAGCGATAGAGAGTGGAGTCGCAATATGTCTGATAGGATGCCGTGTCGCCAATTTGCGGAATCTGACTGTAGAAATATTGGGCGTAGCTCTTGTAGCCGAGTGTCTCGACGTAGACATCTTTTTCTTTCAATTGCTCGAAAAAATCAATGGCTGGTCCCTGAGTGTAACGTTCGATACGTGGCACATCCAGCAATAAAAATGACTGAAGAGAGAACAGCGAACCGAGGAACAAAACCGGAAATCCCATCCGCCAACGTTGTATCCAGAGAAGATAAATGGCAAGAAGCAGAGAAAATAGCATCAGTGCGCCGGGAATCCAGGAAAACCAGGGCCAGCTCACAGGAAGCTCCATATTGGCGGCTGCAAATGGATCCTTCATCTGGTCGATCAACCAGCCTTTTAAAGAAGTCCCAGCCAGAGATGGAATCGCCAAAAACGCAAGGCTCAGGGTCAGTCCAATGATTAATATCATGAATACATTGCTTCTGCGGTATTGGATTCGTGCCACATGACAAGAATCAATTACCATGGCAGCCATAAAAGTAAGAGGCAGGTAGCAGAGGGAAGAGTAGTGGATGATTTTGGTTTTCACGATGGAAAAGACAATCAAAACCACCCAAAACAAAACCGCCATCCATCTCCTCAAATTTTTTTGTTCGTCTGTCCAGGTCAGATTTTCCCCAAAAGTGCGCAAGGCCACGACCGAGGCAGGGAAAGCGCCAAAGAGCAGAACCAGTGGATGGTAATACCAGGGCTGTCCATGCGTTGCCACCGACTGCGATGCAAGTTCCGTCTGGTAACGGATAAACTCCTGAAAAAACCATAGGCCATGTCTCAGAAATTCCACGCCATACCAGGCAAATGCCACCAGCAGAGTACTGAAGCAATACAGGAGAATATCCAGCCAGTCGAAATAAAATTTAAAGGAACGCAATGCCAGAACGGTCAGAATACACAAGCCCACAATAACTACCGAGGCAGGGCCTTTGGTTAGCAAGGCCAGACCCAGAAAGAGGCCTCCGAAAAAGTAGAATTTTTTTCTTTGTTTCTTCTCGAGGATGGATGCCTTGGCAATCATCACGAGGCTCAGGAAAATGAAAAGATTGAAAAAGGGATCAATGATGCCGCTCTTGAAATAGAGTTGAGGCGTGAGGCTTCCAGCGTAGGCCAATACCCAGTACCAAGCCATGCGACTTCCGAAATAGTCTTTCCCCAATCGAAAAATGAGTAATAGAGTAAGGAGGCCATTGATAACATTGGGAAAGCGCGCAGCGAATTCGTTTACGCCAAAAATTTTCATGGAAAAAGCCTGCATCCAGATAAAGAGAGGGGGCTTCTCCCAAAAAGGCATATAATTGATTTGGACCTGGAAATATTCCTGGCTTACCAACATTTCTCTTGCTGATTCAGCAAAATTTATCTCATCCCAATCAAACAAATGAACTGCACCAAGGAATGGCAAATAAACCGCTAGGGCCATTATGGCAATCGCCAGATATGGTCTCAGAGATGGATTCATGATTTGGCTAAAAGTGGTTTATTCATGCCGGGATTATCGAGTTTCCTATTAAAACCCAGGTAAACAAAGATGGCTACTGTAACTCCTAAAAAACTTCCTGCCAGCACGTCATCTAAAAAATGTTGTGCCAGATATATTCGCGATATTCCGGTTAGAAGTGCCAGTATGAAAAACAAGTAACCATAGCTTCTTTTTCGATCAAGCAGGCTAAGCATCATAAACATGCAAAAGGCGGAAGTGGTATGACCGGAAGGCATGGAATGAATGGCATGCCGAATCAATCCCGGGATATCGCGAAAATGCTGGGTATGTAAAAAATACACTTCCGGACGCATGGCCTCGGCTCCTACGGTATATTTCAGGACCTGACTAAGGGCCCCGGCCAGAACCAGTGCTGTGCCCAGTAAAATGCCTTGTCGTCTATTGTAAAAAAGGAGAAGTATAGTTATCGCTGCTCCGAAAAATCCATCTCCAACATAGGTGTAGTAGAGAAAAATCTGGTCAAGGACAGGGTTAGATTGCTTATTCAGCAGCAATACCATGCTTCCTTTATCGTGTTGCACCAGGAAGAGGCTTGCCGTAACCAGAAACAGCAGATAGGGAATAAAGAACCAGGCGTTTTGACGAAACAGTGCTTTTGTCACAAATGTTTGATATTTCATGCAAAAATATATATTTGCTCATAAGGCGTTCCGATTCCGGTAAATTATTGCTGGCCAGGCGTAATTTTACTTCGGGTGCGAGTGTTCTGGGCGTAATGTAGTGCCGATGTCAAAAAGAGTAAAATTCAATCTGGAAATTGAGGTTAAGTCATCTCCCAATATCCTGTACAGTTATTTGAGTTCCCCATCCGGTTTAGCAGAATGGTTCTGCGATGATGTGAATGTGCATTCCGGAAATTATATATTTCAATGGGATGGAGCCGAGCAGGAGGCAGAATTGGTTCGTGCTCAAAACAATAAGTCCGTGCGTTTTCGCTGGCTTGATGGACCCGAGGATGAATATTTCGAAATGGAAGTTCGGGTAGATGATCTTACCGGCGATGTTGCGCTGGTAATTACCGATTTCTGCGACGCCGGAGACGAAAAAAGTAGCGAGCAATTATGGGAATCTCAAATTCAGGAATTGAAAATGGCCATAGGTTCCTGATATTTGCCCTGGAATGAAAAAATACCTTTGGCTCTGCCTTTTCGCATGGGGGCTGATTTCAAACGCGCATGCATGCATCAATGAAAACTATACAGAGATTGATTGGCATACTTTAAAGAGTAAGCCTTTTGGTCCCAATCTTCTTATCGATACTTTCAGTTCTTCCGAGCTATATAGCCATTTGCAGGCTTTGGAAGAAAAGCCGGGATCGGATACCAGTCTGGATATACAGAACGACATGGCTGTTGTTTATATGCGTCTTGGAGATCCGGGCACAGCGAAGCAGATGCTGCTGAGACTGGAAGGAAATCATCCCGGTACTTATTCTGTAGCGGCGAATCTGGGTACTTGTTATGAATTGTTGGGAGAGATTGATTCGGCACTTATTTGGATTCATAAGGCAATAACCATTTCACCCAAAGCACATGAAAATTCGGAGTGGATCCATGTGATGATTCTTCGCTATGAAAAAACCAAAAGTAAGAATCCGCAATACCTGGCGGGTGGTTCTGCTTTGATGCTGGATTTTGGAAACAAGGATATTCCCGAAAACAGCTACGACCTTCAGGTAAAGGAGCTTCTCCTGCAACTGGGTTACCAGTTGGAAGAGCGGCTTCAGTTTGTCTACGCACCTGATACCCTGATGGGCATGCTCCTTTTCGATTATGCCAATCTATGTGCATTAAACAATGACTTGAAAGCTGCGCTGGTATATTTTGAAAAAGCCAGGGAATTCGGCTTTCAATCAGATGTATTGGAGGCCCGCGAAGCACGCATTCAGGAAATGCTTGAAAAAAATCCCGAAGCGGGCCTGAATGGACAAGAAGGAAAAGTGGTTGAAGCCGAAGAGGGTTCCGGTACCATGATTTATCTGATTGCCATCGGAATTGCTCTTTTGTCAGTAGGGGGTGTATGGCTTTTGCTGCGCAAAGGACGAAACCGGTAAGATATTTGTCAATTCCCAGCCGTGCTAAAGCTTAAAAAGCTCGACATATATATCATCAAGGCTTTTCTTCAGCCTTTTGCAGCCACCTTCTTTATTTCGGTGGTTGTTCTTCTGCTGCAATTTTTATGGAAATACATTGACGACCTGGCAGGTAAAGGTTTGGAATGGTATGTATTACTGGAGTTTATGCTCTATTCTACGGCCAACCTGATTCCATTGGCATTGCCACTGGCAATCCTTTTGGCTTCCATCATGACTTTCGGCAACCTTGGCGAAAAATATGAGTTGGTAAGTATCAAGGCGGCAGGCATCTCGCTGCAACGTGCTATCATGCCATTATTTGTGCTGGTTAGCATTGTTTCTGCCGGGGCTTTGTGGTTCTCCCTGGAAGTGGTCCCGGTGGCAAACCTGAAGTGGGGTGCATTGTACTATGATTTACTGCAAAAAAAGCCTGCCTTCGATTTAAAAGAAGGGGTCTTTTACAATGGAATAGAAGACTACAGTATCAAGGTTGCAAAAAAAGACAAAACCGGGAGCAAGATTTACGATGTCATCATCTACGATCATAGAAAAGGAAGAGGCAATACTGCCGTTGTTCTAGCGGAATACGGAACCATTACTCAAAGCGAAGACCAGCGCTATCTCATCTTTGAATTGTACAATGGGGTACGCTATGAAGAATTAATAAACCAACCGGATTACTACAAACGAAATCAATTTGCTACCACCAAATTCAGAAAACAGCGGATGGTGTTCGACCTCTCTTCTTTTAAGTTGAGTCGAAGCGATTTGGGCTTGTTTCAGGATTTTTGGCGTTACCGGAAATTGCCGGAATTGGAGGCAGGAATGGATTCCCTGCGGGTGGAAATCATGACTCGCGAGATCATGGGACGAAGGAACTTTTTTCAGTTTTATCATTATTCGGATACGGTTCAGCTACCCGGAGATACTATTCCGGCAAAACTGCGACTCGATTACCTGATGCGGGAGGATAAAAGGCAAAATGCAATATCTCAGGCCTTAAGTATTGCACGCTCGGGACAAGGCCAGGTGCAGTACGTCAAGAACGACTTACAACCGGTAAAGTACCTTTTAGCCAAATATGAAATGGTTTGGTGGCAGAAATTTACCCTGAGTGTAGCTTGTTTGATTCTCTTTTTTATCGGAGCACCTCTGGGGGCCATTGTAAGAAAAGGCGGATTCGGATTGCCGGTGGTGTTTGCCATCATCTTCTTTATGTTCTTTTTTGTGATGAACATGATTGGAGAAAAAATGGTGCGCGAACTGGTACTTCCTGCAGAGGTGGGAATGTGGATCTCTGCGATGGTCTTAACACCTATTGGCTTTTGGCTCACTTACAAGGCTACCCGCGATTCGGCATTGTTTAATAAGGATGCCTACATTCGTTTCTTCCGTTTATTTCGGAGAAAGGCAACAAAACACGACACGTGAAAATCCTGTTTTTATCACACCGCATTCCCTGGCCTGTTAGAGATGGTGGCGCTTTGGCTATTCACAATAACCTCAAAGGATTTGTGGAGGCGGGACATCAAGTGAAATTTTTGGCACTCAATCCGAAAAAAGATCATACCTCACTTCAGGGCACACCCAATTATTTCCAAAAAGCAGAGGCTGAGGTTATTGATATCGATACCGACGTGCATCCTTTTGCGGCGATTAAAAATTTATTCGGTTCGGCGTCCTACCATGTCGAGCGTTTCTATTCCGCTCAATTCGAACACCGTTTGACGCACCAATTGATCAGTCAGAGCTATGATGTGGTGCATATGGAAGGGACGTATATTGCTCAATATGCACCCTTGATTCGCCGAGTGAACAAAACAGCCTGTTTGGTCCTGAGAGAACATAATGTGGAATACCGCATTTGGGAACAGATGGCACAGTTGAGCACCAATTTTTTCAAGCAAGCGTACCTCGGAATCCTGGCATCCCGCTTAAAGAAATACGAAGAAAAATTGTGGACCCATGTGGACATGATTGAAGCCATCAGTCCGGATGATCTGGAGGTGTTTCAATCTTTTAATTCAGGAGCATTTCTTGGAAGTGCCGGTTTCGACCTGGATGAATACCTTCGGGAAGAAAAGGAACCGGAATCGCATACCCTTTTTCACCTGGGTTCGATGGATTGGTTGCCCAACCGGCAATCCATTGAATGGTTGCTGAATGAAGTATGGCCTGTTATTCACAGGGAATTCCCGACCTGGAAACTCCGTCTTGCCGGAAAGAAAATGCCGGAGGATTGGATTCGCGATGTGGGTGTGGTGAAGATTGAAGGAGAGGTGCCTTCGGCGGTAGAATATATGGCGAATTATCAGGTGATGATTGTTCCCTTGCTCAGCGGAAGCGGAATACGGATTAAGACCATTGAAGCAATGGCGATGGGAAAAACCGTAATAAGCACCTCAGTAGGAATCCGCGGTTTGGGAGTTGAGCCAGGCAAAGATTTTCTGTTGGCGGATAATCCGCGAGAATTTGTTTTGGCGATCCAGCGATTGGAAAATGAACCAGATCTGGCGAAGGAATTAGGACTGTCGGCACGGCAAAAGATGGAATTGCTTTTCAAAAATGAAAATCATATCGCCCGCCTCATAGAAAAATACCGAAATTGCAGGCCCTGATGCTGCTACAAATCCTTTTCTGGTTCTGTATACTGTTGATAGCCCATACCTATCTTTTCTATCCGTTTTGGATGAGCAGAAAGGCGCTTGAATACCATGAAAGAGAGATAGAAATGAAATCCTGGCCTCAGCTGGATTTGCTCATTGCAGCTTACAATGAGGAAAAGGTAATTCAAAAGAAGATTGAAAGCTGCCTGAATACGAATTACCCGTCCGATAAGATTCAGCTTGTAATTGGATCGGATCGAAGCAACGACCAAACTGACGCCATTGTGCAGGCCATGGCAGAAAAGGACTCCAGAATCCGGTTGGTCCGCTTCGAAGAGCGTACGGGCAAACCTCAAATTATCAATCACCTGGTAAAAGAAAGCAAGGCCGATATTCTGATACTTTCCGATGCCGATACCTTTTTTGAACCGGACATGCTACCGGCTTTGGTTCGCCCATTTGCTAACGAAAGGGTGGGAGGTGTTCAGGCGCGATTTATCTCCGAAACAAATTTATCCAACGACGTGGCAACCCAGGAACTGGTTTATAATAACCGGGAGCTTATGATTAAAAAAGGTCAAAGCGTTAATGGGGTGGTGATTGGAGCTTATGGAGCCTGTTATGCATTGAAAAGAAATCTGTATCAGGCTGTGCCAAAGGGCTTCCTTGTAGATGATTTTTATCTTTTCATGAAGGTGTTGGAACAAGGCTATCAAACGGTCTACGCGGAATCTGCCCAATGCCGTTTGGAAGTGTCCGGATATAGTAAGACGGAGTTTAAACGCAAGGCACGAATCGGCTTGGGAAACTACCAGAATGTATTTGCCTTGAAAGCCTTTTGGAACCCGTTTCGGAACAGGGCATCCTTGTATTACTGGTCGCATAAAATGCTGCGCTGGCTTACTCCCTTTCTGCTCATTCTGATTGGAGTGAGTAATTATCTTCTGCTGGGCGCGCATCCGGTTTATGCTACTCTTTTCGGCGGACAGGTCCTCGTTTATGCACTTTGGCCTTTGGATTCATTGCTGAAAGAACTGGGTATCCGAATTGGTGTGCTGCGCTTTCTGGGCCATTTTTTTCGGATGAACCTGGCGCTTTTACTCGGATTTTTCCGCTTTCTGAAAGGGAATGCGAGCGGTACCTGGTAGAATCCGCTTTCGCTTAAGCGAAAGCGGGAGAGTGAGTTCGGAGATCGGAGTGCGTAGAATACACGTCATCTAATCTACTTTTTTCCAAGTAATTCAAATAGACTCTTCTCCAGTTCAAATAGACTCTTCTCCAGTGCTTTTCAACGCAACTTCAAAGGCCAGTAGATGTATATCTGCGATTGAATTAGCTCTGCCTAAGAAGAGCTTCTTTGTTCAGCAGGGGCTTCAGATTCTTTCAACGTCCGTTGAAGCAGGGTAGCGTAAATGGGTTTATTACCCAGCAAAGCGGTGCCAACTGTAGCGGCCACAGTGGTGATGATCAGGGGTAAGATTAATTCGAAATTAGACGTCATCTCAATGGCCAGGACCAATCCGGTTAACGGGGCACCAACTGTAGAGGCAAAAATGGCGGCCATGCCGGCAATGGCAAAAATGGCAGGATAAGAAATGAAGTCAGGGAAATATTCCTGCATCACGGTGCCGAAAGACATTCCTAGGATTAATCCCAAGGTTAACATCGGAATGAAAATTCCTCCGGATACACCCGTTGAATAGCTGAAAACAGTCAGGAAGAAGCGAACGATAAAGAGCAAAATCAGAAATTTCAATGAGAAGCTATGATCCAATACTTTATTGATGGTTGTATAACCACCTCCGACCATTTCCGGATACAAAATACCAATCAAAGCAATGCATAATCCGGTAATGATTCCGACAAAGATCACGGGGCTTTTGGTCAGGAATTGGAAATAGTCCAGGGAAAACAGAAGTAGTTTATTGAAAAAGTACCCCACAAAGCTGAACACCAAGCCCAGGATAACGAAGATCCAAAGGCTGAGTACATCCGGAGCGGGATAAATTTCCATTTGAATGACCGGACTCGCATCCAGTATGGCCCTTACCACAAAATCCGAAACCCCGGCGCCAATCATGATGGCCGCCACAGAAAAGAGATTGAAACGGAAATGGTCGTGCATTTCTTCAATCACGAAGATGATACCGGCAAAAGGGGCGTTGAAGGCACTGGCCAATCCTGCAGCAGCACCTGCCGATATAAGCGGATTACTTTTAATGTCAGCGGGCTTGAAGAGGTCTTTCACCATTTGGCCAATATTGGCGCCCAACTGGATGGTTGGTCCCTCCCGACCAAGCAAGAGCCCGCTTCCAAGGGAAAATAGTGAGGCGATGAATTTAATGGGAATAACCCTTTTCCAGCGTACAGGTCTTTTATCATCTAAGGCACCTTCAATCTCCTGCACTCCACTGCCTGCGGATTCGGGGGCAAAGCGCCGCACCAAATACAAGGAAACCGTAATTCCGACAATGGCAAAAATCAATGGCCAGATCCAGCTCATAAGCCCGGAGTCTCCGGCATTCTCAAAAAGTCTGATCCGTAAGTGCTCCACAAATTCAAGAGTGAGGCGAAAGATAGTGCCCGACAAGCCGGCCAGAAGACCAATTATCAGCGCAAAGAGAAGCAGCCTGAAATTCTTTTTGGTGATATCATCTATTTGAGGGAAAATGTTCCGCTTCATTGTTGGCTCTTCAATTCATGCAAGAATAATTCCGCATAAATATAAAGGACCATCAAGCCATTGCCAAAGAGATGCTATTTTAAGAATCAATTATGTTTAAATGGCAGCTAAACTAATGGTGCATATGCGTGGAAATCGCAATGCGATTCCATACATTAATCAGACTGATCAACATAATGAGTTGAGCGATTTCATGCTCATTAAAATATTTTTTAGCTTCCTGAAAGGTGGACTCAGTCATGCCTTCAGCGGAGATGTGTGTTATCTCCTCCGTCATGGTAAGTGCAACCCGTTCTTCATCTGAGAAAAGAGGAGATTCCTTCCAGGCGGTAATGGCAAATAGTTTTCTTTGTGATTCTCCAAGTTTCAATGCAGCAAGGGAATGCATTTCAATACAGTAGGCGCATCCATTAATTTGCGAAGCACGTAATCGAATTAATTCAGACAATGCGGGTTGAATGGTTGCAGAATCAATGTATTTTTCCATTGCCATCATGGCATCATAAGCACCTGGCTCAAGTCTGCGAATTTGAAGTCTTGTTTTCATTGTAGTAACATTTAAAATTTGACAACACAAAGCTACCAGTGGCTTTACTGGGATTCCTTAAAGTATCTTAAGAAAGAATTTTACTTTGAATTTCTTAGGCTGCTCAGGTATTCTGGAGTGATTTCCAAATAGGAGGCAATTAAATATTGAGGGACTCTTTGAAAGAATTCGGGAAAATTTCGCCGGAAATATTCATACCGTTCTTTGCTAATCATCTTCTGATAAATATCCGTTCTCCTCTGAAGGGCAATCACCATGTTTTGCGCCATTAAGCGAAAGAACTTTTCTAGGTTTGGGATTGTGTCGAAGAGTGCATCCAGATCTGTCTTGGCGATTTTTAGAAACACGCAAGGCTCAATTGTCTGAATAGAATAAAAGGATGGGGACTGTTTTATATAGCTTTCCAGACTAGTAAACCACCAATTTTCCAATGCGAAGGATGACGTTCTTTCGTTGCCATCTTGGTCAAGATAAAAAGTGTGAACTAAACCTTCGAGTAGAAAATACTGGTGGTGACAAATTTCACCTTCTTCCAGAATGAATTTCTTCTTCTCAAGTTTAATAAGCTCCATTTTAGCAATAAAGGCATCTAACTCGGCATCGCTGAAATCCACATATCGATGGATGTATTTTTTCAGTTGTTGTTTCACTTAGAAGTTTCAAAGCTAGCGGTTGAATTGGTAAATTCTGCTTTTGACAGGTGTCATTTCGGAATCTAAGGCTGCGGCTAACTCCACCTCTTTCTTAACCTGAATCATAAACTCAATCTCAACCTTAACCTCAACCTTATTCTGTACCTTTGCGGCAGCAAAATCATGAGTGCAGAATTTCAATTAGACAGTATAGAATCTGCCATCGAGGATATTCGTAATGGCAAGATGATAATCGTGGTGGATGACGAGGATCGCGAGAATGAAGGAGACTTCCTGGCCGCTGCCGAATCAGTAACCCCGGAGATGATCAATTTTATGGCCAGGGAGGGGCGTGGATTGATATGTGTTCCCCTTACCGAAGAGCGTTGCGCTGAATTGGACCTCAATCTGATGGTGGGGAAAAATACAGCCACCTACGAGACTGCCTTTACCGTGTCTGTCGATCTTTTAACCCAAGGCGTAACAACGGGTATTTCTGCCAGCGACCGAGCCAAGACTGTGCAGGCTTTGGCCAACCCCAATACAATACCATCCGAATTGGGAAAGCCCGGACATATTTTTCCACTAAAAGCAAAAGGAGAAGGGGTGCTGCGTCGCGCCGGCCATACTGAAGCAGCAATCGACTTTGCGCGTCTGGCGGGATTCAAACCGGCAGGATGCATCGTTGAAATCCTGAATGAAGACGGTACCATGGCTCGCTTGCCGGATCTGGTGAAAGTGGCGAAAAAGCATAACCTCAAACTGGTCACCATCAAAGACCTGATTGAATACCGCCTGAAAAACGAATCCCTGATTCAAAGAGAGATTTCGGTTGAAATGCCAACCGCCTACGGAGATTTTGATCTGGTCGCTTTCAAGCAGTTGGACAACGACATGGAACATCTGGCCCTGATTAAAGGAAGCTGGGAGAAAGATGAACCGGTACTGGTTCGTGTGCATTCTTCCTGTGTAACCGGAGATATTTTCGGATCCTGCCGTTGCGATTGTGGAGAACAATTGCATCAGGCCATGCATATTGTGAATGAAGCGGGAAAAGGGGTCATCCTGTACATGAATCAGGAAGGGCGCGGCATTGGATTGCTGAATAAATTGAAGGCCTATAAACTGCAGGAGCAGGGATATGATACAGTGGAGGCCAATGAAAAACTGGGCTTCAAGATGGATCAACGTGATTATGGTATCGGAGCGCAGATTTTGCGCAACCTCGGCATCACCAAGATGCGACTCATCTCGAACAATCCTTCCAAAAGAGCCGGAATAGTTGGATATGGACTGGAAGTGGTAGACAATGTGCCACTCAAAATTAAACCCAACAAACACAACGAAAAATACCTCGCCACAAAGAAATCCAAGATGGGACATGAGTTGGATGCTTGAGAGGAGATGAAGGGATGAGGAGAATGAGAGGGTCTGAGTGGCAATGACGCGTATACCTGTCATCAAGCTTGTCGAGATGATATTATAAACGATTCAGTAAAAAAGATGAAAATCGCCATACTTGGAACCGGAGCACTGGGATGTCTTTTAGCAGCCAAGCTGCAAAAAGGACATGAGGTGGTAATGTTTGGAAACTGGGAAACACAAAAAGAGGCCATTCGCAGCGATGGATTATGGTTTACCGATCTCGAGGAACAGCAGCTGAAGGTTTCAGTCAGGATTGGCGAAATAATGGAAGAAGGGCCCCGCTTTGACCTGGTATTGGTGCTCGTAAAAAGCTACCAAACCAAAAGAGTGGCTTTGGATGCCGCACGATTAATTCATCTTAAAAATCCTGAGGCGCGGGTCATCACCTTGCAAAATGGATTGGGCAATGCCGCCCTCCTTGAAACACAGGTTCCGGGAAGGGTTTTGGTCGGGACTACCACGGTAGCGGCAAAGATTCAAAAACCGGGTCAAGTTGCGCATACAGGAAAAGGGGCTGTTATGCTTCCCCGCACCACACCTGAACACTTGGTTCAGCTATTTAAAAAAGCGGGATTTGAAGTGAAAATTACTCTGAATATCGAATCGCTGATCTGGACAAAACTTGCGGTCAATGCCGCTATCAATCCAATTACAGCTATGCTTCGGGTTCAAAATGGAGAATTACTGGATCATCCCGAATCATTGAAATGGATGAAGGCCATCTGTGCTGAAGTGGAAGCAGTTGCCAGAATGCAAGGGATTAAAATCGAACCGCATCCGATATTCCCATATGTGAAGGAAGTTGCTGCCCAAACGGCAAAAAACCGATCCAGCATGCTGTCGGATGTTGAGACAGGTAGACCTACAGAGATTGAGGCGATTTGCGAAAAGGTGATTGAAATTGCAGAGGACCAAGGGATTGCCGTCCCTTATCTGAAACAAGTGTATGCAGGAGTGAAGGCGGCTGAGCAGGGAAGAAAGTTTGATTTTTCTGAACTTCCCCTATTAATCCACAATTAATCTTGGAATATCCATAGGAAGTCGTGTGAGCAGTTCGTAATTCAGCTGATCGCTCAATTCACCAAAGGAAGCAACGGAAATTTCCAGATCTCCCTGTTTGCCAATCAACACCACTTCATCTCCTAATTCCACACCACCCAAACGGGTTATGTCGATAGTTAGCATGTTCATGTTGACCGTGCCAATCACAGGAACCCTTTGTCCTCGAATAAGCACCCGCCCCTGATTACTTAGGGACCGGCTAAAGCCTTGTCCGTATCCGATGGGAACGATGGCAATTTTCATCGGATGTCCTGCCAGATAAGAGGTGCCATAGCCTATGAATTCTCCTGTTTTTACGTCTTTGACATCCATCACCCGGCTTTTCCAGCTGATTAATCTTTTAAGGGGGTTATTGCTCACTTTACGTTTTGCGAGGTATTCAATCAATACTTCGTTCGTGGGGAAAAATCCATATTGGATAATGCCCAAACGCACCATGTCCAGCTGAGATTTCGGATAGCGTAGTGCGGCTGCAGAACATGCTACATGGTTCCTTTCAGGACTGAGCCCATAAAGAGAAACCTTGTTCTGTGCCTTTTCAAACTGTTTTTGCTGTTGCTTAATGCGGTAGTAATTTGTTATGCTCTCCGCGCCCGCAAAATGAGTACATAATCCGGCGAAATGAAGATGTGCCGGGTTTGCCTTTATCAACTCGAGGTAAGGGTCGAGATCAGGCACATTCACCCCGGTTCGGTTCATACCTGTTTCTACTTCCAAATGAATCTTCGCTACTTTCTTTCTTTTCTTTGCGATGCTCAAAGTCCGATTCATCCGATCGAGATTGAAGATATAAAATTCGATATCATGACTGATGGCCCAATCGATGGCATCGTCGTCTAAAAATCCCATAATCATGATTGGTCCTTTTTTATAGCTCACCTGTGTGACCCGGTAAGCTTCCTCCGCACTGAAAACGGAAAAATGTTCGTATCCCGCTTCTTCTGCCAGAGGAATATAATCTTCTATTCCATGTCCGTAAGCATTTCCCTTGACAACACTGGAAATCAAGACATTCTTTCGAATTACACGGTTCAGAAATTTCAGGTTTTGTTGAATGGCGCTCCTGCTGATTTCAAGCCGGGAGCTATGATGTACCTGATTCATGCAAGCAGTTCAGTTGTTATTTGGTAAAATAAATTGGCGCCTGTATCGATAAGCGCATTGGGAAAATCATAGTCTGGATTGTGCAGAGAGGGACAGTTCTTACCGGAACCGAGACCGAACATGGCTCCTTTATAATGTTGCGTGAACAGGCCAAAATCCTCTCCCCATTTGAAGGGAATACTGCGCTCATGTTCCGTAAGTTTCAAAGAGTCTGCTGCTTTCAGAATTGCATCTACCGCCTCGTCATTATTTTGATTGGCTTTGAAGGCATGTGTCCATTCAGCCTCAATAGGCAAATCATAGTGTTGCTCTGTTTCCCGCACATGTTCCGTAATGCGGTCGCATAAAGTGCGCATATTGGCTTCATCCCAGGCGCGGATGGTTAGATGAAGCTCCCCGTATCCTGCAGAAATTCCATAGGCTATTTCACCCATTTCAATATGAATGGGAGTGATTAGATTGAAGTTGGCCCTTTCAGGAGCATTATTGCTAAGATGATTACAGATCTCCAGGATATCCGCAATCGCATTGGCAGGATTTTTCCCTTTTTCTGGTTCGGCAGCGTGAGAAGTCTTTCCTTTAAATCGAAGAATGAGGCTGATCACTGAGGCAGTAAATGAACCGCGATGCCAAACCACTTCATGCAAGGGGTAGCCAGGCAGGTTATGCAAGGCGAACACAAAATCGGGTTTCAAGGTTTGAAATTCCGGATTCTTTAAAACGGCCTGGGCCCCTTCGCCATTTTCCTCTGCAGGCTGAAACAACAAACTTACTTTCCCTTTTGGAATCGGATTTTCATGCAGTAGACAGGCAAGTCCAAGTAGAATACAACTATGTCCATCGTGGCCGCATTTATGGCTTACTCCATCGAACTCCGAGCGGTGTTCAAAATGGTTTATTTCCTGAATAGGCAATGCATCCATGTCGCCTCGAAACAAAATGTGAGGACCCGGCTTTCCCGATGTATAGGTGGCAATTATGCCGTGGCCTCCCACGTCACCCTGCATTTTATCGGGTTTATATCCATTCAGGAAATTTTGGATGCGTTGGGCTGTATCTTTTTCGTGCCCGGAAACTTCAGGATACCGATGCAAGGTTTGCCTGAATTCACGCAAAGCACTGAGTTGTTCGTCGGGCATCAATGACTTCATAGTTGTCTCAATCGTTAAATGGGAATCATCTTAAAGGTACAAAAAAAGTACCGAAGGGGGTTAGCACGGATAGAGATTTTGGAGAATTTGGACTTTTTAGACTTGCCGGAGGCACAGGTTACATGCTGAGATTAATCCAACTGAAACTGGAAAGGCAGGGCCAAACGGACGAATTGTTTTCTGCCCCGGTCATCTTCCCCGGGAATCCATAGCGGCATCGATTCAAGAATACGGATCACTTCTTTGTCAAAACCGGGTGCGTTGGGCACAGACCTGACTATTTGAATGTTATTAATTTTCCCTCCGGTGTCCACAACAAATGAAGCGACCACACGACCTTCTATGGCCGAATCTTTTTCTACTTTCGGGTAATTGATGTGCTTTCGGATATAGCTTATCATGGCCTTTTCTCCTCCGGGAAAGAAGGGCATTTTTTCAGTTACAAAAAGCGTGTCGTCCGGATGAAATGCGACTTTTCCCGCGACAAACCGATCATTTGGTTCCGGTTCCATTTTGTCGATTAATCTTTCATCTACAGCGACCTCTCCCGTAAGTTCTATGTGGTGTTGAGGGTAAATGGAGGAGTCTTCGGGAGTCTCAACGGAGTCTTTTGCGCATTGGGGGGCTTCAGGTTCGCAGGCAGAAGATGCATCCGGATATTCCGAAATAAATTCAACAGGCAGACTGTCAATGCCGATAATTTGCCCATTGATTGGGTTGATCGCATTGTTCTGGCAGGAAGAAAGTAGCAATGCAGCAATGGATAATGTATAGATAGAAGGCCCCATTCCTGGCATTCGAAACCGATGGGCGTTGGTAATCAGAACAGGCGACAAGGAATAACTCTTCATTTCCTGTCGCATTCTTCCGCAGGTCCTTTGTCCTGCCCGCGCTTCGAGAGTGCGGATTATTTCCGCCCCGGTCATTTGGGTAAAATCTATGACGGTCATCGCGCATTTTTCGCAATGACGCCCCTGTTCAACGGGGTTCATCCGGCTCCAATCCTCGGAGCAGGGAGAAAAAATTTGATACGATTTATTCATGAGCTCGCAGGTTGATACTCAAACGTAACGGAAGGTAAATGGGTTGGGGAAAAAAGGTTAGAATGTCTAGACTATTAAGAGGATATAGAGTTTTTAGATTATATATCCTTATACGAGGATATAGATTATTTAGACTCTTCAAATTGAATAGAATGCCCGATGTCGTAAACAATGGTCTGGGTTGTTCTGCAATGCATTGCGGAACTTGCCAGGAATGATTTAAATGAAAACGGATAGCAGATGACCGAGAGCTGACAGCCCTCTTTTGTACTTTCTACTCTCTACTTTTGTACTTTAACTTATCTTCGCGCACTTATGACAGCGGATCAACTTAAAGATTTAAGGGGCAGAGTAGAAGCCCTGGGGAGGTATCTTTGACATCCCCAATAAATTACACCAGGTAGAAGAAGGAGAAGCCATCTCTCAGTCGCCCGATTTCTGGGACGACCCCAAAAGTGCAGAGGCACATCTTAAAAAACTCAGAGGCATCAAGGTTTGGACTGACGCGCATGCAAAGGTTCAGTCTGCTGTAGAAGACCTGGCAGTACTTAAAGAATTCGCCGACATGGGCGAGGCCACTCCAGAAGAAGTGGATCAGGCTTACGAAGCCGCTGTCGAGGAAATTGATGAGCTGGAATTCAAAAACATGCTCAGTGGCGAAGAAGATCAGCTTTCCTGTATCATCGAAATCAACTCCGGAGCGGGTGGCACGGAATCGCAGGATTGGTCCGAAATGCTGATGCGCATGTATATCATGTACGCGGAAAAGCAAGGGTTTAAGGTTACGGAACTGGATTACCAGGCAGGCGATGGTGCAGGTATCAAGTCCTGTGCTTTACAGATTGACGGTCCGTTTGCTTTTGGATATCTCAAAGGCGAAAATGGAGTTCATCGTTTGGTACGTATCTCTCCCTTTGACTCCAATGCCCGGCGTCATACATCCTTTGCGTCTGTGTATGTTTATCCAATGGTGGATGATTCCATCCATATTGATCTCAATCCAAACGATATAGAGATGCAGACTTCCCGCTCGGGTGGCGCTGGCGGACAGAATGTAAACAAAGTAGAAACCAAGGTGCAGTTAAAGCACGTGCCAACCGGTATTGTGGTGGTTTGTCAGGTGGAGCGTTCGCAGCAGGGTAACCGGGAACGGGCCATGCAGATGCTGCGTTCTCAACTATACGAAATGGAATTGCGGAAACGCAACGAAGCCAAAGCGGAGATTGAAGCCGGTAAGATGAAAATCGAATGGGGATCTCAAATCCGCTCCTACGTGCTTCATCCATACAAACTGGTAAAAGACAACCGCACCGATTACGAAACTTCCAATGCTCAGGCAGTACTCGATGGTGACCTCGACGGCTTTATCAAGGCCTATCTGATGGAGTTCGGGGCAGTGAAGAAATAATCCTCGCAGACAATCACCGGGAGCTTCATTGCAAATCCAACAGGCGGGGCGCCTGTTAGCTTTTAAGTTTTAATTATTTTGATTCAAACAAACGGCGGCTCCGCCCGGCGTTAGCATTAAATTATTTGCGTCTTTGCAACAAAATTTGTGCACGACAAAATCAAGTTTGGTTAGCGAAAAAAGTATTCCTTAAACACAACAAACGGGGGAATGGAGCGGTTTTGTTATTAAACGAGAATCCGTTTACTTGCAAAAAGCTATGAAGTTTATTCCCCTTACCCTGGCACTGGGCGGCCTGTTTTTATTCAGTCATCTGCAGGCTCAAGTAGCCGATTCCACCATGCTGGTGGATACCCTTAGCAACCAGAAAGCACCCAATGAACCGCATTCGCGGGGGAATATTGTCGGATCGGTTCAGGAAAGCAAGGAAGAAGAAGAGAATGTTCAGAACGCCGAATCGCTGCGGCTTCTAAGGAAGAAACGAGAGGAACGGGAACGGATTGAAAAAGGACTGGACGAACTCGTGGCTTATCCGCTCAATCTTCAATCGGATAATGTAAACAGCTTTCAGGTACTGGATAGCATTGCAGATAATAACCGCTTCATCTTTACGGGTGAAGATCACCGGGTGGAGAAATTCAATACCACTTTGGAGATGAAAATGATGCAGTACCTGAATACCCGTGGCTATAATTATTACCTGATGGAAGCCGGTTGGGTAACAGCCTGGATGCTCAACAGGTATATTGTGGATGGAGACTCTGCCGCTGAGCAGATTCTAAGCACCTACTATTCCAAAAATTTCTTCAATATGTTCAGGGGCTTCCACCAAAACAACGACACCCTGGAAGACGACCATAAAATTCGTGCAGTGGGATTGGATATCGAACGCGATGCACCACTGGCACTCAGAACTTTACTCTATCTGTTACCCGAAAAACAAGCTCCGGATAGCCTCGAAATGTTTGTGGAAAGCTTGAAAATCCTCTCCAATATTCATATCGAGCAGGCCAAAGAATACGCCGAAAATGCACAAGACGATGGCGATATGTTTGATTTTGGAGGCTATGAGTTCGAGTACAATGAATACGACGACGAGGAAGATGGGAGAAAATACTTCTATTTCAATATGATCAATACCATCAAGGATTTAACAAGCAGATTTCACGGAAAAGAAGAAGATTTCAAATCGTATCTCGGACCGAACTATGCCGATTTTGCTCGTGTAATCCATGAGATGGAAAACTGGCTCATCTGGATTGGCTACGAGAAAGAGGAGTTGCCCCAAAGTTGGGTTTACCGTGAATTGTACATGGACGGCAATTTCCGTGAGATGTTCAAAGACAAACCGGAGGCTAAAGGTTTTGGACAATTTGGCCGCTGCCATATTACCCGGGTAACAAAAGTGGGAGATTGCGGTTTTGCCTTCTTCTCATCCCTGAATAAACGCATCATTACCAAGATGCCCGAGCTGAAAAATCAGCTGGCTTCCATTGGCGTGTTTTACGGAGGACTCGATAAAGACAACAAGGCGAACGATAATGGAAATGTAGATGATCTGATTCGACATACCGGAAAGGGAGAAGTCAATCTCTTCATCGACTTGAATGATTACGGAGATGAAATGCTCCGAAGTAAGTTTTCTGCTATCATCATCGTGAAAAGTAAGCACTACAGAGAGCATATGTCGCGAAATGAGGAGGATGAATTAAACGAAGAGGATGCGTTCGATGATTTATACATATCACCCGATTTCAATGTCGTATTCAGGAACTTTAATATGGATGCCTTTAATAAAGCCACAAATTTTGGATTGAAAACGCCGGTCAGCTTCCTTGAATACGGCTTATCGGTTAAAACCTCAAAAATGACAGCCTCCTTCCAATTTGGAAATCTTTCCGGCTACAATAAAAATACCGATTCGAGCCACCAGCATTTGAGTGGATGGAATTTCAGGTATACTTTCGGCAGGGACCTAATTGCAGCAAAGTGGTTGAATCTCACGCCTGAGATGGGCATTGGATTCGTACAGTTGACCTATACGGAGGAAAACCTGAATGCTCCTAAAACCCAATTCAAAACGTCGTATGTAACCAAATACAGAAATCCGGCATTCCTGATCGATGGAAGACTCAATCTGGGAATTGTCGTCGGGCAAGTGGAGTTTCGCGGACTCGCCGGATACACAATTGATGTGAGCCATGATAATTGGCGGCAGAATGGACAGTTATTGTCGGGCGGTCCCACTACCAAATTCACGAGCTGGTACTATGGTGCTGGAATCAGTGTACTCTTCAATGGTAATTAATTTTATGAGTCTCCGTTTTGATACCACCATGGATTAGAATTCTTGGATTGGCCATCAAGCCATTTAGTGGTAAACTTATGGAGATTCATGATTAATTTTTCTTGTGGATAATGCCTACACTTGGTTGCGCTGTCGGCATAATAGTTAAGTCGTTAATGTTTACGTGAGGTGGCCGGCTCAATATAAAACGGGCTGCCTCGGCAATGTCACTGGCTACCAGATTCTCAAATCCATCGTACACTTTTTTGGCTCGAGCTTCATCTCCGTCAAAGCGAACAATGGAAAATTCTGTTTCCACGGCACCCGGATTGATGGCACTTACTTTAATCGGATACTTTGCCAGATCGATGCGCATGCTTCTGTTGAGAGCATCCACTGCATGTTTGGTGGCGCAATAAACATTTCCTAAAGGGTACACTTCTTTGCCGGCGATGGATGAAATATTGATGATGTGTCCGGTATTGTTTTCAATCATCAATGGCACCACGTTCCGCGACATATACAGGAGTCCTTTTACATTGGTATCAACCATGCGGTCCCAATTGTCCAGATCCCCATCTTCAAAAGAGGCCAATCCAGCCGCCAATCCTGCGTTGTTGATCAAAACATCAATCTTTCTCCATTCATCCGGAAGATGATCAATCGCCTCTTTTACTGCCTGTCGATCCCGGATATCCAATTCCATGATAAAGGTTTCCGTATTCAGCTTGTCGGCTAATTTTATTAGTCGGTCGTTGCGCCTGCCATTCAGAATCAATCGGTAATTTTCTCCGGCAAGCATGTATGCCATTGCTTCTCCTATCCCGGATGTTACCCCGGTTATTAATGCTGTTTTCTTCATTTTCAAAATTTCTTGCATTGCGAAAATAAAAAATCAAATTTGTGATGAACCAAAAACAAGCAAAGCTTAATGCCATTTGAAGTCACTATTCTTGGAAGCAGTTCTGCGACACCTACTGTGGATCGGCATCCAAGTGCGCAGCTGTTAAATATTCGGGATACCCATGTGCTGATAGATTGCGGAGAAGCCACTCAGAACCAAATGCTGCATTACCGCATTTCGCATTCACGGATTGCAGCCATCTTTATTTCGCATCTTCATGGGGATCATTATCTGGGATTGAACGGATTGCTGGCAACCATTAATTTTCAGGGCAGGGACAAACCCCTGGATATTTTCGCCCCGGCTCCTCTTGAGAATATGATCCTGGATCATTTTAAGTATTCAGGAACTCATCTGAAATTCCCGCTTCGCTTTCATCCTACACAAAATGAGAATCGTGAAAAAATATGGGATTCGGACAAGTTCGAGGTTTACAGCATTCCCCTGATTCATCGTATTCCGACAACCGGTTTTGTTTTTAAGGAAAAGGTCGGACTCCGGCATATCAATGTGGAAGCATGCCAGAATCTGGATGTGCCCTATGCGCATTATCCCGAATTGCAGGAAGGCAGAGATTATATAGATGAAAATGGAACAGTGCATTTGAATTCTGCACTTACCCTGCCTCCATCTGAAGTGAAAAGCTATGCCTATGTAAGCGATACCCGTTATTTTGAAGAACTGGCGAAAGAGATTGAAAATGTGAACATGCTGTACCACGAAGCAACTTTTCTGAATGAGTTGAAAGATCGTGCAGATGAGACCCTGCACACCACAGCACTGGATGCAGGCCGAATGGCGGGTCTTGCTCAGGTAAAGAAATTATTGATTGGCCATTATTCTGCACGCTACCGCGACCTTACTCCTTTACTGGAAGAAGCAAAAACACTCTTCGAAAATAGTCATTTAGCAATCGAAGGGAGTCGTTACAGTGTGGATTAGTTGAAATCCTCTTCATGGTGCTTTGGCATGGAAAGCTAATTTTGTGTACCATGGCCGCAGGGAACACCTTGAAAAATCGTCAAAACGATGACTTTATTCCGGAATCAGCAAAGGAAGAAAAGGACATCATGGCAAAAAGTAAGTGGACCGATGTCCTTTTTCTTCGGGACGAAAGGGCACGGAAAATTGCCGGTTTGATTCTGATATTTTACTCGCTATTCCTTTTGGTTTCCTTCGTTTCGTACCTGTTCAGTTGGAAAGCTGACCAGAATATCGTGGCGGGGTTTAGCTGGTCTCAATACCTTCAGATTAATCCTGAAGTGGCCAAAAACTGGCTGGGCCCCCTTGGAGCCCGATCGGCCTTTTTCTATATGCACAATGGTTTTGGTCTGTCGTCCTTTGCTTTTGTGCTCATATTCTTTACCCTCGGCCTGAGATTATTGGTGGGGGTAACCCTGTTGCCTCTGGGGAAAATGTATCGCTACTCCTTTTTTACTGGCATTTGGTTCTCGCTGGCCTTGTCTTTTCTGTTATCGGGCTCTTATTCCTTTCTGGGTGGGACCTTTGGTTACCAGGGGATTCGCTATTTGCGCGGATTGATGGGCTATGCGGGAGCGGGAATGTTTCTCCTTTTGTACATGCTGGTATTCCTTGTTGTGGTGTTCAATATCAATTTTCTGAGTGAGCAACTGCTGGCATTATTCAGAAAGCAGTCTGTTCCCCCGCAGGAAGGAGAAACCGATGTGCTTGAAGAAGAGACAGAAGTACAGGTAGAAGAGGAGCCCGAATATGATATCGAAGGCGCTGTAGTGGCCGAAGCAAGCGAAGTGGAAAGTGAATCGGAGATAGCAATGAGCGTTACCCTTGCAGAAGAGGAAACAACAAAGGAGCCCGAAGAAGAATCTGCTCCGAAGGAATTTAGCCTGAGTATTGATGCATCGGTACCTGGGAATAAAGAACAGGATGAAGAAGAAATTACTCTGGAGATTGAGGAAACAGTAGGTGAGGAATTGGATGAGGCTGCCGGCAATTCTGAAAGGAAAGAGCATTATGGTCTGGATACCGAATTTGACCCACGATTGGAGTTGGCCAGCTACCAGTTCCCTACAATCGATCTTCTGAAAGATTACGGGGTTTCAAAAGCAGAAATGGACACGGCAGAGCTGGAGAGCAATAAAAACCTGATTGTGGAAACCCTCAAGAACTACAATATTGCCATTGCTCAGATCAAGGCAGCTGTCGGGCCCACCGTTACCTTGTATGAAATTGTTCCGGAAGCCGGGGTTAGAATCACCAAGATTAAAAACCTGGAAGATGATATCGCGTTAAGCCTGGCCGCTTTGGGCATTCGGATCATTGCACCAATTCCCGGCAAGGGAACCATTGGGATAGAAGTGCCCAACAAGAAACCCGAGATGGTTCCCATGCGCAGCGTCATTGCGAGTAGTAAATTCCAGAATAATGACATGGCATTGCCGGTTATTTTAGGAAAGACCATATCCAACGAAATATTCATCGCCGACCTGGCTAAGATGCCTCACCTGCTGATGGCAGGGGCAACCGGACAGGGTAAATCTGTTGGTATCAATGCTCTCCTTGTTTCGCTCCTGTATAAAAAACATCCGGCGGAAGTGAAGTTTGTACTCGTCGATCCGAAAAAGGTAGAGCTGACCTTATACCGCACCATTGAAAGGCATTTTCTTGCCAAACTCCCGGGTGATGGGGAGGCCATTATTACTGATACGAAATTAGTGACCAGCACCCTTAATTCACTCTGTGTGGAGATGGATAAGCGCTATGACTTGCTTAAAGATGCCGGAGTCCGGAATATCACGGAATACAATGCGAAATTTCTGAAGAGAAAATTATTGCCTACCGAAGGGCATCATTTTATGCCATACATCGTGGTGGTAATAGATGAGTTGGCGGATCTGATGATGACAGCCGGAAAAGAAGTAGAGTACCCCATTGGTCGTCTTGCTCAGCTGGCGCGTGCCATTGGCATCCATCTTATTCTTGCTACCCAGAGACCTTCGGTGAATGTCATTACCGGCACTATTAAAGCAAATTTTCCGGGTCGCATTGCTTTTCGGGTTACTTCGAAGATTGATAGCCGAACGATTCTGGATGGAAACGGTGCAGATCAACTGATTGGAAAAGGTGACATGCTTTACAGCAATGGCAGCGAGATGATTCGACTGCAATGTCCTTTTGTAGATACCCCGGAGGTCGAGGTGATTACTGAGTTTATCGGGAATCAGCGTGGCTATGGCAGTGCCTTCATTTTGCCAGAGGTTCAGGATGCCGATGGAGAAAGTGGTCATGAAGCCTTCGATGCAGAATCGCGGGATGCTTTGTTTGAAGATGCTGCGCGCATTGTGGTGCAAACCCAGCAAGGATCAACATCTATGCTGCAACGCCGCCTGAAATTAGGATACAATAGGGCCGGACGGCTCATTGATCAATTGGAAGCGGCAGGAATTGTCGGGCCTTTTGAAGGCAGCAAGGCCCGGGAGGTTCGGTTGAGGGATGAACTTGAGTTGGAACAACTTTTGAATGAATTGGACAATAAATAGCAATTAGCTGTATACTCGCAAAAAATTTAAGAATGTTAAAAAGACTCTTCACCTGCACTTTTCTATTGATAACAGTTACTTCTTTCGGACAGGATAATGTTCGTAAGGCGGCCAAAATACTGAATCAGGTAAGTCGCAGTTACAAAAGTGCCAAGTCTCTGAAAGCCGTATTTGAACTTCAGATTTCTGAGCCAAACGCAAAGAAACCTAGCATTGAAAACGGAGTACTTTATGTAAAAGGCAATAGTTTTAAGATTGAGATGAGCACGGTAACCATCATTTGTGACGGCAAAACGCAGTGGTATTATATGAAGGATGTGAACGAAGTTCAGATCACTAATTATGATGCAAATGCCCAAGATATTTCTCCCAATACCATCTTTACCATGTATGATAAAGGATTTAAATCTATTTGGGTAGGTGAGAATAATATAAAAGGACAGATTGTTGATTTGCTGGAGTTGGTGCCAAAAGAAAACCAGGAAAGGAAAGAATACACCAAAGTAAAACTTGCCATTGATCGCAAGGCAAAGGAAATTGTGGAGTCAGAAATTCTTTTCCGGTCTGGAAGAAAAATGAAATACATCGTTTCACAACAGATCCGGAATATCAACCTTGCGGCTAACTTTTTCTCCTTTGACCCGAAAAGTAAACCCGGGATTCAAGTGGTTGATTTAAGATGATTTATTGGAATTATTCCAATATTTGGAAAGATATATTGAAGGAGGCCGGATTCGTATCCGGCCTTTTTTATACTCAATTTCCCTCTAAAACCCTTATATTTCAGGCCTCAACGCTGAATTTGAAGCTGATTAAAAGTCAGGGAAATTACTTGGCGTAAGAATTGGTCAAGCAATATAGAATGAAAAAACTGTTTCTGGTTTTAGGGGGACTATTCTTCTGGATTCAGTCGCTCCAGGCTCAAAATCTAAACATGGGCGGAGTGGTGAATGAATATACCCAGGTGTTAGACATTATTACCAATTGCCGCATCAAGGTAAGGGATCCGCAGAAATATTCTGTGGGGCAACAGGTACTCATCATCCAGATGAAAGGAGCCGGTGTAAACAAAACCAATACCTCTTCTTTTGGCGATATTACTGCGCTTGGTCCGGCCGGGCTATTTGAATTCAATTACATCGACAGCATTTTTGGCGATACCATCGACTTGGTCTACATGCTGAAAAGTCCGGATTACAATGTCAATACCAAACTTCAGATGATTAGTGTTCCTACCGCTGATGTGTTCAATATTACTGGCACTTTAACCGGAAATGTTTGGAACGACACCACTGGAGGCGTGGTGGTTATAGAAGCCAGAGATTCCATTATCATGGCGGCAGATGTTAGTGCAAATTCTTTGGGATTCAAAGGAGGGGTTCGGTCTTCTCCCAACTATACCTGTGCAGTGATGGACTATTCCTTTGGATTGTACAATAAGCCCTATAATGGGGGCTACAAAGGAGAGAGTTTTGTAATGGTGGATGGAAACCATATTACCGGTCGTGGTCCATGGGCCACAGGCGGTGGCGGTGGAAACAATCACAATACGGGAGGCGGTGGCGGTGGAAATATTTCCGCAGGCGGACATGGAGGAAAACAAGCTTTTGTAAATTCAGGTACTCAGGGATGTAACGACACGACCACGGCGAACGGAGGGATTGGCGGAAAGCCCTTTGATTATAGCTCAAACAAAAACCGGGTATTCCTTGGCGGCGGGGGCGGGGGTGGTCACCAAAATGACCTGCCTTCTGCGGGAGGTGGTGAAGCAGGCACCGGTGGTCATGGTGGAGGTATTGTTATACTTGTTGCTCCTGTTATCAGTTCATACAATCGGACTATTTTTGCAAATGGAGAGAGTCAGGATTCCATTGCCGGACGAGATGGTGGCGGTGGAGGTGGTGGAGGCGGCTCCATTCTTTTGTTTACCAATCAAATCAACGGAACCCTGAATATTCAGGCAAGAGGAGGGAAAGGTGCAGACAATAATTCGCATAACAGCCTGGCATACAATCTGGCGGCAACCCACGGTACGGGTGGTGGCGGTGGCGGTGGATACATTGGATATTCCTCAAACACTCCGCTCTCTAATATCCATGCCGATGTTCGGGGAGGTCTCAATGGAAAGATACTGAATTCAGGTTCGAATAATTATGGAGGCTCTTATGGAGCAACTGCAGGTGGCGATGGAGATTCGGTGTTTGGTTTGGTTTTGCCCCGGGGAAATGGATTTTGCAAACCAACAGTAATTATTGCCTACCCGGATCAGAGCAGAGTCACGAAGAATACCCCTAAAATTGTCAAAGTAAAACAAAACGACCTCTACAACAGAAATGTTCGCATCAGCATCTGTAAAGGTGCACAAAATGGATTTCCACTGGTTCAGAATTTTGATTCGGTAAAATATACACCCAATACCGGTTTTGTTGGTAAAGACAGCTTTATGTATTGCATGTGCACGTTGCTTCAGCCTCCTGCCTGCGATACGGCCTGGGTATATTTGGATATAACGGAGGTGCAGGTGAAAGCTATTGACGACTCAAAACTTACCTATTACGAAACACCGGTTAAAATAGATGTTCTCGCTAATGACTCAGTCAACGTGCCTGTTTCAGCCAGCTTGCAAAACCCGCCACTCTATGGTTCTGCTTCCTGGAACGGAAGCACCTTCGACTATATGCCTCCCTTTGGTTTTATAGGATACGATAGTTTTACCTATATCATCTGCTCTTCAACTTCGCCTGTTGTTTGTGATACCGCATCTGTGGTAGTCAATGTGATCATGGCTGTTTCTTTGAAGGACGATTATGCAGATGTGCAGATGAACAAAGGAACATTCATCTATCCAAAGAAAAATGATATAGTGAATATACCGGCTGTTTTATCTGTTTACGAGCCGCCTAAACATGGAACCTATGTAGTTCAAAACGGCGACAGCATATTTTATACGCCCGATTTTAACTTCTTTGGGTACGATACCATTAAATACCAGGTATGCGGATACAATCCAATCACCATTTGTGATTCGGCGACCATTTTTATTCGGGTAGTGCCTCAGGTTATCGCAACCGACGATTATTACAACCTCTTTATCAACCGCAGCAAGCGCAGCAAGGTATTGAGTAACGATACTGTTTTTGGCTCGTATTCCACTACCATTCTTAGCTTTCCAAAGGTCGGAACGGCCGTAATGCAAGGCGATAGTATTTTCTATCAATCCGGACTTTATTATAAAGGAAAAGATAGCCTGGAATATCTGGTATGTTCCAATCTCATTCCGGGTTATTGCGATACGGCAAAAGTTTACTACACCACCAGTAATTCAATTAAAACCAATGATGATGTCGGAACCACACTGGAGGATATTCCATTGAGTATTTTCGTAACACAGAATGATATCGCTCAAGAAGCAGCTCAGGTGGTGGTGATGGTTAATCCGCGGAGAGGAAGTGCCTCGGTTATTTCCAATGATAGTATTCATTATGTTCCAAATCCGGATTACAATGGGATGGATTCAATCCGTTACGGATTATGCACCATTGAAAAACCGAGCATTTGTGATACTTCCTGGGTAAGAATTACCATCATTCCGCAAAATGATCCACCCGTGGCGGCCTTTGATACTGCGACCACCTTTGTAAATCGTGCAAAAACTATTGATGTATTGGCCAATGACCACGATCCGGACAATGATCCCATGACAGTTTATTTGCTGGATCAGCCATTGCATGGAATGGTTTCTCTGGAAAATAACAAAGTGATTTATACGCCTAAGGTCAATTATATCGGGCAGGATCGGTTCCGTTATGCAGCATGCGACAATGCACAGCCTCCTCTTTGCGACTCAACCGACGTGTTTGTAACCATTGTTGAGCGAACCGAACTCATCATTCAAGAGGCTTTATCGCCAAACATGGACGGTATCAATGATCAATGGAAAGTGGTCAATATTGACCTTACCAATGAAAACGAAATATTTATCATGAATCGTTGGGGCAGCGTCGTTTGGCAAACCAAGAATTATAAAAATGATTGGACGGGTGTCAATCAGGATGGACAACCACTTCCTGAAGGGACTTATTTCTATGTGATAAAAGTGCCGGAAGAGGGAAGGGTGTATAAAGGATTTATAGTGATTCAAAGGGATTAAGATGAAGAAGTTACTCTGGATCATAGCAGGATTGTTTGCAGCAAGTCCATCGTTTGCCCAGCAGGATCCGATGTACAGTCAGTATCTGTATAATATGCTGACTGTGAATCCGGCCTATGCTGGAAGTCATGAGCAACTAAGCACAGTATTGTTTTATCGGAATCAATGGACTGGCTTTAAAGGAGCTCCGGTTACGACCAATATTTCGGTACACTCTCCCTTCAAAAACACCAATGGAGCGTGGGGTATCAACGCATTTAACGACCGTATTGGTGTTCAGAAGCAGGATTATTTGAATCTGAATTATGCCTACCGTATCATTAGTTCGAAAGGGACTTTGAGTTTAGGTATGAGTGCCGGAGTCTATCAGTTTTCCAATAACTACAATGAATTGCAAATGGGTCAGGGCGATCCATTATTTTCAGGTAATGAGACCTATAAACTTTTCAATTTTGGTTTTGGGGCTTATTACAAAACAAGCAAAATGGCATTAGGGATATCCGTGCCCCATTTTCTGAACCGGGCCATGGTAAATCGAATGGCATATAAGGCAGTGAATCCTGCAGACCATCTTTATCTGACTGGATCCTACCTCATCTTCTTAAGCGACGACTATGTATTCAAGCCCTCGGCTATGATACGTTATGTGAACAATGCACCCATGCAGATGGATTTGAATGCCACCATCATCTACAAAAATTCACTCTATATGGGAATATCTTATCGTACCATCAATGAGGCCAGTTTGATGGTGCAATATCAGCTGAATAAGAACTGGTGGTTTGGCTACGCATACGATGTACCCTTTGGCGTGGTGAAAAGTATATCGCGCGGCAGCCATGAAATATTCCTGGGATTTGATATCTCTTTTGATAAAACAAAAATGTTGAGCCCCCGCTATTTCTAGTATGAGAAACCTATTAACCGGAATTCTATTTTTAATCTGTGTATTGTCACAGGCCCAGGATAAGCAATTTGAGCGGGGAGAGAAGCTATACAAACAGCTCAAATATGCAGAAGCAATTCCTTATCTGGAAAAGGCGTACAATCTTAATAATAATGGGGATGCGTTGGAAATGCTGGCCTATTCTTATCTGAAGATGAAGAATTTTCAGAAAGCATCGGTGTATTTCAGAACACTTGCATTTAACAGAAAGGCCAATCCGAAGTTCTTTTTGGAATACGGCAAGCTTTTAAAAAATCAGGGCTATTATGCGGATGCAAAACCCTGGTTCATACAATACCTGCGCACGGATCCGGGGAATATGGAAGTACGACAGCTACTCCATTCCTGCGATATGGCACCTGAATTACTGGAAAATCCATTGGGTTTCGGAGTCACTGCCTGGAAATACAATTCGCCTCAAATGGAATTCTCACCAACTCCTTATCATGGCGGATGGATAATAGCCAGCAACCGGAGCAATGCTACGGACATGAATCCTTATGGGTGGGATAATCTTCCTTATCTTAAACTTATGTTCGTTACGGATAGTACCGAGCCTGAAAATTTTTCACATCGACTCACCGACCGCTTCCATAATGGACCAGCTGCAGTTACCCAGGACGGTAAGCGCATTTATATTACGCGAAATATGCAGGAGAAGGGGCGTGTATTAACCGATGATAAAGGGGTGGCACGACTGATGATTGTTTATTCGGATTTTGAAAATGGAAAATGGACGAAACCTCGTCCCGTTAACTTTAACTCCAGAGAATATTCAGTTGGACATCCTTGCCTTTCAGCGGATGGAAATATCATGTATTTTACCTCGGACATGCCCGGAGGAGAAGGAGGTAGTGATATCTGGATGGTGCATAAGATTTCAGAAACGGAATGGTCCTCACCGGAAAATTTGGGAAGAAGAATCAATACACCCGGAGAAGAGTTGTTCCCGACTTTATTTGCTGATACTTTGTTGACCTTTTCATCCGACTATCATCCCGGTCTTGGTGGTTTGGATTTGTTCTTTTCGGTGAAATCCAATAAAGGATGGTCTTTTCCAAAAAACCTTGGCTATCCGGTAAATAGCTTTTACGATGATTTTGGAATGGTATACAATCCGGATGGTAGTTCAGGTTTTCTGGCATCGAACCGTGCAGGAGGATCTGGCTTCGATGACCTGTATACTTTCAAGAAAATCAAGGTATGTCTGAGTTTTACTGTGATGGACAGTATGACCTATGACTTACTCCCCAAAGCGGTAGTTCGTATTACCAATGGTTTTCAGTATACGGAGGAAGTTATGACCGGTGCGGATGGAAAGATTCACCTGTGTTTGCCAATTGATAATAACTTTAAAATTACCACTGAACGCAAAGGCTATTTACCTAAACGTTACAACTTCTCCAGCAAGGGTTTGATTGCCGATAAAGACACGCAAATGCTCGCCGAGCTTGTGAAAGGAAACCTGCTCAATTTTAGCGGCCTGGTTCGCAATGATGAAACCAGTGCTTTGCTTGAAGGAGCTTTGTTAACTATTACGGGTCCGAATGGTTTCAAAGAAATAACCTCTTCGAATCAGGTGGGGTATTTTGATTTGGCTGTAGACCCCAATGTCACGTACGAACTGGTGGCGTCTAAAGCCGGATTTCTCACCCATAAAGAGAAGTTTGTAATGTCGGATTCGACTCCGATCAAAGAGTTCCGCTTAAGACCAAGTGAGATCAATCAAAAGATTAAAATTCAGAATATCTATTATGATCTGAACAGCTCGGATATTCGTGCTGATGCAAAGCCCGTTCTGGATACATTGGTGAAAATAATGCGTGACAATCCTTATCTGCAGGTTGAACTGGGATCTCATACGGATTCACGTGCAAGCGATGATTACAATGAAAAACTTAGTCTGGCTCGGGCGAAGGCAGTCATTGCTTACCTGTCTTCCAAGAGGATAGATCCTTACCGGATTACCTACCATTATTATGGTGAGACACAGTTGTTAAAACCTTGTCCTGACGGGGTAGAATGCAATGAAGAAGATCACCAGATGAACCGCCGTACGGAGTTCAGAATTATTGCTTATTAGAAACGGGTTGCAATGGCAAGATGTCCTGATGGATTTGGTCTAAGGATAACAAACTCCAGAAGGTGCCGTCATTTGATTGGTAAATCTGACCATTTTCCTGAAGAAAATAATGACCGTTGTTGCCTTTCCAGACAAAATTGACACGATTATTCCAGTGTCCATCATCTCCCAGAAAATATAATTTCCCGTTTTCGAATTTGTAACGGGTATTGATGCTGTCTAACTCAGTATCCGTCCCTTCAGGCGTAACTGTACTGCGTTGTTCGAGTACAATTTGCGCTCCCACCAGGAGGAGGAAGACAAGACCAAGAGATAGAATGCTTTTCATTTTTGGTTTTCCTTCGGTTCAGCGTAGTTTACAATATTAAATCAATCTTTTGTAAATTCAAGCACACACTGTTTGGAAGGGGCCATTATTATTTAAATGGCACTCAGCTGAGATGAACGGTCGTACTGGTCTTATAAAGAACCAAAGACCACCATTTTTTCCAGCGTCGGACTTGGAGATCCGCCTTTCTTTTCGATGGTAATGGCAAATGCCTGTGAGCTGGCAACATTTTTAAGCTTATAGGCTCCTCCGTCCTGGAAATCCATTGGAATCATTCCTGCATCTTTCGGTTGTCCATTGTCGAGTGCCCACAGCTGGTATTGTTCGTCTTCACCTAAAGCAGGGAGTTCATTCGTAACAAGATAGACATCTCCTTTTTGTTTATCCCAAAAAACCATGGCTTCCAGATCAGGATATGCTTCGGTGCCTAAAAGGTTAGCGGCTTTGAGGTTTTTATCGCTCAGGAAAGCATATTCCTGTTGCATGATTTCGTAACTGGACTTAATAATTCCATTTTCATCGCTCAATAACATATTGTTGTTCCTGAGCACTGCTGCTTCTTCTTCTGCAGAGACCATTCGATGGTAGTAGCGGTAATTTAATCCGGCACTGGCCATAAATAAAACAAGGGAAGCTGCCGCAATCCACTGCCACTTTCTGGAATGCATTTCCACTACTTTTGGCTCCGGCATTGAAGGAATAGCGGCCTCCGTTGATTTTTCTGTCTTTGTCTCACTCGTTAAAGGATTCTTTGGACTCATTTCATCCTGAATCTCGTTTAGCTTATCCAATAAGGATGCTTTGACAGATGCGGGTACTTCGGTACTTTGTTCTACAGCAAGGTGGTCCAATGCATCGCAAATTTCATTGTATTCCTTGCGAACCTGTTCGTCGTTGCGCAAGGCTTCCTCTACTCTCAGAGATTCTTCCTCGGAGCATAATCCCAGGGCATAAAGTTCCAGGATGCCGGATTGTATGAGGTTCTTGCTACTCAACTTTTAATACTTTTCTTAGTTCTATAATACTTGCTCGGAGTCTTGTTTTCACAGTTCCCAAAGGTATGCTCAGTTCTTTGGCTGCTTCATCGTGGGTATATCCACCGAAGTAAACCAATTCCAGAAGCATTTTCTGTTCAGGTCTGAGTCGTTCAATCACGCTTTTTAGCCCGATACTATCCACTTTCAGCTCTGTGTTATTTCCTTTATCTACCTCATATACGGAATCTTCAATGTTTTGGTTTTCCTTTTGATTGCGAAATTTTTTACTGCGAATTTCATCAATGGTTCGGTTTCTGGCAATGTTCATTATCCAGGTTGACAAGCGAGCTTTAGACTCATCGTAGTTCTTGATATTATTCCACACTTTAAGGAATACATCCTGAACAATTTCCTGGGCAGTTTCCTCGTCCCGAATCATCTTTAAAATAACCCCGTACACCATGCCTGAATAGGCATCGTATAATTTTTCCAATGCTTGTTTGTCTCCGTTTCGGAGTTGGTCGACAAGGGATATACCAGAGCTTGGAGTATTCAAATATCAGGCGTTTACAGATGAGTTCATGATTTCTTCAATCTCCTCTGCTTCCAAAGGCATGGATACTTCATCCATCAAATCATGGGGACCATTATTGGTCAACAAAATATCATTTTCGAGCCGAATTCCAATACTTTCTTCCTGAATATAAATTCCGGGTTCGCAGGTGAAAACCATTCCTGCCTGCATGGGTTCGTAACGCATGCCCACATCATGAACATCCACTCCCATGAAATGCGAGGTTCCATGCATGAAGTATTTTTTATATGCGGGCCAGTTCGGGTCTTGCGTTTGAATATCGTGCATACTCAATACGCCAAGATCCACTAATTCCTTTTCCATGATCTCTCCAACCACTTGGTGGTATTCCATAAGATAAGTCCCGGGAACCAAAAGCTTTCTTGCCTCACGCATAACTCGAAGAACGGCATTGTATACTTCTTTTTGACGAGGGGTGAATTTCCCATTGACGGGCATTACCCGTGTCATGTCGGATGCATAATTTGCATAATCCACTCCGCAATCTACCAACAATACGTCGCCATCTTTGCAGGGTCTGTTGTTTTCTACATAGTGCAGCACACAGGCGCTTTCGCCACTGGCCACAATTGGATGGAAGGAATGGCCATTTGCTCTGTTGCGGATGTATTCGTGAATCAACTCCGCTTCTATCTCGTATTCCATCACCCCGGGTTTGACAAACTTCAGGATGCGTTCAAACCCTTTTTTGGAGATGGAAATCGCTCTCCGTGTCAGTTCGAGTTCCTGTTCACTCTTGATGGAACGCAGGCGCTGCAAGATGGGGGCGGCGCGTTCGTATTTATGAAGCGGATAAATTTCTTTCAACTCCTTGGCAAAGTCGAGCGCTTTGTAAGGAGAACGGTAGGTATATCTGTCGTTCTCATTCAGTGTGAGGTAAATGTATTCCGCCATATTGATGACGGGACGAATTTTATCGTTGAATTCATGGTTCCAGAAAACAGATGCAATACCGGATGTTTCAAATGCCTCTGTCTTGGTGTATTTATGTCCTTCCCAGACCGCAATATGTTCGTTGGTTTGTTTGAGAAACAGCGTTTCACGAAACTCCTCGATTGGGCAATCCGGAAAAAGGACGAGAATACTGTCTTCCTGATCGATACCGCTTAACCAGAAAATATCCGAGTTCTGCTTGAAATCATAAACGGCATCTCCATTCCATACGTACTCGTAGTTGGAGTGGAATATGGCTATACTGCCTGGTTTCATTTCAGAGACAAAGCGTTTTCGGTTCGCAATAAAAAGGCTGGAATCTATTTTCTCGTACTTCATTGGTGTAAAAATAGTCAAAAGCTTGCAAAGGCAAGTAAGACAGTGACGGCCGAAAATACCAAATACTAGTGACGAAAACAGCTAATCGGGGTTTTAGTTTTGATAGATGACCCGGTTTATTTTCTGCCTCGCATTTCTTTGCATCTTTCCGTTTATTCTTCGCGCTCAGACGGAACAGGATATTGAGCGGGTGAATGAGGAAGCATTTGCCGCATATGAGGCATATGATTATCGTACCGCAATAGACAAGGAACAGCTCATCCTGAAGTGGATGGGAAAAAAGAAAAAACTGCAAAACGACACCAACGAGGTGGTGGTTCATATCAATCTGGGTGGTTTTTACCAGAATTACCAACGCTATGATTCGGCACGAATCAATCTGCTGGAGGCAAAAGCGCTTTGCGAAAACTATTTTGGAAAAAAATCGGAGCTCTATATCAATGTGGCACTTCAGCTGGGCGGATTGTATGAAGCCATTGACTTGTTACCCGAAGCAGAGCAAATCAACGAAGAGGCCATAGCGCTGATCCGACAGGGTGCAACAGAAGATGATTGGCTGATTGGTGCCATCTATTCCAACCAGGCCATTGTAAAAAAGAAACTTTTCAAACTAAAAGAAGCCCTGAGCATGCTCGAAAAATCCGGAGAATACACAATCCGTTCGTCGGGAAGAAGAAGTCTGGATTATGCGAATATTCTAAATACCCGCTCCCTGGTTTACGGTGAAATGGGCGACTTGAAAATGGAAGAATCCCTGCTGCAGGACGCCATGCAACTCTGCAGGGATTTAAATGCCACGGATAAAAGTCTCTATTCGAATGTGCTGAACAATATGGCCGTATTGATGGTCGACAAGGGTAAATATGAACAGGCCGTACGTTATTATCAGTCGGCTTACCGGATCAAAGCATCCATCTATTCGGAAAACAGTCTGGAATGCGCCACCGTTTTGGCCAATGAAGGAGTCGCTTTTGGAAATTTCGGTCGTTACGAGGAAGGGATAGGCCTGGTTGTTCGGGCTCGTAAAATTGTTGAAAGTTTGTTGGGGAAATTTCATCCGGAATGGTTTCAGTATTGCCTTTATCTGGGCACGATATACGAACAGGCAGGAATGTATCAGGAAATTGGGTTGTTTTATGCGGATTTGATAAGGGATTCGGAAAGAGAATTGGGTGAAAAATCTCCGGTTTACCTAACTGTTTTAAACAATGCGGTCAACTATTATCAGGAACGGGAAGAATACGATAAATGCAGCAAATACTACGAGGTACTCCTGAATAATCTGGACCAGTTAACCAAAGACTTCGCCCTCACCATAAAAGGAAATTACGCCAATTATTTGGAGCAAATGGGCAAATGGGAAGAGGCGGGTCCCATTTACCGCGAAGTGCTGGCAGGGTGGGAAAATGTTAAAGGCCTCGAATCGGAAGAATATTTGAAAGCCAAACACAATTATGGAGTCTATTTTCAGGATCTTGGTCAGTTGAGCGAGGCCAAGAAAATTTTTGAGGAAACCCGATTGAGCCTTCAAAATATTTCGGGCAATAAATCCAGCCTCATCCTGACCCTCAACGAAAATTTGGCTGGGATCTATTCCGATGAAAATGAGTATGGCAAAGCCTTGCGAGTATACCAGGATTTGCTCGATATTCAACAAGACCAATATGGAGATGAATCGGTCAATGTAGCCGACCTATTCGATAAAATCGGCATGTGTTATACCAACCTGGATAATCCCGACAAGGGCCTCGAATATATTGAGAAGGCCTATTCCATGAAGGTAAAACTATTTGGGAAAGATGAGCCTGCTCTGAGTTATGAATTGACCCTGATGGGTACCTCATACACCTATAGAAAAGATTACAAAAAGGGGATGGGTTACTTCGAAGAAG
This sequence comes from Bacteroidota bacterium, assembly GCA_016124735.1. Classification (GTDB taxonomy): domain Bacteria; phylum Bacteroidota; class Bacteroidia; order UBA8524; family UBA8524; genus UBA8524. The sequence goes on from WGMZ01000048.1 coordinate 44,877, forward strand.
CCCGCCGCCTTATTGCGCAAAACTTCAATACCTATTTCCGTTTCATGACCGAACAGGAAAAGCTGAAATTCCTTCAGAAGAAAATGTCGGAGTTAAAGCAACTCCAGGCCATTGCTGCAGAGAATGTAACGGCCTATCCTGATTTTGCAGGATTGGCCTTTGATGTGGAGTTGATGATGAAAGGCATGGTGCTCGAATCGGGTAACAGGCTGCGGCAGGGAATTCTCCAAAGCAAGGATCCGGTGTTGATGGAAAAACTGGATCGCCTTGGAGAATTACGTTCTCAGGTTGCAGCAGAAATGCTCAAAGAGGTCCATTCGAGAAATCCGAATACGTCAAAATTAAATGAGGAAGCAGATGCTTTGGAGAAAGAACTCATTAGCAGTTTGGGAGAACAGAATCAATTAGACATGCAAATGGATTCCTGGAAATCTATCCTCAGGAAACTGCAAAAAGATGAAGCCGTTGTTGAATTTATTTCCTATCAAACTTTCTTTGAAGAGACTCCCTCTCTTGCCGCAATCGTTTTGAATGGTAACAGCACGTCTCCTTCCTTGGTGCCTTTATTCAGTGAGGCTCGGTTGCAGGCTTATCTGAAACAAAGAAAATCCGGAGGAGACCAGGATATTGTTCAGGCAATTTACGGTGAGAGCCGTGGACTCATAGTGGAAGATGAAGTAAATATTCCTTCTTCAGATGATTCGTTGTATTTACTGGTTTGGAAACCATTGGAGAAATACCTGAATACGGCCAAAAGGGTCTATTATTCACCGTCGGGAAGTTTGCATAAAATCAGTTTTGCCGCCATTCGCAACGAAGAGGGCAGGTATTTGTCTGACTTATTCATCTTATGCACCCGAAGCTCTTCCCGTAAATTGTTGGATAAAACGCCAACCTTTAAGATGGAGGATGTATGCCTGGTTGGCGGTGTGGATTACGACGGCGACAAAGGAGAGCAGGAACAGGTAGAGCCTGAATTTGTGATGCGGGGCGGCAGCAATGCAAGTCCCTGGAAATTTCTACGGGGAACACAAAAAGAGGTGGAACAAATTGCATCCGTTTTGCAAAATGCGCAGACACATACGGAGATTGAATCGGGAATGCTGGCTACAGAAAAGGAGGTGAAGCAGAAGATGAGCTCCGGACCATCAGTTATACATCTGTCCACCCATGGGTACTTCTTTCCAACTCCGGCACCTTCTGAAAAAGAAAGACTGAGTCCTTTTCAATCGGCGGATAACCCTCTGCTTCGATCCGGATTGATATTGGCAGGGGCTAACCAGGCCTGGATGGGAGGACCGGTTCGCGGAGAAGACGACGGTATTCTGACCGCTTACGAAGTCGCCAACATGAATTTAAGTGCTACCCGTTTGGCGGTTCTTTCTGCCTGCCAGACTGGATTGGGTGATGTAGAAGGCAGCGAAGGCGTATTTGGTTTGCAGCGCGCATTCAAACAAGCCGGTGTGGAATACATCGTGATGTCGCTCTGGCAGGTTCCGGACAAAGAGACCGTTGAGTTTATGACACTTTTCTACCAGAACATGGCCAAAGGAAATGAGATCGAGGGTGCCTTTCAGGAGGCCCAGGATGTGATGAGGAAAAACTATGCGCCCTATTATTGGGCCGCCTTTGTATTAATGCGTTAGTCTTTCCACTCTGCAATGAAGAGATTGGTGTCGTGGTTACCACCATTGTTCCTATTGGAAGAGAATACCAGGTATTTTCCATCCGGCGAAAACATCGGGAAAGCATCGAAACCATCGTCCTGGGTGATTTTTTCCAATCCGCTTCCATCCAGGTTTACGAGGTACAGATGAAAAGGAAATCCTCTTTCACTTTCATGGTTGGAGCTGAAAATGATGCGTTTTCCATCCGGAGTGAAATAAGGCGCCCAGTTGGCTTGTCCAAGATGCGTTACCTGCTGCATTTCCGATCCATCTACATTGCAGATATATACTTCCATCTCTGTTGGAGCTACCAGTCCTTTTGACAATAGTTCTTTATAATGGGCTTGTTCTTCAGGAGTTTTCGGGCGGGAAGAGCGGAAAACCAGTTTGCTTCCATCGGTAGAAAAGAAAGCGCCTCCATCGTATCCCAATTCATTGGTGATTTGCTTGACATTGCTGCCATCAATATCCATGGTATACAATTCTAAATCGCCGCTGCGGGTGGAAGTGAAGACAATTTTATCGCCCTGTGGGGAAAGTGTCGCTTCTGCATCATATCCAGGTTCATTAGTCAATTGTTGGATGATGTTTCCGTTCAGGTCAGAAACAAAAATATCGTAGGTATCATAGATGTTCCAGAGATAAGGATCTCCATGTTTTCTTTCGGCAACCGGCGGACAATCATCTCCTCCCAAATGAGTGGAAGCGAATAAAATACTGGTATCGCCCGGCATGAAATAAGAACAGGTGGTGCGTCCTTTTCCGATGCTTATCATTTGAGGCTTGTGATCTTTCAGATCGGCTCCTTCAATCGTAAAAGTAAAGATCTGATCGCAGTTCAATCCCCATGCTTTGTTATTGCTTTGAAAAGTTAACATGGAACCATCGAAGCTGAAATATGCTTCGGCATTGTCGCCACCAAAAGTGAGTTGGCGAAGCGAAGCGAAATGTTTTTCGCCTGGAAAAATCAGGGAGTCTTTTACTTCTTCTGTCGAATTTTCTTCTTTAACAGTAGTAGGATTCCCGCAAGAGGCTATAACCAGGGCAGGAAGCAGAAGGCTGAACAATGAGCTAATCTTCATTTTAATTGGATTGATGGCGCAAATATGCTGGCGCTCAATGGAAAATAAAAGCGGATGAAGATATCATCCATCTATTTCTTGTCGCCTTTTGGACGAAGTGGTCTGACTTCGTAATTCACCACATGGTAATTGTCGGGGGTTTCGAGTACCTGGATCATTGCTGTTGCAACATCTTCCGGCATTAGCATGAAGTCGTGAGCTTTGATGCCCGGACTGTTTCTGAAGAAGTCGGTTTTTACCGAACCGGGATAGAGGGTCGTCACTTTAATCTGATCATATCGCACTTCTTTGTACAGGCTTTCCATCATCCCTTTCACGGCAAACTTTGTTGCGCAATAAGCACCCACTTCCGGGTAGGCCTCCAATCCGGCAATGGAAGAAATCGTGATGATATGGCCGTATTGATACTTTTTCATGACCGGAACAGCCAATCGGGTTGCATAGAAGACACCGTTCACATTCACCTGCATCATCTCGTCAAATTCATGCAATGGAATCTCTTCCAGCTTCCCAAAATAACCTAAACCAGCATTGTTAATAAGTACATGCAACTCGTTGTTCCACTTCGCTAAAATCTGATTAAAAGCTTTTTCAACCGAAGCAAACTGGCGCACATCCGTTTGGATGAAATGCAATCTTTCGTGCTGGTAATCGGGGGCGGTTTGACCCAGTCCGGCGACATGAGCCCCTTTTTCCAGCAATGCCAATGTGAGGGCCTTGCCGATTCCTTTACTTATACCGGTAACGATGACTTTCTTGTTTTGCAAATCCATAGCTGCAAAACAACTAAAATTTGATTAGGTTCTGTTTGCCTTTCGGGCACGTATCATTCGGTCTTTCCCGAAAAGGTCTTTTCGGAGTTCTGATTCAAAGCCGTATTCATATAGCATATCTTTTGTTGCCTGACCAAGTGCGGCATTGATTTCAAAATAAAGCTGGCCTTCAGGAGTCAGGTGTTTTTGAGCTTTCTCTGCAAGGGTGCTGTAAAAAAAGAGAGGTTCATTATTGCTTACAAAGAGCGCAGATGAGGGTTCAAAAGCAAACACATGCTCTTCCATTTCTTTTTTTTCAGATTCCATTACATAGGGTGGGTTGCTTACAATGATTTCCCATGCATTTTGTTCATCCCACCAGCGAGCATCCGTCATATCTGCCTGAATCATCCGGTGAGCAGCCTCGGGTCCCAATATATTCTGTGCATTCATTCGAGCGGTTTGAATGGCGGCTCTGCTTAGGTCGATGGCATAGACTTGCGCATCAGGCAAAGCTTTCTGAATACTGATGGCAATACAGCCCGTTCCCGTTCCGACATCCAGGATTCGGTAATTCTTATTGCGGTCGATAGATTCTATAAGCCACTGCACCAATTCTTCGGTTTCTGGTCGCGGAATCAGGGTTCCCGAATTGACCAGATAACGTTCGTTGAGAAACCAGGCATGTCCGAGAATGTATTGAATGGGTTCGCCGGCAAGCAGACGCCCCAAAATATCATTTAACAGATGGCAGGTTCTTTCATCTATTTCTTTGTCGCCTGCCAATCGCCATTCGTGTCTCTTCAGATGCAGCACCTCTTCTACAACCATTTGGGTAATGCTTTCTGCTTCATCGGATTCGTATCGGTTGCTTAAAAGAGATTGAAAGCGCTGGATTTCATTGAAACACGTAGGCATACGGCGAATATACTAATTGAAAGCCCGTGAAATTAAAGGATTCGGGTAATTCTTTTTGATTGATGTCTTGTCATTGAAGGAGAATTTAATCTCAGAAGTTGGAACTGTCAATCTCTCTATGAAGCCACCTGAATTCGCTAATATTGTTGCGTGGAATCCCATGAAATCTACATGCAACGATGTTTTGACCTGGCTCAACTCGGGTTGGGTTACACGGCATCCAATCCATTGGTAGGGGCGGTGATTGTGCATGAGGGGAAAATAATTGGCGAGGGCTACCATCAAAAATTCGGTGGTCCACATGCTGAGGTGAATGCCATTGAATCGGTTCAGGACAAAGGTGTTCTGAGTGAATCGACTATGTATGTGAGTCTGGAACCCTGCGCCCATCACGGCAAAACACCGCCCTGCTGTGATTTGATCATCCGTCATCAATTAAAAAAAGTAATTATCGCGATGCAGGACCCTTTCCCGAAAGTTGACGGGGAAGGAATTAAAAGGATGAGAGAAGCCGGCATTGAAGTAGAGGTGGGAATATTGGAGAAGGAGGCGCGCTTACTCAACAAACGATTTTTGATCTTCCATGAGAAAAAGCGACCATTTATTGTTCTTAAATGGATGCAAAGTGAAGATGGATTGATTGGAAGGAGAGGAGAGAAAGTGACCATCAGCAATGCCTTCAGTACGCGCATGGTGCACCGCTGGCGTGCTGAGGAAATGGCCATTCTTATTGGTCCGGAAACGGCGCTCAACGACAATCCTTCATTGAGCAATCGATCTGGTGCAGGGAATCAGCCCCTGCGCATACTTCTCGATCGTTCTCTGCGATTGCCCGAAACTCTGCAGCTGTTTGAAGACGATTCGCCGACGTGGGTATTAAATGCACACAAAGAATCTTTGGGAGGAAAATGCCGTTACCTGAAAATTGAGGGCGATGATTTCCTAATGGCAGCCATGCATCGATTGTATAAGGAGGGCATCGCCTCGGTTTTGGTAGAGGGTGGGGCCATTATTCATAGCGAGTTCATGAAGGCCTCACTTTGGGATGAGATACGTGTGGGTGTTTCTCCGAAGCCCCTTGGCGCAGGAGTTGAAGCTCCGCGTTGGCCGGGAGTCTGCATGGAATCCCTGGACCTTGAAGGGGATCAATGGTATTTTTTTCAGAATCGACAATGAATCTTTTTGATGAAAACCGATCTCAAACTTTAATACACCAGCAGGGCGAAGTCATTTATTATAGCCCTGTGCTCTCACCTGAGAGTGCGGCAGAGTATTTTAATTCTTTGCGGCATGCTGTCCCCTGGAAACGGGATACTGTGAAAATATTTGGAAGGTTAAGACAGACCAAACGAGAGGTGGCATGGTACGGAGATGAACCATATTCTTATACTTACTCCAATATACAAAAGCTGGCATTGCCCTGGATTCGGCCATTAACAGAATTAAAATCGCTTTGTGAAAAAGTGAGCGGTGAAACTTACAATTCCTGTTTATTGAACCTGTATCATGATGGCACAGAAGCGATGGGCTGGCACAGTGACGATGAGCCGGAGTTAATGAAGGATGCCTGCATTGCCTCCTTGAGTCTGGGTGCAAGCCGGCGCTTTGTTTTCAAGCATAAATCGTCCGGAATAATTAGGGTCTGCTGATTTTCTACTTTCATTGTATAAAATATTGATAATCAACTATATTATGTGGATAATATATCTTTAGTTATACTCATAAATGCACGGTTTTAGTAGGTTTGGTGTTAAATTCCATGCACTTGTTCAA
>WGMZ01000039.1 GCA_016124735.1 Bacteroidota bacterium
AAAAAGAGAAAACCTTGCAAGATATCTGGCGGAATACTGCTATAAAGTTAACAGGAGATATTTTGGCCTTAATATCTTTGAAAGGCTAGTAAACATAAGTGTTTTGCCTAGTTTAGTGGTAAGTTAAAGGACAGTCATGTTATTTAAATCAGTCCCTCATCCATAAAGGAGAAATAACTTTCTGAGGAAATGATGATGTGATCTAAAAGAACAATTTCAAGGGATTCACAAGAGTCACGAATTTTTCTTGTTATCCGTATATCCGCTTCTGAGGCCGTAAGGTTTCCACTCGGATGATTGTGAGCTAAGATGACTCCGCAAGCGTTTGTTTTTAAAACAAGCTGCAAAATCTCTTTAATGTTCACGACTGTACCCGAGGTATTTCCTTCTCCAATTCTGCTATAACATAAGCATCTATTGGAATTGCTCATTAGAAGTACAAAGAAAAATTCTTTGTAATCTATTCTCTCTGATTCAAAAATATTCTTAAATATCCTGTAGGCATCATTTGAGCTTTTCACAATACCGGGAATCTTTGATAGCGGCCTCCGATAAACTATCGATACTTCGCCCATTGTTAGTTTGTTCTTTCTCTTTCGTCTTAACTTGCCTTTCGATAGACTACTGAATACCCTTTGTTTAATTACCTTCCGTCGGTTCATATTCTTTGATTTGGTCAAGGATAAAGTCAACAGCCTTTTGTGCTTGTGCACTTGCTTGGACAATGAACTTGGGATCACCGCGGAAAACCTTCAGCCATGACTGGATATAGGCCAAACTGTTATCGAAGACTTTTTCTCCAATTCCAGTATGTGAGGCTAAATAACAAGCTCCAGTTTCAGCAATAAGTTCTTCGAAGGAGTAATCACTCGAGCCAAACTCTGACATTTCAATCAGACTTTTCCGGTTCAGGCGTGAATCCTCCCTAATAAAAAAACATCACGCCAATGCGCGGACCGAAATTTATCGGGAGGGCACCCGCCGCCTGACGGAGCCACTATCCCGCAGGTGCGGGATAGTGGAGGAAGCCCTAGCGGCTCAATGAGGAAGTAAGCGCGATTTTTTCTAAAAAAAGGAAATAGAAAGAATGAAAAATGGATTGTGAATAAATCACCCAATAGGTATTGTAGGAAATAAACAGATACACATGTGGTATATGTAGCTTATTATAGCCTTCTCGTCGAATGGATTCAAAAGAGCCGTACAAAACAAGTCATTAAAAAACTCGGTAGGTCCAGCAACCATCCTTTCTGTTTCTATTCACGCAACTGTCTGTTATTCAGTAACACTTCAATTCCCACCTCATATAACCCTCGATGCCCATTCCTCTGATTATTTATTTCTTCAATGACGACACTTTTTGATTCCGATATCCCTGCAAAAAACAAAATCTCGGTTCCCTTGTCTTTCATCTAAGGTCTCAAATGTTATCAATTTTGAGGAAAAACAGCGACATTCGCCATTGGCGCTATGAGAAGACCGTTATTGCTCACTTTAGGAATCCTTCTATGCAGCACTCTTTCTGCACTGAATATTTCTCTGGTTGGTAGTAGTTCGACGTTAACAGACAACAACACAACCTTTAGTCTGTCAAAACCCAGCGGCACTAACGCCGGCGATTTGATTTTGATTCAGGCAGTATATACCGTATCCACTGGAGCAATCACAGCCCCCACAGGATTTTCAACCTATGTCAACACTGGAAGCAACGCATTTTCTTATGCGCTTTTCTATCGATTTGCCGATGGAACCGAAGGCAGTACATTCGATGTCACATCCAATTCTACCCGCGACTGGATCGGCGCCGTGGCAGTTTATCGAAATGTAAACCCCGGAGCACCTTTCGAAGACATCAATTATACATTCAATGCTATGGCAAATGGAGCAACCAGCTTCGACGCGCCGGCAATAAGTTCATCCAGCGGCACGGGAGTTCATGTGGTTTTTGGCGCCGCCAAACATACAGGCACACCAAGCAGTATCTCTGCTCCTTCGGGAATGACGGGCATCACGGACACATTAGGAACAGGGCGCATGGCCATGGTTGCTGAACAGGATATTCAATCCACAGGATCCACCGGCGCAAAAACATTCACCTTTTCAGGGGCACAAGGGGGAGGAAGCGATAACAACCGTCGCTATTTCACTGTATCCCTCATTCTACGGCCACTTACTATCTTATACACCTATCAATCCGGAAACTTCGATTCCACCACCACCTGGACCACCGACCCTTCTGTGTCGACACTGAGTCCTTCCGGAGGGCTAGCTCCTCTGACCGGCGACAGCCTCGTAATAAAAAACGGAAGAACCATTACCCTGAGTGCCGATAAAAGTAATACCTCCTTCGGACTGCTTCTTGAAGAAGGCTCTGTTCTCGATCTGCAAACCTATACGCTCGATGGACTGAACAGTATCAGTGGTTCCGGGAAACTCCGTTCAAGCGGCAGCTCGGGGTCAGTTGCCTATTTTCCAACGGCTCAATCCAATGCAGACTTTCTTGATTCCGGAGGGGGCATTTTGGAATATTACTGCAGCACCAGCGTAATGCTCAATACTTCAGTCACGAATTGTCAGGAATTAATTCTCAGAAGAGAATCCAGCGGAACCACTCAATATACCCTGGCTTCCAACCTCAGCATTTATGGCGACCTTACTATTACCGGAAGCAATAGTGGAGTAGCACGTCTGACTATTGGCAACAATACCACAGCCAGGTCTCTAAGCATTGGCGGGACAGCCTCAGTCAGTTCGGGCTGTGAATGGACAGTAGGTACCAGCAACGCCAACCACACAGTATTCATAGGGGCCAATTTCAGCAACTATGGAATGGTTGGATTTACCAATCAAACAAGTCCGAGCTACGGTACGGCATCTACCACGGGTACCGTAACACTCACATTTACAGGTGCTGCAAACAATTCGTTTTACTGTTATGGCCCAACAAACCTGTACCGGATGATTGTCGATAAGGGCAGCGATCAAACACATGTCCTGAGTGTGGAATCGGATGATTCAACACATCTGAAACTATTCGGTCCCAATGACCAGGGCAATAATCCCAGCAGCGACCCAAATCCAACGGTATTAAAGGCATTAAGCCTGGTAAATGGTACGCTTAAGTTGAACTCAAATATTTACCTCCCCTGCCTGACTACAGGAGGAGATGATTTCTTTATCCCTCAAAATGCCGCATTATGGGTGAATGGAGCCTATATAGTTTCCACGACGGGAAGCGGGAGCAACACAGGAATTACAGTGGTTGGAAAACTCCGGTTAAGTTCCGGATCGATCGAAACAGGCTCGAGCACCGGACTCTTGTACCGGGTGAATGGTGAAATAGTCGTTGAAGGAGGAACCCTGCACGCCGCTCAATTCAGAGAAGCCGATCCCGGCACTCCCCACAATGGTTCCTATACCCAAAGCGGAGGAACTGTAACCATCGACGGGACCACAGAAGATAACGGGCACGCTCGGTTCAGTCTGCCAAATACCGGGTGCACATTTGACATGAGTGCAGGTACTCTTCAAATAAAATACCCAGTTACCAGGCAGGGAACCGCTGTCAATCTTATTAATATTGGCGCTGCATCGCAAAACTTCTCTGTGACAGGAGGAGAAATTCAGGCGGTTTCCAACAAAACCGGGGTAGCCGCCCGGATGATCATTAGCGGCACCTTATCCACTCTGACCCTTTCTAAGAGTGGCGGAGGTGATTTTATTGCGGATGCGGCCCTTGCAACCAGCACCTCGCTCCACATGGAACAAGGCTCACCGCTTCTCGATATGAACGGCTACGGTTTAAGTCTGTCGGGCGACCTGGAGATTGATTCCGCAGCCACGCTGAAAATGAATTCCGGCACCCTTTCTTTTAGTGGAGCCACCAAATCATTGTTCACCGTGAATGGAACACTAAGCGGAAATTTGCAGGATTTCTATATCAACAAATCGGATTCTCTGGAATTGGCCGGTTCAACCGATACGCTGATTGTGTTGGGTACCTTCTCGCTGGTAGACGGCGTTTTAGCGGACGGTGGGAAAACCCTCGACTTGCGGGGAAACCTGGTGCTTTCCGGAGAACATAGTGGAACTGGCCAGCTGTTACTAAGCACAGCAACGAGCCGCACGGTTTCCGGCAGCGGGAATGGTATTGTCACCAATCTTAGCTTCGACGCACCATCGGATGCCAGTGCTACCCTTTCCTGCAACCTGAAACTGCAAGGAGAACTAAATTTCATTGGGAGCACCCGTCGGGTTTTGGATTTCGGGGCCTATGCATTGACAATCGACTCCTTTGCCAGCATCATAAATCCTGGAAGCAATCGCTTTGTGCGTTTCAACGGATTGCAATCAGCCGGAGGGATGACCAAGATCTACACAAGCGACAGTTTCTATTTCCCCATTGGAAGCGGAACGGGCACTACCTTTGACTACACCCCTTCTGTCATCTACTTCACAAGCTCACCAAGCACAAGAGGAAATATCACGGTAAAGCCGGTGGCCTCAGAAAATATTGCCGTTACAACAACAGGGCGCTCTCTTACCTATTACTGGAAAACCAGCTCAACAGGCTTCACATTGGGATCTGCCGTGGTGGTGCAAAATTATTATTACACTTCGGGGGATGTAGTGACAGGAACCGGAATCACCGAAGGTGGATATGTTCCTGCTAAATTCGATATTGGTGCCGGAGCCTGGGTGACGGGCACTACAAGCGACGTAGATACCATCACCAAACGCATCCAATTTACAGGAGCAAGCTTTTCTGGTATTGACGGAGATTATACGGCGGGCGACAACTCGCCGGTTAATCCATTTGGGGCGGTAACTATTTATTACAGTCGGGTGGATAATGGCTCCTGGTCCGATGTAAATACCTGGACCACTAATTCGGACCACAGCACGGTTTCTCCTCCGTCCACAGCACCAAATGCCAATTCCATCATCCGCATTGGCAATGGAACGAGTGTATTTCATACCATCAATATCGACTCAAGTAACAGAGCAGCCGGAAGTCTGGTGATTTACCCGGGTTCCGTCCTGGACCTTAAACAAACAACGGGAAACGATTTCGGAGTAGTGGGCGGAACAAGTCTGGGTGGACATGGCCGAATACGCATGGACAGGAACGGAACGAGTTATGCATTCCCTGGCGGAGATTATGGCAATTTTCTGGAAAGCGGTGCGGGAGAAATTGAGTACTACAACTCCACTACTTCCATTGTAACGCTTCCTACGGGAATCAGCGCCTACAATAAACTCATCATCAATGCAGAATCCACCGGCATCATTGAATTTCCGGCCCTGGATATAACGATTTACGACAGCCTTTTATTTACTTCCTCAAGTTCAGGTATCGTTTATATTAATGAAACCAACTCCTCTTTAGGCGACCTCGATGTTCAGGGAGCCACTATCGTCTCGGGTGGAACAGTAGAACTTCGAAACTCGGGAAATTCGGCTACGAGAAATCTCACTTTTGAAGGCGACTTTCAGGTCGATAGTGGGGCGGTCTTTCAGGTAGAGGCTGGAGGAACCAATCTGGTGCATACCATGAATTTTGCAGGAAGCCTCACCAATAACGGGACTTTCGATGCTTACTATAACGACAACCATTACATCATCCTGCAATTTACCGGAGCAGATACCAGTTATTTCACCGGAACGCAATCCTCCGCCACAACCGATATTTTTGAGTTAAAGCTCAACAAAGGATCCGATTACTCATCCATGCTTGTGATGGATGTTGCGGGCACCCTCACTACCAAAACCAGTGGTTGGCTCACCTTACAAAATGGGATGTTTCGCTTTGCGAAATCGGGCGGAAGTCTGACCGTTTCAGATGCGAATGCCACATTCTCGATCCCGGCGACTTGTGCCCTTTCCATCAATCATTCCACCGCTTCCATGACGGTTGTCAAGAACAATAACAATGGTGCAGACCTCCTGCTCACGGGCAAGCTTGAAGTAATGAATGGCACCATGTATATCGGGAATACTGCCGATAATAAGAACAACGACATTATCTACACCAGCACAGGTGTTCCCAAACTTATTTTAAGTGGTGGGACTCTCAATGTAGCTGGACAAATACGGAGAAGCACCAGTGCTACCACCGGTTCACTGTACTACAACCAGAGCGGAAGCAGTATCGTAAAGATATTCGGATTAAATAACGACAATACCCAAGGCATGCTTGAAGTTCTGAACAGCGGAAGCTATTTCGGGATGCACGGCACATCCAAGTTGTATATTGCTGGCGGTGGGTCTTCCAGCTTTTCGGATCTCTATCTCAACCCAACAACCTATTCTGTAGATGGAGGCACCGTCTATTTCTCTCCTTTGAGCCCGGTAGGGACAAGTCAAACTTATACCTGTAATTCTCAGGCACCGCTGTACAATTTGGAAATTACACCAATGGGCGCGCTCACAGCCAGCCTAACCTTAAACAGCCATTCGCTGACTCTGGGAAATAATTTGCTGATCAGCTCTTCTGCTTCGCTCAACACCAATAGCCTTGGGTTAACGATTGGCGGTCGCTTTACCAAATCCGGCACCTACACTACCGGAACCAGCACGGTGAAATTCACCGGGTCCTCTTCGGCTCTAGAAGGTGATTTCTCTTCTACAGCCATCTATCATCTAAAAGTAGATACCAACGCGGTACTTAGCCTGAGTGGAGCAAGTACTTCAGTAAAAGTGAGCTCCACGCTCACCATCTATCCGGGAGCCATCCTTAATGACAGCAGTCATCTTCTGAACATTACCGGCAATATGGTGAATTACGGACAACATAAAAGTCTGACGAATTCCTCTTCGAATACCTTGCAATTTGGCGGAACCTCTACACAAACTATCACGGGCACCGGTTCCTTCGGCAACCTGGTAGTGAATAATGGAAACTCGGTGAGTATGTCGAGCGCCATGCAAATCAACAACCAACTCACTCTGAGTAATGGGATTCTGGATATTGGTTCGAACCAATTGACATTGAATACTTCGGCAACCGTTAGCGGAACCTTCAATACCTCGAACAATATCAAATGCAATGGCGTTTTGAGCGATGGCGGCATTAAAAAACTTTGCAGTTCCGGGGCGAACAATGTGCTCTTCCCTGTTGGATTGACGGGGAAATACACACCGGCCCGTATCAATATCACTTCTTCCAATGCTTCGGGAACGATTACCTTAAAGGTCATCAATGCGAAACACCCCTCAACCCGGCTGAGTGCCGACAGTCAATTGAACCTCTATTGGAAAGTAGACACGACAGGTTTTGATAGTTTAACTGTCACGCATACCTATCAATACGTGACAGCTGACGTGACGGGTTCCGAATCTGATTATGTAACCGGTCGTTTTGTGAGTCCGAGTTGGACACCTTTATACGGTATAAGTGGTACAGTGGACACCTCCGCAAATACCGCCACGCTCAGCGGTGTTTCCTATATCAACGGAAGTTTCACGCTGGGCAATCCCAATGAATTTGGCTTGGGCAGCACGTATTACAGTAGAAAGAGTTCGGGCTATTGGGATGATTTGGACATGTGGTCAACTACCGGACATACCGGCGCACCTTTGGACACCATTACCGACTTGCCCAATGGATCACCCGTAATTATTGCCACTGGCGACACCGTGACCATCAGCGGTAACTCCAAGCTGGCCGAGTCCATTACCCTCGATAGTGGTGCAGTACTCGATCTGGGGAATACCTTCGGGCATAACCTAGGTACGGTTTCTGGAGAAGGCAAATTGCGGATCAAAGCCACAACCAATAATCAGTTCATTTTCCCAGCCGGAACCTTTACTTCCTTTACCGGTAGCTCTGGAGGAATTATCGAATACTATGGATCGACGAATGGGGTCCTTCCCACTCAAAGCAGCTACCATGATATTCTCTTTAGCGATGGTGCCACCCGAACGATTCCGAATACCAACCTGGACATCAATGGGGATATTCAGATTGACGCTGGTGTGGTATCGAATTCCACCTATAACAAAACCTTAAATGTTTATGGCGATTGGGTGAACAATGTTGGAGGGAGCGGCTTCGTGCCTGGCACCGGCACTGTTAATTTTGCTTCGGATACCGCTCAATCCATCTCAGGAATTACCCGGTTCAACACACTTGAATTTAGCGGAGGAGGCGATAAGACCCTCCAGGATTCCATCAGCTTTGGAAATCAATTGGTGCTTACCGGTGGTATTGTCTATTTAGGAAGCCATAACCTCATGGCGGATTCGGCTGCCACCAGCAGCGGAAGTCCTTCGGCTTCGGCGATGATTGTGCAAAATGGCAGTGGTCGCGTTGTGAAGCGCTATATTAGCACGAGCCCGGCTTTTGTCTTTCCTTTGGGCGAAGAAACCGGGACCACAGAATACTCACCCGTCACGCTTTCCTTTAACAGCGGAACATTTGGGTCGTTGGCCATTGTTTCTGTTACATTGAAAGACAGTGCCAGCACCGTCTGCGCTGGTGGAAATCACTATATCAGCAGATACTGGACCTTCAGCAGTTCTGGAATCACCAGCTTCTCTGCGAACATTACTGCGCAATATGTGCAAGCGGATGTGGTTGGGACCGAATCCAATATTGCCGCGCGCATGTCGCGTCCTTCACAAACCTGTTTGAATGGCTCTTATGTAAACACGAGCGCCAATACCATGAGCATCACCTGCGCGGTTTTGAATACCCTTACCGGCGGAGAACCCCCTGCTGCGCAGCCAACGGTGCAACCAAGCGATCTGTTTTTTACCCAGATTGGATCTGGAAGTATGACCCTGACCTGGACCCAGGGAAATGGCCACGGACGCATTGTATTTGTTAGGTCGGGCGCAGCCGTAGATGCCAAACCTGTCGATTATACCGAATATACCGCAGACACCAATTTGAGCGGAAGTCCGCAGAACCTCAACAACAGCTATGTGGTGTATCAGGGTGCCGACAGCAGTTTCACACTCAGTGGACTCTCACCTGCTTCGTATTATTATTTCGCGATATACGAATACACCAATCAGGGCACGGAACGGGATTACCTTCTTACCGATTCGCTGACCGGATCGATGAATACCAATGCGGCAGAACCAAGCTCAGCAGCAACGGCGCTTACATTTGATCGAATCCAGCATAATTCAATCCGGCTGAATGTTTCCGGTGGCAGCGGAAGTAAGCGCATTATTGTTGCCAGAAAATCATCTGCAGTAACTGCCGCCCCGGTAGATCGGCAGGTCTACACCGCTTCTTCAACCATGGGATCCGGAGATGATTTGGGCAATAGCCAGTATGTGGTGTATTCCGGAGCCGGCGATTCAGTGACTGTTCGAGGCCTGGACCAAAACGTCTACTACCATTTCACGGTATTTGAATCGAATGGTTCAGATACGACGACCAATTACCTTACTTCCTCAACCTTAGCCGATAGCCAGCATACCTATCTCTTGCTCGAAGTCACTGTTTTCCTGGAAGGAGGTTATGCAAATGGTGCGTTGAGCACCACCCTTCAATCCTATATACCAGCTGCGCAACCTTATACTGTCCCGCCTTTTAATTACACGGATGTCGGGAGTATTCAATCTGTACCAACAGACAGTCTGGTCGATTGGGTGATGCTCGAGTTGAGGAATGCAGACACAGCTTCCAACGCCACCTCTTCAACTATTCAGGGACGAGCGGTGGGCTTTATTCGTCCGGATGGAACTGTAGATGATACCATTGCAGCGCCGGGAGTGGTAGTTCGAACCACCGCGCCTGGAAATTTCTTTGTGGTGGTGCACCATCGAACGCATATCTCTGTGATGTCATCCTCCCATTTAACAGCCCCTGACACCGTCAATCAATTCTATAGCTACGATTTTACCGATGCCGTAAGTAAGGCCTATGGCACCGATGCATTGATTTCGCTTGGAAATGGCAAATGGGGCATGTATTCGGGAAGTGCCGAAAATAGTGCCTCTTCTGAAAAGATTGATGCCAACGACCGGCAAGCCGTTTGGAATGCACGCAATCAGTCCGGCTACAATGAAACCGACGTGAACCTGGATGGCTATGTGAATTCAGCGGATCGATCGATATGCTGGAATAACCGGAATATTGTTTCTCAGGTTCCGCAGTGATGATTGAGTAAATCAGAGTCATCCGTCGAGACGCCGAATGACTTTTGAAACAGCTTGAACAGGTCGCGATAAATCGGCGACCTTACTTCAAAGCTTCAGCCTTAAGTTAAGTTTTTTCATTTTTCTTAAATAAGGGTTAGTCTCTTATAACTCGTGGTTTGGTCGGTGCTGGTTCAATGTTTGAATCGCTCGGCCCGGAGGGCCAGAGCGATATTTTATCTGAGTCAAGATACAAAAAATAGCACTCAGTCCCTCCGGGCCGAGTGCTTCTCCACTCTCCATTCTGTAGGAATCTCAGAACAATTGAATATCGTTCTTCAAAAAACCGCCCGAACCTTCTCCGAAAAGAAAGCCGGGCGGCACAAGCTATACACTCAAATGAGTCTCTTTATCTAAAGCTTAACTTGTTTCTTCTGTCTGCGTTCATCCCATTTGTACAGGGCACGCATATAACTTGGCAACACAATGAGCAGCATCGGCAAACCAGCCACAAAACCACCAATAACCGCGACTGCCAAAGGCTGCTGCATCTGTGCTCCCAAACCAATTCCCAAAGCCAAAGGCATCAGGGCCAATATGGCTCCGATAGCCGTCATCAACTTCGGACGAATCCTCAAAGCGATGGCATAGTTTACTGCTTCATCCACATCGCCCGATTCTTTCATGTTCTGCTTGAACTGATGCACCGTGAATATGGCATTCTCCGCAATAATCCCGACAATCATAATGATGCCCGTATAACTGCTCACATTAAGCGGAATCCCAACCAGATACAAAGCCAGAATACATCCTCCAATTCCCATTACCGAAACAAATAAGACAAGGAAACTGATCAACCATTCCTTGAAAAGGAACATCAGCACGGCCATCACAAACAGAATGGCCAGCGATAGAATTAAAAGGAGCTCCTGAAAAGATTTCTGCTGTCCGGCATAGGCTCCGCCGTAAGCAATATGATCTGCGAAAGGAAGTTTTTCCTTGAATTGTTTCTTAATATCAGCAATGGCTCCACCCAAATCGCGGTTTTCAAGACGGGCTGTCAAAACAATGACTGACTTTAAATCTTCCCTCCGCTGTTCAATTTCTCCAGGTACTACCTTCACGTCGCAGAAGAAGGACAAGGGCCGGGTAGTGCCATTCGGCAGGAATATCAACTGATGCTTGAGCTTGTCGACGTTGTTCTCATCAAAGTCGATGAAGCGAAGCAAAATCCGGCGCATCTGCTCTCCATCCTGAAAATCGCCAATCTGCAATCCACCCGTCATTGCTGCCTGAGCAGGTGTAGGAATCGACTGGTTGGAATTCATTCCCAATGGAACACCGCCGGTATAGGCCGTGAGTTGGGTCTGGAAATTAGTCAACGAAATATTGTATTGACTCAATTTCAATTGATCGGGAATAAAGACCACTGAAGGTCCGGCGGTAACCAAACCATTATTGATGTCCACCAATCCGGGAATCTGCTCCATCACCTGTTCTGCCTCCTGGGCCTGTCGTTTCAGAGTGGTATAATCATTACCGAAAATCTTGATTTCAATCGGCTGGGGTGTGCTCATCAAATCGCCCAGAAGGTCGGAGATCCGTTGTCCGAATGATATTTCTTCCATCGCCGGCACTTTGGCTTCCACCTCTGTTCGCAATTCAGCAATAACTTCCTCAGTGGTTTTCTTTCTATCCTTTTTCAGCTGAATAGAATAGTCGCCAATATTCGAAGGGTCGCTTCGGAATGCCATGTGAATTCCTGTACGTCTCGAATAGGATTCCACCTCCGGATGCTTTTGGATGACTTTTTCAATCTCCTTGCACAGCCGATCCGTCTCGTCGATGGACGTTCCGGGAGGCGATATATAATCCAACACGATACTGCCCTCATCTAAATCGGGTAAAAACCCTGTTTCCAGTTTCCCGGAAGCCCAGTAGGCAGAAGCACCAATGGCCAGTACAAACAGGGAAGCAAACACTGGTTTCTTGAAGAACCAGCTGAGCCAGCGAAGCTTTCGCATGGCTTCTTGTGCATGCGCCACATGGTCAATCGGTGCCTTGATAGACTTTCTGTAACCTATAATAAGATGAAGTACCGGAAGCAGCAGCCAGGTGACTAAAAAGGAAGTCACCATGGTTAGCTGCATCGTATCTGAGAGTTCTTTAAAAAATGTACCAGCCAATCCACTCATCAGGCGAAATGGGAAGTGGATCACGATAGTCGACAAGGAGGAGCCCACCATAGCCGGGAACAGCCCTTTGATGGATTCACTGACCACCTGAAAACGGTTCTTTTCAGGATATTCTTCGTGCGTTCGGTAAATCTGTTCGATGATGACGATGGCATCATCTATAATCAATCCAATGGATGCCGCAATTGCTCCAAGGGACATTACATTGATGGTAATTCCTGCCTGATGAATCACCAATAAGGTAAACGCCAGCGTAATAGGAATAGTAATCAAAACCACTGCACTGGCGCGCCAGGACCGGAGGAAAATAATCATCACCACAATGGCCAAAAACAAGCCTTCGTAAATGGTTTTGATTACACTATGAATACTGTCGCCAACAAAGGCGCTCTGGTTATAATAGGGTTTGAGAACATATCCCTTGGGTAGCAGTTTTCTTACCTCATCTGCCTTGGTTTCCACCTCTTTGGCAAAGTCGATGAGATTGATGCCTGGTTGCTTCACCAGGTCGATCAACACTGCATTGTTTCCATTGGCATTGATGACTAAAAATTCCTTTTGATTCTGTATCTCCACCTTTGCCACGTCTTTAACATGGACAATGCGAACCCCATCGTTCTTGATGATGATATCTCCAATCTCATCCACACTGCTGATGCGGGTATCGGTGAGCGATAAATACAGGCGGTTGTAATCGTCGAGGCTCCCATTGGAAAGCACAAAATTGTTATTGCTAAACGCATTGATGATGGTGCTTGGCGTAATGCCAATGGCAGTCATCTTCACCGGGTCGGGGATAATGACATATTCCTTGGCCCGTCCGCCCCGCACCACCACATTCGAAATGCCTTTTACCTGCGCAAAGACAGGACGTATGGTGAGGTTCGCTTCGTCTTTCAACGCAATCTGACTGGCATTGGTGTTTTCAAGGGTATAGCCGTAAACCGGGAACAAGGATTGGTTCATGGCCTCAATGGAGAAATTCACGCCGGGAGGCAGGAAATTCTTGATCTCATTGATCCGGCTTTCTATCTGAATCTTTTGTGCATAGGTATTGATGCCCCAGTCGGAGAACACATCAATGGTGCAGGTTCCTCTGCTCGTGCTGCTTTTGACCACCGAAACGCCCTGTACCCGCTTCACTGCACTTTCCACCGGCTTGGTTACGATGGTCATCATGCGATCGACCGGAAGCTGACCCGCGTCGATAATAATCGTTACCCTCGGGAAAAGCACCTCGGGAAAGAGGTTGGTGGGCATGCGCGTGTAGGAATAAATTCCTGAAAGCAGCAGCAGTATGCCAATGAAGAGGATTGGCTTGGTGAAAACCTGAAAGTAATTCTTTGCTCTACTCGCCATGATCTTCCCCTACTATTTGCACCAATGCTGTATCGGCTAAGCCATAACTCCCGTTCACAATGATTCGGTCTGTACTGTCGAAATGCGGTTGCAAAATCTCAATCTCCTGATGATTTTTATTTCCGGTCCGCACTGCTACCTGAACTGCTGTGCTGTCGTTCAAGAGCTTCATGACCCAGAAATGCTGCATCCGTTCATCGCTCTGAACACAGGTAATTGGTATTATCTGTTGGGTTTCGCCATTTCCCTTGTCGACCATTACAGTGACAATCAAATTTTCCGGAAGAAAGAGTGGTTCTACCGATTTGGCCAGGACTGACTGGGTTTGCGCAGTGATATTCATGCTGCTCAATGGGGTTGAGATGATGGCTGAGTGAATGGAATTATCGGGTAGAATAATTCGGCAATGTTTTCCGCGATTGACAAACTTCCTGAACTCAAAAGGCACATTCACCTGAAAAGCTAAATCATTGCTTTCCGAGATGGTGCAAAGCTGGGTGCCTTCCAACACATAGTCTCCTATTTGTTGTTTATCGAGGGTGCTCACCACCCCTGAAGCTTGCGCTTTCACTTCAATTACTCCGAAAGAAGTCAGGGAGGTATCGAGCTGATTCAAATCATTCCCCAGCGCTCTTTTCTCCTTGCTCTCCAGCGTATATAAGATATCTCCCTCTTTGACTTTGTCGCCAAGACGAATATTGACATGCGTTATAAAAGCAGGGAAAGGGGCATTAATGACGTTCCTTTTCAAATAAAGTGTGCTCGCAAACAACTCAAGCTCATCGTGGATACTCCCCTTATGCACATGTGTAATCTGCACATTTGTTTTCGGCACGAGCTCGGATTCTTCCTCCTTTTTCGGACTACCGCATGCATATAAAAGGAACACTGCGCCGGCTGCCATACATAGTTTTTTCATTTCTTCCGATTTACCAATTCCAGTAATTGTAAGTGTTGACCAGTAATTGCCGGTTGGTTTCCAGGATATAATAATCGCGTTTGGCAACGGTCATGTTTTTTAATGTGGTGATATAGATAAGGATGGACATTTGCCCCTGCATGATTTGTTTTTTGTAGGCCTCGAGCAAAGCGCTGTATTCCTTCAACTGATTTTCTGCAATGGTCTTTCTGTTGTCGTACGAGTTAAGTTCAGTAAGTATTTTCTGCTTTCTCACATTATTCTGCTTTAGGAAATTGTCACGGTAAAATGCCACCGCCTCTAATTGAAGCTCTGTCTTTTCCTGCATGATGGACTTCTGATTGCCATCGTAAAAATTCCAGGTAAGATTGAGTCCGGCACTCATACCAAATCGGTTAGGGATGGTCGGGGCGTATACCGCATTTAATCCGGCATTGGAATACACATTTACCTGAGGCTTGTATTTTGTTTCAAAGACCTGCTGCGTGCTAATTAAAGTCAGACTGTCGAGTTTGTACTTCAACAGATAAGAAGATTGAGCTGGAGCTTGCTCCGGCTTTAAATCAAGATGCAAGTCGGGAAGGAGAACAAAGCTTGTATCATCTAAACCGCACAAAACATTGAGGTCCATGAGGTCTCGTTTATAGGTGGCCTTGTAGGTGGCATACAATCCTCTGTTGGTATGGTATTCAATGGTCAGCAGGCGGAGATCCGACTGTTTCAGAATACTTCCTTCCACGAGCTTCTCTACGATATCCATCTGCTCTTTGATGATGGATAACATGGAGTCGGCGAACTGCATCTGATTTTTATCCAACAGGCAAAGAAGGTATTGATCGGTTACAAACTTCTCAATATCGTGCTCGGTCAATTGAATGGTATTCTCATTGATCTTTTGCCTGACACGGGCCTGACCTGCATAGGCTTCATAACGGCCATTATTGAACAGAGGCTGAGAATAATTGATGAGTCCCTGATACAGGCCTCCATTCGAAGCTGCTAAATCATACCCAACATATTTATCCGCTACGTATGCGTTAGGATCCAAGCGGGCTGTACCCTGGTCTTTTGAAATTATGGGCGCAAACATATACCCACCCGTTACCCCTATCTGGGCTTTGGTATACTGCGCCCGTAATCTTTCTGCCTCCAACTCATTAGCTTGAGCTTGTTGCTTGTTGTCAAATAAAAGGGGACTGTTTTCTTTCGCTTTTCTGATATAATCATTCAGGACATCCTGCGCCTGAATTTTTTCTGCAGCACAGCACAAAAGCAAAAGAACTAGAAACACTTTTTGCATGGCTGAATCAGTCGTTCTCCTTTTCGGATTCGGTCTCTTTGCTCTGCTTCTTAATGAGTTTACCTTCCGGTGTAATGACTACTTCGAGTTCGGATGGTCCCATCTCAACCACGAATTCGTAAAATTTTCCTTCCGGCGTTTCCGACATTTCAGCCTCCTCAATCGTATAACCCACCAATTCCTGTTCGATGGTGTTTTTTACCGGCTCAGGGATATCCGTAATTTCGATATCGTATTCTGTCTCTTTCCACGGCCCGTCGTTTAAGAAGTTTGCGGAATATTCCTCTCCATCCAGAGTGAATTCTGCTTCCCATTCAGAATCGCCTTCTTTGTCCCATTTCACATTTTTAGCGTTGGGATACATTTGGGTAAAGGCCGAATGCACTTCTTTTGGAACTACATTTCCCGAACCGGAACAGGCTGAAAAGCCCGCCAAGGCCAGAGCATAGCTGGCTATTGTCCATGTTTTCATATCTTAGTTTTTTAGGTGAATCCTTAATTCACTTTCAAAACTGCAGGACGATTTAGAAGAAATTTAGAATTCTGAAGTCGCTCAGAATTTTACGACAAAATGATGCAGATTATTGGAAAACGAATAGTCAATCTCCCACTGATTCAGGTCAGCAATCATCTTTATAATTGCCAGACCCAACCCGCTGCTGTTCGCATGCTGAGAGGGATTTCCAAAGCGCTTAAACAGGCCGTCGGCATCCAAAGCGCTTGCTTTGCCAGTATTGGTAATTTGCAGATGATTTTGTTTAGTGGAAATAGAAATGCTTCCGTCCTGCACATTGTGGCGAATGGCATTGAGCAAAAGGTTATTGATCAGCACTTCGGCCAGAGACCGGTTGGAATGAACCTGAATCGTCTCATCCAACTCGGCTTCAACCTGGATATTCTTCTCTTCGGCCTGCTCAGAAAAATAAGGAAGCACTTCTTCCAACATGGCATTGAGATTCAAATCTTCTTTATCAGCAAATTGCTGGTTTTCCATTTTTGCCAACAAGAGGAGATTCTTATTCAATCTGCTCAATCGGGCTACTGCATCGTACAATTGCTGAACGATTTCCGCTTGGTTTTCCGTTAGATCCGGACTTTGCAAAAGCAGATCGAGCTTGGATTGAAAAACTGCCAGGGGCGTCTGCAATTCATGGGCTGCATTCTCTGTAAATTCTTTTTGAGATTGAAAAGCCCGAAGGTTTTGCCTGGTTAGTTTTTCTAGTGCCTTGTTAAGTTGCTGAAATTCCACCACACGGCTTTCCGAAAAATAAAAGGGTTCCTGCGAGGCAATATCAAAACTTTCCATCAAATCCAATGTTCGGTAAAATGGTTTCCAGATGATGGATGAAATGATTTTAGAAACCAATACAAAACCCACCAATAATACCATCAAGATGATGAGGTAGAGAATACCCGTGGTTTCTACTAAATCTTCCCACTCTACCAGATTCAGACGTATCATCAGGGTATAAGGAGCGCCTTCAATCTCCACATCAGAATACAAAACCCGGTAGGGTTCCAATTCCTTCGCCCCCGAATCGTAAAACTCTTGTTGGATGATGCTTTCCCGAACCTTGCTGACCGTATCCGACAAGATGCGAATATCACGGTTGAAGCGATTCCAGGTTGGAACGTCCGAAGTGGTGAGAGTATTCAGGGCATCCTTAATGAAATCATCTTTTCGTAATTGAATGGCTTCATCTACATCATCGATGTATAATTTCCTGGAGAACCAATAATAAGAAGGGGCACTCAGCAGCAGCAGCACAAATGCAGACACAATGTAATAGACCAGTGTTTTGTTGAGCAGCTTATTCATGATTCCCATTTATACCCCATTCCGTAGATGGTTTTAATGTATTCCTTGGCACCAGCTTCTGCAAGCTTCTTTTTTAAATTCTTGACATGGGCATAGACAAAACCGTGATTATCGAGCATGTCGGCCATGTCGCCTGACAGGTGCTCGGCCAATGCGCTTTTGGAGATGATGCGGTTTTTATTGCCAAGCAGAAAAAGGAGCAGGTCGAATTCTTTTTTTGTGAGAGGCAATGCCTTTTCATGCACCGAAACGGATTTGGCCAGCAGGTCGACTTCCAACTCGTTCACATGGATTTTATTGGTGGTACCAAAATGTCTGCGGCGAATCACCGAATGGATTCGGGCACTCAACTCCGACATATGAAAAGGCTTGGGCAGGTAATCATCTGCGCCGATTTGCAGTCCTTTCACCTTGTCTTCAATAGAATTCCTGGCGGAGATAATGATGACTCCTTCCTGCTTATTTTGTGATTTAAGCGATTCCAATATTTTCAATCCATCGCCTCCGGGAAGCATTAAATCCAGGAGTATGCAATCGTATTCGTAGATTTCAATTTTATCCGACGCTTCCAAAAAGGTAGCAGCAAACTCGCAACGGTAGTCTTCCTCTTTGAGGTAATCTGCCATGCTGTCGGCCAGCTCTTTCTCGTCTTCGATGATCAGAATCTTCACCTTACAAAGTCACCAATGGATTTAGAAGAAATTTAGAACTCCTCATTTTTTCGTTTGGTAAAGGTAAGAATTACTCCATTGACCCTGCTTGAATAGAGGTGGCGAATTGCTTTAATTTTCCTTGGTTAAAAACACCTATCTTGCGCTCTGCCTCCGAATCGATGACCTTTGCGCTTGCTGAATCGACAGCAAAACCAGAGTTCCTTTCCACGCTCTATTCATTTTAATATTGCCCCGGCCCTTCCTGCAGACCCCTAGAAAAACTTTTCATCTTTCCGACGACTATCGTTTTGAATTACTCAATAAAGAAGCAGATAATCTGGGGATGATACTTTTCCGCTATCCGGTCTATTTCAAACGAGACGCCATCGATGGCGGACAGGCTTGTATGCATGTTAAAACGACCATATCGCTTCGCTTGATGCGGCATTTAAAGGGTTCAGCTATCAAAACGAACTCATCCAAAAAAACGGCACAATCTTATTGATCCGATAATTCAATCTTGAAGCAGATGAGCCACAGCTTTCTCCACGGCAATACCTCTCGACCCTTTTAAAAAAATGAGACTGTCTTTTGGTATAGGATGGTCTCTTAAATAGGCCGCGGCGGATTGCGAATCAGGAAATGAGCGGGCATCTCCATGCAATTGTTTGGCGAATGCCGGGCCGATGAAAATTCCGTTTTCAAGATTCAGATGACGCAGTAATTCAACAATAGTCCGGTGTTCCTCCGCTTCGTAAGCACCCAGTTCCAGCATATCGCCCAGGATAAAAAATTTCATCCCTTCCTGTTGCGCCAAACTTTCCAGGGCCACTTTCATGCTGCTTGGGTTGGCATTGTAGCAATCCAACAAAAAGGTATACCCATTTTTTGAAACGACTTGCGAGCGGTTGTTTTGCGACACATAGGATTCGACCGCTGTTTTCGTGATCCAATCGGGTATATCGAAATGACGGGCTATGGAAAAAGATGCCAGAATATTGGAAAAGTTATAAGCGCCGGGTAGCTGGCTATGTACCTCAATACCTGAATCCAGCTCCAGACTAACGCCGGGAAAACTGCCGGTAAGGGTAGCCGAAGTAGAACAGCTGCTGTCTTGCCCGTAGGAAACAACCCGGTTCAGTTTATTCGCCATTTTTTCCAACCAGGGATCGTCCATATTAACGAAGGCCAATCCGCTATGCCGCATCAAATACAGGAACAACTCGCTTTCCTCCCTTGCCACCCCTTCAATACTGCCAAATCCTTCCAAATGTTCTTTACC
This sequence comes from Bacteroidota bacterium, assembly GCA_016124735.1. Classification (GTDB taxonomy): domain Bacteria; phylum Bacteroidota; class Bacteroidia; order UBA8524; family UBA8524; genus UBA8524. The sequence continues at coordinate 19,623 of WGMZ01000039.1, forward strand.
AATATTGGTAATTAATCCGAAATCAGGCTCGGAAATCTCCACCAATTCGGCAATGTCTCCCTCCTGATTCGTGCCCAGTTCCAAAATGGCCACTTCCGTATCGGCCGGCATGGAGAGAAGGGTCAGCGGTAAACCAATATGATTGTTGAAATTCCCTTCGGTGGCATGCGTTTTATACCTGCTCGCCATGACTTCTTTCAGCAACTCCTTGGTGGTTGTTTTGCCATTGCTGCCTCCAATACCAATCACCGGAATGGCCAGGTCCTCGCGGTACAATCTTGCTAATTCCTGAAGTGCTTTTAAAGCATTGTGCACATAGATAACCCTTGGATTTTCACCGAGTTCCTTCCTGACTTTTTCATCATCTATAACCACATAGCCTGCGCCATTCTCAAGTGCCTTTGCGGCAAACTGATTGCCGTCAAAGCTCGGACCTTTCAAGGCGAAAAAAATACAACCCTTGGGTAGCTTTCTGGAATCGGTACTTACTACAGGATTTTCCTTATACAATTCTAAAAGGCGGGAATAAATTTCAAAGTCCATTCAGGCAACAATTTCTACACGAAACTAGTCATTAGACTATATTGCAGAAGTGAAAGATATTCACTTTGCTATGAGCCGGCCAAAATCAAAACAGATTCTTCCTGTTTTAACCAGCGTAATGTATGAAAGGAAACCAGCCATGAAAAAACTCTTATTCGCCTTAAGCCTATTCATTTGTGCGGGCGTCTTTGCTCAATCTCCCAAATTCTATCTCAACAATCAACTCAAATTTGTTGATGAAAACAATGACACCATTCCCTATCCATTTATCGGTGGGTTTGTGTCGCCGCAGTTCAGTGATATTGACCTGAACATGGATGGAATCAAAGACCTCTTTGTTTTTGACCGCAGTGGGAATAAGAAAATGACCTTTATCAATAAAGGCACAGCGAATCAGGTGGCCTACGTTTATGCTCCGAAATATGAATACTACTTCCCGGAATTATCCAACTGGGTGCTTTTACGAGATTACAATTGCGATGGACTGGAAGACATTTTTACCGGCTCGGAACAGAGCGGATATACAGTATACAAAAACATAAGCACCAAAGACAGCATCAAGTTTAAGCATATTGTTTACGACCTGACAGATACCACCGGAGGAAACATGTATTGCCTGGTAACCGACGTGCCTGCCATTGACGACATAGATGGAGATGGCGATTTGGATATCCTGGCATTTGGTGTGCTTGGCGGCTACGTTCAGTATTACAGAAATGAGCGAGTAGAAAAACATCTGGATTGCGACGAGCTCAATTTCAATTTTATTGATTTCTGTTGGGGCTCTTTTCAAGAGGCCAGTTTAAGCAACGCCATCTACCTGGGCGACAATTGTTTCGGGCTTAAATTTTATACAAACAATGCCCACTCTGGTAGCACTTTGCTCACCTTCGATGTGGATGCAGATGGAGACAAAGACATGCTGGTGGGCGATGTGGGCTATCCCGAATTTAAATTCCTCATCAACGGAAAGGTGGAAACCTCCTGGCCTTGGGACACCGTCACTTCTTTCACCACAGGATACCCCAACAATACGCTGGGTGTATATATCGACATATTCCCCGCTTCATTTTATTTGGATGTGAATAACGACGGCAAGAAAGACTTACTCGCTTCCAGCGATGATCCAAACACCGCAAGTAACCTGGGACAAAACTGGTGGTACAGCAATTCGGGCCAAAACAATAAGCCCACCTTTAACTTCGAAGACAGCAGTTTCCTGCAGAACATGACCATTGATTTCGGCTCGCAAACTGCGCCTGCCCTTTTCGATGTGGACGGAGATGGAGATCTTGACCTTCTACTGGCCAACAGAGGCAACTTCCGGGATACACGAAATGCCAATGACCGAATGGCCCTTTTCGAAAATGTTGGAAACAGCACCAAGGCGATCTTTAAATACAAGGAAGGCGATTACCTTAATTTCAGCAACGACAGCATCCCTGGTATGTATCCTGCATTTGTTGACCTCAATGACGACGGAATGCTCGATCTTGTTATTGGCGACCTCTACGGAGAGCTTCACTATTATCAGAACTCCGGCACGAAGTCGCAACCGGCCTTCACCCTGATCAATGATACACTAGGTAGCATCGATGTAGGCAATTATGCAGCTCCCTTCTTTTACGATATAGATAAAGACGGGGCCATGGATATGATTATGGGGAATTCGATGGGTACAATTCAGCTTTACCGTAACCTCGGGAGCAAAACCAATCCGATATTCGCCAGTCAGCCTACAGAAGACTCCATAGGACATATTAATGTTTCCGATTTCTTTTATAATTATGACAATTGGGATTCACTGGGCAATCCCACCGATTCAACCAAACATTTTGATTATACCGGACACAGTTCGCCCTGGATTGCCGATCTGAATAAAGACGGACATGAAGAAATTGTAGTTGGCAGTAAAGGCGGCAAAATATTCATCTTCCCATTTGACAAACTTCACCTCCACGATTCTTTTCCCAGCATCACCGATTACTTTATTCAACCAAACAACCATTCCGGCGGCATCGTCGATTTGGGAGGGAAAACAACATTGGCCCTGGCAGATTTGAGCGGCGATGGTTACCTCGATATTTTGATAGGTAATTCACGGGGAGGTATTGAATACCTGGGCTCGGAATACGATGGATCCGATAGTGCTACTTTTATCGACCCTGTTCTTCCTTCCGTGGATGTAAACCTCTTCCCGAACCCGAGCAATGGTAATATCAATCTTCGCCAAGATGAGCCCTTGAATTCAGACTTCCAGATTGAGGTTCTGGATGTTTTGGGCAGAAGATTGATGCGTTCAACCTGGAACCCCTCTCAGGAATCGACCAAGCAGATTAACATGGGCGGACTGACCAACGGAACCTATTTCGTGATCTTGAAAAATCCGGAATACCGCACGACCAGCTTCCGTGTGACACTAGTTCGATAAAGCTAACTCATTCTGTATCTGTTTACAGGGCCAATAAGGTTAAATTTTCTTTTCTTTGCAGCTTCTTACTTGGCATGAAAAGAATTTTTACCCTTCTAAGTCTGGGTTTTACCCTGTTCTCAACCTATGTCTCGGCACAGGAAAACAAATACGGAGAACTCAGCGGGAACTTCCAGTCGAACACGCAGTTTTATGTGCGAGATGACAGGATTGGAGCAAATACCATTCAATATCAGCGACAGAAATCATCTGCAGATGCATGGCTGTTTTTGAACTACAAGTTTCAGGGCTTTGATATATCTGCCCGTTACGATGTATTCAATAATTCTCCATTGCTTAATCCTCAGTTGGCTTATACGCATACCGGCATCGGCTATTGGAGTTTGCGTAAATCGATTGGAAAACTCACCCTGACTGCCGGCTATTTTTACGATCAGTTCGGAAGTGGTGCGGCCTTTCGTGCATTTGAAGACCGTTTGATTGGTTTGGACTATGCTATTCAGGGGATTCATGCACGCTATGAATTTAGCCCAACCTGGTATGTGAAAGCCTTCACAGGTCAACAGAAAGGTATTTTAAGTCAGGATGGACAGATTGATACCCGTTTTACGGTTAGTCCGCAGGTTGTTAAAGGCGTTTACACGGAAAAGTCCTTTGCCTTTAAAAAAGGACTCAATCTGAATATCAGCGGGGGTGCGGTTAACAGAACCCTCGATGCAACAACACTGAACCTTTTGGTATCAGAAATCAAAAGCTTGCCTGCAGGAGACCGTTTCCAACCTAAAAGCAACACCTATATTTTGACTGGTGCTTTTAGCGGAAATTGGAAAGACTTCAATTTTGCCGGTGAATACAACTATAAAACGGCGGAAGCTATGCGAAACCCTTTTACTACGGTATTGTATAACAGTCCGGGTTCAGTGCTTTGGGGTTCGGTAGGATATTCCAAAAAAGGTTTGGGTATCAATGCGCAGTATAAAAGGGTGGAGAATTACCAATTCCGGTCCTCTCCTAACGATTTGCTGCTGAACGGACAGCTCACTTATCTGCCTTCTATCACGCGTCAGAATGTATATCGACTTTTGGCACGTTATATCCCGGTAGTTCAGAACCTCGGGGAAAATGCCATACAAGCTGATATCCTGTGGACGCCGAATAAAAAGCTGACAATCAACCTGAACTTTTCCTGGGTCGATCGTTTGAACGGACAACATTTGTACAATGAGTACTATGTCGACATGCTCTACAAAGCATCCCGGAAATTGAAGATTATGGTAGGCTTGCAAAGTATTTTCTACAGCCAGGCCATCTATCAGCTCAACCCGAAAGCTCCGAATGTGCATACCATTACGCCATTCACGGAAATCAATTACAAGCTGAGCAGAAAGAAAAGCCTTCGCTTGGAAGCACAATACCTGCAAACCAAACAGGACCTTGGGAGTTTTGTCAATGCAATATTGGAACTTACTGTTTCTCCGCATTGGAGTTTCTCTGCGGGGGACATGCTGAACGTTGCTCCGGTTCGGACACCCGAAACACCTCAGGAAGTAATATCAAAGGCCCTGGTACACTACTACAATTTCTTTGTTAGCTATCAAAAGAATAATACTCGCTTTACTTTAAACTACCTGAAACAGGTACAAGGAGTGAATTGTACGGGTGGTATTTGTCGTGTGGAACCAGCCTTTAGTGGCCTACGTTTGGGAATTGTAACCAACTTCTAATCTGAATAAAACCACGAAAACTGATACGCAGCAGATTGATTTGCATGCTGTCTTAATAGTGGGTATTAGTAAATTGCATTATGAATAAACTGAGTCTGGTGGCATTAATTGGAATGTTCCTTTTCAATTCCTGCGAAGAAGAGCCACTGCCTATTCCAATGACTGACCCGGTGGCTCCATTGGTAGACACCACATACGTTAACAGCCCTGTCTCGGCAAAGCAACACAAAGTCGCCATGTTCGAAGAATTTACCGGGGTACGTTGTCCGAACTGTCCGCAAGGCCATGCCGTAATGAAAGCCATGGCTGCTACTTACGGGGATCAACTGGTAATGGTTTCAATCCACGACAGCTCTCAGTTCAATCAGGCAGCTCCATTTAAAGGAGATGTGCATCTGAGCACCTTTTGGGCCAAGCAGATTTTCACGATGATTTCCAAACCCAACGGCATTCCATATGGAATTGTAGACCGTTTGGCAGGAGACAATGTTTCTTCTCTTTGGGATAATCTGGTGGCTACCCGCCTGCAAACGCCTTCCGTTGCAAATGTAGAATTGAAAATCATCAGTTTCGATGAATCAACGCATGAATTACGTTACGAAGTTAAATTCGAACTGACCGAAGACGTCAATGAACCTCTATTCTTTAGCACGGCTATCTCTCAGGACAGTATCATCGGAAAACAGGAAGATGGTAGCATTGTCATTGACGATTATGTGCATAACCATATCCTTCGGGATATGCCCCAGTTTTCCACTACGCTGAACCCAACAAACAACCCTCCCGCCACCAAAGGACGTGTATTCCTCAAACAATACATCTACTTCATGGACCCCGATTGGGTTGTTGAACACTGCAAGTTGATTGCCTATATCCACAAACCTGTAGAGATATTGCAAGCTGCGGAGGTTCATATCAAATAAACCATGTGGGAATCCCATATTCGTGGCTTTAGAAATTACCTGCGACTGGAAAAATCGTTGTCAGGGAATTCGCTGGATGCCTACCTCCATGATGTCGTTAAACTAACACAGTTCCTGGAAGATCAGGAAATAACGAAAGCTCCAGCAGAAATCAGTAGCCATGAATTACGTCACTTTCTGAGATGGATTGCTGAGATGGGCCTGTCATCATCTACACAGGCCAGAATCCTTTCGGGAGTTCGCGCATTCTATAAATATCAGTTGATGGAGGACCTCATCCATGAAGATCCGACGGAATTACTCGAAGGACCAAAACTGGGCAGAAAACTACCTGATACTCTGGATTATTCGGAGATTGAAAAACTCCTGAATGCGATCGACCGAAGCACACCCGAGGGAGAAAGAAACAGAGCGATGCTCGAAGTGCTTTATGGCTGTGGCTTGCGCGTATCCGAGCTCATCAATCTTCAGATATCCAATATTTTTCCGGAAGAACATTTTGTTCGGGTGGTGGGCAAAGGCGATAAAGAAAGGTTGATTCCCATAGGAACCTCCGCTCTGAAACATATCATGATTTACCTGCAGCTGGTGAGGGTGCATATTCAGCCTCAGGCAGATTCTGTTGACACCCTTTTCCTGAATAACCGGGGCCGCGGACTTAGTCGCGTGATGGTCTTTACCATCATTAAGAACCTGGCCAAACAGATTGGACTGAAAAAAAGTATCTCTCCACATACCTTCCGCCATTCCTTTGCCACGCATTTAGTGGAAGGTGGAGCCGACTTGAGGGCTGTTCAGCAGATGCTCGGACATGAAAGTATCACCACCACAGAGATTTACACACACCTCGACCGGGAATTCCTGAAAAATGTGGTGAACCGTTACCATCCGCGCTCCGGGAAGTAGAATGAATCGTTTTGCTTAACTTGAACCTATGAAATTTAACCTTCTGCTCGTCTTCAGTATTTCCATTTTCCTGTTCTCTTGCGAAGAAGACGAATTGCCGGTGACCTCCACTTCCAATCCCGCCTTATTGGACACCACCTATATGAATTCTCCTGTATCGGCAAAGCAGGATAAAAATGTTTTATTGGAGGAATATACCGGGGTTCGTTGTCCAAATTGTCCGCATGGGCATGAGGTTTTGAATACTCTTTTATCCGTTTATGGAAAGCAATTGACAATCGTTTCCATCCACGATAGCAGTCAGTTTTTGCAAGCAGTGCCCTTCAACGACATCAATCTCAGTACATCCTGGGCCAAACAAATTTTTACCATTTATTCGAAACCCGGAGGACTTCCTTATGCCATTATGGACCGTATGAACGGAAGTATAAACACCGGGCTTTGGGACAATCAAGTATCAACAAGGTTGCAGATTTCATCCAGTTCTAATGTCGAAACCAAAATTTTAAGTTTTAATTCAAACACTCTTGAGCTTAGGTATGAAGTGAAATTTGAATTGACAGAAGACATGAACGAAACCTTGGCTTTCAGAACAGTGATTACCGAAGACCGTTTGATTGGCAAGCAAGATACCGTTGGAAAAGTGCTCGAAAACTATGTTCAAAACCATATCCTCCGCGACATGCCTCAATTTGCTGAACCACTCAATCCAGGCAATAATCCACCTGCGCTTAAAGGCCGGGTATTCATTAAACAGTTCAGTTATACCCTGAAGCCTGACTGGAATATTAAAAATTGCCATTTAATAGCTTTCATCCACAAACCGGTTGAGGTATTACAAACGGCAGAAATTCCCATTCAATAATGCCCCAGAGGGCGATTATTGGCGCTGCTTTTGCCTAAATTCGCTGTCTATGCCCTTTCAGCTTACTTCCGAATTTTCTCCAGCCGGAGATCAACCCGAAGCCATCAGACAACTCACGGAAGGAGTCGAGGCGAATGAACCCGCACAAACTCTCCTGGGAGTGACTGGTTCCGGAAAAACATTCACTATTGCGAATGTCATTCAGAATACCCAAAAGCCTACACTCATTCTTAGCCACAACAAGACACTGGTGGCTCAACTTTACGGTGAGTTCAAGCAGTTCTTTCCGAACAACGCCGTTGAATATTTTGTTTCTTACTACGATTACTACCAGCCGGAAGCCTTTATCCCGACTTCCAATACTTATATAGAAAAGGACCTCAGCATCAACGAGGAGATTGAAAAAATGCGTCTCAGCACAACCTCAACGCTCCTTTCAGGACGAAGGGATGTGATTGTCGTGGCATCGGTATCATGCATCTATGGCGCAGGAAATCCCAAAGATTTTGAAGGGAGCATCATCCGCCTGCACGAAGGACAAAAAATCAGTCGAAATACCCTCCTCTTTTCCCTGGTTGATTCTTTGTATTCAAGAACCACCGCCGATTTTAAAAGAGGAAATTTTCGGGTAAAAGGTGACACCGTAGACATTTATGTGGCTTATGCCGACTACGCCTACCGCATCCAGTTTTTTGGTAATGAGATTGAGGAAATCACCGTCTTCGATCCAACAACGGGCGGCGATCATAGCCGACAAAATGACATCGCCATCTATCCTGCCAATCTTTATGTAACTCCCAAAGACCGTCTACAGGCGGTGATTCATGAAATTCAGGATGACATGGTCAAGCAAGTTGCCTATTTTCATTCCATCGGACGTCATCTGGAAGCAAAAAGACTGGAAGAGCGCGTGACCTTTGACCTGGAGATGATGCGCGAACTGGGCTATTGCTCGGGGATTGAGAATTACAGCCGCTATATGGACCGCAGAAATCCGGGAGAAAGACCTTTCTGCCTTCTGGACTATTTCCCCAAGGACTTCCTTCTTGTTGTGGATGAAAGCCATGTAACCATTCCTCAGGTACGAGCAATGTATGGCGGCGATCGAGCCAGAAAAACCAACCTCGTGGAATATGGATTTCGACTGCCCGCAGCCATGGATAACCGTCCGCTGACCTTCGACGAGTTTTATTCCATCATCCACCAAACCATCTATGTTTCTGCTACTCCTGCAGACTTTGAAATCGCTCAATCGGAAGGTGTTGTGGTCGAACAGATTATTCGCCCCACCGGACTCCTGGATCCTGTCATTGAAGTCAGACCCTGCACCAATCAAGTGGATGATTTGTTGGAAGAGGTAGATGAACGTATCAAGATGGGCGACAGAATACTGGTTACAACCCTCACAAAAAGAATGGCGGAAGAACTTACTAAATACATGGCCCGCATTGGTATTCGCTGCCAATACATCCATAGCGAAGTGAAAACCCTGGATCGGGTGGAAATACTTCGCGGACTTCGCCTCGGTGAGTTTGATGTGCTGGTGGGTGTGAACCTGCTTCGCGAAGGGCTCGATCTACCCGAAGTTTCACTCGTAGCCATCATGGATGCCGACAAGGAAGGATTCCTGCGGAGCGCTCGCTCCCTGACCCAGACCATTGGGCGTGCCGCCCGTAACGAAAGAGGGAAAGTGATTATGTATGCCGACACGGTAACAGACAGCATGGCAGCCACCATCGAAGAGAATAACCGGCGCCGCGAAAAACAGATTGCCTTCAATGAAGCCCACGGCATTGTTCCAAAAACAGTGATCAAATCGAAGGAAGCGATCATGAAACAGACCTCCGTAGCGGATCATAAATCAGGAGCATCCAAGGTCTATGTAGAGCCCGAAGAGTCAAATTCAATTGCTGCCGATCCTGTAATGAACTATCTGCATGGCGACAAATTAAAAAAGGCCATGGAAGCAACGGAGAAAGCCATGATGAAAGCTGCCAAGGAGATGGATTTCATGACTGCTGCCCGTCTGCGCGACGAATTGATGGCAATGAAAGAAAAGCTGGAAAACGAAGTTTAAGATTTCTTTTTCTTCTTCATGCTCACGGTATTGAGCTGAAGACTGATTCCGGGAACTAAGGTCCATCCGGAAAAACCAACCTGAGACTGGTCCAACATCAGATAGGTTCCGTATTTCTGATAGAATATCGCAATTGATGGAATCACATAGATGAAGCGGTAACCTGCTTTTAAATTGCAAAAGAAACCGAAAGAACTGTAATTTTTAGTTTGACTGACTCCCTGAACCTGTAACCCATTTGAGTTAAATAAATCATTGGGAACAAAGGAGTAAGATAGATGATGATGCCCGTAAATCGCGCCGAAACTGACACTTCCGTAACACTCTTCCGGACCAAAAGAGTAGCTGAATGTAAGTGGAACCAACCAGTCTCGTCTGGAATACGAATAACCCAATACCTGTTGAACATGAGAGAAGTAATTGGGCAATGTAAATTTATTCCAGGAATAACGAATGCCTGCACTTCCAAACCACCGCTTTGAGTCCCTTAGCTTCTGGTCTTTATCAAATCCAAGAAACTGAAAATTGTACTGAAACATATTGGTCTTTTTCGCCCGTAGATAGCCAAGCTCCATACGGTTGGCAATTCCCACACGTAAATAAAATTGCGAACCCACAGTCAGAGGGTCCAGAGAATATGCCATCATGGCTTTGTTTACATCTTTTATGAGGCCGGAATAGTATGCTGAATCTCCATTATTATTATACCCTTTCATGCTGTTGACCAACACGCTGGTGATATTTGAGGTTCCCACTCCGCTAAAGTTTCCCATGTAAGTGGCCCCACCTGTTACATGTCCCTTTGGCGTAACTCTACCTGATTCATTCATCACTTTGGGGACTGAACAAGACGCAATAAGTACCACTGTAAAGTAGAAAAGTAATTTTTGCATTAAGGCAAGTTACGAAAGTGCCTGCGACCCAAGGCAAAAAAAAAGCGCTCCGAAGAGCGCCTTTGTAAAACCAAACCAAACCAAAACTCTATGAAGAGATAAAAAGAACGATAGGAGTGGTTAGCTCCGTTACAAATATGATGCACATACATTGCCAAATGTTGCCCTATGAGTAAAAAAATCTTAAATTTTTTACTTTTAATTGTAAATCAATCTCTTAGTTATACTGACAATCAATGATTAATGTCTTCCACAATGGCATTTAGGTAGCATGAAGTCGCTTCCACTCTCGTGCCACGGAAAGGTTTCAGCATATTTCGGATTTTCAAACCAGAAATGGGGTCCATTGTTTTTGCCATATTCACTCATCGTTGCCGATTCGTACATGCGTCCATTCATCACTACATAGGTTATGCTCTCCGTATGGTGAATATCATCTAATGGATTCTCTTCGAGAATCATGATATCCGCCAGTTTTCCTTCTTCCAGGGAGCCAATCTGATCTCCCATACCGATGTATTCTGCCCCATTCATGGTGGCACAACGGATGGCCTGCATGGGACTCATGCCTCCTTGTGCCAGCATCCAAAGTTCCCAGTGGGCTCCGAGTCCTTCCAACTGTCCATGAGAACCCAGGTTGACTTTCACCCCCGCATCCGCTAGTTTTTTACAGGATTTACTTACCAGGATATGTCCGTTTTCGTACTCCGCCTCCGGAATCATGGTGCGGTGCCTCGAACGCATATCGACAACACTTCTCGGGGTGTAGCGAAGCAGCATGGATTTTTCCCAAACATTCGAATGCTGGTACCAGTAGTTTTCTCCACTGGCAGCCCCATAGCAAACAATGAGTGTCGGAGTATAACCCGTATTGGAATGGGACCAAAGTTGAACCACATCATCATACACCGGAGCTACAGGTATATTGTGTTCAATTCCACTATGTCCATCCACAATCATCGACATATTGTGGTAGAAGAATGAACCACCTTCCGGATAAACCATCACGCCAAGACTATCTGCCGCTGTAATAACCTGTTGCCTTTGTTCCCGGCGAGGCTGGTTATAACTCTTTACCGAAAATGCCCCAAAGGCTTTGGTACGATATACTGCCGAACGGGCATCGTCGTATTTATTAATCAGGGCTTTAAAATCGCCGTCAGCACCATAAAGTATCGTACCGGTAGAATAAATCCGGGGTCCCAGCATGGAGCCTGTTTTAACCATTTCACTTTGGGTAAATACCATTTCGGTATTGGAACTCGGATCATGGGTCGTAGTCACACCATATGCCAAATTAGCAACATAGGGCCAATAGGTTTGTGGGTGAATCCCCTGGCGGAATGTCCATAAATGAGCATGAACATCGACCATACCCGGCATCAATGTTTTGCCTTTGCAATCCCGGATATCGCTTACTCCTTTCACTTTTGCGGTCTCCGGTTTATAGCTGCCTACTCCAATCTCCGCAATTTTATTCTCGCGAACAACGAGATAGCCCAGCTCGATTACTTTGTCTGATTCATCTACAGTAATAATCCGGGCATTGTTTAACACATAGGTTTCCGAGGGCTTGTCCGACTTCAGTTCAAGACCTACCCGCATTCCGTGCAAAGGCAAGGCTTCCAGACTATCGGCTGCCTCAGGCAAGAACAAAAAACGTTCATTCAGGGGCTTGCTAAAATATTCATCGCCTAAAGTCCAATGCAACACTTTGCTGTCTGCCGACCAATGTAAATTGATGCCCGCATCTTTTGCAAATTGGGCCACCGGAACATTTTTCGCACCCGCACCAAGTTCCAGCATTTTTCCAATTTCCGGAAATGCGGCTACATAAACTTTATGCAGGTCAGTGAAAGCAACCCATTGGTTATCAGGGCTAAGCGTATAATTTTTCGCATAGGTGGAGCTGATTACTTTCTGCGTTTCATAACCCTCTGAATTCATCTTCCAGAGATCATTCCCCTGCTGATAGTAAATCCATTGTCCATCTTTGGAGAAGAAGGGTTCTGCCACAGCCTCACCCACATGAACTGGCTTTTTATCTTTGAGCGTCATACGATAAATCCCCGCATCTTCTGTCCAGGCAAAACCCTGATGGTCATTACCCTGTTCTTTCCAATACAGAAGTGTTATTCCATCGGATGAAAAACTTGGGGTACGAAATATCCCTTTCCCTGTGCTGATCTTCATCGGCTTTCCTCCGGATACACTCATCTCCATGATAGAACCCAAATCCTTATCTGACCAGGTGACGTACACGATCTTTTTCCCATCCGGGGAGAAAGCCGGTTCAAATTCAAAGGCTTCTGTTTGAGAGTTCAAACGTTCTGGTTTTCCATCCGGAAGGGCTTTTTTGTATAAATAGCCTGCGGCACTAAAGACCAGCAATTTCCCGTCGGGCGAAGTCGTTGCATAACGAATCATCTTACTGGTAAAGGTTTCAGGAGCTACTTCTTGTCTGTAACGAAGGGCTTTGCGTATTTTCTGGCTCACGCTGACACGGAAAGGTACTTCCGACACCTCTAGTGATTCAGTTTGAATTCGAAGAATTTTTCCATGCGACCAGATGACTATTTCCTTTGAGTTCGGCAGCCAATTGAATCCGGTATACACTCCAAAAATGGCCCAGGCTTCCTGCTGATCCTTACTCAATGAATCGTATACCGGCCACTCCAAACCGCTCTGAAGGTCGTGCAGAAACAATACCGACTTCTCCCTGACACGTTTGACAAAAGCCACTTGCTTTCCATTTGGTGAAACCTGCGGACGGATGGCTCCACCGCCACCAGAGATAACCGTTTCAATCTCACCATTGTATAGGTCGTAGCGCTTGATTACATAGATTTGCTTGTTGGGATCCTTGTTGTACTGAAAAGAACCACCCGGATACATGTCCTCCGAATAATAAATGTAACGGCCTAATGGGTCGAAGCAAGGCTCGTTTAAATCCTGTTGGTCGTTTTTTCTTTTGGTCAGCTGAACTCCTTTACCCCCGGAAATATGGTACATCCATAATTCACCCGCACCCAGAGAGCGGCCGGATGTAAAATGTTTGCGTGCAACAATGTATTCTCCATTGGGTGCCCAAACGGCATTGTTCAGCAAGCGAAAATCTTCCCGGGTAATCTCCTTTGCATCCGAACCATCAGTTTTCATGTACCAGATATTGTCGCCACCACCAGCATCGCTGGTAAATGAAATATACTGGCCATCCGGACTGTACCTTGGTTGCACCTCCCATGCAATTCCACCACGAAGCAGTTTTGCTTCTCCGCCTTCCAGCGGCATGGAATAGATATCTCCCAGGAGATCGAATACCAGGGATTTTCCGTCCGGACTTACATCCAGATTCATCCAGGTTCCTTCATTGACTGTAAAATTTACCTCCTTATAATCTCCCGGAGGATTATTGACGTCCCATTCCTGCGCATTCAACGACAGAAATGAGAGGCAAGTGATTATGATACTAAGCGTGCGCATGCTACGAATATACGCATGCAGGATTATCGGATGATAGTAAGTGTGCCGGTGTATTTGTAGTCTGAATTTCTATCTTTCAACACAACATAATAAACACTGGCCGGCAGTTGATAGGGAATCCATGTATTCTTGTATTCTAAATCCTCGAATACCAATTGACCATAGCGGTTAAAGACGCGTAATTTCCAACGACCATTTTCAGCATTATCTACAATAAAAGTCTCGTTGATTCCATCTCCATTCATGCTCAACACATTGTAAACTTTGATTGGCGGACTTGGTGGACCATTGGGAACATCGTTATCGTCGCATTTACCAAACCAACACGAAGAAAAGCTAAAAGAAATTCCAAAGCCTCCAGGTCCATTCATCCCTCCTTTTCCGCCTCCTCTGCCTCTTCCTTTTGCTCCCGGTTTGCAGGCTTCAAATTTCACATTCAGGGTGTCGCGATATCTGCCGCAAACGGAATTGCTTTCCAACCAGATGACCCCATCTGAACTCACCTTGATTCTTGATGTATCCGAGCCGTCGCTCCATTGATAACCAGTCAAAGGAAATGATGAAGAGAGCGTTACAATGGAGTTGAAACAAAAGGCCTTATCCGGCGTAATATGAAATTTTCGCTGTGGACATAATGCCTGAATAATCCCCGAGCTTTCTGTTTGCCTGGTATGCAAAATAATCCATTCATCGCCAATTTGTTTGAAGCCGGCAACAAAATCAATAGAGTCGTAATGCCAGGCAGTATCTGCCGGCCGAAGCTGACCAATTGGATAGCCGAAATCCTTACCGTCAATGCTGCTGGCCACAAAGGGTGAAAAGCTGCCGTCTTCTCCAGCTCCATGGCTGGCGTATAAAAAATGGATTCGGTATGTTTTTCCATATTCAAGCGCTTGGCTCAGACGAAACGCCACCCCTTCACCATTGAGATTCCAGGCAATTCCGCTGCCTAGCCATGCTGCCTTGACTGGCTTATCGCAAAAATCTGGCATGACGGGCACTTTATTCACATTAGATTTTCGGTGGGCGCCTGTCCATGCTCCGTCTTCCCACTGGAGAATGTCTCCATTCTGAGTTATCACATCACCACTCTGAAGATTGGGTCCTGTGCCTACAGATGAGAAACAAGGATCACTCAGGGTCAGGTGGATCGTCTGACCCTCGATAATCTCAATAAAGCAAAGTTGAAAAAGAAATAATATCCAAAGTCGCATCCTGCAATATGCAAGAATTTAGACATTATTACGTATTAAAATATGATTTCCATTCAATTAGTATCGGAACGATCCATGCTCTGATTCGATATTCAAGATTTTTTCGGAAGAAGCCCGCACCTCCCCAACGATGCGGCTTTCAATTCCAAATGACTCGCCGAGCTTCACCAAAGTATCCGCATATTTGGCATCTGTATAAACTTCCAACCTATGCCCCATATTAAATACTTGATACATTTCTTTCCACGCTGTATGAGATTGACTGTGAATCATATCAAATAATGGAGGAATGGGGAACAGGTTGTTTTTGATTACCTCTACGGGTTCATCCATAAAATGCTTCACTTTGGTTTGAGCACCTCCGCTGCAATGGATCCAGGCTCCGATCGCCGTTTTGGGTAATTCCTTCATTACAGTCTTAGCCAAAGGTAAATACGTCCGTGTAGGTGAAAGGACCAATTTACCAGCGTCCAGGGGAGCATTTTTCCATGAATCGGTCAGTTTTAAGCCCCCGGTATAAACTACCGAATCATCCAATTCAGGATCGAAACTCTCTGGAAATTGCTGAGCATAATATTTGGAAAATACATCGTGACGGGCTGAAGTCAGACCATTGCTCCCCATACCTCCATTGTATTCCTGCTCATATTTTGCTTGTCCATAAGATGCAAAGCCAACAATGACCTGCCCGGGACGAATTTTTGCCTCTATAATCTGCGGGCGTGGAACACGTGCTGTGACGGTTGAATCTACAATGACAGTTCGAACCAAATCGCCCACATCGGCAGTTTCTCCTCCGGTAAGAATCATTTCCACTCCCTGATCGCGCATGGTTTGAAGGAATTCTTCAGTGCCATTGATAATTGCCGCAATCACTTCTCCGGGAATCAGATTTTTGTTCCGACCAATGGTAGAAGAAAGGAGCATGTTGTTTGTAATGCCTACGCAAAGAAGGTCGTCGGTGTTCATTACTATCGCATCCTGAGCAATCCCTTTCCATACAGAAAGATCACCCGTTTCTTTCCAATACAGATAAGCCAAAGATGATTTGGTACCGGCCCCATCTGCATGCATCACATTGCACCAGGCCTCATCACCTCCCATGTAATCAGGAATAACCTTACAAAAAGCATTGGGGAATAAGCCCTTGTCCAATTTGCTAATGGCCTTATGAACGTCTTCTTTTTGAGAGGATACGCCTCTTTTTGCATACTTATCCATGGGCTGCAAAGGTAAAACAAAAAGCTGTTCGGAGGGGACAGGCTTCAGAATTCAGAAAGTGTTCTTCAGTGAGGGCACAGCCATTTGGGGTCCTCACCGAAAGATATCCTCTCTCCAATACCTCTGCTAAAACGTAAAGCAATTACTCCATTCAAATTCTTTAGTCTCTGACAGAGACTAGTCTCCGGTGAGGGCACCTGAGACCTTAAAGCCATTTGGTGCCCTCACCAAATGGCATCCTCTATCAAAACCTTTACAGAAGTGAAAATTAAGAACTCCATTCAAATTCTTTAGTCTCTGACAGAGACTGGTCTCCCGTGAGGGCACCAGAGACCTTAAAGCCATTTGAGACCCTCACCGAAAGGCATCCATCCATTAACGCCTCATTAAATAATCTTAGCAAGGATCCCATTAAAAGTTCTGCTCTAGATTGTCCTCAGGTGAGGGCACCTGAGAACCTAAAAGCCATTTGGTGCCCTCACCAAATGGCATCCCTCCATTAACGCCTCATTAAATAATATTAGTAAGGATCCCATTAAAAGTTCTGCTCTGGACCCTCACCAAATGCCTCCCACTAGAAGTGCAAACTCATTCTTATCCCCTTCACCTATTCAACAACTGATCGCCTACAATTCTGCTTTTTGCCTCATCCTTGTAATTTCTGCTCATGGGAATCCTGAATTCTCCGATGATTGCATCATTGCCATCTATCCTCTCAATAGCATGAATATTCGCCAGGTAAGATTTGTGGGTTCGCACAAAGATTTCATCCGGCAATTGCTCCTGCAAGGCTTTCATGGTGATGTGGGTTATCAGCCGCTTATCCCGAGTATGGCAAATCATATAATTCTGCATGCCCTCTATAAAGAGCAAATCGTCTAAATCCACGCGATGCAACACTCCTTCCGCACGGATATAAACCACATCGTTGTTCGGGGATTTTCCTGCAGAATCATTGTTCTTCAAAAACTGAATGGCCTTTTCTGAACCATGACAAAAACGATCATAGCTAAACGGCTTCAACAAGTAATCCTGTACATCGAGCTCAAATCCTTTGATGGCATATTGGTCGTAGGCCGAAGTAATAACAACCGCCGGTTTGATGCTTTGCGACTCCAGTAGTTCAATTCCCGTTGTTCGGGGCATTTCTATGTCGAGAAACACAATATCAATGGGTTGAGAATTCAGAATTTTGGAAGCTTCAGCAGCGTTTTTAGCTACAGCGTGGCAAACAAGATCCGGATTGCGATCAACAAATTCAATCAGTCCCTGTCGCGCAATGGGTTCATCATCTACAATCAAACATCGGTAAGTAGTCATAGCGGTAGTATTAATTCTAATCGGTATCGGCCTGGTTCTCTTTCAATTTTTATTTTCGCACGGTCGCCATAAATCAATTCCATTCGTCGCCTCAAGTTCTGCAATCCAATTCCTCCGTTTTCCAAAGGGATCTCCTGTTCAGAACAGGTATTCTCATAAGTAAACACCAGTGATTCTCTTTCCTTTGTTGCCCGAATAAGTATCTCATTGGCTTTTCCATCTGCATGATGACTCACATATTTGAATGCATTCTCAAGCGGAATAATTAACAATAGCGGTGGGATTAGATATCCCTTCATGTTGGAGTCAATATCTTCCTGAATCAGGTATTCAGAGTCGAGCCTCATCCGCTGAAGACGGATATAATTCTTTAAATACTTCAATTCCTCATTGATAGGAACCCGTTCGTACGAAGATTCATACAATTGATAGCGCAACATCTCGCTAAATGTTTGCAATGCATTTCTCGCTTGCTCGTTCTCCGGTTTTATGAGAAAGTAAATACTATTCAAGGTGTTGAATACGAAATGCGGATTGATTTGAGATTTTAAATAAGCGAGTTCCGTTTCTGCCTTCTCCTTCTCCAACTCACTGAGTCGGATACTTGCGGTACTCCACTCATAATACCAGCGGAATGCCGTCGAAATACCCAGGCCCACAAAAATCACTACATAAGAATCAAAAATCTGAAAACCGATGAGCATAAAAGTCCTGTGAAACTGTTCATCCATCCCTCCGGTGAATTGATAAACGAGAAAATGGACAAAAGTCATGGCCACACTGGCAAGACTGCCAAGAATAAACCAGATGATAAAAAAGATGATTCTGTTCTCTCTAAATTTTCTGGAAAGTGGGCCCATCAAAAGGTACAACCCAAATACCATTAAGCCATCTAGCAGGGAGTTACTTACTACCTGCGCATAATCTTCCGCAAGAGAATCACGCCAGTAATAAAAGCGATATGAAAAATAAAGCAACTGGATGAATAAAAAGACAATCCATCTTGCTTTGGTTTCCGACAAGACCTGGCTCTTTTGCATAACAGCAAGTTCGGCATTCCGATTGAATCTCTGAAAAGCTCTTCCTGTAGCTCGTCAACAGCATGCTGCATGTAGTCAAAGAGTCCATTCTCGCATGCCATAGCTGATTAATTTCGATTAAAAATGACAGATTATGAAAAAGCTAAGCATCTTAACATTCGTACTCTTTACGCTGCTTGCGTGCAGTAAATCAGACACACCTGTTCCATCATCCGGAGGAAACAACGGTGGAAATAATAGCGGGAATAATGCTTCCTGGGTTGATACCCTCAGCCGCAAATGGATTGTTTACGAAGCCTACCATAATGGCACGCCCGATGGCAGTTCCTCCGGTTTGGTTCTGGATATGAAAAATGATGGCAGCTACAAACTGGTGAATACCGGTTATGTGGGTACCTGGGAATTCGAAGAAAATTACACCAAGGTTCGTATTGACAAGGGAAACAGTTCGTATGAAACGCTTTGGACGATTGAGAGTATTTCATCTACTCTGCTCAAGGTGAAATTTATCAGTCCATTTACAGGAGGTAATGCTGAGTGGACCCTGAAACCACAACCTTAGATGATTTAGTCGTCTTCACTTCTGCCAAGGAGCTTTTCATTCATCTGTTTGGAGGTCTTGGCGCCGAGTGCCTTTAACTTTTCAGCCCGGCGTACAAGATTTCCATTACCATCCACCAATTTATTCATGGCATCGCTGTAGGTCTTTTTGGTCGTATCCATTTGCTGACCCAGCTTCACAAGATCCTCGGTGAAGTTCACAAACTTGTCATACATATCGCCGGCCTGACGTGCTATCTCCAAGACATTCCGGTTCTGATATTCATACCTCCAAATGTTTGCAATCGTACGCAGGGTGGCGAGCAAAGTGCTCGGGCTTACCAATACTATTTGCTTCTCATAGGCCTGGTTAAACAAATCCGGTTCTGCCTGCAAGGCAGCACTGAACGCAGGCTCGATTGGGATGAACATCAGAATGAAATCCAACCCTTCCACCCCATACAGCTTTTGATAGTCCTTTGCCGACAACTGACGGATATGATTCTTCATGGATTGAACATGCGCCTTCAGGTTTTGTCCGCGTTCCTCTTCCGTTCCGGCATTGACCGATTGCTCATAGGCCAAAAGCGATACCTTGGAGTCAATCACGATATTTTTACCATCAGGCAGCTTCACCACCACATCCGGCCTTAATCGTCCGCCTTCCAGGGACGTAGATTCCTGAACAATGAACTCTTGCCCTTTCATAAGCCCACTTTTCTCCAGGATACTTTCCAAAATAAACTCTCCCCAATTTCCCTGAGTTTTGGTGTCGCCTTTTAAGGCCCGCGTTAGGTTTTCTGCTTCTTTGGTGATTTGCTGATTGAGTTCACGCAGATTTTTAAGCTGTTCTCCAAGTGAACTGTTCATCTTGAGGTTTTCCTTATTGCTTTCCTCCACTTTCTTTTCAAAGTCAAGCAATTTCTCCTTCAGGGGGTTGAGAAGCTCACCCAAATTGGTTTTATTCTGGTCCGTGAATTTCTTGCTCTTTTCCTCCAGGATTTCATTCGCCAGATTTTTAAACTGAAGCGTCATTTTTTCATTGAGTTTTTCCAACTCCAGCTTCTGTTCCTCCATGCGCTGCTGAAGGCCCTGCCCTTCGGTGTGTAACACGGCATTCTCTTTCAGTAAAATTTGGTTCTGCTGTTCCAGATTCTGGAGTTTCCTCTCGCTTTCCAGTCGCCGCTCCTCGCTGAGCGTCATGCCCTGATACAATCGCGCATTTTCAATTTCCAGGCTTTTCCCATCCCCTTCGCCTTTCCTCTTTCTATTCAAGGCGATGAAATATCCGAGTGAGATTCCCAAAGCCAACCCAGCCAACAAATAGAGCATTCCGTCCATGGTTCAAAATACGTTAAGGATTTTCCAAGTACAAACTTTTTATCGCTCGCTTTGTTCGCACTGTGTCAAAAAAATACCAAACAGCTGTGATTTTCCCCTGGATACTTGCTTCCAATCCAATTTCCTGAGTAGATTGAAGGTTTTTCCGATATTCGAATAAATACCTTTGCCTATGATCTATCCGAATTCCCTGCACCAGATGTTACGCGATACGGTTACTAAAACCAAGCATATTTCGGACATCTTTCTGCTCGAAAAGAAAGAAGGCAAATACGAGCCCATCACCTACGGTGAAGTTATTGACCGCGTCAACGCCACCTCTGCATACATCATGGATGCAGGATTTGATAAAGGCGATCGCCTGGCTATGATATTGGAAAACTGTCCGGAATACCTGGTCTTTGATCAGGCACTCATGCAGATAGGATGTGTCAATGCGTCCATCTATCCTACATTACCTGAAAGCGAAATTGAATACATTCTGCAAGATTCTGGTTCCAAAGGGGTATTGGTTGGGAACCCTTTCTTATTGAAGAAAGTTTTACGCGTCCTTCCAAACTGTCCTGCTATTGAGAAGATATTTATCAACTTCGATAAGTCCATTGCGCGATCAGATGATCCGCGTATCGTTTCACTCCAGGATATTTTTGAAAACGGAAAAGCTCTGTATTGCGAAAAAAAAGAGGCCATTGAAAAACGATTCCACACTATTCAACCTCAGGATCTCGCCTCTCTCATCTATAAATCGGGAACCACAGGTGTACCGAAAGGCGTGATGTTGAGCCATGAGAATTTCATGAGCAATGTGGTCATGGCAAAAACGCAGGTCCCCTCCATCTGCGAAAAAGACCGTTATCTTTCTTTTCTTCCTTTATGCCACGTTTACGAGCGACTGGCTACCTATTACCTCGGCACCTATGTCGGGGCAGAAATTGCTTTTGCCCAGGGGATTGAAAGTCTGTCGAACAACATGGTTGAGATTACGCCAACCGTTATGACCACAGTTCCGCGTCTCTTGGAGCGGGTAAAGGAAAGAGTCATTAAAAATGCAGAAACAAAAGGGGGTATCAGTAAGAAGATTTTTTACTGGGCCCTGGAAATCGGACATAAGGTTCGGGTAAAAAAAGAGCAAAAACATTGGGTTAATCCCTGGCTGGCACTCATGCATCGCATCGCCAATGCCCTCGTCTATAAAAAAGTAAAAGCCAGGATGGGCGGCAAAATGCGGTTACTTGTTTCAGGGGGGGCGGCATTGCCACAGCATGTCGGAGAATTCTTTAGCAACCTCGGCATCAATGCACTGGAAGGCTATGGACTTACCGAGACCTCTCCTCTAATGGCCGTCAACATAGAAGAAAGACAAGTTCATGGAACAGTTGGCCCGGTGGTTCCGGGAATTGAAGTGGGAATACTGAACCCAGATACCGGAACCTTCTACACCGTTCAAACCCACGAAAATTTTAACGAAAACTTTGAGAGTCCCGAAGGAGAAATTGTCGTAAAGGGCCCTTCTGTGATGCTGGGTTATTGGAATAAGCCAGAGGAGACCGCAGAGGTCCTCGACAAAGATGGCTGGTTCCATACAGGAGACGTCGGTAAGTTTTATAAGGGAAATCTTAAAATCACCGACCGCATTAAGAACATGATTGTCAATGCCTATGGCAAAAATGTATACCCGACTCCTGTAGAAAATGTCTACTTAAAGAGCCCAAAGATTGACCAGATCTTTCTTATCGGCGATCGCCGGGAATATATTACCGCGATTTTAGTGCCTTCTCACGACGAACTGAAAGAAGCCTTTGGTTTAAAACAATCTTTTTTTGAAGAAGATGATCCCTTTATCAATCATCCCGATATCATCCATTGGATAGGCGAAGATGTGCGCAAACTTTCCGGAGAAGTCGCCAAGTTCGAACGCATCAAGAACTTCATCGTGAAAAGAAGACCCTTTAGCCTCGAAGAAGGAGAAATCACTCCGACCTTAAAAACCAAAAGACGCGTGATTGAAACCTGTTATGCCGAAGAGATTGAAAGCATGTATGCCGAAGTTGCTTCCGAGATTTAGGGCAAAAAGCGTCTCCCGAATCAGGGAATTCGTGTGTAACTAAATCCCAGGGTGCTGTCTACCACCTGCTCCAGGCCCAGCTGGGAAGAATACCGAACTTTTGCTTTCCGATCCTGGGAGACAAAATTTCCACTGAGTCCAAAATCATAGCTTTGGCTGCTCGAAGTATCCATCGCCGACACATTGTATTTGTAAAATTCTTCCTTCAGGTCAAGGTAGAAATAGCGATCGCTCACATAGCTTCCACTTGGTATATCAAACTCCCTTAGGCCCACCGCCATCGTAATTGGCTGCGGCTTATTCTGACAAACCAATTCCACCACCACTTGCTCGTAATGATAGGTGTGGGTCGATTCCACCGGGAGGTTGGAAACGAAAGCCGATTTTTTGGAACTGACTTGATAGATGAGCGTATCGGTTACCTGATCTTTGGAATAGAGAAAACGGATGGTATCTCCTTCGTCATAGGCTTTGTCCAGAATGGCCCTTTGAAAATCCGTGAGGTATTCAATGGACTCACTGGTTTTTTTGCACGAAAAAAGCAGGAGCAAGGCTCCTACTGCTATCATTAATCGCATGGAGCCAATTTATTTAAAATTCAGCTAGATATCCCAAACAGAATGTCTTTTCTCTTTCATGTAAGAACGGATATTCATCCAAAAGGCAACAAAGAGATAAAAGAGAAAGGGAGAACCAAGTGTAAAACAGGAGGCATAGATGAAATAAAGCCGAATTCGTTCGGAAGAAATACCCATCTTACCTCCCAGATAGCTGCACACTCCATACAGCCTTTTTTCCATCAGAAACTTCACTGAATGCATACTACGAATTTAAAAAAAGGAATGAATCTCCGTATTAAATGTAACAAGCATCATTCCATAAGGTTCTTCCTGCTCTGAAGAATTTTCACACCTACCTGACAATCCAGGCATTTCTTTTTCTGGCAATAGTCCGTGTACAAATGGATAAGCCCTTGTGATTCGCCAAAACTTTTCGCCAATACACCTCGTTCCTTCCACTGCTTCATCAGGCGGTTATTTTCCGCCGGTAGCTCATGAAACATTTCCAGTACATTTTCGCGCAATTCAGGCATCGCTCTAATTTCGGCAATGACAAATAAAAACGGCAACACCGCATTGCCTAAAAGGTGCCTGCGGGTATCGACTCCTAATTCCGCCTTGCTGTGCCTGCATGGCTGACCGAATCGCACATGATCTTCCCAGTACACGTGCGCAGTAACATGCAATATATTTTCTAAATCCTCCAAGCGGTGGCAGTCCAATATTTCCTGCAAAAGATTTGGCGACTTGCAATACAAGGAAGCCAATTGTGAAATACGACGACTTGGAAAATTCGCAGGCCTCAGCCGCAGGTATTTCCAATAGGATGCATCCATCTCTTCCAGATGATAAATAGACTTTTGATACCGATACCTTTCCCGAAGAGAGGAGTGAAACCCATCCGCACCCCGACCCTGTAACATGCCCGCCTGACCAAAAAACAAGGCCTCCGCTTCCTCCCGATGATGACTGTATTTTCTCAGGGCCTTCAGTGGGATAGTTCTTGCCAGCATTTCAAAGGGCAATGAATTTACTTTCATCCCAAAATAATGCGCAAGCGTTTGAAGAAAAGCTTCCTCGAGATTGCCCCGCAACTGATCTATGCGTACACGAATTGTGGCACTATGCGTTTCCAGCCTCTCTATCAGGAGCCTCTCCTTCCAGGCTATGCTCATGATATCAGGCTGTCTGACTAAATTGGCAGAACAGGGAATGGGATTCAGACTTTTCTGCCAGTCTTCCGCCTGCAGCAAGGTCCGCTGATCCAGAAAAGAATCCAATGCCAGCTCTGGAAATGGTAGGTTCAGTTCTTTATCGTGCTGGTATACTACATGTAAGATAACATTGTCGTATACCGGATCATTGGAATGTCCATGCTTTTCCCAGTCCGAGCTTTTTACATGAAGTTCCACATTTCCTACCCAAAGAGTTTGCCCAATTCGAATTCTCGCATGCAGAAAATCCGGTCCCCCATCGCGGTTCAATAATCCAGGATAGATAACAGAAATCGGCTCCCCATCAGTAGTACATAGGTTCTCTTTTGGAAAGCGTTGAAGCTTCCAGAAATAAGACAGCAATTCTTCGTTCATGCCTATAAGTTAGGACTTATACGAACGCTAAATAGCTAAATTAGAAAGTTTTACAATTCTTTGACATTGCTATTTATGCAGAGAGCAGAGAAGCAGAGTGCCAAAGGGAAAGTATTTTGACCATTAGCCAGACTAAGACAGCCTTCTACATTCAATCAACAAACTCTTTCATCTGTGCTTGCATGGCAGCAGCTTCACGGCCGGCAGCTTCTGCAAAATCCTTTCCGGATGAAGCATAGATGATACTCCGGCTAGAGTTAATAAGAAGTCCGATGTCATTATTGGCTCCATACTTTACCACCTGCTCCAGGCTTCCACCCTGCGCTCCCACTCCTGGAACCAAGAGGAAATGATTCGGAATAATTTCGCGGATGCGCGCCAATTGCTCCGCTCTGGTAGCCCCCACAACATACATCATATTTTCCGGCGATCCCCATTTTGCACTTGTCTCCAGCACCTGCATATAGACCTGCTCCCGTCCAATCGGAAGAGTTTGAAAATCCTGCGAACCCGGGTTCGAGGTAAGCGCAAGCAGAATACTCCATTTTCCCTCAAAATCGAGAAAGGGAGAAACCGAATCTTTACCCATATACGGGTTAACGGTAATTGAATCGAAATGAAGGTTCTCGAAAAAAGCTCGTGCATACATGGCAGAGGTATTTCCAATATCTCCGCGCTTTGCATCGGCGATGGTGAAAATATCTTTTGGAATGAACTCCAGGGTTTTTTCCATCACCTCCCATCCGGCCGCTCCCAAAGACTCATAAAAGGCGGTATTGAGTTTATATGCCACGGCAAACTCCGCAGTAGATTCGATGATAGCCTTGTTGAAGTCTATCAGACCTTGAGCGCTGTGCGATATGCCTTCGGGCATTTTCAATATATCGCTATCGAGTCCAACGCAGAGAAAACTTTTCTTTTGGCGGATTTGCCGGATGAGGCTACTTCTATTCAAAATTCCGTGATTTGTGGAGCAAAAATACATATTGATATGGAAAGCATCAGCCTTAAAAGCGCACAGGATAAAGTGGATGCCTGGATAAAAGAGATTGGCGTTCGTTATTTTTCCGAACTGACCAATACCGCCATGCTCATGGAAGAAGTGGGTGAGCTGGCTCGCGTGATGGCGCGAAAATTTGGTGAGCAGAGCTTCAAAGAGGGTGAAGAGGAAAATCTGGAAGAAGAAATGGCCGACGTACTTTGGGTATTGATTTGCCTGGCCAATCAAACGGGCGTGGACCTGGAAACAGCTTTCCTGAAAAACATCGAAAAGAAAACCCAACGCGACAAAGACCGGCATAAAAACAACCCCAAATTATATTGAGTGGTTTTACCGGAAACGGAAAAGCCTTATACCCATAGAGAATTCCTGGGCTTATTTCACACATTTCACTAATTTCCTTTAGATTTGGAAATCTTAATCATACAGAGCCAGATGAAATCACTCTTACGACTCTCCTTAATGGCTGCATTCACGTTAATGCTCAGTCATCAATCCAATGCGCAGGCCTTTTTTGGTATTTATGGCGGAACCAACTCTGCCGGTTTACAAATGAACAATTGGAAAACCAACGCAGATCCATTGGATACCAAACCAACTTTTCAGTCCATTCGTCGATTAACTTTCGGACTGACCTGTGAGTTGCCCCTTTCCCGCTCCATCATCTTCCAACCGGAGATTGCCTGGACTACAAAAGGTGGAATTATGAGCATTGACTCAGGATATTCAGACATTTCCGGTTCCGGCCAAACAACATGGAAAACAGTAAATAATCTGGACCTCCATTACCTGCAAGTACCTATGCTGATCAAATGGAGAATTCAATTGACTAATCCTCAACCCATGTATCCTCATGAAGGAACGGGTAAGCCTTGGTTTTTTGAGCTTTATGGCGGTCCGGTATTTAATTATCTCCTGATCCCAAGAACAAATTATTCCCAAACCGTAACGCATATTCCTGCCGGAGCAACCGATCCGGATAACACGGTGAAAAATGTATACAACAGCAAAGTCCAGGGAGGTGTAAAGCATATTGATTTCAGTGCTGCCATTGGAGGAAATATTAAATGGAGAATGAATAAAAAGACCTTCCTGTATGTGGGCGCTCGTTATTCCCTGAACTTCATGAATATCAACAGCAATATTGTACGCAACGACTATTTAAATTCAGAAGGCAACCCAACCATTAGTTATCCAAGCATAAAAAATTCAGGTAACATGGCACTTACTGTGGGCATTACCCGCACTTTCACGAAGCGACGGTATTGGAATATTCCAAGAATGAAAAACAGAAGATTTTAAGCTGGATCCCTTATTAAGATATTTGAGAATCCTCGCCCAAGGGCGGGGATTTTTTTGTTACTCCAATTCAGTATAAATACGGTATTCTTCAACTATGCATTTTTACTCTTAAATAATATTTGAAATGCATTGTTGTTTATTAGGCATTGGCCTTTATATCTCCGGTTAATCGCATTCACAATTTACCCTTCGTCTATCCTTTTGATTTATCCAGGCTGAATCTTCCGCCTAAAGTACGGTTCAAACTCTTGAGAAAAAAAGTGCCCGGGAAATCCTTTTTTACGATGTAGTTCAGCTCACCTAGCCCCAAATCACTCGTGCACCAAGTCAATACAACGTGATTAACAAAAATGTAACGACCTGTCATCAATTCTCAGCAAAAATAAAAGCCCCGCATCAGCGGGGCTCATAATTTCTTATTCCTTCAACCTAAACCTTAGTCCTCTACTAGGCATTGATATCGAAATCATTCATAAAAGCGGTGGTGAAGTTTCCTGCACGGAAGTCCTCATTCTCCATCAACTTCAGGTGAAGTGGAATAGTGGTTTTTACGCCTTCAATCACAAATTCACTCAAGGCTCTTTCCATCTTCAGAATACATTCCTCGCGTGTTGCAGCCATCACAATCAGCTTGGCAATCATCGAGTCGTAATTCGGCGGAATGGTATATCCTGCATAGATATGAGAATCGACGCGTACACCCAAGCCACCCGGTTTATGCAGGGTTGTGATTTTCCCCGGACTTGGCGCAAAGTTTTTATAGGGATCTTCCGCGTTGATTCGGCATTCCATGGCATGCCTTTGCGGGTAATAATTTTTTCCTGAGATTGGCACACCGGCAGCAATCAGTATTTGCTCCTTGATCAAATCGTGGAAGATAATTTCCTCCGTTACCGGGTGTTCCACCTGGATTCGGGTATTCATCTCCATAAAATAGAAGTTACGGTGCTTGTCTACGAGAAACTCTACAGTACCTACCCCTTCATAAGAGATGGATTCTCCAGCAGCCACAGCTGCTTCGCCCATTTTCTCCCGAAGTTCTTCGGTAACAAACGGAGATGGCGCCTCTTCTACCAATTTCTGGTGACGGCGCTGGATAGAGCAATCGCGTTCTGAAAGGTGCACCACTTTTCCATATTGATCGCCGGCAATCTGGATTTCAATATGGCGGGGTTCCTCGATGTATTTCTCCATGTAGATGCCGTCGTTTCCGAAGGCCGCTTGTGCCTCCTGACGTGCGGAATCCCATGCCGATTCAAATTCTTCATCTTTCCAGATGATTCGCATACCGCGACCACCACCACCGGCTGTTGCCTTGATGATTACCGGGTACTTGATTTTCTTCGCCAATTCACGCCCTTCTGCCGCATCCTTCAGCAGTCCGTCGGAACCAGGAATGGTCGGCACACCAGCCTTTTTCATGGTATCTTTTGCGTTGGACTTGTCGCCCATTGAGTTGATCATCTCAGGAGAAGCTCCTATGAATTTGATCCCATGATCGCGACACACTTTGGAGAATTTGGCATTCTCTGAAAGGAAGCCATATCCCGGGTGAATTGCATCCGCATTGGTAATCTCAGCGGCCGCGATGATGTTCGCCATGTTGAGATACGACTGCGGACTAGGTGGTGGTCCGATACATACCGCTTCATCCGCAAATTTTACGTGAAGGCTTTCCTTATCTGCCGTAGAATAAACCGCAACGGTTTGAATCCCCATCTCCTTACAGGTGCGGATAACACGCAATGCGATTTCACCACGGTTGGCAATTAAAATTTTCTTAAACATGCGAATTGTTTAGGTAAAACAGGGCGGAGGCCAATTAGTTTGGCTCCACCAGGAACAATGGCTGGTCATACTCAACCGGAGTGGCGTTGTCGACCAAAACTTTCACAATTTTACCAGATACTTCTGATTCAATCTCATTGAAAAGTTTCATAGCTTCTACGATACAAACAACTGAACCTGCAGAAATTTCGTCCCCTACATTGGCAAAGGGCGGTTTGTCTGGAGAAGATGAACGGTAGAAAGTACCAATCATAGGCGATTTGATGGTAATCAGCTTGTCATCTGCAGAAGCTACAGGTGCTGCAACGGCTTCTGCCTCAGATGCTTTGGCAACAGGAGCCTGCTGAACAGCTGCCGGAATAGTGGCCTGTACAACTTGCTGAGGAGCGGCCTGTACAATGGGCGCTGCTTTACGGATGGATATTTTGAAATCTTTCTTTTCAATATCCACTTCGTCCACTCCGCTCTCGGAGACGAACTTAATCAATGTTTGTATTTCCTTTAAGTCCATATTGTTTCAAGGTTGGCCCGATGAAATCGGGAAAAATCAAAGGTAAAAATTCTTTCTAAATGGGAAACGACTATTTGGGGTCATAGGCCCATTTGAGCCAGATGGAACCCCAGGTAAACCCTCCACCAAAAGTAGAAAGCAACAGGTTATCGCCTTTTTTAAATTTAGATTCAAAATCAGAAAGGAGCAAAGGCAATGTTCCGTTGGTGGTATTTCCATAACGGTCAATATTGACCAATACTTTGTCTTCCGGAAGATTGATACGCTGCGCGGTAGCATCGATAATACGCAGGTTTGCCTGGTGCGCTACCAACCAATCCACATCGTCGCCAGTCATGTAGTTTCTGGAGAGCACATTATGGGTTACATCGGCCATTTTGGTTACGGCAAACTTGAATACGGTTTTACCTTCCTGATACACATAATGCTCCCGCGCATCAATGGTCTCGTGCGTAGGCGGTTTCATGGAACCTCCGGCTTTTTGATGGAGGTAAAGTCGACCGGAACCATCTGAATGCAGGATTGAGTCTTGCACACCGTATCCCTCTTCATTGGGTTCCAGCATGACGCAACCGACCCCATCACCAAATATGATACAGGTATTTCTATCGGTATAATCAATAATAGATGACATTTTATCGCCACCAACCAAAAGCACTTTTTTGTACTTGCCCGACTCCACCATTTTTGAAGCCACTTCCAATCCGTACAGGAAACCGGAGCAGGCCGCTGCCAGGTCGAAACCCCAGGCGTTTTTCGCTCCAATTTTATCTGCGAGAATATTGGCCGAGGCCGGGAAGATCATATCGCCGGTAATGGTAGAGCAAAGAATAAAATCTATTTCCAGTGGGTCGATATTGTTTTTTTCCAGCATCTGAGAAACTGCGTGATACATCATCTCAGTGACTCCTTTGCCTTCTCCCTTCAGGATATGGCGTTCCTTGATACCGGTACGCGTGGTAATCCACTCGTCGGTGGTATCGACCATTTTTTCGAGGTCGGCATTGGTCAGTACATCTGGTGGTACATAACCGCCTACTGCCGTAATGGCTGCGCGAATTTTATTCATGGATACGTTTTCGGCCAATTTAAAAGGATGATTTAATTTTATCAATTAAACCTGATTCGACCGTTTCTTTGGCCAGGCGAATCATACTTTCAAAGCTAACTGCTTTGGATATACCATGCCCTATAATTACCGGGGCATTTACTCCTAATATCGGAGTGCCTCCATAGCTTTCGTAATTAAAGCGATCGAGGAATTCATCTTTCACCCCTCTTTTCATCAGCAGATAATACATGGATTCACAGGCCTTCAATACGATATTTCCGGTAAAGCCATCGCTAACCACCACATCCACATTGTCGAGGAAGAGGTCGCGACCTTCTACGTTACCAATAAAATTAAAATCGTTTGTTTCCGCCATCAGGTTATGGGCAGCCTGGGTAACCAGGTTTCCTTTTTCTCTTTCTTCCCCAATGTTCAGTAAACCGACACGTGGATTATCAATCTTGTAAACGTATTTACAGAATTGCGAACCCAGAACGGCAAACTGATACAGTACATCCGGTCTGCAATCCGCGTTGGCACCGACATCCAACAGGATTCCGATATTGCCGCTGATTTTAGGGAGTACGGATGTGATAGCAGGACGAAAAACGCCTTCCACCTGTTTAACGCTGAACATAGACCCCACCATCATGGCTCCGGTATTACCCGCTCCAATGAAGGCGTCTATCTTTTGTTCTTTCAACAGATGAAATCCAACTGCAATGCTTGATTCTTTTTTCTGGGCAAGCGCTTTGGTTGGGTGTTCTCCCATACCAATTACCTCCGGACAATGAATCAACTCAAAATTCGAGAGATCGATTCCTTCTTCCTCTGCAATCTCGGCCAGTACACCTTTATCGCCAAACATCACGAGGGTTATTCCCTCCATGCTCTTGCGCGCCAGTTCACAGCCGCGAAGCGCCTCAAGGGGAGCAAAGTCCCCTCCCATCATATCTAATCCTATCCGCATGGGGTAGGTTTATTCTTCGTTGGTACCTTTCATTACCTTGATCCCTTTGTACATGCCGGTTTCAAGGTTCACCCTGTGGTACTGAGAAATGTCGCCGGTGTTCGGGTCAACGAACAAGGCTTTTTCACCCAATTTGTGGTGTGTTCTTCTCTTGTCTCTTCTGGTTTTCGAGATTTTTCTCTTAGGATGTGCCATTTTATTCTAATTAAACAAGTCTTTTAATTTATCCCAGCGAGGATCGGTATCTCCGCCCTCACTTTGTTCATTGTCTTCCGTATTCAACTTTTCCAACACCGTTTTATTGCAATAATTTGTGTTGCCTGGATTCTCACAGGTTTTGCGCAATGGCAAAGCCATGTGCACCAAGTCGTATATATGTTGGGAGATATAGAATCTGGGGTCACTATTGACCACATAATATATTTCCCGGTCTATATCGTCTTCTGTCGGAATATCCGCTAGTTTGACTACAAATTCCAAAGAACGACCAATTGAAATTGGTATTTCTTCCAGGCAATTATCGCAGGTGGAGATTACCTCGCCCTTTATCTGCAATACTCCCCGAAAAAGACGATCGGCTCTTTCCAAAGAAAGTTCCGCGTCTATCTTGCCTTTTTCAATCAGGCTGCCTCCAAAAGCCGAGAAAAAACCAGTGTCGAGGTGCCAGTTCAGATGATTTATTCCCTGATCCAGCTTAAGCAAATCTATACCATCCTCTTCAAAAGCCTTCATCTTTGCTTTTTTTGAACAAGGGCGCAAAGTTAGTTCAAAGAATTGAAATTGAAAATCAATTCTTCTTCCATAAAAAAATCGGCCCAATTCACCTCTGCAAACTCTGCAGGAAAACACCAACAGATATTCATCAGAAAGCACAAAATTCAACAATAGATTAGAATTAATTCGCTTTTCCCGAAATAATAACAGTTCCATTTTTTAAACATATTTCTATTTTTGGGATTATTCATTAAATAAACTTAATCCACAACAGAGAAAAGCCTCCATTCATATAAGTATTCGGCAGCTCAAATAAGAGTTCACTGAATTTTCGCTTTAGGGCTGGTTCTGGATAAGGAGATGAAAAATTTAAACCATGCCAAATCGCACTCTTATCCTGTTTGTTCTTATTACGACTCTGGGACTTTCCAAATCTTCTTTCGGAAATACGTATTACTTTATTGGCGTCAACCCTTCCAATACCAATAAAGCAGATCAACTGAACAACATCGCCAATTGGTTCGACAGCACGCGAAATGCCTACCTCAACTCAGGAACAGTACTCGATACACTGCATACCTGGCACATCGCCAAAAGCTGCTCCACCAATACCAATATTACTGCCCGAGGAACCGTTTATCTCGACTCCGGCTGTTCTATGAGTGTGCAGTCCAGTAAAGATTTGATCATAACAGGGGTATTCTATGTGTACGGGACTCTCCAACTGATAGGAAACAACCAATCAATCCTGAATATATATGCCACCGGCCAGCTGATTAATTAGGGTCTGCTGATTTTCTACTTTCATTGTATAAAATATTGATAATCAACTATATTATGTGGATAATATATCTTTAGTTATACTCATAAATGCACGGTTTTAGTAGGTTTGGTGTTAAATTCCATGCACTTGTTCAA